>NZ_BAAABF010000001.1:0-985562 GCF_054767895.1 Clostridium sp. CTA-17
TCCCATAGCGTAAGCTAGTAAGATCCCTTGAAGAACACAAGGTTGATAGGTCGGGGGTGTAAGCATGGTAACATGTTCAGCTGACCGATACTAATAGATCGAGGGCTTGACCAAATATAGTAAATTAAATATGTGCAATTTTGAAAGAAYAAAAACTTTCAAACATCTGGTGATGATGTTCTTTAGGGTAACACCCGTTCCCATTCCGAACACGACGGTTAAGCCTTTAGAAGCCGATGGTACTGCACGGGAGACTGTGTGGGAGAGTAGGTGGTCGCCAGGTTAGTTTGGCCCCTTGGTCAAGCGGTTAAGACACCACCCTTTCACGGTGGTAACAGGGGTTCGATTCCCCTAGGGGTCACCATTAACTCGATAAGCAATGCTTATCGAGTTTTTTATTTATAAAATTTTTTGTTTGATGAAAATAACTGTCTATGACAGTGTGTTTAAATAAGTTTTAGACATATAAGAAAAAATCTTTTTGTTCAAATAAAAATAAGTTCTCAGTCAATTTGAGAAACAAAATAATGTTTTTAAATGGAGCTAAGAGAATCAAATTACATATCTTCTTCATTTCAACCTTGTTAATAAAAGTATTTTTATGTAGAATATAATAACAAGGAATGTAGAAAAAAAGATATTTTATTAATTCATAAAAGGGAAATGTTTATGTTTTTTTATTAACTGAAAAAGACTCATGTTTTTAATTAACATAGATAAGGAATAAAAAAATTATTAATTTATAACTAAAATTAAAAGTTAAATAATATATGAAGAGGTTACTATAGATGAAGTACAATAGTGTTATCAGAAAAGCTATTTTTTTAAGAAGACCAAATAGATTTCAAGCTTATGTAATTTTAGATGATGAGGAGTTATTAGTTCATGTTCCTAACACTGGAAGGTGTAGAGAGATTTTAAAAGAAGGATGTACAGTTCTTTTAAGAAAAGGAACTACTCCAAATAGAAAAACTCCTTATGATTTAATTGCAGCTTATAAGGGAGAGGTTTTAATAAATATAGATTCTCAGATTCCTAATAAAGTTGTAGAAGAGGCATTAAGAAATAAAAAGATAGAAAAGTTAGTAAAATTTAATAATATAAGTCGAGAAAAAACTTTTGGAAATTCTAGATTTGATTTTAAATTACAAGATGATAATGAAAATACATATTTTTTAGAAGTAAAAGGTGTAACTTTAGAGGAAAATGGAGAAACTAGATTTCCAGACGCCCCAACTGAAAGAGGAAAGAAACACATATTAGAACTGATTGAAATTAAAAAATTAGGAATGGGTGCAGGAATAATTTTTTTAATACAGATAGATAATGTAAATAAGTTTTATCCTAATGATGAAACAGATCCTAAGTTTGGCGAAGCATTGAGATTAGCTAAAAAAGAAGGAGTAGATATCTTTGCATATAATTGCAAAGTTACTGAAGAGGAAATTGAGTTGCTTAATCCTGTAGAAATAGTTTTATAAGTTTAATTTATAGAATTGGAAAGTAGGAGCTGAAATAGCATAAGTTAAGGCATCTATTATCATAAGTTTAGTTTATAGAATTAAAAATATAAATATATGTGAAATATAAAACACAAAATATTAAGTTTAATGTTAGGGGATTTAGTATTTAAAGTTGAGTTTATATAAAAGATATGATAAGTATTTGAGAATATGAAAGGTGGTGAACTTTAGTTAGCTTAATTTATATATTACTATTCTTAGTTAAAATAGGGAATTTTTATAAGTTATAGATGGTGATTTTAAGAAATTACGGAAGAAAAGATATTTGCTTTACTTTAGAATTAGATTTAATTGAAATAATAAAAAATTATAGAAGGTAATATATTTGCTTTACTAAAGAAATTAATTATGAAATTTAAATATTGTCCGTTATGTGGTGAAAAATTAGAGTTAAAGAATAGCTGGGATGAGGGAATGATACCTTATTGTAGTAAACATGATATGATGTTTTTTGATTTACCTAAGCCTTGTATTGTTGTTGCTGTAATAAAAGGTGATGAAATAATTCTTTTAAAACAAAGTTATATATATGAAAATTCTAAAGTTCTTATATCTGGATATGTAGGTGTAGATGAATGTGCAGAGGAAACTGTTTATAGAGAGGTAAAAGAAGAAACAGGAATAACAGTTAAAGATATAAAATATTTAGGTAGTGATTTTGTACAAGGAAAAGAATTGCTTATGCTAACTTATTTAGCATATTATGAATCAGGAGAGATAGAGAAATCAACTGAGGTAGAGGGAGCTGCTTGGTATAATATAGAGGATGCTCTTTGTGAATTAAATGAGGATAGCATAGGAAAAAGAGTGGTAAAAAAAGTTTTAAAGGAAATAGGTTATGAAGGTACTAATGCATTTAGATGTGAAGGAAATAATTGTAATGTGTAAATTTTTTTATTAATAATTTTAATTTATAATATTGCATTAGTTGAGATTTTTTAGTAACATTATAAACAATAATTAATATAATAAAAGCATAAATAATTTGAAAATAGGACCAAAGTAGAGGTGCCGTAATTAAGAGTAGTCATAAGTAGCTGACGAGTGTTTTATGTATGATGAAAGGGATTATGGCCGAAGAGATATTAATGGTGATTAATATTTCTGGGTATATGTATAATATGCATATAACTGTCACTTTGAAAAAAGTGGAGTGCTACAAGGTACGCTAAGTTGCGATTAAGGCAGCAAAGGTGTTCCTTTGCTGTTTTTATTTATTGGAATTAAATGCCAAAAAGTCGGTAGCTTTGCATACTTTTATACTCTGCCACTAAAAAAGTTTGTGGAGGGAAAAGATATGAAATTATTTGGATCAATGAAAGTAGAAGGAAATGAATTATATGTTGGAGGATTAAAAGCAAGTGCTTTAAGCAAGGAATATGGAACTCCTTTATATGTTATTGATGAAGAATTAGTGAGAAGCAATTGTAGAAGATACTATAATGCTATGAAGTGTGAAGAAAGAGGAAACAGAGTTACCTATGCAGGAAAGGCGTTTATAAATATGTCCATGTGCAATTTAGTTAATGAAGAAAATTTATATTTAGATGTTGTTTCAGGTGGAGAGCTTTATACTGCTTATAAAGCAGGTTTCCCATTAGAAAGAATATATTTCCATGGTAATAATAAATCTGATTATGAAATAGATTTAGGAGTACGATTAGGAATTGGAAGATTTATAGTTGATAATATTCATGAACTAGAAGTTCTTAATTCTATAGCTCAAGAATATGGAAGAGTTCAAAAAGTTTATTTAAGAATAACTCCTGGAGTAGAGGCCCATACCCATGAATATATAAAAACAGGTCAATTAGATTCAAAATTTGGATTCCCTGTAATTGGTGATACAGTTTATGATGTTGTTAAAAGATCAATGGAATTAGAGTATATAGAACTTAATGGATTGCATTGTCATATAGGTTCTCAAATATTTGACTTAGAACCTTTTGAAGATACAACAGAAATTATGCTAAATCTTATAAACGATATAAAAGAAACATTAGGATATGAAATTAAAGAATTAGACTTGGGTGGAGGATTTGGTATATATTATACTGAAGGGGATAAGCCAAAAGAAATAGAAGAATATTGTTCAGTTATAATAAATAAAGCTGATGAAATATGCAGAAAATTAAATATGAATGTTCCTATATTAAGTATAGAGCCAGGAAGAAGTATTGTGGGTAATGCAGGATTAACTCTTTATACTGTAGGAGCTATAAAAGAAATTCCTAATATAAGAAAATATGTAAGTGTAGATGGGGGAATGAGTGATAATATAAGACCAGCCTTATACAGTGCAAATTATGAGTCATTAATAGCTAACAGAGTTTTTGATAATTCTAAAGAGATAGTTACTGTAGCGGGTAAATGCTGTGAATCAGGGGATGTGCTTTTAAATTCCATAGAAATGCCTAGAATGGAAACTGGAGATATATTAGCAATTATGTCCACTGGAGCATATGGACATTCAATGGCTAATAATTATAATAGAATCCCTAAGGCTGCAGTTGTAAGTGTAAGCAATGGAATTTCAAAAGTTATGTGTAAAAGAGAGACTTATGAAGATTTGCTTAGAAATGAATGTTTTTAATTAATATATAAAGTTGTATGGTAAAAAAACTATACAACTTTTTTTATTAAAAGTATTTAGAATAATGTATTAAAGTATATAATAAAAAGTGAAGGATAATAATTAATATAGTAGAATAAAATTTTTTTAGAATTATATAAATTTATTTAATACAATTAAGAATCAAAAGTTATTTAATACATAGAGTATTTAAAATATTACCATTTAAAAGTTGAAAATATTTAATAAGGAAAGACATAAAAAAGACACAATAAATTGATAAAATAATATTGAAATATTTATGAAACTTGAGGGGAAAAGTATGAATTAAAGTTTACAAAGTTATGGTAATTTATGATATACTTATACTTGATACTTTAAGATTATTAAAGGTAAAAAATTCTAAAATTATTGAGGAATAATTTTAAATTGAGTTTAAAGAATCCTCATACTAATATTCGGAGCAAGGAGTATAAAATGAAAAAAATAATAGTAGATAGAATAGAAGGATATTTTATTGTATGTGAAGATGAAAAAGAAAATATTTTAGAATTAAAAAAAGATGACGTAATAGGTGACGTAAAAGAGGGGGATGTTTTAGTTAAAGGCAAAGAAGGTAAGTTTTGCTTGGATAAAGCGCTTACAGAAAAAAGAAGAAAAGAAATAGAAGATTTGATGAAAGGTATGTGGGAATAGTAATGGGTTCTAGTGATACAAAGAAGAAATCATTCTTTTTAGATTGGATTATACCAATTTTAGCAGCTTTACTATTAGCTGCTTTGATTCATCAGTTTTTATTGTATAAGATAAAAGTTCCTACAGGATCAATGATGCCTACAGTAGAGATTGGTGATCAATTATTTGTTACCAGAATATATAATCCTAATAATATTAAAAGAGGAGATATAGTCGTTTTTAATTCTGATGAATTAAAAGAACCACTTTTAAAACGTGTCATTGGATTACCAGGTGAGCATGTTGAAATAAAAAGTGATGGTTCAGTTTATATAAATGGAAATAAACTTGAAGAAGACTATGTAAAATATCAAGGTGGAAAAACTGATATGTCTTTTGATGTGCCAAGTGGAAAGTTTTTAATGTTAGGTGACAATAGAAATAATAGTGATGATGCTAGGTATTGGAGCAATCCTTATATAGATGGAAAAGACATAGAAGCAAAGGCACAGTTAACAGTATATCCTTTTGATAGAATAGGATTTGTAAAATAAACGTTAGAGAAGGAGGAATGATGTATGTTTAAAGATAAAAAAATGCTTAAATATATTGTCATATATAGTATTATAGCGTTTGGTATATTATTAACCTTTAATATGGTTAAAGATGAAATGCTATATGAAAAAGTAGATTATAGTACTTTCATGCAAATGTTAGATAAAAAAGAAGTTAAATCAGTAAACTTTTCAGGAAATCAAATTGAGATAACACCTTCAGATAGTAGTAATTTAAAAGGAAAAATCTTATATACAACTAATCCAGCAGTTGCTGGTATTACTCAACCAGATTTAATTAAAGATTTGACTGCAGCTGGGGTAGGATTCAATGTAACTAAACCAGAAAACTATCAACTTTTAGGTTTATTAATGTCATGGGTTTTCCCATTAATACTTATATTCTTTGTTGGTAGAATGATGTTCTCTAAAATGAATAATAAAATGGGTGGCGGAGTAATGTCATTTGGTAAAAATAATGCTAAGCTTTACGCTGAAAATGAGACTGGAATAACATTTAAAGATGTTGCTGGTCAAGATGAAGCTAAAGAGTCATTAGTAGAAATTGTAGACTTTTTACATGATACAAGAAAATATGTAGAAATAGGAGCTAAGCTTCCAAAGGGCGCTTTATTAGTAGGGCCTCCAGGAACAGGTAAAACTTTACTTGCTAAGGCTGTTGCAGGGGAAGCAAAAGTACCATTTTTCTCAATGTCAGGTTCAGACTTCGTTGAGATGTTTGTAGGTATGGGGGCAGCGAGAGTAAGAGATTTATTTAAGCAAGCAGAAGAAAAAGCTCCATGTATAGTTTTCATAGATGAGATTGATGCTATTGGTAAGAGTAGAGATGGTGCTATTCAAGGAAATGATGAAAGAGAACAAACTCTTAACCAATTATTAACTGAGATGGATGGTTTCGATTCTTCAAAAGGGGTTGTTATTTTAGCAGCTACAAATAGACCAGAGGTTTTAGATAAAGCTTTATTAAGACCAGGTAGATTTGATAGAAGAATAATTGTTGATAGACCAGATTTAATAGGTAGAGAGGAAATATTAAAGGTTCACTCTAGAGACGTTAAATTATCAGATGATGTATCTTTAGAAGAAATAGCAAAATCTACTCCAGGTGCTGTTGGGGCAGACTTAGCAAACATAGTTAATGAGGCTGCTTTAAGAGCTGTAAAACATGGTAGAAAATTTGTAATTCAAGAAGACTTAGACGAAGCTGTTGAAGTTATAATAGCAGGTCAAGAAAAGAGAGATAGAATACTTTCACCAAAAGAAAAGAAAATAGTTGCATATCATGAAGTAGGTCACGCATTAGTTGCAGCTTTATTAAATAATACTGATCCAGTTCATAAAATAACAATAGTTCCTAGAACAATGGGAGCTTTAGGATACACAATGCAACTTCCAGAGGAAGAAAAATACTTAGTATCTAAGGAAGAAATGATAGATCAAATATCAGTTATGCTTGGTGGTAGAGCAGCAGAGGAAGTAGTATTTAATAGTATAACTACTGGTGCATCAAATGATATTGAAAGAGCTACTCAATCAGCTAGAAATATGATAACTATTTATGGTATGAGTGAGAGATTTGATATGATGGCTTTAGAAGCTATGAGTAATAGATACTTAGATGGAAGACCAGTTAGAAACTGTTCAGAAACTACTGCTGCCATAGCTGATGAAGAAGTTTTACAAGTTATTAAAAAAGCTCATGAAAAATCAATTAAGATTTTAATTGAAAATAGAGAGTTATTAGATGAGATAACAGGTGTTCTTTTAGATAAAGAAACTATCATGGGTGACGAATTCATGGAAATAGTTTATGGTAAATATCCAGAAAAGAGAGAAGCTGATGAAAAGGCTAAAAAGGAAATTCAAAGTCTAAGAGAGCAAGCTTTAGCTAAGAGAAAAGAAAAAGAAGAAGCAATTAAAAAAGCTAGAGAAGAAGCATTAAGATTAGAAGAAGAGCAAAGAAAACAAGCTGAATTAAAAGCTATGATCGAAGCTCAAGAAGAGGCTGCAAGATTAGCAAGAGCTAATAATGAAGCTAACAATGATGATTTAGATTCATCTAAAGAAAATGAGGAAGTTAAATCTAATGTTAATGATGGAGCTACAGAAGAAAAAAAAGATGATAGCTCTACAAATAATAAAGTTGACGGTGAATAGAAATAAGGTGCATAAAAATATAGAAATATAAAAGAGCTTTTCTATTTCACTTTTAGTGTTAGTTTAAAATAATATACACTATAATTTTATAAGATGATAAAATGTGCATGAAGTTAAAAATGCTTCATGCACTTTTTGACTTTTCATTTGTATTTTTATTGAGAGGAAAGTTAATGTTATAATTGGGTATAATGTAATAGAGAAAGTAAGAAAGGAAGATTCTAATGACTGATAAAAAAGATATAGAATTTTTAGTTGAAGAGAAAAAATTAGAGGAAGTTTCTAATATATTAAATGAAGAAATGCTTTCATATATAAATAAAAGAAAATTTGTAACACAATATATATTAGATTATAGAAAAAATGCAGTTGAAGAATATAAAGATGATGAAGATAAATTAATAGAGTACTTTGACCATGAAAGATATGTAAAAGAACAAGCCTTTACTACAATAGATAAAAAATTAAAGGAATTAACAATCTTAAAGGAATCACCTTACTTTGGAAGAGTTACTTTTAATGATTTAGAGTTTGATCAAAAGGATACTTTATATGTTGGTAGATTTGGAGTAACTCCAGAGGGAAGCTATGAGCCTGTAATAGTAGATTGGAGAGCCCCTGTGGCTTCACTTTTTTATCATGGTAGTTTAGGGGAAGCAAGTTATACATCACCAGATGGACCTATAAAATGTGATATAGAAGGTAGAAGACAGATTATAGTTAAAAAAGGAGAATTAAAGGGAGTTTTTGATTCAGCCATAGATGTAAAAGATGATATTTTACAAATGGTTCTAAGTAATAATAGTTCTGATAAGCTTAAAGATGTAATAATGACAATTCAACAAGAGCAAGATGAAATAATAAGAAAAGAGAGAACTTCTAATATAGTTGTAAATGGAGTAGCAGGTAGTGGTAAAACTACAATAGCACTTCATAGAGTGGCATACCTTTTATATAACTATAGAAAAGAATTAGAAGATAAAGTTCTTATCTTAGGACCAAATGGTATATTTATGGAGTATATTTCACAAGTATTACCTAGTCTTGGGGAAGTAGGAGTAAAACAGGAGACTTTTGCTAGTTTTGCTTTAAAAGAAATGGATAGTGAATTATACATAATGAGTTTTGATAAGTATTTAGAAAAAATACTTTCAAAGGATAAAGAGTTTATAGAAGATGCTAAATATAAAAACTCATATGAGATAATCAAAGATTTAGATAACTTAGTAAAAGAAATGGATAAAAATTATTTCCATATTGAAGATGTAAAATACTTTGGTGATTTAGTTATTTCAAAAGAAGAAATAGAAGAAATGCTTAATAAACATTATGAGTATATGCCTTTATTTAGAAGAAGTGAAAAAATTAAGAGAATAATATTATCTAAGATAAAGGATAAGAGAGACGAAAAAGTTTGGGAGCTTAATGAAGAATTAAGAAAAGAAAAGGAAAAATTAACTCCTGAGGAACTTTTAATTGAAGAAAATAACTTAGAATTTAGAAGAAAATTAAGAATAAGAGAGATTGTTAAGGAAGTAATGGATTCAAGAGCTAAGTTAGATAGTTGGATTTCAAGAGAAGATGTTTTAGATATCTATGACAGATTCAATGGAAATAAAAAAGAATATACAATAAATGATTTAGCACCAATATTATACTTAGCGATAAAATTAGAAGGTAAAAAAGCAACAAAAGATTATAGACATGTGGTTATAGATGAAGCTCAAGATTATTCACCACTTCAATTTAAAGTTGTAAGAGAATTAACAGGAACTAAGTATTTTACTGTTGTGGGAGACGTAAATCAAAGACTTATTAAATATTCAGACTTAGCTCCTATGATGGAACTAGAAAAAATATTTGATGATGTAAATCCAGAGATTTATAACCTAAATAAAAGTTATAGAAGTACTTATGAAATAATGGAATATGCAAATAAATATCTTGATGAAGATAGAATAATTCCTATAGTTAGACATGGTAAACCAGTTGAGGAAATTGAATTCCATAATAATGAGGAACTTTCAGAAAGCATTATTGAGTCTTTAAAAGAATTTTCAAATGAAGGCTTAGAAAGTATTGCTATTATAACAAGGGACAAAGAAGAGTTAGAAAAAGTATATAATCTTATAAGCAATAAAGTGCATTTAGTTAAGTTTGATAACGAAGATGTATTATATAAAGGTGGAAATGTTATAATACCGTCTTATTTTGCAAAGGGATTAGAATTTGATGGGGTTATTATTGTAGATAATGGGTCATCAAAGGATGAAAATGAAGATTTAATAAAATATATAATGAGTACTAGAGCGCTTCATAGATTAAAAGAAATACAATTTAAATAATTTTACTTTTTAAAAGGATTTTATAAAAATAGATTTTAATGAAAGTTACAAACATATTTTGAGAATTTCTAAACTAGATAGTCTCATTATACTCTTTGTAACTTTTATTATAAAACTTTTATAAAATCCTTTTTATTTTACTAAAGGAGATTAAGTTTTTTTGCTGTATAAAATTTGTTTAACATAAGAATAAAATGTATAAAAACACAAAAGGGAGGTCTAGAATCAAATAATAAATTTGAAAATAAAACATATTAAAATTAATTAAATAACTAATGAATATGTTTTCTATCTGAGTATATAGTTATAAAATGCTTGTTAAAAATAATTTTATATTAAAAATCAACCTTTGCAATATATTTATATTAAAAAATATATTGCATTTTTATTCATTAATAATGTATAATTATTCAAGAAGAGAGCAATAAGTGAATAAATATTAGGGGGAATATATATGAAAAAGAATATATTTAAAAAGATATTGTCAGTGGCTATGATTGGAGGATTGACTTTAAGTTTAGCAGGATGTGGGGCAAAAACTGCTAAAGAAAATGGATCTAGTGATAAGGTAGCTAAGATAAAAGAAAGTGGAAAATTAGTAGTTGGTCTTAGTGCTGATTATGCACCTTATGAATTCCATATAATGAAGGATGGAAAGGACCAAATTGTTGGTTTAGATATAGATATTGCAAAAGAGGTTGCTAAAAATCTTGGGGTTGATTTAGAAATTAAAGAGATGGAATTTGGGGCTATAATTCAATCTGTTAAAAATGGAATGATTGATATGGGGATTTCAGGAATAACTCCTGATGAAAAAAGAAAAGAAGCAGTAGATTTTTCAGATATTTATTATGAAGCAGAGCAAGGGATATTAATAAATAAAGATAATAAAGAATCTATAAAAGGAATTGGGGATTTAAAAGGAAAAAAAGTTGGGGCTCAAATGGGGTCTATTCAAGCAGAGATAGCTAAAGGAATAGAAGGAGCCGATGTTAAGCTTTTAGATAATGTAAATACTTTAATTTTAGAATTAAAAACTGGTAAGTTAGATGCTGTAATTACTGAACTTCCTGTTGCTAAAATAGCTTCAGAGGTTAATTCTGAATTAGCTGTTGCAGATGAGGTGATTAAAAACTCAGAGGGTGGTTCAGCCATAGCAATACAAAAAGGAAATAAAGACTTAGTTGATGAAGTAAATTCTACAATTAAAGAGTTAAAAGAAAGTGGAAAGATAGATCAATTTACAAATGATGCTATTGAATTAGTTCCATATCAAAAGAAAGAAGAATAAAATTAATTTTAATAATTAGGGGGCAATACTATGGGGGGATTAGACTTCAGTTTTTTAAAAGAGTATTTTCCAGTATTTTTGGAAGGTGCTAAATGGACATTAATAATTTCAGCAATAACAGTTATTTTGGGAGCTTTATTAGGAACAATTTTATGCTTTATGAAACGTTCCAAATTTTCAATATTTAAAGTTAAAATTTTAAGGGTTATTTCTACTGCTTATGTAGAAGTTATAAGAGGAACACCTCTTTTATTACAAATATATATAGTTTATTTTGGATTACCTTCCTTTGGAATTCAATTAGAGGTTTTACCTTCATGTATTATTGCTATTTCCTTAAATTCAGCAGCTTATGTTTCAGAAATAATAAGAGCAGGGATAGATGCTGTTGATAAGGGACAATTAGAAGCCGCTAGAAGTTTAGGTATGACAGAAGGAATGGCTATGAGACTTATAATACTTCCTCAAGCTATAAAAAACATACTTCCTGCTATAGGAAATGAGTTTGTTGCCATAATAAAGGAATCATCTATGGCATCTACAATTGGAGTAGCAGAACTTATGTATTCATCAAAAATAGTTACAGGGGCTACTTATAAAGGTTTTGAACCACTTATTGTTATAGCAATGTTTTATTTTGTTATGACCTTTAGTTTAGGAAGAGTTATGTCTTATGTAGAAAAGAGGTTGAGTAAATCATGATAAATGTTAGAAATTTATATAAAAGTTTTGGTAAAAATGAAGTTTTAAAAGATATAAATGAAACAATAAAAAAGGGAGAAGTAGTAGTTATAATAGGACCTTCAGGATCAGGAAAAAGCACATTTTTAAGATGCTTAAATTTATTAGAGGAACCCACTTCAGGGGTAATTAATTTTGAAGGGGAAGATATAACAGATAAAAATGTTGATATAAATAAAATAAGAGAAAAGATGGGAATGGTTTTTCAACAATTTAATCTTTTCCCACATAAAACAGTTATGGAGAATTTAACAATAGGACCAACAAAAATAAAAAATATTTCTAATGGTGAAGCTATAAAAAAAGGAAGTGAATTATTAGAAAAGGTTGGTCTTTTAGATAAAAAGAATGTTTATCCAAATTCACTTTCAGGAGGACAAAAACAGAGAATAGCTATAGCAAGAGCTTTAGCTATGGAACCAGATGTTATGCTTTTTGATGAGCCAACATCTGCTTTGGACCCTGAAATGGTAGGAGAAGTTTTAGGAGTTATGAAATCTTTAGCTAAAGATGGAATGACCATGGTTGTAGTAACCCATGAAATGGGATTTGCAAAGGAAGTTGGAGATAGAATATTATTTATGGATGAAGGAAGAATAATTGAAGAAGGTACTCCAGAGGATATATTTCAAAATCCTAAAAATTCAAGAACTAAAGATTTTCTATCAAAAGTTTTATAAATGCCTTTAAGAGATTAAATCTTAATAGATTTACTCTTTTAAATAAATTAATTAGTACAAAAAGAGGATGTAAAGACAAAAATCTTTATGTCCTCTTTTGTATTTTAAAATAAAAATTGATTATTGAATAAATATTAATTATTTTTTAATGAAAATTTTACTGTAAATGTTATAATATTTAAGTAAATATTATATAAAAAGATAGTGAGGAAATTTTATGAAGGAAAAAGTAAAAAGCTTTTTTAAGTGTAACTGGGTTTTTATTTTCTTAGTGATAACACTTCAAATAAAATCAATGTTACTTTTATCTATGCTTAGAACCCCAGGGTCTAGAGGAATTAATTTTGACTTAATGTATTTTACTCCCCCTGCTTGGTGGGCTCATATAGCAATAGTTACGTTAATAGCGAGTTTTGTTTATCTATTTAAAGGTAAAGGAAGAATGTGGGCAGGTATAGTTATTGATATTCTAGTAACAATTTTATTCGTAGCTGATATTTGGTATTACAGAGTAAATGGAACTTTTTTATCAATAAGACATATAATTGAGCCAGGAATATTTAATCCTGTAGGAAAGAGCTTATTTAATTTAGCTAAAGTAGATGTAGTGTTCATAGTTGATTTTATAATATTATTTTTAGTTTATAACTTTACAGGTTTAAAAAAGGTTAAATATAAAAATAATATAAAAACTAGATTAATTGCATTTATATGCATTTTTGGAATAAGTGCAACAGTAATAGGGGTATCACACTACTATATAGATATTCAAAGAAAATCAGATAAAAGTTTTTTAAGAATATCATGGGCGCCTTTTCAAACAATTAGTGACTCAAGTCCATTAGGATATCATGGATATGATATTTATTATTATGCTAACAGAAAAGAAACTTTAACTGATGCTCAAAAAAATGAAATTAAAACTTGGTTTGATGAAAACAAAGAAGATTTACCAGATAACAAGTATAAAGGTATGCTTCAAGGAAAAAATGTTATAGCCTTGCAGGTTGAGTCTCTTGAAAACTTTGTTATAGGTAAAAAAGTTTATGGTCAAGAGATTACTCCAAACATAAATAAACTTTTAAAGAATAGCTTATATTTTGATAATATAAAAGAACAAAACAATTCAGGAACAAGTTCAGATTGCGATATAATGGTTAATACATCAATACTTCCTGTTAGAGAAGGAACTACAGTATTTGGGTATCCATGGGCTGAATATAATACTTTACAGAAAATATTAAAGAGTAAGGGATATTCAACAGTTTCAACACATCCAGAGGTTCCTGGAAATTGGAACTGGGCAGAGGTTCATAAGGCATTTAAAGCTAATGAAATATGGGATGCTCATCAGTTTGATCAAAGTGAAATCATAGGACTTGGAATGTCAGATGAATCTTATTTAAGACAGGTTGGAGATAGATTAAAGAGTCAAAAACAACCTTTCTATACATTCTTAGTAACATTAACAAGTCATGGACCATTTGATATGCCTAAGGATAAACAATATTTAAATTTACCAGAAGATTTAAATGAAAATATGTTAGGTGCATATTTCCAAAGTGTTAGATATACAGATGAAGCTATTGGAGAATTTATAAACCAATTAAAAGAAGAAGGTCTTTTAGACAATACTGTAATAATGATTTATGGAGATCATGGTGGAGTTCATAAATTCTACGAAGATAAAATAAAAGATGCTCCTTTAGAAGGTGATTGGTGGAAAGATGATGAAAAGGAAATACCTTTCTTAATATACAATCCAAGTATTAATGGAGAGACTATATCAAAAGAAGGTGGTCAAATAGATTTCTTACCAACTATAGCATACCTTTTAGGATTTAATAGAGATACTTTTGATAGTACAGCAATGGGAAGAGTATTAGTAAATACTAATAGAAATGCAAGCATATTAAACAATGGAGAAATAGTTGGAAATCCAACACCTGAAGAAAAAGCTCATTTAGAGAAATCATTTAATATTGCAGATATGATTATACAAGGAAATTATTTTAAAAATAATTAATTAAATTTAAAGCTATTAGCTATATTTTTATTAGGATTTAGCTAATAGCTTTACATATGTTTTATTAGTTTTAATATTAGGAGAGTAAGTTATTAAAAAGGTAACAATTATTTTGATTTAATTAAAATATATAATATATTATTTCTATTAAAATGTAAAAAGTTTACTTGGTAATAGATTCAAAAAATGCAATAATAATAGAGTAATAACTAAATATTTATTTAATAATTATATTAGAAAGGAGAAGATTTATGGCTAAAAGTAATGGACTTTTAAGTAAAATAGGTGGATTCTTTAAAAAGTTTCCTTTAGAAATTTTATTTTATATTTTACTTGTATTTAAGATAACTGTTTTTTGTACAATGCTAAAAAGCAATAGTGGAATGGAGCTGAATTTAGGATTTGTATATGGATTAATAGATTATAAGATAATATATCTTTTATTCCCATTAATATTCATAAGTTTTGGATTTTTATTTAAAAGATGGGGAAAGTTTATTTATCTATATATTGTAGACTTAGGAATTTCAGCACTTTTAATTTTTGATTTACTTTACTACAGACTGTATGGAACTTTTCCATCAATAAAGTTTTTAATTTACCCAGATTTATTTAATCCTTTAAATAAGGATCTTATCTTCTTTAGAAGTAGGATGCTATTATTTATAATAGACTTAGTATTATTACCTATACTTTACATATTATTTAGAAAGTACACTAAGGATTGGTATTTTGGAAAGGTAAAATATAGAGTTATAGCATTTTTATTAACATTCTTAATACCAAGTGGATGTGTGTTAGGAAAATACTATTTATATGATGTTAAGGATATAACTAATGGAGAAAAAGGATTTTTAAGGGTTGCTTGGACACCAACTAGTGGAATTTTCAGAGCTACTCCTTTAGGATATCATTTCTTTGATATTTATAAGACATTAGTTCTTGATAAGGATATAAAATTAAGCAATGAAGAAAAACAAGAAGTTAAAAATTGGCTTGATGCAAATTATGAAAACTTACCAGATAACCAATATAAAGGGGAATTAAAAGGTAAAAACTTAGTTGTTTTACAAATTGAATCTTTAGAAGATTTTGTTATAAATAAAAAAATTGATGGACAGGAGATAACTCCTACATTAAATTCAATATTAAAGAATTCATATTATTTCCCTAATATTTATGAAGAAAACTTAACTGGGTTTAGTTCAGATGCAGATTTAATGGTTAATACAGGTATGTTACCAATAACTAATACTGCTACATCTTTTGCTTATCCAAGTAGAACTTTAACAACATTGCCATCTATATTAGAAAAGAATGGTTACACTACAGTTTCAGCTCATCCAGAAGTAGCGGGAAGTTGGAATTGGGGGGAAGTACACCACAGTTTACTAAAATTCCAAAATTCATATACATTATATGATTTCAATGAAGATGAAATAATTGGATTAGGAATTTCCGATAAGAGTTACTTAACTCAATTAGCTACTAAGGCTGGGGATTTAAAACAACCATTCTATCTATTTACTGTTACTTTAACAAATCATGGTCCTTTTGAGATTGATGATGCACATACAACAATAAAAATACCTAGTGAAATAGAAGGAACTCTTATAGGACAATACTTTAAAACAGTAAGATATACAGATGAAGCTATTAAAATGTTTATGGACAAGCTAAAAGAAGAAGGAAGATTCGATGATACTGTATTTGTTATATATGGTGATCATGCTGGTCCAAATAAATATTATAAAGAGCAATTAAAAGATGTTAATTTTGACGGTAACTATTGGAAGCTTAATGAGAAAAAAGTACCACTTATAATCTATAATCCATCAATACAAGGAAAAACAATAGAAACTAAAGGTGGACTTATAGATGTTATGCCAACAGTTTCATATCTTTTAGGGGTTAATGATGGCAGCTTAAGAAATGTAATAGGAAGAAATCTTTTAAATACAAATAGAAATATAGTAGCACTTCCAGGTGGTGAAGTAGCAGGAGAGGCTAAATCTCAAGATGAATTAAATCATGTTAAACAATCTTATGATATATCAACTAAGATAATAAGATCAGATTACTTTAAAAATAATTAATAAAAAGGGGACTGTGAAAAAATAAGTTTTAAATATTTTTAATATAAGTTCTCAAGTTTGTATAAAAAAAGTAGCTATGAAAATTCATAGCTACTTTTTGTTTTAACAAGTAAAATCTTTATCAATAGTTATTATGCAGTTATATTGAGGGTGAGTTTCTTTTACTGCCTTTATAATTTCTTCTTTTAACTCACTTTCAGACATAACTTTTCTTAGTTTTTCTGGGTTAACAACAATATCGAATATAAGATTTTTCTTATTTCCATGACCAACAATTCTAAAATCATGCATTGATTCTATTAGTGGGTTATATTTGATTATTTTGTCTATTTCTTCTTTAGCTTGTTTTATTTCATCATCTTCTAGACAAATAGGATCCATGTGAATTACTAAATAAATCTTTAGTTTGTTAGAAATTTCTCTTTCAGCCATATCTATGATATCATGTATTTTCATAACATTTATGTCAGAAGGTATTTCTGCATGAATTGAAGCCATACATTTACCTACACCATAGTTATGAATTATAAGATCATGAACTCCTATTATATGATCATATGATAAAACCATTTCTCTAATATTTTTAGCAAGCTCTGGATCAGGTGCTTCTCCTAAAAGTGGATTTATAGTCTCTTTTACTAAAGTAAATCCAGCATATAAAATAGCTAGTGAAACAATAACACCTATATATCCATCAATTGGGAAAGTAGTAAATTTTGCAGCTAAAAATGATATAACAACACATGTTGAAGTAAATACATCGCCTAAAGCATCAACTGAAGCAGCTTTAAGAGCTGAAGAATTTATTCTATTACCTGTTAATTTATTAAATCTACTTAACCAAAATTTAAAGAATATTGATATTACAAGTAGAATAAAAGGGATTACTTCAAAGGTTACAGGTGTTGGATTAAGAATTCTTTCAATTGATGATTTGGTGAATTGGAAGCCTACTAACATTACCATAAATGCTACTATTAGAGCTGAAATATATTCAATTCTACCATGTCCAAATGGATGTTCTTTATCAGCTGGCATTTTAGCTAATTTAAAACCTATCATGGTTATTACAGAAGATCCAGCATCAGATAAGTTATTAAAGGCATCTGCTGTTATAGCTATACTTGCTGAAATTAATCCTACAGAAAATTTTATTAAGAATAAAATTATGTTAACAATTATTCCAACTATGCTAGCTAGATATCCATAAGAACTTCTAACACTTTCACTTTCTGTGTTTTTATAATCCTTAATGAATGTTTTTATTATAAGATTTGAAAACATATTAATCATCTCTCCATTTTTATTAAGTTTTAAATTAAGTTTATATTAAATTAAAAAATAATTATTATAGTTGATTATTAAAAATAAAACTTAGAAGTTATATTAATTTATTCAACTAAATCTCATTTTATTATATCACAATATTTTATATTGAAAAATATTGAAATAGAATATAAAATAATAAGCAAATTGGGAAATTTTTAATATAGGGAAATTATGAAATATAGGAGAGAGACATATGAATAGAAGAAAAATAAGTGCTTTATTACTGTCGTGCATTTTAGCTGCGAATATTTCAAGCTTTAGTGAAATTGTTCTAGCAGATGAAAATAAGGGAGAAGAAGTTCAAAATGAAAGTAATAAGGAAAGTAATTGTATAGCTGGGGATTACCATGAAGTTAATAATGGAAATGCAAAAAATACAGAGAACACACCTGTTATAAATGGAATAAAAGTAAACAAACAATTGATAGATATAAATTATTCTCAAGGAGTTACTATAAATCCAAAATATATAGTTATACATGATACTGATAATAGACAAGCTGGTGCTAATGCTATGGCTAACAGAAATTACTTTGCAAATCATCCAAATGCTAAAGCATCAGCACATTATATAATTGATGAAGGCAATATTATTCAAGCTTTAGAAGATACTTGGAAGGGGTGGCATGTTGGAGATGGTAATAATCCAAATATAAATAATTCTACAACTATTGCTATAGAACTATGTGTTAATAAGGGAAATGATTTTGATAAAACTTTAGAAAATGGAATTGAATTAACTAAATATCTAATGAATAAATACAATATACCAGCAGAAAACGTTGTTATGCATAGAGATGCAAGTGGAAAAACATGCTCAAGGATGATGATTGAAGATAGACCAAGTTTATGGCCTTATTTTAAAGATAGAATTTCTGGTGGAGATGGAAGCTTAGAAGATGACGGGTTAAAGCCTAAAATGCAAGGTAAAGTTACTAATGCTTCTGTTCTTAATGTAAGAGAGAGTCCAAGCACTTCAGGAAGAATAGTTCACAAATTAAATAGAAATCAAGTGGTAGGAATATATGAAGAATTAAATGGATGGTACAAAATTGATTATATAGATGGAGCTAAAAAGAAGTATGGATATGTAAGTAAGGATTATATATCAATAATTAATGAGAATCCTGAGGACGGAGAAACTAATGGGGATATTGAACCGGAAAAACCATCTGTATCAGTAAATAAGAAAGGGATAGTAAAAGTAAATAGCTCTTTAAATATGAGAAGCGGCCCAGGAAGCAATTACGGAGTAATAGGAACTTTACGCAATAATGATGAGGTAGAAATCATCAAGGAAGTTGATGGATGGTATGAAATAAAGTTTAATGGAAAAAGTGGATATGTATCAAGCCAATACATAAAAGTAGTAGATAACGAGTCAAATGAAGAAAAGCCAGTAGATCCAGAAAAACCATCTGTATCATTAAATAAACAAGGGGTAGTAAAGGTAAATAGCTCTTTAAATATGAGAAGTGGTCCAGGAAGCAATTACGGGGTAATAGGAACTTTACGTAATAATGATAAGGTAGAAATAATTAAAGAAGTAGATGGCTGGTATGAAATAAAATTTAATGGTAAGGTTGGATATGTATCAAGCCAATACATAAAATTAGTAGATAACGAATCAAGTGAAGAGAAACCATCAGAACCAGAAAAACCATCTATATCAGTAAATAAAAAAGGAGTAGTAAAAGTAAATAGCTCTTTAAATATGAGAAGTGGCCCAGGAAGTAATTACGGAGTAATAGGAACTTTACGTAATAATGATGAGGTAGAAATAATTAAAGAAGTAGATGGCTGGTATGAAATAAAGTTTAATGGTAAAGTTGGATATGCTTCAAAGTCATATATAACTTTAGTCAATGAAGGGTCTAACAATGGAAATGAGAATGGAATTAAAGAAGGAACTGTATATGGGGTAAGTACAAATCTAAATGTTAGAACAGGTCCAGGAACTGGATATCAAGTTATTGGATACTTATTATCAGGAGATAAAGTTAAAATTTTAGGAGAGGAAAATGGTTGGTATAAGGTTCAATTTAATGCTAGCACAGGTACTAAAAATGGATATGTAAGTAAAGATTACATTAAGGTTTAATTAGTTGTGAATATATTTAAATAGTGTAAATTTTTGAATAAAGGAAGTACTTTTTGGATAACTTTAAGATTTTGTTAATTATGGATTTTGTGGTAAAGTATAATTAAAAGTATCTATTTTATACAGAAAGGTGAGATACATATGGAAAAAGTTATTGCAAATGAATTAATTAATTTTTTATATGAAAGTCCAACAGCTTTTCATGCAGTAAAGAATGTTAAGGACACTTTAGAATTTGAAGGCTTTAAAGAATTAAAAGAGGCTGATAGATGGAATCTAGAAGTTGAAGGAAAGTATTTTGTAACTAAAAATGATTCAGCTTTAATTGCTTTTAGAGTTGGTAAAGGTGATATTGCTGAAAATGGATTTAAAATAATTGGTGCTCATACTGATTCACCAGGATTTAGAATAAAACCAAATCCAGAGATTACAGTTGAAAATACTTATGTAAAATTAAATACAGAAGTTTACGGAGGACCAATACTAAATACTTGGTTTGATAGACCACTAGCTTTAGCTGGAAGAGTATCATTAGTAAGTAAAAATCCATTAAAACCAGTAAATAAGATAGTTAATATAAATAGACCTATACTTATAATTCCAAACTTAGCTATTCATATGAATAGAGAAGTTAATGAGGGATATAAAATAAATAGACAAAAGGATACATTACCTTTATTATCACTTGTTAATGAAACTTTAGAAAAAGGTAATTATTTAGTTGAACTTTTAGCAAAAGAATTATATTGTGAAAAAGAGGATATTCTTGATTTTGAATTATATCCATATGAATATGAAAAAGGTTGCTTAATGGGATTAAATGAAGAGTTTATATCTTCAGGAAGATTAGATGATTTATCAATGGTTCATGCAGGTATTAAAGCATTAATGGATGCTGAGGTATCACAAGCTACTAATGTAATGGTATGTTTTGATAATGAAGAGGTTGGAAGTGCTACTAAACAAGGTGGAGATTCAGATTTCTTAAAAACAATATTAGAAAGAATAGTCATAGCTTTAGGTAAAGATAGAGAGGATTTCTTAAGATCATTATCAGAATCATTTATGATTTCAGCAGATTTAGCTCATGCTGTTCATCCAAATTTAGGAGAAAAACACGATCCTGTAGTTAGACCTGTTTTAGGAAAAGGACCTGTAATAAAAATAGCAGCATCACAAAGTTATACAAGTGATAGTGATTCATCAGCTGTTTATGAAATGATATGTAGAAATGCAGGAGTTAATGTTCAAAAGTTTGTTAATAGATCAGATATGAGAGGTGGTTCAACTATAGGACCAATATCATCAACTCATTTACCAATAAGATCAGTTGACATGGGAACTCCAATATTAGCAATGCATTCAATAAGAGAGTTTGGTGCTGTTAAAGATCATTTTGATTGTATAAAATCATTCACTGAATTTTTTAGAATTTAGTCTATTAATAATTTTCAATATATTTAGTTAATATAATTTTTATTAATTATAATAAAAGTGGGATGTAACAAAATTGTACATCCCATTTTTTTTATATTTAAATATCATCGTCATCTAGCATATCGCCTTCTATATAGTCAAATTCATTATAGGATATATTGTTACAAACTATGTCATCTTCTAATGGATTTGGTAGTTTAGTATAAGTCTTACCAGTTTTAGAATAAGAAACTAAATCATGTTTTTCTGGACTATAAAAGTCTCTATCTCTTGGAGGATATTTTTTACTCATATTTATTTCCCCTTTCAAATTTTAATTTTGAGTTTTGTTTTAGATTAATGATTTAATTTGGATATAAATAAATTAAAGTTACATCAATAAAAACAAAATTATTAATATAGCTATAAATTAGAATTTTAATATCTAAATTTTTAGCTTAAATTTATTTTTCCCAAAATAAATTTAGTTATTAAGTTTAAATTAGAGTTTGCTTGGTAATTAGTATAGTTTTAGGAAACCTATGTGTTATTTTGTTAAAACTATTATTAATAAGTTTTAAGTAGCTTATATTTATTTAAAGTGGAATTAATAAAGTTGAAAAAAGAAATACTATACTTTAGGATGGTATAATAAGAAGAAAAAATAGATAATACACAGTTGGAAGTTTGGAGGGAGAATTTAATTATGTCATATAAATTAATATGTATAGATATGGATGGAACATTATTAAATAATAAACATGAAATTAGTGAAAGAAATAAAGAGGCTATAAGAAAAGCTACAGAGAGAGGCGTAAAGGTAGCTGTGACAACAGGGAGATTATTTGCATCAGCTAAATACTATGCAGGACTTTTAGGAGTTAAAACACCTATAATATCATGTAATGGTGCTTTTATAAGAGAAAAGGACGAAGATAAAATAATATATGAATCTGTTTTAAATGAAAATCAATTAGATAGAATATATGATGTCATAAAAAAATATGATATTAATATGGCCTATTTTAATACACCAAACACTGTAATTTCTGAAAAGATTGTTCCAGAAGAGCATGGCTATAAGGTTATGAATAGAATGATGGGAGAATCAAATGAAAAGGTAATGTTCTCAGAAGGAGTAGATTTTAGAGAAGCTTTTAAAACTCATGGGAAACATATACTTAAGGCTATTTGTATAGAAAATGATAGTAATAAGCTTGAAGATTTATTTAAGGCAAAAGAAGAGTTGAAAAAATATGAAGATTTAGAAGTTGTAAGTTCTTCACCAAATAACTTTGAAGTAATGAATAAAGGAACTTCAAAAGGACGTGCCGTAAAAGTTTTAGCTGATATATTAAATATAAACAGGGAAGAGATTATGTGTTTAGGAGATAGTGAAAATGATCTTAGTATGATAGAATTTGCAGGATTAGGAGTAGCTATGGGAAATGCAGAAGAATTTTTAAAAGAAAAAGCTGATTACATAACAGATACAAATGAAAATGATGGAGTAGCTAAGGCTATAGAAAAGTTTGTATTAGATTAATTTGACCATATTTTCATAATACAGAATATATTAATTTTATATAAGATTAAATGAAAAGTTAAGTTTTTTATTTAGTATTTTAAAAATATTTTCTTAAATAAAGAGAGACTAAAATCGTAAAATTTAGGATTTTAGTCTCTTTATTTTTATAAAAATCATGAAAATTTATTTTGCAAAGTATAAGTTTTTTATAAATTTCTCTATATTATTTATTTTATTCCTTGGTTGTAGTTGTTTTGGATTCTTTTTTTGTTATGGAAGAAGAACCTTTGCTAGTTGTAGTGGTAGTTGTGGTAGTAGTTGTGACCACTGTTGTAACAATAGTAGTGGAATCATCTAAACTTTTATCTTCTTTTGGTAAGGCTGGTTTAAATGGCCACCAATTTGCCTTTCCAAATATTTTTACCATTGCTGGAATAAATAGAGGAAGAACAAATACAACATATAAAAGTATGCCTGTTAGAACTACCATGGAAATTTCAATTAAGGATAATACTCCAGATGGAAGCAAGGCTGCAAAGGTACCACTAAGGATTATTACGGCAGATATTATTACTCCACCCATACTTTTCATTGTTCTTATTATACGTTCTTTTATAGAACCATTAAGATCTTGGTTAAATCTTGTCATTATAAATATTGAATAATCTATACCTAAAGCCATTAAAACTACAAAACCAAAGAATGATGTTATCCATGATATACCTGAATATCCCATAATTTTAGTGACAACAAATTGTATTACACTTATTGAAGTAAAATAAGTTAGTAATAAAGAAATCATTAAGTAAATTGGCATTGTTAAAGATCTCAATATAATAATTAAGGTAATAAATACTCCGACTATTACAAATATTAAAGCTTTATCATAATCAGAATCAGCCATTCTCTTAGTTTCATAGGTTGTACTAGCCATTCCACCAATACCTATATTAGCGTTTTCTAACTTAGTTCCTTTAACTCCATCTTTAACAAGGGATTGAAGCTTGGGAATTTCATTAACTGCTTCATTGGAATAAGGATTCTTTGTAGTAATTACATTTATTACTGCTAATTTACCATCTGAACTCATATATTGATTTAGTGATTTTTTAAATTCATCATTACTAAATACCTCAATTGGTACACAAATTCCTGAAAGATTATAAGATAGATTTGACCAATCATTTATAAATCCGTTAGCATACTTAAGTCCATTCTGAATTTCAGTTAATCCATTAGAACCAGCCTCAAGTCCATTAGATAATTCATTTATTTGGCTAGAAAATTCTTTGAAACCATCTTGAATTTGAGATTGACCATTAGCTATTTGATTTAAGGCATTTGAAATTTCAGGAACTTTAGATGAAATTTCTTCTCCACCTGCTAAGGATTTGCCAAGACCACTATCTAAAGCATTTAATCCATTTTCAATTTCAGAAATTCCAGAATTAAATTTATCTAAATCATTTATTACAGTATCTTTTTTAGTATTTAAATTATTTATTAGAACTTTTAATGCACCTATGCTTTCATTAATTGCTTTAATCTCTGGAGTATTATTAAAAGTTCCTTGTAAATTATTAGAGTTATTATTTAAATTATTAATATCATCAGAGAATTTTTTGAAATTTTCATCATTTAAAACCTCTGGATGTGATTTTGAATATTCACTTAAATGAGAGTTTAATGATGAAAGAGATTCTTTAAGTTTGCTAGTATCTACATTAACTGAATTTGAATTACCTGTTAAGGAACCAATTTTGTTTAAATTATCAAGAACATCATTAGCCGAATTAACTATGGCATTGTAATCTTCTTCAAGTTGAGATTTACTTAGTTTTAAAGAATTAACTTTATCTAAGGCACCGTCTATGGAATCTTTTAATTCTGTAGCTCCATTATGTTCTTCACGAATACTTTCCACAAGTTTATTAAGAGCACTTTGAAGCTCAGAAACTCCAGTTTCAGTTTTTTTAGTACCTTCTTGAAGCTTAGCTGTACCTTCTTCAGCTCCTTTTAACTTGCTTTTTGATGAATCTATTTTTTTACTAGCATCATTTAATCCATCATTTATTTTGTTTAAGCCATTATTTGCCTTATCTATACCTTGTGAAACTTGACCAGCTTGGTCATTTACATAGATTTCATCAAGACGAATTCCTGTTGGTCTAGTAACACTTAATACTGATTTTATATCGCTACTAGAATTTTGTAGATTATTAGAAAGTTTTTCTATTAAGGCTACATATTCAGGCTTTCTCATATCATCATCATTTTCTATGTATATTGAAACAGGAGATGCTTGTCCTATACCAAAGTCATCTGCTATTATATTAAATCCTTCTTTAGCAGAGTAAGTATCACCAATTTCATTTAAATTGTTAAATGATTGATGAAAGTTATTAAATAAAATAGGAAGTAAAAGTATGGTGAATATAGCTCCAAGTATAGGAATTGGTTTACTAAATGCTTTATTAGCTAACTTAGCCCAAAGTCTATTTTCTTCTGCTTTAAAGGTTCCTTTAACAGGCCAGAAAATATTCTTTCCTAATATAATCATTACTGCTGGGAAAATTGTAAATAAGGCTGCAATTAAAAATAATATACCAATTGCTACAGCTACGGCACTTCTATATAAATTAAATCCAATAAAATTTAAGGATGCAAAAACAACAAATACTGGAGTAGCACTAGATAAAACTGTTTTACCAGCAGTTTTAAAGGTTGTTTTTACAGAATCAAGTCTATTATTTCCATTAGCTAATTCCTCTTTAAATCTATTAAGTAGAAGAATAGAGTAATCAGTTCCAATACCGAACATTATACAAATCATAAATATTTGAGTATAGTTTGAAAGAGGAAAATTAAATTTATCTGCTAAAATCCCAACAACAGATTGAGCTCCTAAATAACTTATTCCTACAGTAAGTAAAGGAATAAATGGAGTAACTACTGATTTAAACAATAATATAAGCACTATGAATATAAATATTACAGTTATTGTTTGAGTTTTATTTAATCCTTTTTGTGCAGCCACATTAACATCATTCTCTATGAGACTTTGTCCTGTAACATAGGTTTCAACCCCTGGAGTTTTTAATTCATCATTTAAAGTTTTTTCTATTGTACTTACAGAGGAATCCTTTGGATTTATTGTCATTAAAGCTATAATAGTTTTACCATTTTCAGAGTTAAGTTGATTTTTTAGTTGAGGAGTATCAAAACTATCATTTATACTTTGAATATAATCACTATTTTCTTTTGATTTTAATCTATCAATAGTATCTTTTAT
The DNA here is from genome assembly GCF_054767895.1 of Clostridium sp. CTA-17. NCBI lineage: Bacteria > Bacillati > Bacillota > Clostridia > Eubacteriales > Clostridiaceae > Clostridium > Clostridium sp. CTA-17. Next base: position 26,348 of record NZ_BAAABF010000001.1, read on the forward strand.
ATTTTTTAGATTTTCATCTGTTAATTTATTACTCGAGTGAAAAACAGCTATATAGCTATCGTTACTATTAAATTTATTATCTGATTGGAGGATATCTGAAATTTTAGAAGAATAATCATCAGGTAATTGAATTCCTCCTTTTTCACTAACTAGCTTTGATAGGGAAGGAGCAGTTAAAAATAAAAATGCTACAACTGCACACCATAGTATTAAAATAAAAAAGCTAAGTGGTTTATTAAGTTTAATTTTTTTCAATATATTATCTTTCATATATTCCCTTCTTTCTTTTACCACTTTAATTAACTTAGTTAATAAAAAATTAATAATTTCATTAAGTTTTTTAGAATTGCTTTAAATTAAATTTCACTTAAGATACAAGATATTATTTAATTTAAAGTAATTTTGCTATAAATTTATCATAGCACATATTTAGTTTAAATATGAACTAAGTGTTAACTTGTTAAATGTAAAAAAACACATGATTCTTTAAGAGTTTTCTTAAAATCATGTGTTTTCTTTAAAATAATGTATTAGTCGTTAGATTTACCAACACCTGAAAGTATTATTCCAGGGTTGTGATCTATAGCCCATGAAATACCCCAGTCATTTTGGAATATAAGTAGATTTCTATCTTTAAAGTCTTTAACTTTCTTTGTATCAGAAGTTAAGTTTAGTGAATCTACATCTATATTATCATTTTCAATCCATCTAACATATCTAAATGGAAGTCTTTCCATTTTTATATCAACATTGTATTCATTTTTTAATCTATATTCTAAAACTTCAAATTGAAGAACACCAACAACACCAACTATGATTTCTTCCATACCGATGTGTAATTCTTTAAATACTTGAATAGCACCTTCTTGAGCTATTTGAGTAACACCTTTTATGAATTGTTTTCTTTTCATAGTATCTACAGGTTTAACTCTAGCAAAGTGTTCAGGAGCAAATGTAGGAATACCTTCAAATTTGAATTTCTTAGGATTTAAACATAAAGTATCTCCTATTGAGAATATACCTGGGTCAAATACCCCTATGATATCTCCAGCGTAAGCTTCTTCAACAACCTCTCTATCTTGAGCTAAGAATTGTTGAGGTTGAGCAAGTTTAACCTTCTTACCACCTTGAACGTGGAAAACATCTTTTCCTTTTTCAAATTTACCAGAACATATTCTCATGAAAGCAAGTCTATCTCTATGAGCTTTATTCATGTTAGCTTGTATTTTAAATACGAAAGCTGAAAATGGTTCAGTCATAGGATCTATTTCACCAATTGATGAATTTCTTGGAAGTGGAGAAGTAGTTAGTTTTAAGAAGTCATTTAAAAATGGCTCAACTCCAAAGTTTGTAAGAGCTGATCCAAAGAATACAGGAGTTAATTCTCCTTTTCTAACTTTCTCTAAATCAAATTCGTCACCAGCTATATCTAATAGTTCAACATCTTCCATTAACTTATTATGTAAATCTTCTCCTAGAAGTTCTTTAAATTTAGGATCTTCTAAGTCACCAGTTATAGTTGAAACTTCACTTTGTCCATGGTTTCCACCATCAAATAAGTGTATTGTGTTTGTAGCTCTATCGTAAACACCTTTAAAGTGACTTCCACATCCTATTGGCCAATTCATTGGATAAGATTTTATTCCAAGTTCACTTTCAATATCTTCTAGAAGTTGGAATGGATCTCTAGTTTCTCTATCCATTTTGTTTACAAAAGTAAATATAGGAATTTCTCTTAATGAAGCAACTTGGAATAGTTTTCTTGTTTGATCCTCAACCCCTTTAGCTCCATCTATAACCATAACAGCTGAGTCGGCAGCCATAAGTGTTCTATATGTATCTTCTGAGAAGTCTTGGTGACCAGGAGTATCAAGTATGTTTATACAATATCCACCATAGTTAAATTGCATAACAGATGAAGTAACAGAGATACCTCTTTGCTTTTCTATTTCCATCCAGTCAGAAACTGCGTGTGTAGCAGCTTTTCTAGCCTTTACAGAACCAGCCATTCTAATAGCTCCTCCATAAAGTAAGAATTTTTCAGTAAGAGTAGTTTTACCAGCATCAGGGTGAGATATGATGGCAAAGGTTCTTCTTTTCTCTATTTCCTTAATTAAATCGCTCAATCTAATTTCCTCCTTAATTTTTTTATGTATATTAAAATATTAACTATTTTCCTTCATTAATATATATAAATATGAAAGATTAAGAAAATAATTGTTTTATCTCTTAAATAGCCTAGACTATTATATCATAAAATAACTATCAAATTAATAAATACTTTTAAGTAAAAAAATAGGTCATATTCTTAACCTTTAATATGACCTATTTTATATACTTTATTTTGAATTTTTCTTTTTAAGTTCTCTCATAGCAGGCAATACATCTTTATTATCTAATCCAACAATAGATAGTATTTGTCTAGCTCTATCTTTAGTTGAACCTTCTATAGTCGTATATTTAACATTTTCGCTATCTAAGAATTGCTTCAATGCATTATCAACGGCAGAGGCGGTTGATTCATCTTGCCATCTAACACCATCTTGAGTATAACCAAATTCTCTTGGAACAAAGAATATATGATCATACTTTTGAAGATCCTTAAGAGCTAAATGGTAAAGATCTTTTAGTATTTCAATTTCTTTTTCAGTTCTTTTTTTATTTCCAAGCATAAATCTTCCGTATATATATGGTACAAAAGTTGCATAATCTGTTAAAGCATAATCAAATTGATTTAATGACTCTTCTAAACGAAGTTGTCCTAAATAAATGCCGTATTGTTCAGAAATAGTTTCTATCATACCTTTTTCTTTAAGATATTCTGTACTATATTCAGTTGCAGCTCCAACATCTAAGCCCCTAATTTTAAACTCAACATAAAGTTGTTGTATTAAAGTCGTTTTTCCACATCTTGGACCACCAAGTATTGCAATTCTAACTGGCATATTAAACCCCCATTAAATTATGTATTTATAATAATTTTGAAAATAGTAAAATAATTTATATTTAATGTATTTTTTAGTTAAATCTATTATATCAATTAAATCGAAAGCTTTAATAAATGACAAAGTTCATTATATCAACATGAGAGAAGGATTTCAATCCTTTAAATTCCTTAAAATAATTAATAAAAAAACTTTATAATATATTAATAATACAAACAAATTATTACAATTTATTTGCAATAATTTGAAAAAAAACAATCATATGATATAATCTTAAATGTATATGTCAAAAAATAATGAAATAGTATAATAATTTTGATATAATTACCTAGTATAAAATAAAGAAAAATTTAACATATATTTGTAAATAAAGTTTAAGAGGTGAATTAATGTATAAATTAGTAGCTATAGATATGGATGGAACTTTATTGAAAGAAGACAAAACTGTATCTAAAAAAACTAAGGAAGCTATAAAGAAAGCTAGAGAAAAAAATGTAAAAGTAGTTTTAGCCACAGGAAGACCAGTAGATGGAGTTAAAAGATATTTAGAAGAATTAGACTTATATCATGATGATGAGTATGTTTTAACTTTTAATGGAGCTATAGTTAAGGAAGTTGGACCTGATAGAGTAATTTGTAGAGATACTTTAAGAGGTAGTGATTTAAAATATTTATATGAAATAAGCCAAAATGTTGGAGTTAATATACATGCCTTTTCTAATTTTGGCTGTGTAACTCCTAAGATGAATAAATATACAGAATTAGAAGGTAGAATAAACGGAATAGAAGTTTGTGAAGCTGATTATAATGACATCAAAGAAGATGAAGAAATAATAAAGATAATGATGATTGATGAACCAGAAGTTCTAGAAGAAGGAATTAAGAAGTTACCAGAAGAAGTATATGAAAAATATACTGTGGTAAGAAGTGCTCCTTATTTCTTAGAGTTTTTAAGTAAAACTTGTAATAAAGGAGAAGGGGTTAAATCTCTAGCTGAAAGCTTAGGAATAAAAAGAGCTGAGGTTATAGCAATTGGAGATGCTGGAAATGATCTTCATATGATAGAGTATGCAGGGCTTGGAGTTGCCATGGGAAATGCTTTTGAAGAAGTAAAAGAAAAAGCTGACTTTATCACAAAAAGTAATGAGGAAGATGGCGTAGCCTTTGTTTTTGAAAAATTTGTTTTATAGATTTTAATATAAAAATATGATGAAAATTAAGGAGGATTTTATGCAAAATATAAATGATATTCCAATTAAATCAGAATGTAATAAGGAAAAAAGCTATCTATTTTATAATGTTGCAAAAAGATGTTTTGACTTAATATGTTCATTAATTGCGTTAATATTATTTTCACCAATATTTTTAATTTTATATATATGGGTGAAGGTCGATTCTAAAGGACCAGCATTTTTTGGGCATAAAAGAATTGGTAAAGATAGAAAATATATAGATGTTTATAAGTTTAGATCTATGGTTTCTAATGCAAAAGAGGTGTTTGATAATTTTACACCAGAGCAAAAAGCTGAATTTGAAAAGAATTTCAAGTTGGATAATGATCCAAGAATAACTAAATGTGGAGCTTTTTTAAGAAAGACAAGCTTAGATGAATTACCTCAATTAATAAATATTATTAAGGGAGATATGAGCATAGTTGGGCCAAGACCAATAGTAGATAAAGAAGTTGAAAAGTATGGAGAATATGCAGATAAGCTTTTTAGCGTTACACCAGGACTAACTGGTTATTGGCAAGCAAATGGTAGAAGTGATACAACATATGAAGAAAGAGTACAAATGGATATGTACTATATAGATAATAGATCTTTATGGCTTGATATTAAGATAATATTTAAGACGGTGATATCAGTTATAAAAAAAGAAGGAGCTGTATAGATGAAGATATCTATAATTTGTCCATTGTATAATGCTGAAAATTATATAATGAATTTACACAATAAAATATTAGAACAAGAAAAACCAAAGGATGCGGAAGTTGAAGTTTCCTATGTTTTAACTAGATGTAAGGATAAAACAGAAGAAATGTTAAAAAATATGAATTTACAATATACACTTATAGAACCAAAGGATTTTTCACATTCAAAAACTAGGGAGATGATGGCTTTTAAGTCAACAGGAGATATTATAGTTTTCATATCACAAGATGTAATGATGAAGAATAATTTTTGGCTTAAAAATTTAGTACAACCTATTATAGATGGAGAGTGTGAAGCTTCATTTAGTAGACAACTTTGTACTAATAATACTATAGAAAAATATATAAGAGAAAAGAATTATCCTAAAGAATCAAGAGTGGTTTCTAAAAAGGATATTAATAAATATGGATTGCTAACATTTTTCTATTCAGATGCATCATCAGCTGTTAAAACAAGTGTATATAAAAAGTTAAATGGATATGACAATAAAAGACTTTTAATAAATGAAGATATGTATTTTGCTGAAAAGCTTATACAAGCTGGATATAGAATAAAGTATTGCTCAGATTCTGAGGTTTATCATTCTCATGTATTTACTCTTAAGTCATTGTACGAAAGATACTTTGATACTGGAGTTTTCTTTAGACAAAACTCGCAATTTTTAAACTATAAAGGAAATAAGAGTGGTAAAGATTTAGCTATTCATGTATTAAAAAGATCATTAGAAGATAAAAACTTTAAGGTTACATTAAATATATTGCCTAATTTTGGAGCTCGATTTATTGGGAGCTTCTTAGGAAAGAAATATGAAAGTTTACCTAGAAGTTTTGTTATGGCTTCTTCAATGAGTAAAAAGGTATATAGTCAAATTTAGGATTAAGGTAGAAGGTGAGAAGATGAAAGGAATTATATTAGCAGGTGGAAGTGGGACAAGATTATATCCAGTAACAAAGGCAATGTCAAAACAAATGGTACCAATATATGATAAGCCAATGATATATTATCCAATGTCAGTATTAATGCTAGCTGGAATAAGAGATATATTAATAATATCAACAGAAAGAGATTTACCTAATTTTAAAGAGTTATTTAAAGATGGAAGTGAATTAGGTTTAAATATAGAATATAAAGTTCAAGAAGCACCAAACGGACTTTCAGAAGCATTCATAATTGGAGAAGAATTCATAGGAGATGACAATGTAGCTATGATTCTAGGAGATAATATATTCTATGGACAAAACTTCTCAAGCAATTTAAAGGAAGCAGCTGCTTTAGAAAAAGGTGCTATGGTATTTGGATATTATGTTCAAGATCCTAAAGCCTTTGGAGTAGTAGAATTTGATGAGAATGGAAAGGTAATTTCTTTAGAGGAAAAACCAGAACATCCAAAATCAAAGTATGCAGTTCCAGGACTTTATTTCTATGATAATACAGTAGTAGAAAAGGCAAAAGGATTAAAGCCATCTGCAAGAGGAGAATTAGAAATAACAGATTTAAATAGATTATACATGGAAGAGGGAACTTTGAAAGTTAATCTATTTGGTAGGGGAATGGCTTGGTTAGATACAGGGACTCATGCTTCAATGTTACAAGCATCTAACTTTGTTGAGGCTGTTCAAAATACTCAAGGTACATATATAGCCTGTTTAGAAGAAATTGCATACAGAAAAGGATGGATTTCTTCAGAAAAAGTATTAAACTTAGCTAAACCACTAATGAAGACAGGATATGGCAAGTATTTAGTTGATATAGTTGAAGAGTTAGAACAAAAAAATAATAGATAGATATTAGACGATTGTATAAATTTACATAATATAACAAATTTTTATATTATGTAAATTTTTTTGAACTTTATATACAATTTATTGAAAGTGGTGAAAAAAATGAGTAACTTTAAATTTATAGAAACAAAAATAAAAGATCTATATATTATAGAACCTAAAGTTTTTGGAGATGAAAGAGGATATTTCATGGAAACATATAGTCAAAAAGCTTTTGAAGAAGCTGGACTTACTATGAAATTTGTTCAAGATAATGAATCAAAATCTAAAAAAGGTGTTTTAAGAGGATTACATTTCCAAACTAAACATACTCAAGGAAAGCTTGTTAGAGTAACTCAAGGAGAAGTTTGGGATGTAGCTGTAGATTTAAGAAAAGGATCACCTACATTTGGACAATGGGAAGGTGTTCATTTAAGTGCAGAAAATAAGAGACAATTCTATGTACCAGAAGGATTTGCTCACGGATTTGTAGTTTTATCTGATGAAGCTGTATTTAACTATAAATGTACAGATTTTTATGCACCAGAATATGATAGTGGACTTCTTTGGAATGACAAAGATGTTAATGTAGAATGGCCTTTAGAAGGAATAGAAGAAATAATCTTATCAGAAAAAGATAAGAAACAAAAAATTTTAAAAGAATTAGATATTCCTTTTGTATATGAAGGTTAATAGGAGGAAGTCTATGAAAATATTAATAACAGGTTCAAATGGACAATTAGGAAATGAACTTCAATCAATAATAAAAAGTGGAAAAGCAGAAATAGGTTCAGTTAGTGAAAATATAAGAAACTCAGAAGTTATTGCTTTAGATGTTGATAAATTAGATATAACGAGCTTAGAAAATGTTAAAAAGATACTTAATGAAGAAAAGCCAGATGTAGTAATAAACTGTGCAGCAGCAACAAATGTTGACGGATGTGAAAGTAATGAAGATTTTGCATTTAAAGTTAATTCCTTAGGAGCAAGAAATTTAGCTATGGTTTGTGAAGAAATTGGAGCTAAATTAGTTCAAGTTTCAACAGACTATGTATTTAGTGGTCTTGGTGAAAAACCATTAACTGAGTTTGATTTAACTGCACCTTATAGTGTTTACGGAAAAACAAAACTTTTAGGCGAAAATTATGTTAAAGAGTTTTGTTCAAAGTATTATATAGTTAGAACCGCTTGGTTATATGGATATGTGGGACATAACTTTGTTTACACAATGATGAGATTAGGAAAAGAAAAAGAATCACTAAATGTAGTTAATGATCAAAAAGGTAATCCAACTCACGCAAATGACTTAGCATATCATATATTAAAGCTTATAGAAACAGAAGAATACGGAATATACCATTGTACAGGAAAAGGGGAATGTACTTGGTATGATTTTGCTAAAGAAATAATGGAGTTAGCTGGCAATAAGTGCATTGTTAATCCATGTACTTCAGAAGAATATAAAACACCAGCTAAAAGACCAGAATATTCATCATTAGATAATATGATGCTTAGATGTACAATTGGTGATGAAATGAGAGATTGGAAGGAAGCTTTAAAAAGCTTTTTTGAAAATCAACAAAAGAATCAATAAAAGTTATTAAAGTTAGGAGAGAATTAAATGAAAACTTACTTAGTTACAGGTGGAGCAGGATTTATAGGATCTAACTTTGTATTATACATGTTAAAGAAATACGAAGATATAAAAATAATAAACTTAGATAAATTAACTTATGCAGGAAACTTAGAAAACTTAAAATCAATAGAAAATGATGAAAGACATATATTCGTTCAAGGAGATATATGTGATAAAGAATTAGTTTCAAGTTTATTTGAAAAATATGAAATAGACTATGTAGCTCACTTTGCAGCAGAATCACATGTTGATAGAAGTATAAGAGAGCCAGAAGTATTTGCTAAAACTAATGTATTAGGAACAGTAAATTTACTTAACTGTGCTAAAAATGCATGGGAAACAGAAGAAGGATGGAAAGAAGGAGTTAAATTCCTTCATGTTTCAACAGATGAAGTTTATGGTTCATTAGGAGAAACAGGATACTTTATGGAAACAACACCATTAGATCCACATAGTCCATATTCATCAAGTAAAGCAAGTTCAGATTTAATGGTTAAGGCGTATGCAGATACATATAAAATGCCAGTAAACATAACAAGATGTTCAAATAACTATGGACCATTCCAATTCCCAGAAAAACTTATACCACTTCTAATAAATAACTGTTTAAATCATAAGGATTTACCAGTTTACGGAGATGGAATGAATATAAGAGACTGGTTATTCGTTGAAGACCATGCAAAAGCAATCGATATGGTAATAAACGGAGGAAGACTTGGAGAAGTTTACAATGTTGGTGGACACAATGAAAGAACTAACATTCAAATAGTAAAAACGGTTATAGAATACTTACATGATAATGTAGATGAAGAAATAACTGAAGAATTAATAAAGTATGTTGAAGATAGAAAAGGTCATGATAGAAGATACGGAATAGATCCAACAAAGATAAAAGAAGAGTTAGGATGGTATCCAGAAACAACTTTTGAAGTTGGAATAAAGAAAACAATAAAATGGTACTTAGATAATAAAGAATGGATGGAAAATGTTACATCAGGAGATTATCAAAAATATTATGAGAAGATGTATAGATAATAAATTGGATATAGGAGATAATATATGAACTTAAGAAATAAATCAAACACAAAGTATGAACTTTTTATATACTTTGTGCTATTCTCAATATTTATTAGAGACTTTAAAATATATATACCTCTATTTGTACTAAATATATTATATGTTATATATCTTGTTTTAAAAAAAGAGATACATATAAGTTTGAAAAAATGGAATTTAACTTTAGCTTTATTTATAATTTGGACAGTTATAAATACTATAATAGCAAGTTTTATTTTTAAACATCCCATATATTATTCAAATATTATAAAACTTTTACTTAATATGAGCTTTCTGTTATCAACATATTTTGTTATTGATGGAACAAATATGAAGTTGCATAAGAAAACTTTAGTTAGATTTTTAGAGTTCATAATATTAATTAATTTTATACAAATTATATATATTTATTTTGATGGCAAGTTATTTAATGATTTTTTTAGTGGTGCATTAACAGAAAGTTCTGACGCAGCTTATACAATTAGTAGTTATCATAATATAATTGGAGCAGAAAATAAGAATATTTGGGCTACTAAGTTTACATTAATATATATGATATATCTTTACATATGCACTTTCGATAATTTTAATATAAATTTAATTGAAAAAATAAGCTTTATAATTTTAGGTATATTAACAGTTTTACTTTTATTAAGTAGAACTGCTCAATTAGCCATAATAATTCCGATAGTATTTTTAGCTTTTTATAGTATGAGAAATTTAAACTATAAATATAGAGTAGGTATATATGCAGTAAGTGGAATTTTATTCTTGGGAGCTCTATTTGTATTTTTTGATAAGTTTTTCCACTTAGAGTTTAATATGACAGATGGTGGTTTTACAAGATTATATATATGGAAAGAATTTATTATAAGTGTTTTTGATACTCATTTTATAGTAGGTAATGGTATAGGATATAGTGCTTATTTTATTCAGGATATATTAGGAAGATTTGAATCAAATCTTCATAACGTATTTCTTAATATATTTTTTGAGCTTGGAATAATAGGAATTGTTCTTTATATTACCTTTATAATTCAATTTTTTAAGGATTTTATTACAAGAAAGAACATATTGAAAAATTTATTTATGATAGTATTTCCTATGTTAGCTATAGTTTGTTTACAATACTTAGGATATGATAATGATTTAGTAGTAACTTTAACACTATTAATTATAATAAATATGATTATGAAGAAAGATGAGCAAAGAATATGATTAGAAAATTTTCATTAATAATGGCTACCTATGGGAGAAAAGATGAAGTAGGGTGTTTTCTTGAAAGTCTAATGAATTCAAATTATCCAATGGATAAAGTTGAAGTAATCATTGTTGATCAAAATAAAGAAATAGACTTAGAGCCCATAATTAGCAAATATAAAGAAAAAATAAAAGTTGTTCACATAAAATCTAATGAAAGAGGATTAGCTTTAAATAGAAACAAGGGGTTAGAGATAGCAACTGGAGATATAATAGCTTTTCCAGATGATGATTGTGAATATCTAGTAGATACCCTTAATATGGTTAATAATTATTTTGAAAATGAACATTGTGACTTATTAATGGGAAGAATTGTTGAGCGTAATGGTGAAGATTCACTTAGGGAGTGGCCTAAAGAGAAGATAGAAATAAATAAAAATAACTTTTATACAAAGTGTTCTTCAGTAACTATGTTTTTAGATAGTAAAAAATGCTTTGTAAAATTTAATGATCAATTAGGAGCAGGTAAATATTTTGGAGCTTGTGAAGATGCAGATTTGATATATAAAAACTGTAAAAAGAGGCTGAAAATAATATATAATCCAGAGCTTCAAATATATCATCCACATTATGATTCAAATAGCAATATGGATGATAAAAAAATATATAGTTATGGTTTAGGATTTGGTGCAATGGTAAAATCAAATTTTGATTTTTCTATGCTAATATTATTTATTAAGGCTGAAGGATATCATTTCTTAAAATCAGTAATATATTTAATAACATTTAATGCAACTAAGTCAAAAAGAAGCTGGCTGGCTTTTAAAAGTAGAATAAAAGGATTCTTTGAATATAAGAATTAGCAATAAAGCATAAAAGAATTTTTAAATATAAAATTCTTTTATGCATTTATAATATAATTTACTTATGAAATAAGAGATTTTTAGGAGATAGTTATGGGTAAAGTGAAAAGAAAATTAAAGAACATAGTAAGAAATATTATGTTGAGTAAAACTTTTGCAAATACAAATTTAGTAAAAAATATGAGAAAAAATCATAAAGAGAAATTAGAAGAAGGAAGAAGAGCTCTATTTAAAGAGTATGCTAAAGATTGTTTAGAAACTATAAAGGAAACTTTAGATAAAAATAATCTTCATTTTTGGCTTGATTATGGAACTTTGCTTGGAGCTATGAGAGAAAAGGATTTTATAGCACACGATTTAGATATAGATTTAGGAATGTTTTATGAAAATCAAGTAGAAGAAGTAGAAAAAGCTTTTAAAGTAGCTGATATTAAAAAAGTCCGCGAATTTACTTTAGACGGTAAGGTAGTAGAGCAAACATATAGCTATAAAGGATTATACTTTGATATATTTTACTATTTTAAAGATGAAAATCTTATGTGGACATATGGATTTACTTTTAAAAATAATAAACTAAATAAAGTTAGTTATAAAGATAAGGATGTATCAACTGGGTTTGAAGGAATGAGGTATTTTGTTAAGAAGAGAGGCCTTGAAACAATCATGTTTAAAGGAAAAGAATATACAGTTCCTGAAAATCCAGATGGCTATTTAAGAGAAAATTATGGACCAAATTATATGACCCCTATAAAGGAATGGGATTATGTAGAAGCACCAACAAATCAAGAAAAGTTAAATGGTGGAGACATAGTAATGATAGAATATTATAATTAGGAGGAACTATGAGTAAATCAATATCGAAAAATATAATATTTAAATTTTTATTAAATATTTTTAATGTAGTAGTTCCAATAATTATAGGGCCTTATGTATTAAGAGTTTTAGGGCCAGACTTAATGGGAACAATAAACTTCTCCCAAACAATATATGGATACTTTTTCATATTTGCAGGTTTTGGAGTATATCAATATGGTTTAAGAGAAATAAGTAGAGTTAGAGACGATAAAAAAAAGCTCTCACAGGTATATACGAGTTTATTTACTCTAACTTTTATAACAAATATACTTACTACAATTGGATATGTATTATTTGTTCAATTTAACTATTCTGGAACAGAAATATATGTTGCATGTATGATATTAACTTTTAATTTATTAGCTAATATCTTTTATACTGAATGGGTAAATGAAGGGTTAGAAAACTATGACTTCATAACAATAAAAACGATCATAATTAGAATTGTTTATGTAATCTTTTTATTTATACTTGTTAGAAGTGCAAATAATTTAAAAGAATATATGATTCTTTTAGTTTTATCAACATTTTTAAATAATATTGTAAGTTTTATATACATAAGGAAAAGAGTACCTTTTGATTTTTCTGACTTAAAATTATTAAAGCATATAAAACCAATGTTTTTAGTTGTTATATTATCAAATGCCAACGTATTATACACTCAACTTGATAGATATTTTATAGGAGAGTATATAAATATGGATTCTGTTGCTTATTATACAACAGCGCAAAATATAAGTAACATAATAAATACCTTGTTGCTTACAGTTATTTATGCAACTATTCCAAGAATGTCAAATTATATAGCAAATGAAAATCATGATGAATATAAAGGTTTATTAGATAAAATTTCAAAAATGTATTTTATAGTTCTTTTCCCAGCTGCTATAGGTATGTTGGTTTTAGCTAAAGAGGTAATTCTTATATATGGTGGTAGTAAGTATTTAGATGCTATACCAATGCTTAAGGTTTTTGCTATATATATAATTACTTTAGGATTTGAGACCATATTAAGTAATCAGGTTATGTATATAAGAGGAAAAGAAAAAGAACAAGTAAAGATAACATTTATAGGGGGAGCAGTAAACCTAGTATTAAATGTAACATTATTATGGACAGGCTATTTTAATGGAACAAATGCAGTAATAACAACAATGCTAGCTAATATAGTTGTTATTATATTAGAATACTTATATATAAAATTTATTATGAAATTAGACTTTAATATTTTTAGTATAGATAAGATGAAGTATCTAGCAATATCATTATTATTTATACCTATAACTTATTTTATAGGTAAATTTATAAGTGGAGTTATACTATTTACTTTAGCAGTAATGCTTATAAATTCATTAGTTTACTTCTTAATTTTACTAATTATTAAAGATGATTGTTTATTAGAAATAATAAATAAGTTTACTAAAAAATTAAAAAGATAAAAAATAAAAGGGGGATTTTCATTGATTAAAAAGTTTATTCTTGCTACAGTTATTACTTTAAGTGTAACTTCAGTTAATGTTTGGGCTTCAGAGAATGTAAATAATAAGTCTGATGAAAGTAAGTCTTCTAGTTTAGTTGGAGAAACTTATGAAATTGTAAAAGAGCCAAATATATTTTTTTCAATTCCAGGTGATAATGTAGAAAGCTATAAAGATGAAAATGGAATTGAGAGAGAAGAATTTAAAAAGGACAAAGAAGGTCAAGAATCTATAAACAGACTCGTTACAAAGACTAAGAGTAAGTATGAGATAGCATTAGCTCATGAAAATGGGAAATATACTTTTTTAGATTCTGCAAACACAAAGGAAGAAGCAGAGAAAAAGGTTGAAAATGCAAGTGAAAAATATAATACCTTTGCAGCAATGCCTGTTGTTTTAAATGATAGTGGACAAGTAGCTTATTCAGAAAAATCAATGGGAAGATTAGTTAAATACAAAAATGGAAGCCCAGCTGGATATGGAGAAATAACTAATATATATGCTAATCCTAATTTAACAAATGACTTTACATATATTAACCATGGTTATGTAGATGATGTTCCCATAATTGAGGATAGAGGAAATGTTGCAAAAATAGAAGTTGGAGGATATGAAGGTTGGGTAAATAAAGATACTAGTTCTGGAAATTATGATTTAGTTATAGTACCATTAAACCAAGTAAAAAATCCAAGTTATTATATAGTTAGAGATGGAGAGTTAATCCATTATATAAGTAGTGATCTTACAAATTATTCTGAAGGTGGATATGAGGTTGTTATAGGACCAGCACCTAATTTCTTAAGTGAAAATGTAAAATATTATAGTTATGATAACAAATATTTTTATAAAGATTTAAGTACATTAATAGGTGATTTACAAAATGATAATCATAATAATTCTGTAAATGCAAATAATCCTTTTTATTCATATTATATGTATTTACCATTTAGAAGTAAAACAACATTTACTGCTGAAGAATTAAATAATTTTATTGCTAAAAAGACAAAATCATATAGTAAATTAAGAGGAACTGGACAAGCTTTTATAGATGCACAAAATAAATATGGAGCAAATGCTCTTTTACTTTTAGGACTAGCAGCTAATGAATCAGCTTGGGGGACATCTCAAATAGCTCAACAAAAAAATAATTTATTTGGAATAAATGCTATTGATTCAAGTCCAGGAGCATCAGCAAATTCATTTGAAACTGTTGAAGGCTGTATAAATGATTTTGCAAAATATTATATTTCTAGAGGATATTCAGATCCAGAAGATTGGAGATATTTTGGAGGATACCTTGGAAATAAGGGAAGTGGAGCTAATGTTAAATATGCTTCAGATCCATTCTGGGGAGAAAAAGCAGGACAAAATGCTTATATAGCTGATTACTGGGCAAGTGGAAAAGGAATAGCAAGCTTAAAAGATTATAATTACTATCAGCTAGGCATTTATACAGGGGCTAGTAGTGTTACAAATAAAGATAATGAAAAATTATATGATGTAGGTGGCTTATATACTGAAAGAGTAGAAAAAATAGGAGCTACAACAATTTTAACTAGCAAAGAAAAGATTAATCACAATGGAAAAGACTGTTATGAAATAAATCCAGTTAGAACAACTCCTGTAATATCAAATGGATCACCAGTAGCATTCCCAGGTCCATACGATTGGAATGATAAAGGCTTTGTAGATGTATCAAAAGTTAAGCTTATAAATGAAGGTAAGCATTCTGAAAATGTTATAGGGAAATGGGAATTAAATGATGGCATATGGTACTATTATATAGATGGAAAATATGTTACTGGGTGGAATAGTATAGATAATAACAAGTATTATTTTGATCAATCAGGTAAAATGCAAACTGGTTGGCAGTATATAGATAATATATGGTATCATTTTAGAGATAATGGAGTAATAGACATAGGTTGGAGAGAAATAGATGGATATTGGTATTATTTTAATAATGATGGAGAAATGCAAAAGGGTTGGCAGACAATAGGAAAATATAAGTATTATTTCAATGATAATGGAGTAATGAATATTGGCTGGAGAAAAATAGATAATATTTGGTACTATTTTAATATAAATGGAGAAATGCAAACAGGATGGTTATTTGAAAATAATATATGGTATCATTTTGAAACTACAGGTTCAATGACTATTGGATGGAAAAAAATAAATAATGATTGGTACTATTTTAATTCAAATGGAGAAATGCAAACAGGATGGCAAAATATTGGTACTCCAAAATATCATTTTAGAGATAATGGTGTAATGGACATTGGATGGAGAGAAATAGATGGACAATGGTATTATTTTAATGATAATGGAGAAATGCAAACAGGGTGGCAATATATAAATGGAAATAGTTATTATTTCGATGAAAAAGGAATATGGAAACAGTAATAAAAAGACTGATTAAATTCAGTCTTTTTATTATAGAATAAATTTCTAATATTGATAAATATAACGTAATAAGGTAATATTTAAGTATAAGCAAGTTTATACGCTAATTCAAAAAAAAAGAGGTGGACAAGTGAAGAGAAAAAGTATTGCATTAGTTCTTTCTTTAGGACTGTTAGGTTCTGTTACTTTAGGTAGCATTGAAACAGTTTATGCTGAAGGAAATAAGAACACAACTAATATTAATGAAACAAAAGTTGACAATAAAGTAGAGTTAAGTGACAAGAAAAACAAAGAGATAAAAAATGGATGGGAAATTATAAATGATAAGTGGTATTATCATGAAAGTGATGGAAGTTTAGCTACTGGATTTAAAAAAATAAACAATGAATGGTATCGTTTTGATAATAATGGAGAAATGCAAGTTGGTTGGCAATATATAAATGATATATGGTATCATTTTAGAGATAATGGCCCTATGGATACTGGCTGGAGAAAGATTAATAATGATTGGTATTATTTTAATAATGATGGAGAAATGCAAACAGGGTGGCAATCTATAGGAAATAAAAGATATCATTTCAGAGATAATGGGGTAATGGATACTGGTTGGAGATCATTAGGAAATGATTGGTATTTATTAAATTCAGATGGAGAAATGCAGACAGGTTGGCAACATATAAATAATGTATGGTATCATCTTGAAGATAACGGTAAAATGAATACTGGATGGCAAGATATAAATGGCGACAAATACTATTTTAATGATAGCGGAGAAATGCAAATAGGTTGGCAATATATAAATAATATATGGTATCATTTTAGAGAAAATGGGCCTACAGATACTGGTTGGAAAAAAATAAATAATGACTGGTATTACTTTGATAATTTAGGTAAAATGCAGACAAGCTGGCAAGATATAGATAACTCAACATATTATTTCAATGATAATGGAGTTATGAGTATTGGATGGAGAACTATAGAAAGTGAATGGTATTATTTTAATAATAGCGGAGCAAAAGAAAGCAATAAAGTTATAGATGAGTGGTATCTAGATAAAAATGGAGTAGGAAATCAAATTGTAACAGAAGGTGTATATGGAAAGAGTGGAAAGGGTAGAGATTTAGAATACTACAGAATAGGACATGGTAAAAAAGTATTATTCTCAGTGTTTGGAGTACATGGATATGAAGATGCTTGGAGTGGTGATTCACAAGAACTTAAAATAATAGCTGAAAAGTCAGTAAATAGATTAAGAAGTGAATATAATACTAAAGGAATAGATTTAAGTGAATGGAGTGTATATATTATACCTTCAGCTAATCCAGATGGAAGAATTGATGGATGGACAAACAATGGACCAGGTAGAACTACAGTAACAACTAAGAATGATATAAATAGATCATTCCCTACAGGATTTACTCCTTTTTATAGTGCTAGAAACTATACAGGACCAACAGCATTAGGTTCTCCAGAGGCAAAGGCTTTATATGGTTTCATAAATAAAACTATGGAAGGAGCAACTGAAAAAGTTCTTTTAGATGTACATGGATGGGAAAACAAAACAATAGGTAATCCTAGCATTGCTAGATATTTTGACAATGAATTTGGCTTTAGAAATATAAATAAATATCCAGGTGGATTTGTAATAACTTATGGAAATGCTATAGGAGCTAAATCAGTTTTAGTAGAATTTCCAGTTCCTTATTCACACCAAGATATATTAAGAAGAGATTTTTCAGGTAAATTCTCTAATGGATTAGTAAATATTCTTTTAAATAACTAAAATAAGCACAACTAAACTATATGATAGAATTTTAAAAATAATTTTATCATATAGTTTTTTTATTACCAGAAATGGTTAATAGATTATATTTTTTATTTTAATTTATAAATTTTTATGTAAATTGAAATTAAATATTTTTTAAATAAAATGTTACTAATATGTAAATATTTATGTAATTTAAAGGATTAAAATCATATTGTAAATACGTTACAAAATTAAAAATAATATGAAGAGAAGGGTTGAAAATGAAAAAGGTAAAAGAAAAAGTAGCTATTGCAGTATTGACAGGAGTAATTATAGGAGTTTCAGGTTCATTTGCATTTAGGGGAAGCGATGTATATGCAAGTGAATTAAAGAGTACTTTAAGCCATGAACAAAGTAGTTCTCAAAATGAACAAGCTAAAAATTTAGAAAAGGCTATCAATTTATCTGTTAAATCTAATAAAGATTCTGAAGTAGAAAAATACTACTGGTTTAAAAATGGAACAGATGGTTATGGAAGAACTATATGGTCATATAAAAATAAAGATGGAAAAAATGTAGTTGGTTTAGCTGAAATTAATGGTTCTAAATATTTCTTTGATCAATATGGTCGTATGCAAACAGGCATAATAAATGATTATAAAAGTAATAAAATATATTATGCTGAATCAAATGGAGTATTAAGTAATTATAAAGGTTGGGAAAAAATAAGTAATGAATGGTATTATTTTAATGGTGATGGAACTTTAAAAACAGGATGGTTAAGCTTAGGGGGGAAATGGTATTACTTAAATAATCAAGAAGGTAATATGGTAATTGGAGCTTTAGCCATAGATGGTAAGCAATACTACTTTAATTCAAATGGAGAATTAGTTAAAAAAACCGGTTGGTTAAAAGGTAAAAATTTAGAAACTGGTGGAACATGTTGGTATTATTTTGACAAAGAAGGAACTTTGCAAAAAGGGTTTAAAAAGATAGATGGAGTAAATTACTACTTTACTGAGAATGGATTTATGGCTACAGGGGTTCAAAATGTTAAGCAAAAAGACGGTAATTATAAATTAATGCTTTTTAGTGAAAATGGTAAATTTATAGATAAAGCTGGTTGGTATGAAGTAAAAGATAGTTCAAATAATTCAATTTGGTATTATATAAATAGTGATTATACTTTAGCAACAGGATTAAAGGATATAAATAATAAATTATATTACTTTGATTCAGATAGTGGAATGATGATTTCAAATAAACTTCAAGAAGTTGTGATGAAAGATGGAAGTAAAAAAGCATATTATTTTAATAATAATGGAGTTGCATTAATTAATAATGAAGGATGGCAATATCAAAAAGAAAATAATAAAATAATGTGGCAATACTTAAAAAATGAACAACCTGTAAGCGGATTACAAGAAATAAACGGAGAAAAATATTATTTTAATGAAAATACTTCCTATATGGAAACAGGTTGGAAGTATATAAATAAAAATTGGTATCATTTTAGAGAAAATGGAGTAATGGATACTGGTTGGAGAAAAATAAATGGAGACTGGTATTATTTTAATGAAAATGGTGATATGGCTATTAATATTAAGAAAGATGGTTGGATTATAGATAATAGTGGTATAGCTAGGTTAATAGGTAAATAAAAAAGTAATTAGAATTAGTTATACTTTTTATATAAATAAAAGACTGACTTTATGTCAGTCTTTTTTATGTAATGTTAATTCTGTTTTATACATAATTAACATAAACAATTATGATAATTATTAATAAATTATTTATTTTATGCTAAAATCATGTATAAATAATGAAGATTTTATATATTAAGAATTTTTGTAAGGAGAATTTTATAATGAAATTTACAAAAAGAAAAATAGAATTATTTAGTTTAACTTGTGCAATTACTACCTTATGTAGTGGGTTTATATTAGGAAAAAATGTACAAGCAGCTAATAATAAGAAATGGAAATTTCAAAATAATAAGTGGAGTTATGTTGATTCTAATAATCTTAGAAGCAAAGATTGGGAAAAGATAAATGAAGACTGGTTTTACTTTAATTCAAAGGGAGAAATGGAAATAGGATGGAAGTATATAAATAAAACTTGGTATCATTTGAGAGATAATGGTGTAATGGATACTGGTTGGAGAAAAATAAATGGAGACTGGTATTATTTTAATAATAGTGGATGCATGATGACTGGTTGGCAAAATATTAACGGCAGTTGGTACTATTTAAGAGAAAATGGTGTAATGGATATTGGATGGAGAGAACTAGGGGGAGCATGGTATCATTTAAATGAAAGTGGTGCTATGGAAAATGGATGGAAATATATAAATACTGAATGCTATCACTTTAAAGATAGTGGTGTAATGAGTAGAAATTGGGATTATATAAATAAAGAGTGGTATTATTTTGACAATAATGGAGTTATGAAAGTAAATTGGGAAAAGATAAATAATTTATGGTATCATTTTGAAAATAGTGGAGTTATGAATGTTGGATGGAAAAAAATAAATAATAATTGGTATTATTTTAATCAAAATGGTGATATGGCTATTAATACTAATAAAGATGGATGGGTGATAGATTATAGTGGTATTGCTAAACTAGATGAAACTCCTAAGAAAGAAGAGCAAAAGAAACCTGTAGAAGCTAAACACGAATACAACGTGCCAGACATAGACTTCAGCCCTGGTGATTGTTTAATGGATCAAAAATTAACTAAAAAGCTAAATAAGAAGTATGGTGATGGAGTTTACGGTAACTACAGAGGTGAAGCAGAAAAGACAATGTGTGCTACATACACTCAACTCCTAGGAGGAAAAATGTCTTTAGACCAAGCTAAGAAAGAATTAGTTGGTAAGTATGTTGAAGATGGATATCAAATAAAGGATATTAAGATGATTAATATGGATATTCCTTTAGAGGAGTGGGCAATTTACATGGATGGTTCTGACTATATAGAAAAACATGGTGGAATGCAAGCATTCAATGCCGAAAAACAAACTAACTTCTTCACAATGTGGAACCATAACGGACAAGACCAAAGACACTTCACTAGAGTAGTTTACTTATTAGGAAAATAATATAAAGATAATGAGAGATGTTTGATTTAAAAGTCGAACATCTCTCATTTTTAATTAGATATTTTATTATATACTATAAATTATTTGAACAATATCAATAGTTTTAATTAACAAAATATTTACTATATGTTAAAATTATGTATAAATAATAAAAATTATTATATTTTAAAGCTTATGTAAGGGGAGTCTATAATGAAATTCACAAAAAGAAAAATAAAATTATTTAGTTTGACTTGTGCAATTACTACTTTATGTAGTGGATTTGTATTAGGAGAAAATGTACAAGCAGCTAATAATAAGGAATGGAAATTTGAAAATAATAAGTGGAGCTATGTTGATTCTAATAATCTTAGAAGTAAGGATTGGGAGAATATAAAGGGGGATTGGTTTTACTTCAATTCAAAGGGAGAAATGGAAATTGGATGGAAGTATATAAATAAAACTTGGTATCATTTGAGAGAGAATGGCGTAATGGATACTGGTTGGAGAAAAATAAATGGAGATTGGTATTATTTTAATAATAGTGGATACATGATGACTGGTTGGCAAAATATTAATGGAAGTTGGTACCATTTAAGAGAAAATGGTGTAATGGATATTGGATGGAGAGAACTAGGGGGAGCATGGTATCATTTAAATGAAAGTGGTGCTATGGAAACCGGATGGAAATATATAAATAATGAATGGTATCACTTAAATGAAAATGGACCTATGGATATAGGTTGGAAAAAAATAAATAACGACTGGTATTATTTTAATAATAATGGGAAGATGAAAATTGGTTGGCAAAATATAAATGATACATGGTATCATCTTAAAGAAAATGGAGTTATGGATACAAAATGGAACAAAATAAATGATTATTGGTATTATTTTAATGATGATGGTAAAATGATAAATAACCAATATATTGATGGATGGAGAATAGATAATAATGGAGTAGCTCATTATGAAAAAGCTTTTAGAAATCCAAAGTTAGAAAATAGTAATCAAATAATAGTTGTAAAGACAAATAATATGAGTACAAGTTATTGTAATATAGAAATTTATGAAAAGAATGATTCTGGTGAATGGAATAATATTGATAGTACAACTGGAAGAGTAGGAGCTAATGGACTTGCTTACATTGAAAATAGAGTTCAATCAACTAATACTACTCCAGCAGGTGTTATGAGCATAACAGGAGCTTTTGGAGTTAAGAATAATCCTGGAACAAAATTAGATTATATAAAGGTTAATAATAATATGTATTGGGATTTAAATAGCGAAAATTCTACATATAATAGATTGATTAATTATAATCCTGGTGGAGATTATGAGCATTTAATTTCTTATCCTAGACAATATGAATATTCTTTAATAACTGATTATAATCACAATCAGGTTCCAAATAAAGGAGGAGCAATTTTTGTACATTGTTTAGGAAGAGGGGCTACTGGAGGATGTGTTTCAATGCCTAGAGAAAAAATGATTGAAATATTAAAGTGGATAGATCCTAAGAAAAATCCTAAAATTTTAGTTATTCCTAAAGATGATTTAGATGATTATTGGTATTAATACTTAATATAAAATAATCTTAAATAAGAAGTATATACCTATTAATAATATTAAATAGGTTTAAGAAGTATTAACTTATCTAGTATAAGTTAATACTTTTTTTATTGTAATAAGGAAAATTTTGTGATATTATATTAATGTTCAAAAAATGAACGAAGGGAGAGTTGAGGATGTTATCATATGATATTGAAGTTTTAAAAATTATAAATGATGAAGACAATATAAGTCAAAGAAGATTAGCAGAAATGCTAAACATTTCTTTAGGTAAAATAAATTCTTTACTTAAGGAACTGTTGACTAAAGAATACATAGTTAAAATTGATATAGATAAGAGGAATGTTAAATATGAATTAACTGAAGCAGGAATTGCATTACTAGAAAATTCATTAGATAAAGTTAAGAGTACAAAGTTATCAATACATAAGCATAAATTTCATAAAGTTAAACAAGCTGTTATTTTAGGAGCTGGTGGTAAAGGTGATTTTGGAAAGCCAGCTGGTTTTTTAGAGCTTGAAGAATTCAGAATAATTGATAGAATAATTGATATTTTAAAATCAAATGGTATAGAGAAGATTGTTATAGTAAATGGATATAAGAAAGAATACTATGAAGAATTAGCTGAAAAAGATTCAACAATTTTTTGTGTAACTAATTCAAATTATAAATGGACAGGAACAATGAGTTCTTTAGCTTTAGCTAAGGAATATATAGATGATGATTTTATATTGGTAGAAAATGATCTTGTTTTTGAAAGTAGAGCTGTAGAACAAATTATTAAAAATGATAATAGAGATTGTGTTTTAATTACTAATGAAAGTGGATCAGGGGATGAGGCCTTCGTTGAAATAAGGGATGGCTATCTTTTTAAAATGTCAAAAGATGTACACCAATTTAATAAGATTGATGGAGAAATGATTGGTATAAGCAAAATATCTTATAAATTATTTAAAATGATGTTAGAAGAATTTAAACATAATATAAATCCATATATAAATTATGAGTACACTATGTTAGATGTTGCTAGAAATTATAAGGTTGGTTATGAAAAGATAAATGACCTTGTTTGGGGAGAAATTGACAATAAAGATCAATATGAAAAAGTAAAGAAACACATTATACCTATGATAAGAAGAAAAGAAATGCAATATAAAATAGATCAAGTAAAAAGTGCTATAGTTAATGGATTAAAGGTTTCAGAAGAGGAAGTTAAAGAAATAGTACCTGTAGGAGGTATGACTAATAAAAACTATAAGGCTTTTGTAAATGACAAAGCCTATATAGTAAGAATACCAGGATTAGGTACAAGCTCTATGATTAATAGAAGAGATGAAATGATAAACTCTAAACTAGCAGCAGATGAAGGAATAGATGCTAAAATACTTTTCTTTGATGAAGAGTCTGGAGTAAAGATTGCAGAACTTATAGAGGGAGCAGAAACTCTTAATCCTGCAACGGCTAAAAAGAAAGAAAATATGGAATTAGTGGTAGGGGCATTAAGAACTTTACATAATTCAGAGATAAAAATGGAAAATAGATTTAATGTTTTTGAGAAAATAGAGGATTATGAGAGTCTTGTTAAAAAGGTTAATGGTACTCTTTTTGAAGATTATTATGAAATAAAAACAAGGGTATTAAAGTTAGAAAAAGTTTTAGAAGATAATGGAATGGAAATAAAACCATGTCATAATGATACCGTTCCAGAGAACTTTGTTAAAGATATTAATGAAAGAATGTATCTAATAGATTGGGAGTACAGTGGATTAAATGATCCTATGTGGGATTTAGCGGCTCACTCAATTGAATGTGATTTTTCAGAGGATGATGAAGAATTATTCTTAAATCTATATTTTAACAATTTAATTGAAGATAAGCATAAGATAAGAATTCTTGTTTATAAAATATGTCAGGACTTTTTATGGAGCATATGGACTATTTTAAAAGAGGCTCAAGGCGATGATTTTGGAACTTATGGTATAGATAGATATAATAGAGGAAAGAAAAACTTAGAGTTATTAGATAAAATTTTAATGGGGCAATAAAGTATGAATTTAAAGGAGAGGCAGTATGTTTAAAAGTAATTATAAGGGATATGGTAGTGGAATTATATCTGCTATGGCTTGGGGGATAGATACTGTTTTAGTTGGAGTTATATTATCCATGGCTCCATTTATAAATACAGAGGCAGCTATAATGTTAGCTCCTTTTGTAAGTACATTTTTACATGATTTTTTTTCAACTTTATGGATGTTTATTTATATGATTTTTACAAGACAAGTTGGAAAACTTTTTAAGTCGTTAAAAACTCCAAGTACAAAATATGTTATTTTAGCATCTATATTTGGTGGGCCTATGGGTATGACTGGATATTTACTTTCTGTTAATTATATAGGACCATCATATGCAGCTACTATATCATCAATATATCCTGCTGTTGGAGCAGTTTTAGCAGCAATATTTTTAAAAGAAAAAATTAGTAGAAAAGGGTATATTGGATTAACAATAAGTATATTAGGAATAGCTCTTTTAGGATTTGGAAATGATGGGGGAAAAGCTAGCTTAATAGGATTTTTATTTGCTGGGTTAAGCGTTTTAGGATGGGGTTCAGAATCTGTAATATGCTCTTATGGTATGAAAGATGAAGATATAAGTCCTAAGCAAGCTTTACAAATTAGACAGTTTATATCTGCTCTTTTTTCAGGGGTAATAATTCTTCCTTTATTAAAAGCTTATCCATTAGTATTTGAAGTTTTAAAAGGAAATGTTATTTTTGTTATAATAGGCACAGCTTTAATGGGAACAATCTCTTACGTTTGTTATTATACAGCTATTCATAAATTAGGACCAACAAGAGCAATGGGACTTAATATAACTTATGTTGTATGGGCAATGATTTTTGATAAAGTACTATTAGGTCATGATATAACTATTAAAATGGTAATATGTGCTTTAATGGTTATGATAGGCTCATTTGTAGTGGCAACTCAACCAGCACATGAAGAGGAATTAACTAATATTACTAATACAGCAGTGTAGTTCTTAATACATAAGAAATATATAATAAAAGAAATCAATTATATTTTACTAATTAAGATGGGATTGTAAATGCCTTAATATTAGATTGTTTTAAAGAAAAAGAAATATAAAGTAAGTTTTGAGAGAATAATAAAGGAGATTTATAGATGAGAGCAATATTACTAGCAGCAGGAATGGGAACTAGATTAAGACCCCTAACTTTAGATACACCTAAGTCACTTATAGAAGTTAATGGAAGACCTCTTTTAGAAAGACAGATAGAATTTTTAAGAGAAAGAGGAGTAGAAGAAATAATTGTAGTTACAGGGTATCTTGCAGAAAAATTTGATTATTTAAAGGATAAATATGGAGTAAAACTAGTTAATAATGATAAATATGATGTATATAATAACATATATACTATGTATTTAGTTAGAGAATATTTAGAGAATACCTATGTGGTTGATGCTGATGTTTATATATCAGAAAATTTCTTATTAGAAAAACCAGAAACATCAATGTATTTTTCTGCTAATAAACAAGGCTTTAAAGGAGAATGGAAGCTTAGTTTTGATGAGAATTTAAAGGTAAATGATATAGAAGTTGGAGATGATGAAGGCTATATATTATGTGGAGTATCTTATTGGGATAAAAAAGATACAGATATAATAGTTAAGGAACTTGAAGACATGGTTGAGAATGGAGATTTTAGTGAATTATATTGGGATGATATTGTAAAAAATAATATCTCTAAGTTAGATATTCACATTCAAAAAATTTCAGAAGATAGTATTTATGAAATTGATAATTTAGAAGAATTAAATTATGTTAAATCAATAGTTGAGAAATAATAAAGACAAGCTACTAGCTAAATTTTTTAGTTAATAGCTTGTCTCTTTTTTATATAAATTAAAATAAACTTCAATAATTACTAATAATTTTATAAATTAAAAACAAATTTTTATACCATATTATTCTGGTAAATAGAAGAAATGAGTTGCTCTTATAGTATCATTAATAGGGTCATCTACTGATACTAGTCTTTTATGAAGAACAGAATCAAAATATTTTTTTTGATTGTCAACTATATAAGCATAATCATTATCATACCAATTCATAAATGTAAATGAATGTTTATATCCTGAAAATACTACATCTCCAGGTCTAAGATCACTTGTGTTAGTTGATTTTATCCATCCTCTAGAAAGTAATTCTCTTTCTAATTGATATGTGTTAGCTACATATAGAGGGATTTTAACTCCAGCTCTCCTTAAGGCTTCAGAAGTGAAATAAACACAGTTATTAGTTGTTTCTCCACCGTGAAGGTCTATAGCCGCATAATGAACAGATTCTCTATTATCTTCATTACTCATATAATTAAATAACTTGTATTGAGTATATGAATGAGATCTAGATGGAGAACCATGTAATACAATTCCATCTTTATTTACATAAGTAGACTCAAACCATTTATCAGTTATCATTACCCCATCTGAATCAAATTTATATATGTTTCCATTAATTGTTTTTTCAGAATCTTGAGCCATTGCACCATTATCATCAAGATAATACCATTTATTATCTGAAATTTTCCAACCTATAGTCATAGGTCCATTTTCACTTAAGTGGTACCAATTGTTATCTAAGAATCTCCAGCCAGTAGCCATAGGCCCATTAGAATTTAAATAGTACCAATTGTTATCTATCTTTTGCCAACCAGTAGCCATAGGCCCATTAGGTTTTAAGTAATACCAATCATCATTTATCTTTTGCCATGAAGTAGCCATAGGCCCATTAGACTTTAGATAATACCAGTCATTATTTATAAATTGCCAACCAGTAACCATAGGTCCATTAGGTTTTAAATAGTACCAATCATCATTTATAAATTGCCAACCAGTAGCCATAGGCCCATTAGATTTTAAATAATACCAATCACCATTTATAAATTGCCAACCAGTTTCCATGATTCCTTCACTATTGAAATGATACCAATTATCATCAATCTCTTTCCAACCGGTTATTTTTTCATTGTTTAATATATAATACCAATTATTATTTTCATGAACCCAGCCATTATT
This sequence comes from Clostridium sp. CTA-17, assembly GCF_054767895.1. Taxonomy (NCBI): domain Bacteria; kingdom Bacillati; phylum Bacillota; class Clostridia; order Eubacteriales; family Clostridiaceae; genus Clostridium; species Clostridium sp. CTA-17. Next base: position 53,981 of record NZ_BAAABF010000001.1, read on the forward strand.
TATATCAGTCTTTTCTGAAGAAATGTTAGATACTTCTTTATTTGGCTGAGCAAAAACTGATATGCTTTGCAAGGATAAAGTAAGCGTTAGTATAAGGGTTGTAATAATTCTCCTTCTTTTCATAATAACCTCCAATTTTTATATTAATATTATAGAATTAAAAAAAGTATATTTTAATTTAAATCAATAGTATTAAGCAAAAATAATACTTCTATAAATATATAGAAGTATATAAAAAATTTTATTTTTTATCTTCAAAAATATAATCATGAATTTGTTTAACTGTAGCATCTTTATCAAATGCTAAATAATAAACACCATTTATCATTTCACCTTTAGAATACTGATCCATAGGATATCTTTCTTGTTCTAATCCAGAACCGCTCATAGAAGCAACTATTTTTGCAAGATTTAGAATTTCACCAGATGAAAGACTAGTAGTTACCATAGGCATAAGTTCGTTTAAGATTGTTGGGTATTTAGCTGGAGAAACTTGATTAAATTTTTCAAATAATTTGCTTAAAACTATTCTTTGTCTTTCAGTTCTCTCACCATCTCCACCAGCAGTGTATCTTATTCTACAATAAGCTAAGGCTTGTGTACCATTTACATGTTGAACACCAGGTGAAGTTATTAAAGGGCAATCAGTATGGTTAATTCCATTTAAATTTCTTATGTGGTCATTAATACCAGGACTTGCATCAATTTCGTCTTGTCTTATATTTAAGTCCATTCCACCAACAGAATCGATTATTTTAGGTAATGATGAGAAGTTAACTGTAGCAAAATCTTTAATATTTAAATCAAAGTTTTCGTTTAAAGTTTTTAAAGCTAATTCATGTCCTCCAAAAGCATAGGCATGGTTGATTTTATCCTTTCCATGTCCTTGAATATCTACATAAGAATCCCTCATTATTGAAGTTAATTTAAGTTTATTATGTATCTTATCAACTGTAGCGATCATTATAGCATCCGATCTACCATCAGTACCCTCAGGAGCATCAATTCCAAATAAAGCTATGTTAGCTATTCCATGGTATTTAGAAAGCTTTTCATCAATATTTTTATCAATTCCTAAATTGTCTTCATTTAAATCAACTTTGTTTACTTTTCCAAGCATAGTTAATCCATAAGTAGCAACACCACCTACTAATCCAACTATTAAAAGCCCAATGATTGAAAGCGTTATTATTAATTTACGATTCTTAGCAGGCTTTTTTGAACTCCTTTTTTTATTAGTTTTTCTTGCCAATGTAAGCATCCTCCCTTTTTAAAATTACAAAACAATTGTAGCATCCTATTGCATAAGTTGTAAAGTTATGGATAAGATTGTTAAAATTTAAAAATAATATTAATGTTATTTTTAAAATATTAAAATTAAAGAAGGGCTATTTTTATTTAAGATACGACATATAAAAATATAGTTAAAAAGTAATATTTTTTAATACAGTTTAAAGTAAAAAGATTTTATAAAAAAAGAATATTTATCAAATATAATTTTTGATAAATATTCTTATATATTATAGTATGTTATATTTTAAGCTGTAGCAGTTTCTCTTGTAGGTATAATGCTTGGTATTATAAATCCTACTAAAGCAGGTAATACCCAACCAAATCCTTTAGAGTATAGTGGAAGAAGAGAAACTAAGTTTTCTACTCCAGGTATAAAGTTACCTAGTGTTATTAATATACTAACAACTAAAGTAACATATACAGTAACCTTATGAGTAAGTGGGTTAGTTATTCTCTTATGGAATAGATTTAATAATATAAGAACTATTGTTACTGGGTAGATTACACCAAGTAAAGTAGCTGATAATGATATTATCTTATCTAATCCCATACTAGCAACTAATATACTAGTTACTGTCATTAATAAAACATTAAATTTATATGGTAATTTACCATTAGAAACTCTTTCAAAGAAGCTTCCACCAGCAGAAAGTAATCCTATTGAAGTAGTTAAACAAGCTAATGCCATTGATACACCTATTAGTATTGCACCTGCATGTCCTAGAATACTTTCAGCAACAAAAAGTAATAGTTGAGAATTTGACAAATTTAAAGCTAAATCCCCAGTATGAGCACCAAGGAAGATTAATCCACCATAAATTATTGCCAGTCCTCCGATTGCAATAACTGCTGCTTTAATAAGTAATTTAAAGCTAGCTTTACCAGTATATCCTTTAGCTTTTATTGAACCTAATATTATTGAAGAGAATATAACAGCTGCAATTGCATCCATTGTTTGATATCCTTCAAGTAATGATGTAGAAAGAGCATCAGGAGTATATGATTTTGTTAAAGCATCTATTGGGCTAAGAACTCCTTTAGCTATTAAGAAGAATAATATTGCTAATAATATAGGAGTTAAAAATTTACCTAAAACATCTATAACTTTTGATGGCTTTAATACAAAGATTAAATTAACTAAAAAGTAAACAACTATTACTGCAAAGTAATTTATATTTGCAAAGTTAGGAGCAAATGCTAATTCAAATGTAGTAGCTGCTGTTCTAGGAATAGCTAATAATGGTCCAATAAGTATAAATAATGCTATTGAATATATTAATGAGAATTTTTTACCTACTTTATCTCCGAATAATTCAAATTTACCGTTAACTCTCATTGAAGATAATATACCAAGTAGTGGTACTCCAACTCCAGTTATTATAAATCCTATAATCCCTAAATAGTAATCTGCACCTAAATTTCTTCCTAATAAAGGAGGGAAAATAAGATTACCAGCCCCTAAAAACATTGAGAATAATGCAAAGCCGATTACTAAAAAATCTGATCTTTTGTTATTCATAATATACACCCCGTCTTTCTTCAACAATCAAATTAATATTTTCATTTAAAATTATTATTTAATCTATAATATATAAATAATCTTAAAAATATATGATTTATAATTTGATTTTATAAAAATTTATATAGTATTTTGCTAATATTCTTTTAGTAATTTTTTGATTTCATTTTTAAAAGTTATAATACTATATTATCATAATGTTAAGAAAAATCAACAAAAATATTTTATATATAAAATTATGGAAATATAAACTTGATAATTTGATAAAAAAATAGCTATAATATTAAATTAATGTTAAAATGAATATGATAGGAATATTTATGAAATTCACCTTATTTATTTCAGTAGAAAAATAAATAATCTTGACTAAAGATTAAAAAGTGATAAAATAACATTAAAGTTTAATATAAAATATCGATGACAAGAATTAGTAGACTTAAAAACAAACTTTAAGAGAGTCATATGTTTGCTGGGAGTATGATAGTTATGATTAAGTTGAATGGATCTTCGAGATGTTTAGAGGAATTTTAGTATTCTAAATCGTAATTCTTACGTTACAAGAAAGAGATACAAAGAATTTTCTTTGTAACATTAGGTGGTACCGCGATATATTCGTCCTATAAGTCTTATGGCTTATAGGACTTTTTTATTTTAAAAGAAAATAGCTATTTAAAAAATAAAAAGGTTAATTAAATTTTTATAAAGGAGGTGTATCTGATACTTCAATTAATTTTTAGGAAGCATCAGAAAAACTAATGGAAGATAAGAAAAAAATTATTTTTAGTGGAATAAAGCCATCAGGTGATTTAACATTAGGAAATTACTTAGGCGCTATAAAAAACTGGACTAAATTACAAGAAGAATATGATTGTTATTTCTGCGTTGTTGATTTACATGCCATAACAGTAAAGCAATTACCAGCAGATTTAAGAAGAAGAACTTTAGAAGTTTTAGCTATATATATAGCATCAGGAATAAATCCAGAGAAAAATACATTATTTATACAATCACATGTACCAGCTCATTCAGAAGCTTCATGGCTTTTAACATGTAATTCATATATGGGTGAATTAAGCAGAATGACTCAGTATAAAGATAAATCAAAGAAAATGGGAGATTCAATAGGAGCCGGATTATTTAACTATCCAGTTCTTATGGCAGCTGATATACTTTTATATAATGCAGATCTTGTTCCAGTGGGAAAAGACCAAATGCAACATTTAGAGCTTGCTAGAGATATTGGTACTAGATTTAACAATTCTTATAGTCCAACATTCACTATACCAGAGGGATATGTTCCAAAAGAGGGCGCAAAAATAATGGATTTACAAGATCCAAGCAAAAAGATGTCTAAATCAGATGCTAATACAAATGGTTTCATATTAATAATGGATGAGCCTAATGTCATAAGAAAGAAAATTTCAAGAGCTGTAACAGATAGTATTGGTGTTGTAAATTATACTGATGAACAGCCAGGAGTTAAGAATTTAATAAATATTCTTTGTGCAATAAAAGGATATACTCCTGAGGAAGTTGTAAAAATGTATGATGGCAAAGGATATGCTGAATTTAAAAATGATGTAGCAGAAGCTATAGTTGAAGAGTTAGCTCCAGTTCAAGAAAAGGTTAAAGCTTTATTAGGAGATAAAAAAGCTTTAGAGGAAATATACAAAAAGGGTGCAGAAAAAGCAAATTATGCTGCAATGAAAACTCTTAGAAAAATGCAAAAGAAAATAGGATTAATCCCAAGATAGGAATTAAGAACTCTATTAAGTAAAGTTCACTAGATATAGCTTAGTAATTATTGAATTTCGTGAAGAATTTCTATTAATTCTTCCATAAATATAATTAAGGCTTCGAAACTTCCGTTGGTCAAACAGTCTCAGCCTTTTAACATTATATTTATTCCAGAATAAATGAAATTCTAATCACTTATTCAAATATTACTTCGCGTATATCTAGTGAACTTTTTTATACAATAAAGTTATTATTTCCTTTAATTTGTAAAAATGATACAATAAAGAAAATTAATAATTTGTTAAGTGATTTTATGGAGACCTTGCTTTTAGCAGAGGGAACAAAGGAGGATTTATGATTATTAGATTCATTGCATGTATTTTGATATTAGGTGGTTTAATTATTTATAGGAATAATAAATTAAAAACTATTAAGTTAGAAAAGAAAAAAACAGATTCAAAAGTTATTAGTTTATTATATGATAAAATATCAAATGTATTACTAATATTTTTCGCTTTTGACTTGGTAGTTGGAGTTATGGCAAGACAAGCTAATAATCTTACATCAACTATATGGAGAGTATTAACTATTATTTTTTGTTTTGGAATTTTTATATATGCTACAAAGAAAAGTGTTAAAAGTACTATTATTATAAGAAAAAATGATTTTATCCTTTTTGTAAATGGAGAGGAAAAGATTAATTTTCATGATGTTAAAGAAATTAATATAAGCAATACAGCTAATAAGTATGTTTATTTAATTACTATACTTTTAAAAGATGGTAAAGAATATAGTATTAAAGGAAGAGATCAATATGAAATGAATAAGGTAGTAAGATTAATTAATGAAAAGATTGGTTATAAAGCTTTAAAAGAAGAGTTAGCAAATGTTTAATATTATTAAGGATAGTTATTATATATAATAAATTTTATTAGAAGGTTTATTATAATTGGGAAAAGTAAGAGGGGGAATTGGGATGCCACCATTAAGTTTGCTTATTAAGCCAGCTTCTAGTGGATGTAATTTAAAATGCACTTATTGCTTTTATCATTCTTTAAGTGACAATAGAAATGTTAAGAGCTATGGTATTATGAAAGATGAAGTTTTAGAAAGTATGGTCAAAAGAGTTTTAAATGAAGCTGATGGACATTGTAGTTTTGCTTTTCAGGGAGGAGAACCTACTTTAGCAGGATTAGAATTTTTTGAAAAGTTAATTGAGCTTCAAAGGAAACATAATTATAAAAATTTAAAAATATATAATAGTTTGCAAACAAATGGGACTTTAATAGATGAAAGTTGGGCAAAGTTTTTAAGTGAAAATAAATTTCTTGTAGGACTATCTATGGATGGCCCTAAAGAAATACACAATTTAAATAGAAAAGATTGTTACGGTTTAGATACTTTTAGTAAGGTAGAAAGGGCATCAGAGTTATTTAAAAAGTATAATGTTGAATTTAATATATTATGCGTTGTGACCTCTAATACAGCTAGGCATGTAAATAAAGTATATAAATATTTTAAGGAAAAAGATTTTAAATTTCTTCAATTTATAAATTGTCTTGACCCATTGTATGAAGAAAATGGTAAATATAATTATTCTTTAAAACCAAAGGATTATACTAAGTTTTTAAAGAATTTATTTGACTTGTGGTATGAAGATTTTCTAAATGGAAATAGAATAAGCATTAGATATTTTGATGGTTTATTAGAAACAATTTTACTAGGAAGGTCATCATCTTGTGGAATGAATGGGACATGTACCTGTCAGTTTGTTGTGGAAAGTGATGGGAGTGTTTATCCTTGTGACTTTTATGTTTTAGATAAATGGAGACTAGGCAACATACATGATATGACAATGAAAGAATTATTTGAAACCAATAAAAATCATGAGTTTATAAAATCATCCTTTAAAGTTCATGAAGAATGCAAAAAGTGCAAGTGGTTTAGACTTTGTAAAGGTGGATGTAGAAGGTGCAGAGATTCAAAGGAAGATTCAGTTTTAGAGTTAAACTACTATTGTCAAAGCTACAAGGAATTCTTTGAATATGCCTTTCCAAGGTTAATAAATGTTGCTAACACTATTAAATAATTAATGTAGTGTTTTACCACTTAATCCATAACTTTTATTTTTTATATTTTTATAGAGCCTTTTTAACATGGACTTAACCTTAGTATAATTTCCTTTTAACATTGAGAAGATAATATAAGAGTGTACTCAATATTAACTGAGATTTTGGAGGGAATTTAAATATGTTTAAAAAGAGATTAATAGCAATTATAGGTACTGTATTTATAGGTGCCACAGCCATGGTTGGATGTAATTCTGGGGGAAGTGAAGCAAAATCTACAAATGCAGTTAGTATATCTGGATCAACTTCTGTAGGGCCAGTTATGGAAGCAGAGGCAGAGGCTTTTAAGACTAAGAAACCAGATGTATCTATAGAAATAAATCAAATAGGGTCATCAGCAGGCATTAAAAATGCTATGGAGGGAGTTTCAGAAATAGGAATGGCTTCTAGAGACCTTAAGGCAGAAGAAAAACAAGCAGGACTTAACGAAGTAGAAATAGCTTATGATGGAATAGCTTTAATAACACATAAAAATAATCCAGTGAAGGATTTAACATTAGCTCAAATAAAAGATATATATACAGGTAAAATAACAAATTGGAAAGAACTTGGAGGGAATGATGCTCCAATAGTGGTTGTTTCTAGAGAGGATGGATCTGGAACAAGAGATGCTTTCCAAGAAATAGTAGGATTTAAGGCTGAAGAGTTAACTGTTAATTCTCAGATATCAGATGGATCAGGAAATATCAAGTCCTTAGTTCAAGGTAATGAAAATGCAATAGGATATATATCTTTTAGTTATGTTGATGATAGTGTAAGTGCAGTAAAGGTTGATGGAGTTGAAGCAACACCAGAAAATGTTTTAAATAAATCTTACAAAGTTTCAAGACCTTTCTTAGCAGTCTATAAGGAAGAGAATTTAACAGAATCAGGTAAGAGTTTTATAGATTTCATATTAAGTGAAGAAGGGCAAGACATAGTAGCTAAAGAACACTTAATAAAAGTAAAATAGTTCGCTTATATATTTAATATACATTTAATCCTAAGAATAGATTATTTATATTCTTAGGATTTTTTTATTAGATTTTTTTACATAGATTTAACATAGAAATAATATTAACTTAACCTAAGAGAAATAAGATTAATCTTGTAAGCGAAACAAAAATATAAAATTAAATAAAAATAAATTATTAGATTTTAAAATGTATATTAAATTTATATAAGCGGAGGAAAAAATGAATAGGAGAAGAGTAGTAATTGCATTAAGTAGTATTTTAGCAATGGGCTTTTTATTAACAGGATGTGGTGGAGGATCAAGAGCTAATATAATAAAAATTTCAGGCTCAAGTTCAGTAGGACCATTAGTAGAGGCTGAAGCAGAAGTTTTTAAAAAGGATATGCCAGATATTACTATTGAGGTAAACCAATTAGGATCATCAGCAGGAATAAAAGATGCTATAAATGGAACTGTAGAGATAGGAATTTCTTCAAGAGATTTAAAGGAAAAGGAATTAGAATCTGGAATTAAAGAAAAACCTATTGCCTATGATGGTATGTCAGTAATAATTAACAATGAAAATCCAGTGCGAAATCTTACAATGGAGCAGATTAGAGATATATATACAGGAAAAATAACAAACTGGAAAGAGGTTGGTGGAGAAGATACTCCAATAGTATTAGTTTCAAGGGAAGATGGATCAGGAACAAGAGATGCCTTCCAAGAAATTGTTGGATTCAATTCAGAGGAAATAAGTCCACAGGCTCAGATTTCAGATGGTTCTGGAAGTATTAAAACAATGGTAGCAGGAAATAAGAATGCAATAGGATATATATCCTTTAGTTATGTAGATGATTCAGTGCACGCAGTTAGCATTGATGGAGTAAAGCCTACAGCTGAAAATGTACAAAATAAAAAGTACAAGCTATCAAGACCATTTTTATTAGTATATAAAGAGGGAAATTTAAATGAAAATTCAAAGAAATTTATAGATTTCATAATGAGTAAAGAAGGACAAGAAATAGTTGAAGAAGATGGATTAATAAGTGTAACTTAATACTTATTTATTAAAGAGAATTAATTTAAGAAAAATGTCAAAGATATATTTATTGGAGATTAATTTAAGGTGGAGGTAAATATGGAAGCTAAAAGTCAGAATAATAAGAGTAAATATTTCATAGAAAGCTTAACTGAAAAGATATTTTTAATTAGTGCTTCAGTAGCTGTAATAAGTTTACTTTTAATAATAGGATTTGTTTTTTATAAGGGATTAAGACCCTTCATAATAGAAGGATATTCTTTCTGGGATTTCATATTTGGTACACAATGGATACCAAGTGCAAATAAATATGGAATATTACCTATGATTGTGGCTTCTTTAGGTGCTACAATAGGAGCTTTATTAATAGGTGTTCCTGTGGGAATATTAACATCAATATTCATAGCAGAGATAGCACCAAAGAAAATAGCAAAAATTATGTCAGGAGCAGTAGAACTTTTAGCTGGAATACCTTCTGTTTTATATGGAGTATTTGGATTAGCAATAATAGTTCCTACAATACAAGAGGCATTTAATTTACCTAAAGGGCAAAGTTTGCTAGCTGTAATAATAGTATTAGCAATAATGATGTTACCAACGGTAATAACAGTATCAGAGACTGCTATAAGGGCTGTACCTAATGCATATAAAGAAGGATCATTAGCCTTAGGAGCATCAAAAACTGAAACAATATTTAAAGTTATTGTACCAGCGGCCAAATCAGGAATAATGACAGGGGTAGTATTAGGAATAGGTAGAGCAATTGGAGAAACAATGGCAGTTATATTAGTAGCGGGAAATACACCTGTTATTCCAAGTTCTATAATGGATAGTGTAAGACCTCTTACAACTAATATAGCCTTAGAAATGGGTTATGCATTTGGAACTCACCAAGAAATGCTATTTGCAACAGGGGTAGTATTATTTACATTCATATTAATACTAAACTTAGTACTTAGTAAACTTTCTAACAAGGGCGGTAAATAAATATGAGAAAAGTTAAAGATAATATATTAAATGGGTTAGTTTGGTTATCAGCCATATTTACAATAGGAATTCTTGTAATTATTTTAGGATTCATATTTGTAAAGGGCATAGGAAAAATAAATTTAACATTCTTAACAAGTAATTATTCAGCTAGTGGCGGTGGTGGAATATTGCCAATGATAGTAACAACCTTATGGACTGTTTTACTTTCCTTAGCAGTTGCTACTCCCATAGGAGTTTTGGGAGCTGTATATTTACAAGAATATGCTAAACAAGGAAAGATGGTTAAGTTTATAAGATTTGCTACTGAAAGTTTAGCAGGTATTCCTTCAATTGTTTATGGATTATTTGGAGGTATATTCTTTGTAGTAGCTTTAAAAATGGGGTATTCAATTTTAGCAGGTTCATTAACAGTATCAATAATAATCTTACCTGTAATAATTAGAACAACAGAAGAGGCATTAAAAACTGTGCCGGAATCATATAGAGAAGCATCCTTAGGATTAGGTGCTACAAAGTTTCAAACTTTATATAAAGTAATATTACCAAGTGCAATGCCTGGAATACTTTCAGGAGTAATATTATCAATAGGACGTATAATTGGAGAATCAGCAGCTATATTACTTACTGCTGGAACTGTTGCACAAATGCCAAAAGGAATTTTTTCAAGTGCAAGAACACTTACAGTTCAAGCTTACCTTGTAACAAAGGAAAAAGGAGATATAGAAACAGCAGCTGCAGTTGGAATAGTTCTTATAGTTATAATACTAGCATTAAATATTTCAGCTAAGTTAATAGCTAAAAAATTTAATAAGGCAAACTATTAATTTAAGGTGGTATTAAGATGAGTGATAAGAAAACAAAAATTCAAGTAAGAGATTTAGATTTATTTTATGCAAGTAATCATGCGTTAAAGAAAATTAATATAGATATAAAAGAAAATGAAGTTACAGCATTAATTGGTCCTTCAGGATGTGGTAAATCAACTTTCCTTCGTACTTTGAATAGAATGAATGATTTGATTCCTATAGTTAGAATTGAAGGAGAAATACAGGTTGATGGAAAAGATATATACAAAGACGATGATGTTATAGCACTTCGTACTAAAGTAGGGATGGTATTTCAAAAGCCTAATCTTTTCCCAATGAGCATATATGACAATGTTGCTTATGGACCAAGAGTACATGGAATAAAAGATAAAAAGGTTTTAGATAAAATTGTTGAAGAGAGTTTAAGAGATGCTGCTATTTGGGATGAGGTTAAGAATAGATTAAAATCTTCTGCCTTAGGTCTTTCAGGAGGGCAGCAACAAAGAATATGTATTGCTAGAGCTATAGCTATGAATCCAGAAATAATTCTTATGGATGAGCCAACATCAGCTTTAGACCCAATATCAACATTAAAAGTAGAAGAGCTTATAAGAAAGCTTGAGGATAAATATACTATAGTAATAGTAACACATAATATGCAGCAAGCGGCGCGTATATCAGATAAAACAGCATTCTTCTTAAATGGAGAACTTGTAGAGTTTAGTGATACTAATACAATCTTTACAAATCCAAGAGATAAGAGAACAGAAGATTATATAACAGGAAGATTTGGCTAAAATTATAAGGGGTGATTAAAGTAAATGAGTATAGATGATTTAAGAATAAGTATAAAAGAATTAAAAGCTGAAACTAAAGAAATGATGGAATTATGTGAATTAGCCATAGAAAAATCAGTAGATTCAATAGTTAATAAGGACTTAGAAGTTGCTAGAGAAGTTATAAAAATGGATGATGATATAGATAACTTAAGAAATAAAATAATTGAGAAATCTATTGAACTTACTGCTTTAAAACAGCCTATGGCTAAAGATTTAAGAAATGTATATGCCTTATCAACTATAGCTATGGAACTTGAGAGAGTAGGAGATTATTCAGTTAATATAGCTATGGAAACAATAAAAATAGATAATGAAGAGCATATTACAGGAATGGTAGGAATACCTAAAATGAAATCAGTTTGTTTAAATATGCTAAAGGCTGCTAAAAATGCATTAGATAGTAATGAAACAAAATTAGCTTATGATGCCGCATTAGAAGATAATATAGTTGATGATTTATATAATGATGTTTATGTAAATTTATTAGCTGCAATGCATAAAGATTCTAACAATATAAATCAAGGTGTTAAATTAATATTTGTTGCTAGGTATTTAGAGAGAATAGGTGATCATATAACTAATGTTTGTGAGAATATAGTTTATGCCATAAAAGGTGATATGACTGAACTTGGATAATAACATAAAATATAAATAAGATAAAATTTAGCTTATTAGGTCTGACTTAATTAGTATAATAATTTAAAGATATATCTATAAGTGGTATATCTTTTTTTGTTTTCAATATTATGATAAGCTATAAAATAGGGTAGTGTTTTGGGTAAAGGAGGGACAAGTATGACAAATAAAAAAGTCCTAATAGTAGATGATGAGGAACATATTAGAGAACTTATAAAATTTAACTTAAAAAAAGAAGGCTATGATACAGAAGTTGCTGTTAATGGAACTGAAGCTCTAAAGATTATAAGAGAAATTAAGTTTGATTTAATACTTTTAGATTTAATGCTTCCAGAAATAGATGGTTTAGAAGTATGTAAAGAAATTAGAAGAAATGAAGAAACTTCAGATATTCCAGTAATGATGATTACAGCAAAGGGGGAAGAGTTTGATAAAGTATTAGGCTTAGAACTTGGAGCAGATGATTATATAACAAAGCCATTTTCAATAAGAGAACTTATGGCTAGAGTAAAAGCTTTACTTAGAAGAAGTAATGTTAAAAAAGAAGAAAATATAATTAAATTTGGTGATGTAGTAGTTAATTTTAAAACAAGAGAAGTAACAAAAGGAACTCAAAATGTAGAATTAACATTAAAGGAGTTTGAATTATTAAAGCTTCTTATAAAGAATAAGGGTAATATATTAACTAGAGAACTTTTACTTGATAAAATTTGGGGATATGAATACATAGGGGAAACAAGAACAGTAGATGTTCATATTAGACATTTACGTAAAAAGGTTGAAAGCGATGATAAAAATCCTCAATATATTCAAACTATAAGAGGGGTTGGATATAAGTTTACAAGTAATGAGTAATTACAATCTAAAGTATAAATTTTATAATTAGTTGTAAGAGTAGTATATCAAGAAGCAAATTAACTATATGAAGAATAAATTAAATTTATAGGTGTAGTAAATTTAGAGTAAAAATAAGAAAAAAATAAAACCACTCAGATAATGGCAGAAATCTGAGTGGTTTATTAGCAATGAGAGTCAAATATTAAATTTATATACATTATTTGTCAAGTTATAAACTTCTTTTAAATCCTTACCAGAAAGTAAGTGATTCATTATTATTTCTTTTGAACTATCATAAAGTTCAAAGATTTCTTGGGCTTTTTTCTCTTCTTCATATACCTTCCAATATCCACAAAGAAGGCATTTGCTCTTAGTACATTCCATAAAGCATTCTACATCTTTAACTGGAATTCCTAGAAAAATACCTAATTCATGAGGACAATGGAATGAATCATATCTATTAACTAAATGAGTTAATATTTCATCAATACTCATAGTTAATCTATAGTCGAGTTTTTCTAAAAAATCCATGGAAGATTTTTTATATACAGTATTCATTAAATTTATTTCATCATAAATTAATATTACCTTAGAATTTATAGTTTCTCTAAGCAATATGTGCTTTAAATTAAGATCTTTTAAGAAAGCTTCACCATACACATCCCAAAGTTTATATAAATTATGACCTTGCTTTGAAAGAGTAATGGTGGAAGAAGGCTTAATCCCTGTTATTACAGGAGAAATTAAATATGATATAAAGGATCTCATATATTTTTCGTTGTTAAGAGTTTCTAAGAGATTAAGAAAATCATTATTCATTTCAGCTTCTTCCACCTTTCTTTCAGATAAATTTTAAAGTGCTTTACCAGCAGCTTTACAATTTTCTATGTCTTCTCCTTCTGGAGTATTATTAACTATTAATGTATTTACTACATTTGCACCGTAGCCTTCCATTCTATCTTTCCAAGTATCCATCCATTCACCAGTTCCCCAGTCATATGAACCGAATAATAAAGTTGGTTTTCCAGATACAAGTCCTGAAATTTCTTCAACAAATGGGTCCATTTCGCCTTCTTCAATAGTTTCACATCCCATAGCAGGAGAACCTAAAGCTAATACATCACATCCTTCTACATCTAGAGTAGATGCATCAGAAACATTTAAAAGTTTTACTTCTAATCCGTTTTCTTTAGCTCCTTCAGCTATTAAGTTAGCCATAGATTCTGTATTACCAGAACCTGACCAATAAATAACATTTAATTTTTTCATATATATCACCTCGTAAATTTAATTCTTATTATTAATGAAAATCAATTTCAATTAGTTCATGTCATTATAATACAATAGTAAGATAATAATGTCAATAGTAAATGATAATAATTTTCAATGGGTGGTGAAATCTTTTTTGAATGAAGTAGAATAAAGAGAAATAAATTTTATTAGACTTCTTTGAAAATTAAAGGTAAGGAAAATTTGTAATAGATTTTTGAGGAGATTAAGGAATATAGGAAAATATTTAACTTAAATTAGAGAAAATAAATACAAGTAAAATTTTATTAATAGATTTAAATAAGAAAAAGGGCATTATCAAATATTAATGATAAAACTTACAAATAGTATAAATAGAATAGAGTTGTAGGTTTTAGCAAAAAATATTTTGAATATATGCCCTTAAATATTATTTCTTATTATTTTAATTTAAATGAACTCTTTAATGAAACTATTCTGTTGAATACTAAATTATCATCACTTGTGAAATTAGGATCAACATTGAAGTAACCATGTCTAAATAATTGATATTTATCTTGAGGTTTAGCATCTTTAGCACTTGGCTCAATGAATCCCTTACATATAGTTAATGAGTTAGGATTTATTTGCTCAAGGAAGTGCTTTCCTTCATTTTCTTCACAATCATCTAAGATTAATGGTTCATATAATCTAAACTCAGCAGGAATACAGTTATTAGCATCAACCCAGTGGATTGTTCCTTTAACTTTTCTTCCAGTAAATCCAGTTCCACTCTTAGTTTCTGGGTCATAAGTACAGTGAATTTCTGTAACTTCGCCATTTTCATCTTTTATTACTTCGTTACATTTTACAAAATAAGCACCTTTTAATCTTACTTCGTTTCCTGGGAATAATCTGAAATATTTCTTTGGAGGATTTTCCATGAAATCTTCTCTTTCAATATAAACTTCTCTTGAGAATGTAACAGCTCTTTTACCAGCTGATTCATCCTTAGGATTATTTTCTATTTCAAGAATTTCTGATTCTCCTTCAGGATAGTTTGTTATAACTAATTTAAGTGGATTTATAACAGCCATAGCTCTTGGAGCAGTTTCTTGAAGATCTTCTCTTATGAAATGCTCAAGCATTTGAGAATCAACAGTAGAATCTGCCTTAGCAACTCCTATAGCTTTACAGAAGTTTCTTATTGACTTAGGAGTGTAACCTCTTCTTCTAAGTCCAGCAACAGTAGGCATTCTTGGGTCATCCCAACCATCAACTATGCCTTCATCAACTAATTGCTTTAATTTTCTTTTACTCATAACAGTGTTTGTGATATTAAGTCTTGCAAACTCAATTTGTCTTGGAACACTTTCCATTTCACATTCTTTAACGAACCAATCATATAATGGTCTGTGATCAGCAAATTCTAAAGTACAAATAGAGTGAGTTATTCCTTCAATAGCATCTTCTAATGGATGAGCAAAGTCATACATAGGGTAGATACACCATTTATCACCTGTATTATGGTGGCTAGCATGAGCAATTCTATAAATTATAGGATCTCTAAAGTTTATGTTAGGTGAGCTCATATCTATTTTAGCTCTTAAAACTTTTGAACCGTCCTCAAATTCACCTTTTCTCATTCTTTCAAATAGATCTAAGTTTTCTTCAACTGATCTATTTCTATATGGACTTTCCTTACCAGGCTCAGTAAGAGTACCTCTATATTCTTTGATTTCTTCTGGAGTTAAATCACAAACATAAGCTTTTCCTTTTTTAATTAAAAGTAGAGCTCTTTTATACATTTCATCAAAATAGTTTGATGCGAAATGTAATTCGCTCCAGTTATAACCTAACCAATTAACATCTTCTTTAATAGATTCAACGTACTCAGTATCCTCTTTAGTTGGATTAGTATCATCAAATCTTAGGTTAGTTCTTCCATTAAACTCTTTTCCTAATTCAAAGTTTAGAACTATAGACTTTGCATGACCTATATGTAAATATCCATTAGGTTCAGGTGGAAAACGAGTTATTATTGTATCATGTTTTTTGCTATCTAAATCATCTATTATTATATTTCTTATAAAATTTGATGAGTGCTCAGCATTTGACATTGTTTATCATCCCTTTTCTCTCATTTTTATATACTCATAAATATACCATAAAAAGAAAAATCTATCCATAATATATTAAAAAATGAGTATATAGTTTTTTATAAAATTATATTTAATTATGTATAAGAATCATAAGTTAGATTGCTCTATATAATATTTCCAAATAAGATTAATTTTATGAAATAGAAATGAAAAAAGTTCTGCAAAGTGCAGAACTTTTAATTTATGAATAAACTTGCGTTAATTATCAATTATCTATTCATTTTTTGAGCTTTTCTTGCTTTTCTGCAAGCTGGGCATCTAACTGGATCGTTTTCAAATCCTTTTTCTTTGAAGAATTCTTGCTCTCCTACAGTGAATACGAATTCTTTTCCACAGTCTTTACAAACTAAATTTTTATCTTCCATTTCTTTTACCTCCTGTAAAATTTACTAGGTACGTTTGAAATCTATACTATAAAACTAATAAAATAAATTTTACAGGACAGAAATAAAGTACATATCTACTAAATTTTATTTTATATATTGATTATATCATATAGAAAAAAGAATACAATACTTTTTACCTCAAATATTTAAATTTCTGACGCTTAAAATAAGCTAGTGTATATATGATTATAGGGCATATAAACAGCACTATTAAAAGTATGTATTGATAGTATTTTAATAGTATAAAAAGTGTGTATATATTCTTAGCAGCTAAGTAAGAAAAGGCATATACTATTACTGAAATTAATGCTATAAAATTACGTTTGTATTGTACCCTATCTTTCCAGATTGTATACAATGAAAAAATAGTTATTAGATACTTTACAACCCAAGAAAGAGTAGAGGAAATCATTACAAAAACATTTCCATTCTCTACAAAACCACCAAAATAAATTCTTTGAGTTTGAACAAATTGAGGATAAAATACATTTGCAGATCTCAAAGAACCTAAAGTTGATATTAATATAACAACACACAAAGCACAAAATATAGATGTTAAGAGTATTGTGGTTATTGAGATTTTTTTTAAGTTTTTCTTATCATCTATTCTTGGAAGAATAGGCAAAACTATAGCTAAGCTTGATAAGGAACCTAATTGAGTTAAAGCACAAAGAATATATTCTGAAATTCTTCTATCCTTAAATATAGGAAGAAGAAATGTGTAATCTATATATTTAATGTTTAATAATGCTAATAACAAATTAATTGCCAGTACAATGCTTACACAAACTATACATATTATAAGTATGCTATTAAATCTATTTTTACCTATTAAAAACACAGTTATTATGAAAAATAATAAACAATACCATATTGGACTTTGAGCAAAAATATTAACGTTTATAGAAGATGAACTTACAGAAGCTGATTCTATGCACATTAATACTAAAGTCAGTGAAAATATTAATATATAAATATTTCCTAATGGTTTACCAAGAACTATATAGCAAGTTTCTTTAAAGTCATAATAGTCTATCTTGGAGATTACACTAAAAATAAAGGAAGTTACAAAGAAAAATATAATTCCAGAGATTATAGTGAAAATCCAAGTATCTCTTCCACCTATTTTTATAAATAAGGATGTATAGTTAACCAAAGATGTACTTATGGCAGCAATGATAAAAAATATAAAATGTCTTGCAGTTAGCTTTCCCAAAGACATCACCTCATTTCTTTTATAATTTCAAATTTTAGTATTCTCAAAAAAATGAATATTAAACATAATACTAGCGGATAATATTTTTGGGTGATAAATGAATGCAAAAACAATTAGATTTCTTAAAAGACAAATTAAAAGATAGTTTTGATGTTAAGTATAGGGAGGTGGATACAGCTTTAGGACCGGCCACAATTGTTTTTATGGATGTTTTATGTTCTACTCAGTTCATAAGTGAGTACATAGTAAAACCATTAACTTTAGTTAAGGATGGAATAAAAGATGAAAATGATATTATGACTAAGGTTATAGATATAAATATAACAAATTGGTCAAAGGATAAAAATGATACATTACTTCATGTCTTATCAGGTGATGTAGTAATAATCTTTGATAAGTTTGATAAGGTAATTTATTGCGAAACAAAGGGTTATACAAGAAGAGGTGTTGGAATTCCAATAACAGAAGCAGTAATAAAGGGGCCTAGAGAAGGATTTAATGAGGCCTTTGTTGATAATGTTACCTTATTAAGAAGAAGAATAAAAAATCATAATTTAAAATTCGAGCCTTTATACGTAGGGGAAGATACTCAAACTGTAGTATGCATATCTTATATAAAAAATAAAGCTCCAAAGGAATTAATTGATGAAATCAGAGAAAAAATAAAAAATTTAGATTATAAGTTTATATTAGATACTAATTATATTGAGGCTAAACTTAGAGAAGATAGAACTTTATTTGATACTGTTGGATACACAGAAAAAGCAGATGAGGTTGCAGCAAAACTATTAGAAGGAAGGGTTGCAATAATAGTAGATGGTACTCCTTTTGTTCTTACAGTACCTTTCTTTTTTATAGAAAACTTTCAAACACCAGATGATTATTATTTAAATAGGTATTTTACTAGTTTTACTAGAATTTTAAGATGGATAGCATTTTTTATTGCTATGTTTTTACCAGGAATATATGTTGCATTAGTTACTCATCATTTTTCGGTTTTACCTAGTTTATTTGTCTTTAGATTAGCAGTTGCTAGGGCAGGGGTTCCATTCCCAATAGTAGCAGAGGTCATAATAATGATGTTATTATTTCAAATAATAAAGGAAGCAGGTTTAAGATTGCCCCAACCTATAGGGACATCTATGAGTTTAGTATCAGGACTTATTTTAGGAGAGGCTGCTGTGGGGGCTGGCATTGCTTCAAGGATAACTATTGTAGTAGTGGCTTTAAGTGCAGTTTGTTATTTCTTAATTCCTAAGCTTTATGGTGCGGTATCAGTTTGGAGTATAGGAATAGTAATTATATCTTCGCTTTTTGGAATTCCTGGTGTGATTTTAATAAGCGTTGTATTATTATCTCACTTAGCACATTTAAGAAGTTGTGAATATCAATACTTATTCCCACTAGGAACTTTAAATAGATATAAATTTAAAGACATTATTATGAGAGGAAGATTAGACGAAATATCAAAAGATATAGTCGGTAAGGATGGTAAAAATGAACCTAAAGAAAGTTATAGCTAGTTTATTAAGCATAATAATTATGTCAACCATGCTTATTGGTTGCTATAATTATAAGGATATAAATAGAGTTACATTTGTAACAAGTATAATATTTGATGAAAATGAAGTGGGAAATATAGATATATATTTAGATTGTGTAAAACCATATAGAAGTTCAAATGAAAGTTCTGATAAAGGAAGAAGAGTATTATATAAAGGTACTGGAAAAACAGTTTTAGAAGCTATGAAAGATATAAATATGTATTCTAGTAGTAAGTTAGACTTTACTCAATGCAAAGGATATATATTTACAGAGAAGGCAGCTAAAAATGGTATAAGAAAGTACATAGATATTATAAATAAGAATCAAGAATTCATGATTAGACCATATATGTTTGTTTTATTTGGTTCTCCAGAAGAACTTTTAAATGATGTAACTGTTGATGAAGAATATTTAGGTGTTTTTATTGATGATTTAGTTCAAAGGATGAATAAAAGTCCTAGGGTTATAGCTATTGATGCTAATGATTATTTAGAGCTGAGAACTAATTATGGAAATCTACTAGTTTTAGGTGCATTAAGTATAAGAGATGATATGAAAGAAAAAAGATTAGAACTAAGCGGAGGAGCCTTGCTAAAAAATGAGGTCTTAGTTAGAAGAATAACTGCAGAGGAAGGCATGAGCTATAATCTTTTAATAGGGGATTTAAAAAAAGGAACTCTAGAAGTTATGAACCCCCAAGATCCTAATACTTTTATAACATTGGATATATCCAATGCAAAAACAAAGACATCAATAAGTTATGATGGAGAAAATATAACTCTTTATAAGGATATAAAAGTTAAATGTTTAATTGGGGAATCACAATCAAGACTCATTGTAGATGAAAAACTTTTAAATCTTTTAGAGTTAGAAGAAGAGGCAGTAATAAAACAATACTTAGAACTTTTCTTTGAAAGCTTTAAAGAGAGTGATATAGACATTGTAAATGTTGGTAATCTTTTTTATAGAAAATATCCAGACGAGGTATTAGAAAAGGATCCTATAAGCATTACAAATTTAAAGATTAATGTTGATGTTGAAATTGATGGCACAACAATTACAGGAAATACACTTTAAAATAAGTCTATATTTTAAGTAGAAATTGCTTTTAATATGCAGATTAAGAGCTAATTTAATAAATAGTTTCTTAAATTATAAATACAATCAATTTAAAAAAGCCTATAGAATATAATGTTCTATGGGCTTTAATTTTATGCTATATTTTATTTAAGGTATATGGGCAATAATATTTATTAAAGAAGAGGGTTATTATGAATGAGAATAAACTGAGAAATTTAATAAAGAAAAATGAATATGAAAAATTAGATTTTAAATTAAAAATAGAGTTGTTTACAGAAAGTGTTAAAAAAGAACTTGCAAAGGATATATGTGCTATAGCTAATTCCAGAGGGGGAAGAGGGTATATAATAATAGGAGTTGAGGATAAAACAAAGAAAATAGTTGGTGTGGATGCTGATTATATTACTGAAGAAAGAGTTCAACAAATAGTGGCATCAAGGATTGAACCGCCTGTTCCAATAAGTTTAGAGGAATGTTTTTTAGATGGAAAAAGATTATTGGTAATAGTAATATTTAATAGCTATCAAAGGCCTTATCAAATAAGAGAAAATGGAGCTTTTTATATAAGAAGAGGTTCAACTACAGATATTATGAGAAAACAAGAGCTTTTATCAGAATTTCAAAAAGGTATAAGCTTTAATTTGGAGACATGCCCCATAGTAAATAGTAGTATAGATTTTTTAAATGAGGAATTAGTAAAAAGATATTTTTATCTAAAGGGTATTAAGATATCTAAGGAAAATAGAGAATTTTTACTTAGTAGTAGCAATATAATTTATAAAAATAATATCTCTGGAAAATCAATGTGTACACTAGGTGGATTATTAGTTTTTTCAGATGTAAATAGTATTTATATACCACACAATATGATAAAAATAAGAAATTTATTAGGTGAAGAACAAACCTTTATAATAAGAGGCAATATTTTAGATATGATGAAAAGTATGGAGAAAAAAATAAGAGAAATAGTACCTAATGAATATCCTGTAGCCTTAATAATTGATACTATAAGAAATATTATGATATACAGAGATTACTCACAATATAATAAGATTGTTGAGGTAGTCTTAGGAAAGAAAGAGTTAACAGTATATTGTCCAGGGGAAATTGTAAAAAGATATAGGGATGGACGTATAGGATATATAAAAAGAAATATGTGGATATATGAAAAAATAATAAGCTTAGATAGCAGAGATGGGGAAATGAATTACAATTTAGGGGGAAAAGAAGTAAAAGAGAGCTTTACTAACAAGGTGAAAGTTATAACCGTTAATGAAGAGAATATAACTAAATTTATATTTAATAAATATAGAACAATAGGTTAATATTTTGGAGTCATTACGAATATGATATATAAAGTAAGTTTTTACCTGATAAAATTATTATTAAGGGGTGGTAAAGATGATTCAACTATTCTTTAACCAAAGAGGTGCTGGAAAAAGCAAAAATTTAGTTAAACTAGCTAATGAAGAAATTGAAAAGTCTAAAGGAAGTATTATTTTTATTGATGATGATAATAAAAGAATGCTTCAGTTAAATAAAAAGGTTAGACTTATACCTATGGATAATTACTGTATAAACAGTTATGATCAATTTTATGGATTTTTACAAGGGATAATTTCTAGAGATTATGATGTAGAAAGTATATATATTGATAGCATAGCAAATATTTTGGAGGATATAGAATTAGAGGACCTAGAAAATTATTTGGGGAAAATAGAACTTATGAGCAGAGAATTAGATGTAAACGTATTTGTAAATATTCATGGAGATGTGAAAGTAATGCCTGAAAATATCAAGAAATATGTGGCTTAAGCTTTAGCTAGTTTAGAAAATAAATTGTTTTATATAGATTTGTGTAGTATTTATGATATTTAATACTATGGGTATAATAAGAACTATAATTAAAAGTTATGGTTCTTATTTTTTTATATATTTTTAGTCAGACTTGTTTTTGGCTAGTTATTTAGATTTGTATGATTAAAAAAATAGCTTTTTTTTAAAATCAATTGAGAATTAATATAATAAAGGATATACTATATACTATATGATATGCTAAATATAGCACCAGCAAGTAAGCTGGATTAGAATTTTTTTGGAGGGATAAACAAATGGCTAATGTATTAGATACGTTAATGGAACGTGGGTACATAAAACAGTTTACTCATGAAGCTGAAACAAGAGAACTTTTAGAGAAGGAAAAAGTTACTTTTTATATAGGATTTGACCCAACAGCTGATAGTTTACATGTAGGACACTTCATTGCAATGATGTTTATGGCTCATATGCAAAAGGCTGGACATAGACCAATAGCTTTAATTGGTGGAGGTACAGCTACAATTGGAGATCCAAGTGGTAAGACTGATATGAGAAAGATGATGACAAATGAGACTATAGCTCATAATGTTGCTTGTATCAAAAAGCAAATGGAGAAATTCATCGATTTTTCAGATGATAAAGCTATACTTGTTAACAATGCTGATTGGTTATTAAACCAAAACTATGTTGAATTCTTAAGAGAGGTTGGAGTTCACTTCTCAGTTAACAGAATGCTTTCAGCAGAATGTTTTAAACAAAGACTTGAAAGAGGTCTTTCATTCTTAGAATTTAACTACATGTTAATGCAAGGATATGACTTCTATGTTTTAAATAAAAAATACAACTGTAAAATGGAGCTAGGTGGAGATGACCAATGGTCAAACATGATAGCTGGCGTTGAACTTGTAAGAAAGAAATCACAAGAAAGTGCATATGCTATGACTTGTACATTATTAACTAACTCAGAAGGACAAAAAATGGGTAAAACAGTTAATGGTGCATTATGGTTAGATCCAGAGAAAACTTCTCCATACGAGTTCTACCAATACTGGAGAAATGTTAATGATGCAGACGTTGAAAAATGCTTAAAATTATTAACATTTGTTCCAATGGATGAAGTTAGAAGACTTTCAAGTTTAGAAGGTTCTCAAATAAATGAAGCTAAAAAAGTTTTAGCATTTGAGGTAACTAAACTTATACATGGTGAAGAGGAAGCTACAAAGGCTCAACAAGCTGCTGAAGCTTTATTTGGAAAAGGTGGAGACATGAGTAATGTTCCAACTTATGAAATGGGAAAAGATAAGTTAGGTTCAGAACTTTTAGATATTTTAGTTGAAGCTGAAATAGTTCCATCAAAAGCTGAAGGAAAAAGACTTGTTAAACAAGGTGGATTATCATTAAATGGAGAAAAAGTTGCTGATTTTAAAAAGACATTAGAAGAGGCTGACTTCGAAAATGGTGAAGCTTTAATTAAAAGAGGTAAGAAAAACTACAATAAAATAGTTTTAGCATAATTCTTTTTTAGAAGAGTGTATTAGAATATATTAGCTAATTATTATTAAGGGTAATATATTCTATTTACACTCTTTTATTTATATGTGATTTTAATTAGATATTTACACTTAATTTAATCTAGTTATTTATTAAATAATAATATATAAATCGAGGGGGTTACAATTAATTAAGAAGTAAATTTAAAAACTTTGAGTATTGAAATTATAAAGTTGAATTTGATGAAAAATGTGCTTTTTATAAATTGTATTTTAAAAGTATTTCTACCACTTTGAAACTTGTATATATAATTAATAAAAGTGTATAATAAATTACTGACAAAATGTAGATTAATTTAGATGATTTATTTTAGGTTACTAAAGAAAATATTTTCTCTAATAATTACATGTAAGATTAAATAGAAATATGAAAGGTGATGAAATATGGCGTTATATGCTATCTCTGATTTGCATTTAGCACTTAATACAGATAAACCAATGGATATCTTTGGTGAGAAGTGGCGTAATCATCATGAGAAGATAAAAGAAAATTGGAATAATAAAATTACTGAGGAAGATACTGTTTTAATAGCAGGGGATATTTCTTGGTCAATGAAATCAGATGAAAGTAAAGATGATTTAGATTGGATAGACGCACTTCCAGGTAAAAAGATAATAATTAAAGGGAATCATGATTATTGGTGGGGAAGTATTTCTAAATTGAATAAAATGTATGAAAATACAAAGTTCATACAAAATAATTTTTTTACATATAAAGATTGGGCTATATGTGGAAGCAGAGGATGGATTTGTGAAGGTTCTGATAAATTCACACAAAAGGATAAAAAGATTTTTGATAGGGAACAAATAAGATTAAGATTATCTTTAGAAGAAGCTAAAAAGGCAGGTCATGAAAAGATAATATGCATGGTACATTATCCACCTACAAATGAGAAGTTTGAGGATTCAGCTTTTATCAATATATTTAAAGAGTTTGGTGTTGATAAGGTTATTTATGGTCATCTTCATGGTATGGCACTTAAGGGCAAAGTATTAAATGAAGAGAGAGATGGAATAGATTATAAGCTTACAAGCTGTGATTTTATAAATTTTGACCCAATAAAAATCTTAGATTAATACACTGTTTCATGTAAAATTAAGATTTTGAAATATTTAGTTTTAATACTTTTTTTGGTATAATGAGCGAGGAGAGTTAAATAAATCTCTCTAAGAGAGTTAGGAAATAGGTGGTTCTATGGCTATACAAAATTGGAAAGACTTTTTAACTCCTTATGATCAAGCAGTAAGTGAATTAAAGGTAAAGTTAAGAAGTATTAGAAAAGAATTTAGAAGAAAAAATGAATATTCTCCAATCGAGTTTGTAACTGGAAGGGTGAAAGAGGTATCTAGTATATTAGAAAAGGCAAATAAATATAGTATTCCTGTAGATAGAATCCAATATGAGATGGAGGATATTGCAGGTATAAGAATAATGTGCCAATTTGTTGATGATATAGATACTGTTGTCAATATTATAAGGAATAGAAAAGATATGCAAGTTCTTTATGAAAAGGACTATGTTAGTAATGTAAAACCAAGTGGCTATAGAAGCTATCATGTGGTTATAAGATATCCTATAAATATGGCAGATGGACAAAAAGATATACTTGCTGAATTTCAAATAAGAACTTTAGCAATGAATTTCTGGGCTACAATAGAACATTCTTTAAATTATAAGTATAAAAAGAATCTGCCAAAGGACATACAATTAAAATTAAAACGTGCAGCTGATGCAGCATTTACTTTAGATGAAGAAATGCTTGAAATAAAAGATGAAATAAAGGATGCTCAAACTTTATTTGAGGTTAAATCAGATATTATAAGTACTATAATGAATAGTATATTAAATCTTATTTCAATAGGAAAAGTGGCTGAGGCTTCTAGATATCAAATAAGTTTAAATAAACTTATTGAAGAGGGAGAAGTTTGGGAACTTAATAATTTATTAAGAGCTGTCCAAAGAGACATAGATAAGTATAATGTATAATATTTAAATAAAAGTAGTTTTTAATGCCACCTTATTTAAAGGTGGTGTTTTTATTTTTAAACTTTATTTTAAGTGAAAGTTGATTTTTATATAAATATTTAGAGGAAAATTAATTTGGTAAAGAAATTTTATTGTTTATTTTAAAATTTTATTTTATGTCTTTATATTTAATAATAATTGTTATATAATAATAAATGTAATTTAGAAAGTTGATAGAATTACTCAACTTTAACGGAGCAACACATTATTTGAGTTTTAAAATGATTGAGCATTTATTGAGAGAAAAATAAAATTGAGGAAGTGTAATTTATGAATGCTATGGATAATTTAGAATTAAAAAAGATTAAGGAAAATCCTTTATATATAAGAGAAATAGAAAACCCATCAGAAGAGATGCAGCTAGAGGCTATTAAGAAAAATCCATTTACAATTCAATATGTTGAAAATCAATGTGAAAAATGTAAAGAGGAAGCTGTAAGAAGAAATCCAACTACTATAGAGTATGTTAAAAATCCATCAGAGGAAATATGCATATTAGCAGTAAAATCTCTATGGAATGCCTTAAAGCTTATTAAGGAACCTTCAGAAAAGGTGGTTGAAGAGGCTGTTAAAACCAAGGGGTGGGCTATACAATTTGTGAAAAATCCTTCAGAAAAGTTAAAACAAATAGCTGTTTCTAGGGACTATGATGCAATAAAGTATATAGAAGATCCATCACCAGAAGTTCAGCTTATAGCTGTTAAAAATCATTGGTCAGCAATTAAATTTATAAAAAATCCTACTTTGGAAGCAATGAGAGCTTCAGTTAAGGAAGATGCTGAGGCAATAAACTTTTTACCAAACTATACATATGAAGATTTAGAAACTTTTATAGGAGACAATATAAATGTTGTTAAATATCTTTATGAAAGTATAGATGTTGATATGGTTGTTGATATACTTACAAAAAAAGTTGCAGAAGAGAATGTAGATGAAAGGTATCTTTTAGATTTTATTGATTTAGAAGTCTTAGAGATGAACAAAGTAGAATTTATCAAAGAATATGGAAGTAAAAGAGCAAAGATAATATTAGTTGATAGTATGTTATCAATATAAAAATAGAGATTTAAAAATATAAATATAGATTAGTTGAGAAAATATTTTAGATTTTTCACAAGAGAGGTTATAAGGTAAGTTTCACGGAGAGATTTATAGAAAGAAGGGACACTAAAGTGGATTTTAAAGAAGCGTTAAGTACAGTTAATTTAGTTCTTATGACAGGAGAAGTACCTCTTTTAATAGGAGAAAGTGGTATAGGAAAAACTTCTTTAGCAAAGGAACTTAGTAGAATAAATAATTACCATTTGGTTACTATAGATGGAAATCTTCTTAAAGAGGGAGAAATAGGTGGTCTTCCAATGGTAGAGAAGAAAGAAATCCTATTTAAAGGAGACGTAGTTAAAAAAAGCGTAACAAAATATGCTACACATGTAAAACTTATGGAAATTGATGATCATATTGAAAAGGGAGAAAAAGTTCTTTTATTTATTGATGAATTAAATAGATGTGAGCATGCAGTGCAACAAGAACTTATGAACCTTATATTAAATAGAGAAATAAATGGATATAAGTTAAATGAGGATGTATATATATTAGCAGCTATGAATCCATCAAATAAATATGATAACTATGAAGATAGTGATTATCAGGTTATTGAAATGGATCCAGCCCAAGAAGATAGATTTGTTTGGATAGATATTAGTTCAAATCTTAAAGAGTGGATGAGTTGGGCAATGGGAGAAGGAAATATCCATGAACATATAATAGAATTTTTATCAACATTCCCTGAATATTTCCACACTCCTAATTCACTAGAAACAATAAAAGCTACTCCAAGAAGCTGGGAGAGGGTTTCTAAGGCTTATAGAGTGTATTTATCAAATAAAAAGAACTTTTCTAAGGAAATATTATATAATGCTTTAAAGGGAAATGTAGGCTCAACAATAGCACAAGAATTTATAGCATATATAAGTAATCTTAATAAGCCTATTATTTCTAATGAAGAAATTTTTGAAAGTGATGTTTTAGGATTTAACATTAGAGAGAGAATAATGAGTGAAAATCATTCAAGAATGTATATAATAGCTAAGAGTGCTTTATATTATCTTGAAGGATTAAAGGATTATAATAAAGAATTAGAAGTATTTTCAGATTTGTTATCTTGTTATCCAAAGGATTTAAGATTAGGAATAATGAAGGAAATAAAAAGCGATCACTCAGAAGAATTATATAGAAATTTATTAAATGAGGATAAGTTCTTAGAAGCATTCTTTGAGATATATAGCTAGGTGGTGAAATCTTATGGATTTTGAAAGAACTAGGAGGAAACTTCTTAATATAGCAATGGAAGCTGAAGAGGAGAATAAGCCTTTAACAGATGATTTTAAGAGAGAATTTTGGAGTTTAATAGAGAAGGTAATAATCTCTCTTTATGATAAAGAAAATTCATTTTTTGGTCAGTTTTTAATTCATGTAAAGAGAGAAATAAGAACTGATATTAAATGGCCTATAGCCACTAAACCAGAAATGGGATATTTCACAATGGTATTTAACCCAAGAATAATATTAGAATGTGATTTAAAAGAGGTTCAGGCCCTTTTAAAGCATGAAGTATATCATATAATGATGTCTCATTATGCTAGAGAAAAGGCTTTAAGTAGAAAATATTCAAAACTTGCTGTTAGTATAGCTATGGATATAGCCATAAATCAGTATATAAAGAATTTACCTCCATATAGTAAAAGGCTAGATTATATAAATTTAGAATATAATCTAGAGTTAAAGCCAGATATGCCTATGGAAAAATATGCAGAAGAAATTCAAAAAGCAATTGAAAGAAGAAAAAAATATGGTATTACTGGTGATGATAAAAATGCTGGTGATTTAGTAAGCCAAGAAAAATCCCATGAAGTATGGGAAGAGGTTTCTATAAGCTTAGATAGTTTAGAGGGAACAACTAAGAAAACAGCCATAAACGCATATAAGGGCAAGGCTCCTAAGGATTTAGAAAAAATAATCTTACTAATGAAAGAAAAACCAGAGATAAAGTGGAGTGAATTTTTAAAGGATATAATTCCTACAACAAGAGGAAGTTATAGAAAAACTATAACAAGAAAAGATAGACGTCTTCCAGAAAGATTAGACCTTAGAGGTAAATTGCCAAATTCTATTCCAAAAATATTAATAGCAATAGATGTTTCAGCATCCATCTCTGATAAAGAGTTTGAAAATATAATAATAGAAGTTTTAGGTATAGTAAGAAATAAAAATGCTGAAATAAAAGTTATTGAATGTGATGATGAAATAAGAAGAGTGTATGATTTAAAAGGAATAAAAGATATAAAGCCAAGAAGTAAGAAAAATGGTTCAACAAGATTTTCTCCAGTATTTAGATATATAAAAGAAAATAATATGAGAAATCATATTCTTGTATATTTTACAGATGGAGTTGGAGAAAAAGATTTAGAAGTTAAGCCTATAAATTATAGAACTCTTTGGGTTTTAACAGGCAAGGAACAATTAAGTTTAAATAAATCTTTTGGAACTGTTAAACATTTAGAAAAAGAAAAAGGGGATGGATATACCCTTATGGATGGTTTACAAGATATGAAGGATAATCTTCATGATTGGGCTAGATAAAGTGAAAATATAGCACATGTTGATTTAATTGAAAATCAATATGTGCTATATTGTTTTTATATGGTTTATTAATTATAAAAAATATAACTTAATTAAATAGCAAATCCGTAGTTGAATTTATAAGGTATATTTTAAGAAAAAATATAAAGGGGGAATTCGGTGAAGAAAAATATTAAGAACATAGCTTTAGTATTATTAATAATTTTTGTGGTGGCTTTAATTGTTATAACATTTAAAATAATTAAATTTAGAAAAAATACAATGACAGATATAAAAGCTTGTGGAAATAAAATAACTTTTAATTCTAATGTTAAAAGAGAAGAAATAGAATATTTAAAAGTGGATGGAGAGAAGGATAGACCAGTAAATAAGGTTGAAGGGTTAAATTTATTTATAAATAATAGTAAAGTTAATTTAAGTGATAAAATTTATGAAAAGAATTTAAGGTATTATATTTCTTTAGAAGATTTAGAGAAAAATGGACAAGTATCAATTGATGGAAATAAGATTTTAAGCAAGACAAATAAAAATTACATAGATTTAGAGAAAAAAGAACTTTTAAAAGAAAAGGATAAATTAGATTTAAGAGGAGAAGTTTTAGATTTAGATCATAAAAAATACATTTCTATAAATGATTTTAAAGAGCTTATTGAAGCGAGAGATGATTGGTATGAAAATAAAAACTCAATTTATATGTTTCAGGGAAAACTTAATAATATAAACTGTAATTATAAAGTTAATGAAGGAAAAGCTGCTTTAATAAGAATAGAGGATGTTAGTGCTGGTGGAGTTTTTTCTAAAGATAATAACATGGAAAAAATGAAATATTTAAGTGACTACTTTAAATCTAATAATATAGTATTTCATATAGCTTGGATACCTAGATACATAAATCCTGAAGAAAACATAGATAATGATTTGCTTAAAAATAATAATTTTGAAAATGTTCATTTTATAAATATGTTAGATCATTTAATAAATAGAGGGGCTGTAATTGGTCTTCATGGATACACTCACCAACATAATAATCAAATAAGTGGAGTTGGAGTAGAGTTAAAATGGAATGTTAATAGCAATAAAAATAAAGTTTTAAAGGTTGTTGAATCATCATTAAAGACAGCTAAGACCTTAAATATACCTATAGGTTTCTTTGAAAGTCCACATTACAAAGCAGATAGAAATCAGCAAAAAATAATAGAACAATACTTCCCAGTTATGTTTGAACCCTATGCTGGATATTGGAACTTAAATCCATTAATAAGTTTTAGTAATAAGTCAACATTATATGTGCCTGCTCCTTTAGGATATGTTAAGGACAATGGAGAGACTGTAGCTAGAAGAATTAGAAATTATAGCAATGAAATTTTAACGGCATTTTTCATACATCCATATATGTTTTTAGGTAGTATAGAGAATAAAAATAATAGTGCAAACAATGAGGAAATATATGAGTTTAATGAAAATTCACCTATATTAAAGATAATATCAGCCTTAAAAGAAAGAGGATGCAAAACCATAACTGTTAATGAATTAAACAATCAAATTACATAGTAAAAGCTCCTCTGTGAGTAGAGGAGCAAAATATATGTAAAAGTCTCACCAAAATATAATATTAATCATATTATAAAAATTGAGGTGATATAATGAAAAAATTGTTGTTCATTACTTGGAGCGTATCATATGGATACGGAACTGAAAAATCTTTAGCAGATGTTTTAAATAGATTTGATAATACAAAATATGATATAAGTATTTTACCTTTATTTAAGTATTCCAATAATTCAATATTTAATAGTAATATAAAGTTATTAGAGCCGATTATTGATTATACAGATGAAAAATTAGATGAAGTTAAAGCTCTAAAAAATTATTATAACTTACTTTCAAATCCTAGCCTTTTTAATAAATGGCTTCGTAAAAAATATGATTGTATTATAGCTTGTAACCATAATGCTCCTTCATATTTTGCTTCATATATAGTTGGAGGTAAAAAAATTATTTGGATTAGAGGAGATATGTCTGAACTTGATTATACTGTTCTTGATAAAACAACAAATGAATATAAAATGGTAAAACAGGAACATGAAATGCAAGCAAATGTATTGAAAGTATTTGATAAGATTGTTGTTATTTCTGAAGTAACCAAAACTACACTTAAAGAGTTATTTGGAATAACAAAAAATGTAGTCAAAATTTCAAATTCAGTTGATGGCGAAAAGATAAAACTTTTAAGCAAAAAAACAGTTGAAATTCCAGAAAAAATGCTTTTTACAACCTTAGGAAGGCTTGATTATAATAAAAATCAAATACTACTTTTAAAAGCAGCAAAAGAAGTAAAAAAATATTGTGATGATTTTATAATTTATATTCTTGGAGATGGAGATGAACGCTTAAAACTGGAAAGGTATATAAATGATAATAAACTAAATGAAAATGTTAGAATACTTGGATTTGTTGAAAATCCATACCCTTATGTAAAAAACAGTATTGCAACTATTTTAACTTCATTAAGTGAGGGGTTTAGTCTTGCTCTTGTTGAAAGTGTTATGCTTAATACACCTATAATTTCAACAGATGTGGGAGTGGCAAGAGAATTGATTGAAAAGTATAACTGTGGAACAATAATTGATTATAATGAAAAAGAATTAGCACAGGTATTAATTAGATATTTGAATAAATATGATGGATGTAAAAAAATTTTTAGTATAGGTGATGAGTATGATATTAAGACAGAAGTAGAAAAAACTAGATCTTTAATTGAAAATGTATTGGGAACGGCACGTGTTAATTCAAAAATTGAAAAGTTACCGTATCCAGAGTATACAATAAAATATTGTGATCTTAATAACATCAGTATAAAAAATGATACTATGTATGTACTAAGAGTATTAAAAGATAATGTTCCTTATGAATATCTGATTAATAGAAAAAGCAATAGTGATAAATTGATAGTTTTTAACAATGGTGCTATTGCTGGTGGAAATGTAAATGTACCTGTATTTCAAAGGCATAGCTGGGCTAATCAAATAAAAACATCATCTGTTTTCTGTATGGATCCTACTATTTATATAGATGATTATCTACAGCTTGGATGGGGTGTAGGAAAAAATGAAAATTATTATCTTGAAAATAGTAGTCTAATACTCAAAACAATAATAGAAAAGATGAATATAAGCCTTGATAATACGGTTATTTATGGTACTTCAGCAGGAGGTTACCTATCAATTATTATGGGAATATATTTAAAAGGTGCAAAGGTTGTTGCAGACAATGCACAGTTAGATACTACAAGGTGGGTTTTCAAAGAAGCATTAGATAGTGTGATAACATTTTGTTTTGACAATGTTAGCGATTCTCTAAAGTATAAAGAAAGATTTAGCATTGTAGAGGCATTTAAAAAAAGTGGTTATGTGCCTAAAATTTATTTGCATGTAAATTTATGCTCTGTAGCAGACAACTCTACTCAATTAATACCATTTTTGTATAGTATGGAAGAAAGTAATGATATTTTAGGTTATAATGATATTGAAGTTATACTACATTATGAAAAAGAAAAAGGACATAATGGATTAAGTTATAACGATGCGATTAAATTTTTATATAAAGTATTAGATGAAAATTAGAGAATATCTTATTATACTGTGAAAAAATATCTTAATTAGTTTTTAAATTATATAAGTTTTAATAACTATTTAATATAAAAAACCTGCAATATGATTTAATATTTTGCAGGTTAATCAAAGATATCAATCTTGTAACTTCTATATGTTGATATTTTTGATTAGCCTGTTTGTAAACTAAACAAATTATATAAATTTTTAGAATGGCAATTATGGTATTTTATTTAACAGGTTGATATGTTTTAAGGGGAGGAAAAAAGTATGAATAGAGTATTAGAGATACTAAAGGATAGGTCATTAACATATCATCAGCAAATTAAAGATTTAGCTGCTTATGCAGAAAGTACAATTGAAGTATTAAATGTTGATGATGAAACAAAAAAATTAATAGATGAAGGTTGTATATGTACTCTTTTTGAAGGAAATGCACCATTTAGACCTAGATACATAATTCCAGATTATTCTTTACTTATGGAAAAGGGATGTGAATTTTTAAATCTTTCAGTTCCAGAGGATATATGGGAAGCAACTAATAACCTATTAATTTTCTATAAGCATGTGCCTTCAATAACTACATTTCCAGTTTACCTTGGGAATATAGATGAACTTTTAGAGCCATTTATAGAAGATGAAAGGGAAGCGAAAAGAGCAATTAAATTATTTTTACAACATATAGATAGAACATTAACTGATTCTTTTGTACATGCTAATATAGGTCCAAGAGAGACTGTAGCAGGAAGATTAATACTAGAGTCTATGGATGAACTTCAATGTGCAGTTCCGAATTTAAGTATGAAGTATGATTTAGAAAATACTCCAGAGAGTTTTATAAATTTATGTGCAAAGGTTGCTTTAAGTACAGCTAAACCTAGTTTTGCAAATCATAAAATGGATGTGAAAAGCTTTGGAACAGATAGATATGCTATAGCAAGTTGTTATAATGGATTTCATATTGGTGGGGGTGGATATACCCTTGTAAGAATAAAATTAAATGAGGTAGCTAAAAAGGCTAGTTCAGTAGAGGACTTTTTAGAGAATGTATTACCTTATGTGAGTACTAAAATGATTCAGTATATTGATGAAAGAATAAGATTTTTAGTTGAGGAAACTCAGTTCTTTACTTCTAATTTCTTAGTAAAAGAAGGATTTATTCAGAAAAAATTATTTACAGGAATGTTTGGAGTAGTAGGTCTAGCAGAGGCTGTAAATACTTTATTAGGAGCAGAGAAACAAAGTGATAGATTTGGGTATTCAGAAAAAGCTAATAAACTTGGATTAAGAATAATAGAGAAATTAAATAAAATAGTATCAGAACATGAAGCTAAACATGTAAATTGTTTTGGAGGACACTATGTTCTTCATGCACAAGTAGGAATTGATTTAGATCAGAATGTATCACCAGGATGTAGAATACCAGTTGGAGAAGAACCAGAATTATTTAATCATATAATGCAATCAGCACCATTCCATAAATATTTTTATAATGGAATAGGAGATATATTTGTATTTGAAGATACATATAATGATCATCCAGAAGCCTTAGTTGATATTATAAAGGGTGCCTTTAATTCAGGAATAAGATACATGTCTGTTTATGGAAGTGGAGCAGATGTAGTAAGGGTAACTGGATATTTAGCTAAGCGTTCAGAGGTGGAGAAACTTGAAAGAGGAGAGGCTGTTCTTAATAATACAGACTTATTTGCCATGGGAGCAAAGAATAATTGTCATGCCTTTGAAAGAAAAATTAGAAAGTAAGTGATATTATGGCTTTAATAAATAAGATAATTCCATTTTCTTGTGTTGATGGACCAGGAAATAGAATGGTTATATTTTTTCAAGGATGTAATTTTCAATGTTTATATTGCCACAATCCTGAGACTATAAATAAATGTATATCTTGTGGAAAATGTGTTGAAAATTGTGAAGTAGGTGCCTTATCAATTAGTGAGGGGAAAGTTATTTGGGATGAGGAAGAATGTATTTCTTGTGATAAATGCATAAAGTTATGTGAACATATGTCTTCTCCTAAAACTAAGGAATATTCAGTAGAAGAACTTGTAAAAAAGATAGAAAAAGACAGCTTTTTTATAAGAGGAATAACTGTTAGTGGTGGAGAATGCACTTTAAACTCTGAATTTTTAATAAAGCTTTTTAGAGAAGTTAAAAAGCTTGGATTGAATTGCTTTGTTGATACTAATGGTAATACTAAATTAGATGATGAGCTTATAAATCTTACAGATAAGTTTATGCTTGATGTTAAGTCAATTGATGAAAAAGAAAATATTTGGCTAACTAAATCATCAAATAAATTAGTTTTAGAAAATTTAAAAAGAATATTAGAGTTAGACAAGATGTATGAAGTTAGAACTGTTATAGCTAAAGGACTAAATAGCGAAAAAACAGTGGATGAAGTATCTAAAATCATTGGCGATAAATGTAGATATAAACTTATAAAATATAGACCCTTTGGAGTTAGAGAAGAGGGTATAAAGGTTCATGGAACTATAAGTCCAGAAGATAGTTATATGAATGAATTAAAAGAAAAATCTATAGTTAATGGATGTATTGACACAATAATAACTTAATATTTATTAGAATTAGAGGATAATTTAGTACAAAGAAATTAAATATTAGAGAATAGAAAAGAATATGAAAGCTTTAAAAAATATATAGCTATATAAGTAAAAAGATAAAAGCAATTAATTTGCTTTTATCTTTTTTTACTTAAGCTTTATAAATTTTAATAAAAATATTGAAATAGTATTTTACGAGAATATTATTTTTACTCCTTTTTCTCTTAATTTTTCAAGTTCAGACTTATCATCTTCGATTTCATTTGTGATTACATAATTAACTTTAGAAATATCTCCACTAGAAAAGTTATGATGTATTCCTATTTTTGAGTTATCTGCTAAGACAAAAGTTGGCCCATTACAATTATCAAGCATCTTCATATTTACTGTGGTTTCCTGAAGAACAGATGTACTGATTCCTGTATTAGCGTTTATACCACTAACTCCTATAAAACATTTAGTTGCAGTTATTTTAGAAATTATCTGAGTGGCTATATCACCAACCATAGATTGTTTTCTTCCATATACTTCACCGCCTGTAAGTATTATCTCTACATTAGGTGATAAATTCATACCTAAGATTTTGCCATTGTTTGTAATTACCATAACTCTTTTACCTTCTATATATTCTAAGAGTTTTATTGCAGTTGAACTAGAGTTTATAAATATACTATCTCCGTCTTCTATAAATTCAGCAGCTTTTTTAGCTATAGAATCTTTAATTTTTTCTCTTTCAATATTACTATGATTGAAATAAGGGTCTTCACTCAAAGCTCCTTCAATAAGTTCAGCCCCGCCATATTTTCTTCTTATAACCCCTTCTTTTTCTAGATTTTGAAAATCTCTTCTTATTGTTATATTAGATGTTTTTAATAAAGTAGCCAATTCTTCTGTTTTAGCAAATTTATTTTCTTTTAAATATTTTAATATTGCCTGTTGTCTTTTAAAAACAAAGCCTTTTGCGTTTTTCATTATAAATGCCTCCTAACCGATATTGTTTGGTATTATTTTCTATAAATATCTCTCCGAATATTATAAATATAAAATTAAATTATATATAGATAATTTGAAAAAGTTACTAAAACTTGTAGATAGTAATTTTTTAAAATATGAAGTTGTATTTAATCTTAATGATTAAATACTGAAGTTTATTATAGATAGCACTAAATTCGATATTGCTATTTATAATAATTGTACATAAAAGAACAGTATAAATCAACGCAAATAGAACAAAAACGATCAAAAAGAACATTAAAATCGAAAATAAGTTAATTAATAGCACAAAAAAACAGAAAAAAAGCAAAAACAATCAAAAAAGACTTGCAAAGAAAACAATTACAGTATATAATTTAATCATAAAGTGATTAAACGAACTTATCAAACGTTCAGAATAATCAAAATGGGTGGAGGTATAATTATGAGTAAAGTAAATGAAATAACAAGAGAATCATGGATTTTAAATACATTTCCAGAATGGGGAACTTGGTTAAATGAAGAGATAGAAAATGAAGTAGTTAAACCAGGAACATTTTCTATGTGGTGGCTTGGATGTACAGGTATATGGCTTAAAACTCAAGGAAATACAAACATATGTATAGATTTTTGGTGCGGAAGCGGAAAAAGAACAAAGAAAAATCCTTACATAAATCCAGAACATCAAATGGCAAGAATGTGTGGAGGTAAGAAACTACAACCTAATTTAAGAGTTGCACCTTTTGTATTAGATCCATTTGCAATAAAGAATGTTGATGCGATAATATCAACACATGATCATAACGATCATATAGATATAAATGTTGCCGCTGCAGTTTTAAAAAATTGTTCAGAAGATGTTCCATTTATAGGACCACAAGCATGTGTTGATAAATGGATAGGATGGGGAGTACCAAAGGAAAGATGTATAGTTGTTAAACCGGGAGATGTAATAAAAATAAAAGATATTCAATTACATGCTTTAGAATCTTTTGATAGAACAGCTTTAATAACAGCTCCTCCAGAAGGAGACTTAAGAGGAAAAATGCCAGTAGATATGGATTATAAGGCTGTTAACTATTTAATAGAAACTCCAGGAGGAAATCTTTATCATAGTGGAGATTCACATTATTCAAATTATTATGCTAAACATGGAAATGATTATAAAATAGATGTTGCCCTTGGATCATATGGAGAAAACCCAAGAGGTATTACAGATAAAATGACATCAGTAGATATTTTAAGAATGGCTGAGGCATTAAATACTCAAGTAGTAATACCATTCCATCATGATATATGGTCAAACTTCCAAGCTGATACAAATGAAATTTTAGCATTATACGACATGAAAAAATATAGATTACAGTATAAATTTACACCATTTATATGGCAAGTAGGTGGAAAGTTTACATTCCCAGAAGATAAGGATAAGAGAGAATATCATTATCCAAGAGGATTCGATGACTGTTTCTCTGTAGATATAAACTTACCATATAACTCATTCCTATAAGATTTAAGAGTGGAGGAAATTATCATGTTAAAAGAATTAATAGAAAAAGGTAGATATTCTTTTCATGATGGCTTTGATAATTGGGAGGATGCAGTTAAGGCTGCATGTGCTCCCTTAGAAAAAGAAAAAGTTATCGAAAAAGAGTATGCGGATTTAATAATAAATAGTATTAAAAAACATGGACCATATATAGTAATTGCGCCAAGGATTGCTATACCACATGCACAAGAAGGACATGGAGTTAATGAAACAGCTATATGCTTTATGAAAACGAATACTCCAGTGAGCTTTGGTGAAGGAGAAGAGTATGATGCTCAATTATTCTTTGTTTTAGCTTCAGTAGATAATGAAGTACATTTAAAGAATTTAACTAAAATGGTTGAGTTAATTTCAGATGAAGAAACTGTAGAAAAGCTTTTAGAAGCTCAATCAGTTGAGGATCTTAAAAAATTAGTATAAGAGATTTTTAAAAAAAGTTTTAAAGTTTCTACAGTGCTTTAGGTAGGTTTTAAACTAAAGTACTGTAGAAATTATAGTAAATATTTAAGTCTAATCTTATTTAGTTTTCAGTTAAGTTATAAATTAAAACAGTTTACATAATATTGGAACAAGTTAAGAAAAGGGATATGGGAGGAGAAGTATTATGGATTTTATAATCTACATTTGGGAGTTTTTCCAAAATAACATTCTGACAAAACCTGCATTTTTCATTGGATTTATAGTTCTTATTGGTTACTTGTTACTTAAGAGACCTTTTTATGATGCTTTGGCAGGATTTATAAAGGCAACAGTCGGTTATTTAATTTTAAATGTTGCAGCAGGTGGACTTGTTAGTAACTTCCGTCCAATTCTTGCAGGCCTTAAAGATAGATTTAATTTACAGGCGGCAGTTATAGATCCTTATTTTGGACAAACGGCGGCTCAAGAGGCTATAGGGAATATAGGAAAATCTTTTTCTATGATGATGGTAGTTTTACTTATAGCATTCTTATTCAACTTAGTACTTGTATTACTTAGAAAATTTACAAAGGTTCGTACAGTATTTATTACAGGACATGTAATGGTACAACAATCAGCTACAGCTTTATGGTTAGTATTTTTCTGTTTCCCAAACTTAAGTAATATGGGAGTAGTAGTAATGTTAGGATTACTTCTTGGAACATACTGGGCAGTATTTTCTAATCTTACAGTTGAACCATGCCAAGACCTTACTGAAGGTGGTGGATTTGCAATAGGTCACCAACAAATGTTAGGAGTTTGGATAACTGATAAAATAGCTGGAAAAATAGGAAATAGTAAAAAGAGTATTGAGGATTTAGAACTTCCAGGATTCTTATCTATATTTAGTGATAACGTTGTAGCAACTGGTATATTAATGACTGTTTTCTTCGGAATAATCATGGGAATACTAGGACCAGATTTAATGCATACAATCGATAAGGGATTTGATCAAAATACAAATTTCTTATTTTACATACTAGAAAAATCACTTAACTTTGCAGTTTACTTAAGTATATTACAAATGGGTGTTAGAATGTTCGTTTCAGAACTTACTGAATCATTCCAAGGTATTTCAAATAAAATACTTCCAGGATCAGTACCAGCTGTAGACTGTGCAGCAACTTATGGATTTGGACATCCAAATGCAGTTACTATTGGATTTTTATTTGGAGCAGTAGGTCAATTTATAGCAATAATAGGACTTGTAGTTTTCCAAAGTCCAGTACTTATAATAAGTGGATTCGTACCATTATTCTTTGACAATGCTACATTTGCAGTGTTTGCTAACAGAAAAGGTGGATTGAAGGCTGCCATGATAATTCCATTCGTTTCAGGAGTTATACAGGTTTTAGGTGGAGCATTTGCCGCTTACTATTTTGGATTAGCTCAATTTGGAGGATGGCATGGAAACTTTGACTGGGATACATTATGGCCAGTAGTTGGAGTTCTTATGGACAAGTTTGCTTATGTAGGGGTTGGAATAGCAGTAGTAGGAATGCTTTTAATACCACAAATTCAATATTTTAAAAATAAAAAGGGTTACTTCAAGTTAGTTGAAGATTATGAAGGATATTTAGAAGACAAAGAAAAGGAAAGAGTACAAAATTAGATTTAAATCAATTGATAGTTAGTACCACTTTGTTAAGTACTAACTATCAAAATAAAATAGATAAAAATAATTGGTGTTAATTAGGAGGAGATATTTATGTTAAAAGTAATAGCAGCATGTGGAAATGGAATGGGATCAAGTCAAATTATAAAAATGAAAATAGAGAAGATATTTAAAAAGTTAAATATTCCTGTATCAATTCATCATACAAGTATAGGAGCAGCAAAAACAGAAGCTTCAAGTTATGATGTAGTATTCTGTTCAGATGCATTAAAAGGAAATTTCGATAAAGCAAAGGCTTCAGGAACTATTGTTATAGGACTTAAAAACCTTTTATCAGAAAAAGAAATTGAAGAAAAGATTGTAGAAAATATAGTAAACAAATAAATATAAAAGTTATGATATAGTACTTATTTCTTAGAGTGTTAAGAGATAGGTACTATGTTATAAATAAGACTTTATTTTAATTATTTATAATCTAGGAGGAATATAAGATGAAAATAGAAAAGAAGTTTTTAACTGACTTACATAGATGTTATGCAACAAGTAGTACTGTTATTGATGGAGATAGAAAAATACTTATAGCAACTGAAGGAGAAGGTCCTTGCTTTATGTATGAGGGAGATGATTTTAAACAATCAACTGTTTGGGATGGTCCAGGAGGAACAATGTCTATAATTCCTATCCCAGGAAAAAATGGAGATTTTCTAGCAGTTCAAAGATTTTTCCCTACATTTCAATCAGAAGATGCTGAGATAGTATGGGGAAGATATGAAAATGGAAAGTGGGAAATAAAAACATTATTTAAGTTACCATATCTACATCGTTTTGATATTTTAGAAGCTAATGGAAAGCTATATTTCTTAGGAGCAGTTTTATGCAATAGTAAGCAATTTAAAGATGATTGGAGCGATCCAGGTAAGATATATGTAGGAGAAATTCCAGAAGATTTAAATAAACCTATTGAGCTTAAGGTTATAAAAGAAGGATTAACTAAAAATCATGGATATTGTAGAGCATATCATAATGGAAAAATGGTTGGTTTAGTAACATCTCAAGAAGGAGTATTTAGAGTAACACCCCCTCAAAGTGATGATGAGGAATGGACTATTGAAAAAATAATGGATAGACCTATAAGTGATGTAGCTGTTGTAGATATAGATGAAGATGGTGAAGATGAACTAGTTACTATTGAAGAATTCCATGGTAAACATTTTAGAATAAATAAAAAGTATGGAGATGAATATAAAATTATTTATGAGTATCCAAAAGAAATGGATTTTGGACATGTTGTTTGGGGTGGTAAGCTAAGAGGAGTTCCAACTATAATAGGTGGTTATAGAAGATGCGATAAGGATTTATTTTATATTCAATGTACTGATAAAGAAAAATTAGAGTTTGAAACTGTAGTTATTGAGTCTGGGGTTGGACCAAGTAATGTTGCCGTTTTAAATGAAGATGATAGAGATATAATAATATCTGCAAATAGAGAGTTAGGACAAGCTGCCTTATATATTGTTACTGATTAATAGAAGATAATAAGTTTGTCTTACTTTGTTAACTAATAAGAGAGCTTTATTTTAAATTTTATTAAGTGAATTAATATTAAATACTTAAGAATAAATTTTGTTATAAGGGTTATTAAGAGTCTAAGGAGGATCTTTTATATGTTAGAGAACTTAAAAAAAGAAGTTTACGAAGCTAATATGCTTCTTCCAAAATATAATTTAGTAACTTTTACATGGGGAAATGTTTCTGCCATAGATAGAGAAAAAGGACTTGTTGTAATTAAACCATCAGGAGTTGAGTATGACACAATGAAACCAGAAGATATGGTTGTGGTTGATTTAGAGGGAAATATTGTTGAAGGGAAATATAAACCTTCATCAGATACAGATACTCATTTAAAACTTTACAAGGAGTTTAAGAATATAGGAGGAATAGTTCATACACATTCTAGATGGGCAACAATATTTGCTCAAGCAGGAAGAGGAATAAAGCCATATGGAACAACTCAGGCAGATTATTTTGCTGATGAAATCCCTTGTACAAGAGACATGACTAGAGAAGAGATTGAAGGAAATTATGAATATAATACAGGGGTTGTAATTGTTGAAAGATTCAAAGACATGAATCCAGAGAATATTCCAGCAGTACTTGTTAAAAATCATGGTCCATTTACTTGGGGAAAGGATGCTAAAGATGCTGTTCATAATGCTGTTGTCCTAGAAGAAGTGGCAATGATGGCATATAACACAGAAATATTAGCAAATAAAAATGTAGATAGTATGTCTGATGACTTATTAAATAAACACTTTTCAAGAAAGCATGGTCCAAATGCTTACTATGGACAAACAGGAGCTTAAGAAAAGGAGCGGATTAAAATGAAGGAATATTTTATTGGATTATATGAGAAAGCTATGCCTAATACACTTACTTGGAGGGAAAAGCTTCAATGTGCAAAAGAGAATAACTTTGATTTTTTAGAGGTTAGCATAGATGAAACTGATGAAAAATTAAAAAGACTTGATATGACAAAAGAAGAAAGACAGGTTTTAGTAGACCTTATGTATGAAGTTGGGCTTCCAATAAGAACTATGTGTCTTAGTGGACATAGAAAATATCCTATAGGAAGTGCAGATGAAACAACTAGAAATCGTGGTATGAGAATAATGGAGAAGGCCATAGAGCTAGCTGATGATTTAGGAATTAGGATAATTCAATTAGCAGGGTATGATGTTTACTATGAAGAGGGTAGTGAAGAAACAAGAAAATTATTCTATGAAAATCTAAAAAAAGCTGTTGAAATGGCGGCTAGATCAGGAATAATTTTAGCTTTTGAAACTATGGAAACTGAGTTTATGAACACAGTTGAAAAAGCCATGAATTATGTTAAAAAGATTGATTCACCATACTTAGGGGTTTATCCTGACTGTGGAAATATAACTAATGCCGCTACTAAATATAATAAAAATGTTATTGAAGATTTAAGAAGTGGTAAAGGTCATATAATGGCTGTTCATCTTAAGGAAACAAAACCAGGTAAGTTTAGAGAGATTCCATTTGGAACTGGACATGTTGATTTTGAAAGTATAATAAAAGAATCATATAACATGGGAGTAAGAAGATTTGTTACTGAGTTCTGGTACACAGGTACTGGTGATTATAGAGTTGAAATAAAGAATTCAAGAAAATTTATAGAGGAAAAATTCAATA
The DNA here is from genome assembly GCF_054767895.1 of Clostridium sp. CTA-17. NCBI lineage: Bacteria > Bacillati > Bacillota > Clostridia > Eubacteriales > Clostridiaceae > Clostridium > Clostridium sp. CTA-17. The sequence goes on from NZ_BAAABF010000001.1 coordinate 97,393, forward strand.
AAGCCTTAGAAAAGTAAAATTAAAAGGGCTTATATAAAAATAACTTTTTATAAAACTTACAAACAGTATGAAGGGAAATTTAGTAATTCTCAGAATATGTTTGTAAGTTTTATTATTATATTTTTATATAGCCCACTTTTACTATATGTTTAATTCTTGTATAGCAGCTCTAATTTTATCCTTATTAAGGGCTGAAAGATAAGACTCTCTTTTAGTTAAGGCTTTATCGAAAGATTCTAAAGCTCCTTTAGTGTCTCCTTCATCTTTTAGGATTAAGCCATAATAATAATATGGTTCTGGTATTCCAGGATCTTCGTCTAATAGTTTAGTATATACTTCCTTAGCCTTTTCTATATTTCCAGTGAAATAATAAGATTGAGCTAAGTTATCCATTATAACCTTGTTATCTTGATCATATTCATAAGCTAAAAGGTTATATTCTAAGGCTTCTTCATATCTTTTATCTAATATTAAGAAATAACCTAAAGTCTCATAAACAGTTGTATGTTCATATTGTGTATGAAGATTTTTTAAGTTTTCAATAGCTTTTTTTAAATCACCATTTTTCCAAGTTATAAGAGAATCTGTCATTGTATAAGAAGCTCTTAATCTTTCTGGTAGTTTATCATAATCAATAACATTGAGAAGCTTAGTGGCTTCTTCTAAATTCCCTAAGTAAAGAGTAAGATATGCATATTGAAGTCTTATGCTATCACTAGCATTTTTATATGTACAAGCTTTTTTATAAAGTTCTAGAGCTTTTTCTCTTTCACCATTTCTAAAGGAAACATTACCTTTGTAAGCTAAAATATAAGGCTTTTTCTTATTATATTTGTATAAAGCATAGATTACTACAACAAGTAATGCAAAAATATATTGTTTCATCATTACTAATACAAATGCTAATATTAAAGCAATTATAAAATCATAAGCTGTATTCATTTTTTACGCCTCCAGTAAATACAAAATATTGCAATTATATTATAAGAATAATTTTAATGGAATTTTATTCTTAATACAACTTTACTTAATTATATTTACAAAAAAATTATTTTAATTTAACAGTAAAATAAAAGAGGGTTGTATCAAAACAAAAATCAATAAAACTTATGAAAAATATAAAGAAAATATATTTATAAGTTTTAAATATAAGTTTTAAATATAAGTTTTGATATAACCCTTTTTCTTTAAAAAGCAAAAAACTCTATTAAGGATAGTTTTTTGCTTTCACTTTTTATATTTATTCTTGTATTTTATAAAACGTTATTTATTAAAATTATCCTAAATATGCACCAATATGATTAATCATAGGTGGGTTTTTATATTTAGTAAATGAAATTTTAATTTTATCAGTTTTGATATTATTAAGTTTTGCTATATGTCTATATCCTATAGAAGTACCATTGTAAAGTTCAAACCAACCATTGTTATATGCATAAACTTTAAATTCTTCTACATTTTGACCTTCAGCAATCCACTCTCTAATTTCTAAAATATTAAATTCAGTGATAGTTTTAAAATCTATTTCTATATAAGGGTTAACAGCATTTTCATTAGCTATCCAATAAGATTTCTTATAGTCATCAATTAAATTATAGCTATCGCTAGAAGATGAATTTGTAGCTAATATAGAGGAACCCTTAATAAGGTTATTAGAAAAAGTTTCTTTTATATATTTAGAAAAATCAGAAAGTAAACTTAATTCATTATCATTTAGTAATCCATCTGTATTAGGAGATAAAACTAATACTAAATTTGTATTTCTTCCTAATGAATTATTATACACATGTTTTAAATTTGATAATGAATCTTTATTATGGTTTAAACAGTCAGATAGGGAGTAAATACTTTCTCCAACAATCCAAGTATCTCCATAAATATTTCCTTTTCTAATCTCTTCGTTGTTAAAATCTTCTTTTAAAAGATCTAAATTTATAGAAGAGTAGAAATAGTTTTTAGATGACTCTATATCAGAATAATATGTCCAACGTACATCTGGTCCAATAGGGCTAGATATCATACATTTAGGATTTATTTCTTTAATTACTTTAAAGTATCCTTCAAAATCAAGAGAGTCATAATATTCATCTAAAGAGGTCATATCCATAATAACTTCACTTACTTGTGAATAATTAGTCATAAGTTCTTTTAATTGAGCTACATAGTAATTATCATATTCTTCAGGAGTTAAGTTTAAAGTGAGATAATCTTTTAAAGTAAGATGAATACCAAATTTAAGTCCAAACTTTTTACAAGATTTACTAACTTTTTTTACTAAATCATCATAATTATTCTCTAAAGAAAAAGTATTTATATTAACCTTTGAACAATTGCTTTGCCATAAACAAATACCATTATTAAGCTTAGCAGTTAAAATAACTTTCTTAAATCCAAATTTAAATAGATTTTCTATCCATATATCTGTGTTAAATGAAGTCTCTTTTTTTAATAAAGAAGGAGCCTCATCATTATTTTCAGAATTAGCTGTAAATGTATTCATTTGGAGGTCTAAAAAAGCTATTAGTTCATCTTCTTGGTATTTTCTTTGTTCTTTAGTTGGAGTTAGGTTTACTAGAGTTGTATTCATTATCTCTCCTCCTTAAAAATAAAGCGTTTATTAAATTATAATACTAAAATTAAACATAAACAACCATATTAGTAAAAATATTGAAATTTAATTTAGTTTAAAAATTTTTAAAGAATAAAGTGAAAAAGAGAAATTTTAAATTTCGTTAGTATTTTAAGTAGTATAAATTAATTTTAAAATACTTAAATAAAATTTATATTTATATAAGTTAAATTTATTTTTTATTAGAGTTTTAATTTAAGAGAAGATAAAAAATAGAGATGGAATAAAGTCCATCTCTATATGTAAAAATTAATGACAGCTTGAGCAAGAAGAGCATCCGCCTTCGCTTTCTTTAACTGGTTTTAATGATAATCCTCTACCACCATTTTCATCTGAAGAAAGCAGAGTGAATCCTTCAAAATCTTTAACAAGTTCTTTATCAACGAAGAATGTTATATCTTCAATTTTAACAACTTCATCATTATCTGATTGTTCATCCAGAACAATATTAAATACTGGGCCGCCTCAGCCAACTCCTGCTAGATTTATTCTTATGTCAAATTTTTCTACGCCGTTTTCTTGTAGAAAAGATTTGAACTCAGTATAAGCTTCATTGCTCATTTTAACAACTGACATATCTATTTCCTCCTAAATTTTAATTTAAAGCAAAATTGCCTTATATAGTTTATTATTAATATATTTTAAAATAATATCACACTAAAATAGAAATATTATAATTAGTGACAGCTACCACAGCTACCACAGTTTCCACTACAACCGCCACCTTCATAGTCGCTCATTAATGGATCAAGAGTTAATCCTTCTCCAAAGTTTTCTTCATCAGAAAGTATTGAGAAACCTAAAAATACATCGATTAAAGAAGAATCAATAACAAAAGTTAAGTCTTTTATTATTTCAACCTCATCACCTTCATTTTTTTCTCCTGCAGTTACATAAAACATAGGGCCCATAGGTCCGTTCCCACCAAAGTTTATTCTAATAACATCACTATCTATATCATTGGATTTTAGGAACTCTTTAAATTCAATATAAGCATCATCGCTCATTGCTACCTTTTTCATTTGATCACCTACTTAATTTCGATTAATTAATAATTAATATTAATTGATTAAATTATATAATTTTAAACAAAATAAATCAAGACTATTTTAGTAGGAATTTAAATGTAGAATTTTATTTTATATATAAATGATAAAAAATAGAAAATAATTATGATGTTTTTGTAATAATATGAAAATTTTTATGAAAAATATATTGAGAAGTTCCTTACATCAAATTAAAATAAAAGAGTTAAATAAAATATGAAAACATACTAAAAATATAATTATTATGAACTTTAAGGTTCAACGTTTTAATAAAAGTTTATATCTCAATTAAAGGTTGATTTCATATATATTTAGATCTAACTTAATTTAGTAAGGACTTTTATTAATGTGGTTTTTAATAATATATCTAAAAGAAATATAGACTAATAAAAATAAATTGTTTTCTGAGAAGATTAGAAAGGAAAAAGTATGATACCATATAACATAGATTATTGTGAAGAAAAAATAAAAGAATATAAAAATAAAATAAAAGAGAATAAAAAAGGTGATTTCATTATTAGATATAGTGAGGGAAAAGAATTTGATGGCTATTTATATGAACATAAGCAGTCATTGAAAGAAAGTCCTATAGAACTATATGAAGGAGAAAAGCTTTGGATGAGAATTTCACCACATGAGATTCAAGGAGCTTTTGAAGGTATAAAAAGAGCAAAAGGTAAGGTAGGGGTTCTAGGATTAGGATTAGGATACTTCGTTCAGGAAATAGCAAAAAGTGATCAAGTAACCGAAATAGTTGTCTATGAAATGAGTGAAGAAATAATTGACTTATACTTAGAAAACTTTGGAGAAAATTCTAAGATAAGAATAGTAAAAGGAGATGGATTTAAAGCAGAGAGGGAAAAGTTTGACTTTTTCTATGTGGATATATATGAATATAAATTAACTACTAAAGTTGTTGAAGATTATGCTAAATTAACAAAACTTCATGATATTGTAGAATATAGCTTTTTTGGAGTGGAGTCTTTTATATTAAGTTGTCCAACTAGTGAAATAATATGGGTTTATATATTAGAAGAGTGGATGGATATGTCAAAGGATTTATTTACAAGGTTTAATCATAGTGAGTATATTGAATATTTTTCACCGATAGAGGAAAATAAGGTATTAGAGGTACTTAAAGAATTTGGGAAAGTTCTTTAAATTTTATTACTAATTCATAAAAATAGATGTTTTAAATTTATTTTATTTATTAATTGATTTACTAATTAGTTAGAAATTTTAAATTCATAATTTTGAAGTTAGGTTATAATATGATTTATTATTAAATTATTATCTTATATTAATTGTAATAAGGATTTTAATTTATGAAACATTTTATAACCTTTTTGTATTTAAATTTTAACCTTCTAAATTATGATAAAAGATATAATGTAGACTAATATAGAAATTTTAGATCATAGTATTTATTTTATTTGATTAATGAAATAATGATCAAATTCTTATAATTTTAAATGTTATTATTCAGTATATATGGTTTTAAAAACATAAAATATACATTAATAATTTATAAGATTTTAGTAGAGTTAAAAAAAATCTATGATATGTCAAAAAAATCTATAATTTATTTTTTGAAAACCTATACAAAAAATGATATAATTAGTTCATAATATAAATATAAGAAAAATAATAAGAAGAGGTGAGTTTAGTATGGCACATAAAAAGGTGGCAAAAATAATAGCAACTGCTATAGTAGTAAATAACCTCTCCAGTAGCGTAGTTTTAGGCAAAGAAGTAAATTTAATAGAGAAAAACAAAGATAATTCAGTTATAAATCAAAGTATAAGTCAGAGTAAAAGATATAATAATATTTTTAGAATAGAAAAAACAGTAGGGGATACAGAAGAATTCTTAAAAATAATAAATGATGGGAACTTAGAAGAGATAAAATTATCAAGGGACATTGACCTTAGCAATTTAATTTCTAATGGAGTAGATATTAAGAGTTCAAATGTTGTAATAGATGGTCAAGGATATAGTATCTATGTTCCTAAATTAGCCGAAAATCTTAATAGAGATTTTTTTACACTACAGGGAGATGGAATTGTGCTAAAAAATTTAAATATAGTATGTAAGGATGATGATGAAACTTTAAATAATAATAATAACCTTATTACTATATCAGGAGATGACATAACTTTGGAAAATGTTTTCATAGAGTCTGATTTTAATAGGGCAGTAAACATTTCACAGGGAAAGAATATTCATATTAATGATTGTAAAATAGTAAATAATCAAGAAAAAGGTAATGGATTAAAGGTTGAAAATGCAGTAGTAACCTTAAATAATCTTGATTTACAAAATAAATCTGGAGTTGGTATTGATATTTTAGGAAAAGATTCAAAGGTTGATTTAAAAGGAGACATAAAAATAAATTCTCCAATTGAAGTGAGAGGACAATTTAGAGATGGTGGTATTTTAACTTGTGATAATAATCAGTTAATCCACGAAAAAAGAGTCTTTGGATATACTTATTATAATATTGCAAAGGAAACAGAGTTAGTTAGAAATAAAGATGAGTTTTTAGAAGCAATAGATAATAATATAGTTAAGAATATAAAATTAATGAATAACATTGATTTAAGAGGACATGAATCAGAGTATTATAAAGTTTTTGAAAAAGAAATAAAGGTTGATAAAAATAATTATCATATAACAATGTAAAGTTTAAAGGTATCTAAACGGAGTCAAATCTCAGCGTTTAGATACCTTTTTATAATATAATATATAATTTGTTATTTAAAAGTGTTAATTATTAAGATTAGTATTAACTTTTAATCAATTAAAAAATTTGCAACGTTAATATTATATTACTTAACAACTATATTTACAAGTCTACCTTTTATAACTATTACTTTTACAACTGTTTTTCCTTCTGTTGAAGCTATGATTTTCTCATCAGCTAAAGCAGCGGCTTTTATTCCTTCTTCATCTAAATCAGAAGAAACCATTATTTTGTTTTTGATTTTTCCGTTAACTTGGATAGCTATTTCAACTTCGTCTTTAACTAAAGCTTTAGGGTCAAATTTTGGCCATGCTTCATTGAAGATTGAGTATGAATTTCCAAGTAAGCTCCATTGTTCTTCACTGAAGTGAGGTGCAAATGGTGCTAATAATCTTAAATAATCAGAAACTACATCTTTTAAGAAATCAAGATTCATTTCTTTCTCTTGTGTATATTTAGATAAAGCATTTATGAATTCCATCATTCTAGCTATTGCTGTATTAAATTGAAGTTTATCTGTATCATCAGTAACAGATTTTATAGTATTGTGTCTCCAATAGTTAAGCTCTTTTTCAGCCTTATCCATTGTAGTTTTATTATTTTCACCTTTTGAGATTGCTTCTCTAGCAGTATCTATAATTCTTTCAATTCTTTCAACGAATCTATTTACAGATTTGATTCCATCATCACTCCAAGCTCCACCTTCAGTGTAAGCAAAACCAAACATTAGGTACATTCTAAATACATCTGCACCATATTCTTTTATATAATCGTCAGGAGATATTGTGTTTCCTTTTGATTTACTCATTTTTAATCCGTCTGGTCCTAAGATTAATCCTTGGTGAGTTAATGAAGTAAATGGTTCATCAAAGTTTAGGTATCCCATATCTCTTAGGGCTTTAGTTATGAACCTTGCGTAAAGAAGATGCATACAAGCATGTTCAGGTCCACCAACGTATTTATCAACTGGTAACATTTTGTTGATTAGTTCAGGATTAAACGGAGCCTCAGTATTTTTATTATCAGGATATCTTAAGTAATACCATGATGAACATACGAAAGTATCTAAAGTATCAGTTTCTCTCTTAGCTGGTTTTCCACAGTGAGGGCAAGTTGTGTTAACAAATGCTTCGCTCTTAGCTAGTGGAGATTTTCCATCTGGAGCAAATTCAACATCATATGGTAATTCAACTGGTAATTGACTTTCAGGTACAGGAACTATACCACATTCTTCGCAGTAAACTACAGGAATTGGAGCTCCCCAGTATCTTTGTCTTGAAACTAACCAGTCTCTTAATCTAAAGTTAACTTTCTTTTCTCCAAGACCCATTGAAGCTAGTTTTTCAACTATTTTTTCTTTAGCCTCAGCTGTAGTTAATCCATCAAATTCACCTGAGTTAACTAATATACCGTGCTCGCAGAATGGAAGAGTAGTTTCACTACCATCTTTAGCTTCTATAACTCTATTTATTGGAAGATTGAATTTTTCAGCAAAAGCAAAATCTCTTTCATCATGAGCAGGAACAGCCATAACAGCTCCAGTTCCGTAAGTTGCTAAAACGTAGTCTCCAACCCATATAGGAACTTCTTTACCTGTTAATGGATGAATAGCATATGCACCAGTGAATACACCAGTTTTTTCTCTTGAAATAGATTGTCTTTCTATATCAGATTGTTTTTTAGCTTCTTCTTTATAATTTTCAACAGCTTCTTTTTGTTCAGCTGAAACTATTTTGTCTACTAATGGATTTTCAGGAGCTAAAACAACATAGCTAACTCCGCATAAAGTATCAACTCTTGTTGTGAATACATCAAAGTTTAAATCGCTATCTTTAACTTTGAAATTAACTTGAGAACCAGTTGATCTTCCTATCCAGTGTTTTTGCATAGCAACTGTTTTTTCTGGCCAATCTAAACCATCTAATTTATCTAATAATTCATCAGCATAATCAGTTATTTTAAAGAACCATTGAGTAAGATCTTTTTTAGTAACCTCTGTTGAACATCTTTCACAAGCTCCGTCAACTACTTGCTCGTTAGCAAGAACTGTTTGACATGATGGACACCAGTTTACAGGAGCTTTTTTTCTATAAGCTAATCCTTTTTCGTATAATTTTAGGAATAGCCATTGAGTCCATTTATAATATTCAGGTGAGCAAGTTACAACTTCATTTTCCCAGTTAAACATAGCTCCCATAGCTTTTAATTGTTCTTCCATTTTAGCTATATTTTTTATTGTAGAATCTTGAGGATGTATTCCTGTTTTTATAGCAAAGTTTTCAGCTGGTAAACCGAAAGCATCAAATCCCATTGGTTGGAATACATTATATCCTTGCATTCTTTTAAATCTAGCCCATGAATCAACTGGTCCATAGTTAAACCAGTGACCTGCATGTAATTGGCTACCTGAAGGGTATGAGAACATTTCTAAAACGTAAAGTTTCTCTCCTTCTTTATTTGGATCAAATTTATAAAGGCCTGATTCAGCCCATTTGTCTTGCCATTTCTTATCTATGGCAGTACTATAGTTACCCATTAACTAATCCTCCTCTAAGTCTATATAATTAATTATTATTTGCTAGAATCAAATAAAAACAAATAAAAAAACCTTCCATCTCTTAAAATTTAAGAGACGAAAGGATATTCGCGGTACCACTCTTATTAGGAAAATTTCTTTTCCTCACTCGATTTTATAACGGGTTTTTCCCGTATGTGCTTTTTTTCACACATATGCTCATAGGCAAGTTCATATTTTCATACCATTGTGTCACAGCAAACCACAACTCTCTTTAGGTTATGAGATAATATTACTACTCCTAATCAAAGCTTTTAATGATTCAGTTTTTATATATTATATATCAAAAGTTTAAAATAAGTCAATTAAAGTTTCTAATAAATACCTAGGATGAAAAAAATATAATTACAAAAAATAAGTTTGAACAAGTTTCAATAAAAAATAGAAAGAGGTAATTATTCATGGGAAAAAAATTAAAATCAGCAACAAATAATCAATGGGTATCAACAACTGTAGACCCTAATATGGTTCCTGCAAAAGATAGACAGCCTAAAACAGCAGGTGATAATCAATGGACATCAACTTCTAAAAATCCAATGAAATAGTAAAAATATGGGCTTAGTTTAGAAAATTATTTTTTCTAAATTAAGTCCATATTTTATTAATACAATGATTAAAAATTAACTTTTAATAAGTAATTAAATGTAAATTTGAAAATATACTAATTTAAAAGGAAAAATTAAATTAGGATTTTTAAAGGGGGAGGGGATACTAAGTAGATTATTAGGAGGACTATTTGTTGCATGGATTTTGAGTTTATTTAACTTTGACAAGATGATTATAAATTCTATATATGAAGTTTGTGATATAGAAACATCAAAAGATCTTTATTATGTTATTTTTACTTTAATAGAATTAATAGGTTATCTTTTAAAATATTGATATTTTTACATTGGTAATATATGGGAGGTGATGAGTGTTAGGTGGATTATTATGGGGTCTATTAATTGCTTGGATATTAAGTATTTTTAATTTTGATTATATGTTTATAAATACGGTATATGAACTTTGGGGATTAAAAATATCAACTGATGTGTATTATGTGGTATTTGCATTATTGGGATTAATATGTGGTATTATAAATAAGGATACTTAAATATTACAAAACAAAGGATTAGTTAAGGAGAAACTTTAGGAATGAAAAAATATTTTAGTTTAGGAATTTTAATTCTCTATGGAATAGTTCTGGGTGGGATAGTAGGAGCTGTTAGTTGGCTCTTTTTGTATGTTGTTAGTTCAGGAATACATTTTATGTGGAATGAACTGCCAGGAAAGTTTAATTTACCATACTGGACAATATTAGTATGTAGTATTGGTGGAATTTTAGTAGGATTATGTCAAAAATATTTAGGGGAATATCCAAAACTTATGCCAGAAGTTATGGCAGAATTTAAAGAAACTAAGAGAGTAGATTACAAAAATGTTCCAAAGGCTTGTGTATCTGCTTTAATTACACTATTTTTTGGAGCTAGTTTGGGACCAGAAGCTGCTCTTGTTAATATTATAGGCGGACTTTCTACTTTAGTTGGAGATTTTTTAAAGTGGATTGTTAAGGATAAAGAGTTAGAAAAGTATGATAGTTTAGTAACAGAATTTAGTATGGAAGCTACGCTAGGACTTATATTTCATGCACCATTAATAGGATTAACTCCATTGATAGAAGATGATGATTCAAGTGTAAGAAAGAATATTAAAACAATAGTTTATTCAATGACAACGGCTGCTGGATTTGGTGTTTTAATATTATTATCACAAATTGACAATAGACCATCTTTTATAGTTCATTTTGGAAGTTTTAATCTCGGAATGAGTGAAATAATATCAATAATTCCACTAATAATTTGTGGAATTTTAATGGCATTACTATATGGTGGGTATGGGAAAATTCTACATAAGATTTTTTTACCTTTAAAAAATTACAAAATAATAAGGGCATTAATTGGAGGAATAATTTTAGGAATAGTGGGAACATGGTTACCATATACACTATTTTCAGGAGAGCATGAAGTAAAAGAGTTAGTTAAAGAATGGAGTAGTTTATCAATAGGCATTCTTATATTAATTAGTTTGGTGAAATTATTCTTAACAGAGGTGTGCCTATCTACTGGATGGAGAGGTGGACATATATTCCCAGTAGTATTTTCAGGAGTTTCAATGGGATATGCTCTTTCAACAATCTTCTCAATTGATCCAGTTGTCACAGTTACTATAGTTACAACCGCATTTACAAGTGCAGTTTTAAGGAATGCTGTAGTTACTTTACTTTTATTAGTTTTATTTTTCCCAAGCTCATTAATATGGATTATGTTAATAGCTGCATTTTTATCAGCTTATGTCTTAAAAAGATGGGATTCAAGAGGAAATAAAGAAGAGAGTGTTAAAAAAGTTGCCTAAATTTTATAATAAATATTAAATTTTAAAAGCTATGTTTTAATTAAAACATAGCTTAAATTTTTTTGTTTCTTTAAAATTTACTTTGAGTTTTTAGTTTATTTATTAGCTTTTCATATATTGGAATCATATGAGGTTCACTGCAATAGGTACTTATTTCATTAAAAGGAATCCACATAACACCACTATTTTCATCCTCTTTAAGCATAAGAGTTTCATCTTCTGAGCATTCTATTAAATAAGTAAGATTTAAATGAAGATGGGATGAAACATATTTTCCTCTTTTTATGTGACCATTTACTGTTAACACATCTAATGCGAAAGCTTTATCTAAAATAGGGATAGGATTTTTAACTCCAGTTTCTTCTTTTAATTCCTTCATTGCAACTTTCAGTTGATCTTCTTCATTATCTGAATGACCACCAGTCCATGCCCAAGAATTATATATGTTATGATGAATCATCAAAAATTTATTTCTTTCTTTATTTACAGCAAAGGCTGAGCTAGTTAAATGAGCAATAGTATTATCTCTTGTTAATATATCATCAAAATCATTTAAGCATCTTAAAAATAATTCTTTATCCCTTTCTTCTTGTTCGTTAAAAGGAATATAATCTTTTATATCTTCAATATAATTCACCTTAAACACCACCTAGTTATTTTTATTTAAATTATACATCAAAATAAAAAAATAAGATTAAATAATAAAGGTTAAATTTTAAATTATTAACAAAATTTTAAATAAAAATTGGAAAATTATTTTCTTTTTTCTTTTTGTAGGATATAATCATATTACTGAGAATAATAAAATAAATAGTTTATTATTTTTAATACTTTATTATAAATTAGAATCCAAAATTTTTTATATAAATAAAAAACCACACAAATAATATAATTAATTATCTTTAAAGAACCAATGAAAGAGTTAAGGAGATGATTTAAATGGAAAAAGACATAAAAATTAATGAGAGTTTAATTTCAACTTGTAATGATGATTATTTAAATGCTATGTCTTTAGTAAAAGAAAAATTAAGTATATACTTAGAGGAACCTAAAGTGTTTTCAAATGAATATGTTTTAGGAACACCAGGATTTAAAGACAATTTAAGAGATAATTTAAAAAGAGCATTAGCAATAATTTTTGATTTTGTTGCAGTTTATAAAAAATACGAAGTAAATGAAAATATAAAAAATATTTTAGAAAAGGCTAGAAATATTTATGCTATCTTAGAAGAAGCACAAGGAAATATTAATGAGGATGTTTTAAAATCATTAAGAGAAATTAGAGCAATAGAATTTAAATAGTTTTTATGGAAAGGTTAGTAATATTAAAAGTTGCTAACCTTTTTTTATATAAAAAATTATTTTAAAATTTAAATTGTAGACTTAAATATGAAAAAAGGTTGTCAATAATAGGCATAAAAAATATAATCAAGGAGAGTATTAATTAATAATTAAAGAAAATTAGTTTTAATAAGTTTAATATAAATAAATTAGGAGGCTAGTTCAATGTCAGTTAAAGAGTCAGTGTTGAAGATTCTAGAAGAAAATAGGGAGAGAAGTATATCAGGAGAAGAATTAGCTAAACATTTATCAGTTTCTAGGGCCGCTATATGGAAGGCTATAAAATCTTTAAGGGGAGAAGGATACAATATTTCTGCTGTAACTAATAGAGGATATCAGTTAACAAAGGATAATGACTTAATATCGCCAGAGGGAATAAAAATATTTTTAAATCCTAAATATAGTGACAACTATATAAGGGTATATAAAACTATAGATTCAACTAATCAAGAAGCTAAGAAGCTTTTAATGGATAATGACATACCACATGGTACAATATTACTTGCAGAGGAACAAACAGCAGGTAGGGGCAGATTTCAAAGAAAGTTCTTTTCACCTTCTAACAAAGGAATATATATGAGTGTTATTTTAAGACCTAACATAGAACTTTCAAAAGCTATACATATAACAACCTCAGCAGCCATATCTGTTTGTAGGGCAATAGAAACATTAACTAAAAAAAGACCTAAAATAAAGTGGGTTAATGATATATTTTTAGATGATAAAAAAATTTGCGGTATATTAACAGAGGCAACAGGAAACTTTGAGAGTGGAAGAGTTGAAAATGTTGTTGTTGGAATTGGAGTGAATTTTAAAACTGATTCAAAAGATTTCCCAGAAGATATAAAAAATATTGCAGGATCAATATTTCAAGGAGAAAAGCCAACTGTTACAAGAAATCAGTTAGTTGCTGAGATTTTAAATGAACTTTTTGAATTATGTGAAAATCTAGAGGATAAAAGCATAATGACAGAGTATAGAGTTTTATCTTTAGTATTAGGAAAAGAAGTAAGTTTTTTAAAGAATAATAAGCTGAATAAAGGATTGGCAATTGATATTACTGATGAGGGTGCTTTAGTTGTTAAGTATGAAAATGGTGAAATAGATTACTTAAATTCAGGTGAAGTATCAGTAAAAACATTAAATAAGTAATTTTTAATAATTAAGGAAGAGTGTTAGAAGCAATTATTTTTAAATGTTTCTAACACTCTTTAATTTTATGATTTTAGCTTAAAAATACAGTGTTAACAAAAAGTTACAAAATATGCTACAATATGAATGAAATGTTAATAGGAGGTAGTATATAAATGTTAAAAGAAATTATTTTCGGAATTTCTTCTATAAAGGAACCTACATGGCTTAAAGAATTCAATGAGAATAATAAACAATTAGAAGATTTAAAGATTCTTAGTGGAAAAGTTTATAGTGAGAAAAAGAAATTAATAGATAGAGATATTATGTACTTAACTTATGGTATTGAGGGAGAAAAAAATGTTAGTTATGAAATAAAAAATTCCTATATACCAATGTTAGCTTTACATGATATTAGGATAGAGGACGGGGAATCAGTTGCCCAAATGGATTATATTCTAATAACTAAAAGTTTTATTTTAGTCTTAGAAACTAAGGCCTTAAGTGGAGATATAACTGTAAATGAGTCAGGAGAATTCATAAGATATTTTAAAAATAAAGAAGGAAAAGTTTATAGAAAGGAAGGAATATATAGTCCAGTAGCTCAAAATGAAAGACATGTTAGAGTATTAACTGAGTATTTAAAGAAAAATAAAATGATAAAAAAATATCCTATATATTCTTGTGTAGTAATTGCAAACTCTAAAAGTGTAATAAATAAGTATAAAGCACCAAAGGAAATAAAATCACAAATTATAAAATATGATCAATTAACATCTTTTATAAAAGAGAAATTAAACTATCATAAGATAAAGCAAGATTTTAAGGTTTTAGATAAAGTAGAATATTCAATAGGTAAATTTTTATTAGAAAATAATAAACCTGTAGAGTTTGATTATTATAAAAAATACTCCTTAAGTGAAGAGGATTTTATAAAAAAAGAGTCAGAAGTATGTAGTGAAGAAAAATCAAACAATGATAATTTTAATGATGAGGTTTTATTTAATAGAGATAATAAATCTTACGAAGGTAAAATATTAAGTAGTAAGAATAAAGAAGAACTAAGGAGAAAACTTAAACAATTAAGAATAAATTTTGCAATAAAAGAAAAACTTCCTCCTTATTGCATTTTTAATGATGAGACTCTAAATGATCTTTTAGATAAAATGCCAAAGAATAAAGAAGAGCTTATGAAAGTCAAGGGATTGGCTAAGGTGAAGATTAATAAATATGGGGAAGAAATATTAGGAGTTTTAAATTAAAATGGAATTTTTAAAGAAAAATGAGTTATGGTTATTAATAATTAATGTTATTTTGTTTCTTGCAATAACTTCAGTAGAGTCTCAAATAAATAAAATAATATTTTTTATAATATTTCTCTTGAATAATATTCTTATTTATTTAGTACAAAAAAATAATTCAAATAAATAGGTTTCATGTTAATGGATTAAAAGAAAAATTTTGGTCGTTTTTACTTAGTCTTTTATATGTTATAATTGGGTAATATTCAATATAATAAGGGGGAGTAAGTATGCCTTTTACCCTAGCGCATCCAGCAGCTGTAGTTTTTTTAAAGAATAAAAAGTTTAATCTTACAGCTTTAATTTTAGGGAGTATGGCTCCAGATTTTATATATTTTCTTAATTTTAGACCTTATGGAAATTTAGGACACCAAATATTAGGCTTTTTTATATTAAATTTGCCTTTATGTATTTTATTAGCGTATATTTTTCATAACTTTATAAAATCTCCACTTATAAGTCATTTGCCGAGACCTTTAGATAACTGGTATGGTTACTTAAGAACAGAACAATTTGGCTTACATTCATGGAAAGAAGTAATTGTTTTCATATATTCAGCTTTGTTAGGAATGATTACCCATGTTTTATGGGATGGATTTACTCATAAAACTGGATTCTTTGTGCGTCATATCACTTGGCTCCAACAAAAAATTATAATATTTGGTGGACATGAAATTTATATATATAAGTTAGTTCAACATACAAGTACTGTTATTGGAATAATTATAGTATTATTTTTCTTATATAAACTTAGGGATAGTAATACTAGAATTTTGTGGGGACATAAAAGTTTTAAGGATAAGTTTATATATGATTTAATAGTTATAATAACTGCAATAATAGTTTTAGTTTTAAGCTACATAATATTTAAGCACTTAAGTATTCCTTACGGAATTGGAAACCTTGTGGTTTCAAGTATAAATGGGATTTTTATTGGAGTTTTAATTGCTTCCTTTAAAAAATAATTTGTAAAAAGATATATTTTTATTAGTTTATTCTTTATGTTTATACTAAAAATAAAGAAGAGTATTATCTCTATAGATTGGGTGGATTTAAAGTCTAAATGATATATTAATTTTAATTGTAAAGTTCACTTACTATTCTTTAAAATGGTATAATATAGCTATTAAGGATGAATTGAAAGGGAAGAAACTATGGATAGAATGCTTTTATTACAAAATATATTGGAAGCATTAGTGTTTGTTGTATCAACAATTCTATTTGCTATTGTATATGGATTAATTGATAAAAAAATAAGATTAACTGATAAAATATTTGGAGCTTTTAAGATCAATCCTAAGTGGGAATGGATTATCCACATAGTTATAGCTTTAATTTTAATTGTGTTAGTTCATTATTTTGGAGTTTATATATTTAAGATATGGAACTTAGTAACTGTATTTATAACAGGTGCTATTGCTGGAATTTGTATATATAACATGAATAGAAATAATTTTTAAAAATTATTTTAAATAAGTAAAAAGTAACAGGTTAGATTGATTAAACCTGTTATTTTTTTATAAAGAATTAAGTTTTTCTATAAAAAAATTCTTAATAAAAGTAATAAGTTGTAAATGTAAGAATAAAGAAAATATATTAACAAAATGTTAATAATACAACTTTCAATTAAGAATATGGATGATTTACACATTTGTTAATAAGGGAAATTTAAAATATAATTTTTACTAAAGATGGAGGTGAGTTTTATGGCTGGAGAACAAAGAGTAAGAGATGTATATATTCAATATGATAAAAATGGAGAAACACCTAAATATGAAACACCATTAGCCGCAGGAGCAGACCTTTTTGCAACAGAGGATATGGTTATAAGACCCTTTGAAAAGGTTGCAATTCCACTAGGGTTAAAATTTGCAATTCCTGATAATATGGAGCTTCAAATTAGGGCCAGAAGTGGACTTTCTTTAAGAACAAACTTAAAAATTTCAAACTCAATAGGAACTATTGATGCTGATTCAGTTAGTGATATATCAGTAATTTTAGAAAATAATTATAATATAGCCAATCTTCCTTATGAGATAGCTAATGATATAAGTATATTAGATGATTTAAAAAATAATTATACTGAAGTAAGATTAAGCGACTATTTAGAATCTAAAGGACATGATGTAAGTTCTTATGAGGATGAAGGGAAAAAAGCTTATAAAAAATTATTAAAAACATATATTTATTTAGATAAGAATGGAAATCCATATGGAACTATATACATAAAAAAAGGAAATAGAATTGCTCAGATGGTTTTAGCAAAATATTATAAAGCTAATTTTATAGAAACAGATGACGTTTCTAAACTTAAAAGTGTAAATAGAGGCGGTGGATTTGGTCATACAGGCTTTTAAAATTCCATTGTTTTGTAGAGAAAACTTAAATTATAATATATAAATCGGAATAGTTAGGAAAGTTTTAGAATGAGATAGGAACTTATTCTAAAGCTTTTTTAATTTCTACTTATATTTTACTTGGTTTTAATTTAGTATATTTTTTATACTTAGCTTAAATAATTATTAAGTATATTATTACTTATTTTTATAAATTTACTTGAAATTGAAAAAAATTGATAGTATAATTTAGAAAAAGTGAATATTTAATCGTAAGTGCTAGGGGTGCATTTTATATGCTGAGAGGATAATATCTAACCCTTAAAACCTGATGTAGTTAGTACTACCGTAGGGAAGCATAAACTGTTGTTTATTTATATTTATGCTTTAAAAAGTTATAAATGTATCTATATAAGTGTTTATTAAGCTTGCCTTAGGGCAAGCTTTTATTTTTTATAAAAAAATAGGATCCTATATTAATTTAACTGCGCAGTTAAAAAATTAAAATAAGGAGAACTAATATGAATTATACAACTCAAATGGATGCTGCTAAAAAAGGAATAATAACAAAGGAAATGCAAGTAGTTTCAGAAAAAGAAGGAATTAATATTGAAACTTTAATGAATTTAATGGCTGAAGGAAAAATTGTAATACCAGCTAACAAAAATCATAAGAGTATAAGTGCAGAGGGTGTTGGACAAGGGTTAAGAACTAAAATAAATGTTAACCTAGGAATTTCAAAGGATTGTGCCAATATAGAATTAGAGTTAGAAAAAGTTAAAAAGGCAATAGATATGAATGCAGAATCTATAATGGATTTAAGTAATTATGGTAAAACTTATGATTTTAGAAAAAGACTTGTAGAAGTTTCTACGGCTATGATAGGAACTGTACCAATGTATGATGTAGTAGGTTTCTATGATAAAGAGCTTAAAGATATAACTGTTGATGAATTTTTTGAAGTTGTAGAAAAACATGCAAAGGATGGAGTTGACTTTGTTACTATACATGCTGGATTAAATAGAGAAACAATTGAAACTTTTAGAAGAAATAAAAGACTTACTAATATAGTTTCTAGAGGAGGATCTCTTCTTTTTGCATGGATGGAATTAAATAATAGAGAAAATCCTTTTTATGAATATTTTGATAGATTATTAGATATATGTGAAAAGTATGATTTAACTTTAAGTTTAGGGGATGCTTGTAGACCAGGTTCAATAGCTGATGCAACTGATGCTGTACAAATCAAAGAATTAATTACTCTTGGAGAACTAACAAAAAGAGCTTGGGAAAGAAATGTACAAGTAATAATAGAGGGACCAGGTCATATGGCAATAAATGAAATTGAAGCTAATGTTTTATTAGAGAAAAAATTATGCCATGGAGCACCATTTTATGTTTTAGGACCAATAGTAACTGATATTGCACCAGGATATGATCATATAACAAGTGCTATAGGAGGGGCTATGGCGGCTTCTTATGGAGCAGATTTTCTTTGTTATGTAACACCAGCAGAACATTTAAGACTTCCTAATTTAGATGATGTAAGGGAGGGAATAGTTGCCACAAAGATAGCGGCTCATGCAGCTGATATAGCAAAAGGAATTTCAGGAGCAAGAGACATAGATAATAAAATGAGTGATGCTAGGAAAAGACTAGATTGGGACGAGATGTTTTCTTTAGCAATAGATAGTGAAAAGGCCATTAGATATAGAAAAGAATCTACTCCTGAACATAAAGATAGTTGTACAATGTGTGGAAAAATGTGTTCTATAAGAAATATGAATAAGATTCTAGAAGGAAAGGATATAAATCTTTTAAGAGAAGACTAAAAATATTGGAGATATATTAAAAAATATTATTCGAGACTTTTAATATATCTCTATTTTTATTCTTAAATACGAACTTTAATTAATAAAAATAATATAAATACGTCTAAAATCATCTGAAAAACGAATGTTTAAATAATTTTAAATATTGACAATACGTATTTAAGGTGGTAATGTTTAATTAACGAATGATTAATTTTTAATCATTAATAATGTTCGTGTTTTGAATGGGGGATTAAAATGTCTGGTATTAGAATGGTATTTGTAGAAAAAAAAGCTGGTTTTAATGTGGAAAGTCAGATATTACTTAAGGATTTTAAAGATAATTTAGGAATTGAAGCTTTGGAGGATGTAAGAGTTTTAAATAAATACATATTAGGAGATATGGAAGAAGAACAGTATGTAAGAACTGTAAATACTATTTTGTCAGAAGCTCCAGTAGATAGAGTATATGAGGAAAATTTTGAAATAGGACAAGATGAAATTGCTTTTGGTGTTGAATATTTACCAGGACAGTATGATCAAAGAGCTGATTCAGCTTCAGAGTGTATAATGCTTCTTACTGAGGAGGAAAAAGTTCCTGTTAAATCATCAAAAGTAATTATTTTAAAGGGGAATTTAAATCAGGAAGAGATAAAGAAAATAAAATCTTATTACATTAATCCTGTTGATTCAAGGGAAGTTAGTCCACTTTCAAAAGTCTTAGAAGAAAACTTAGAGGAACCTAATGAGGTTGAGGTTTTAAATGGCTTTTTAGATTTAAATGAAGAGGGACTTAAAAATTTCCACAGAGAAAAATCTTTAGCTATGAGTTTAGAAGATTTAAAAATGATAAGAGATTATTTTAAATCAGAGGATAGAAATCCAACAATAACTGAGGTTAAGGTTATTGATACTTATTGGTCAGATCATTGTAGACACACAACTTTTGAAACAATAATTAAAGATGTTTATATAGAAGAGGGCAAGTATTCAGAACCTATTAAAAAGGCTTATGAAGATTATAAAAATTCAAGAGCCTATGTTTATGGGGAAAACTTAAATAATAAAGAAGTTAAGTTAATGGATTTAGCAACAATAGCCATGAAGGAGCTAAGAAAAAGAGGAAAACTTGATGATTTAGATGTTTCAGAAGAAATAAATGCTTGTTCTATAAATATAGAAATAGAAACAGATAAGGGAACTGAAGAATATCTTTTAATGTTTAAAAATGAGACACATAATCACCCAACAGAAATAGAACCTTTTGGAGGGGCAGCCACTTGTTTAGGGGGAGCTATTAGGGATCCCCTTTCAGGAAGAAGTTATGTTTATCAAGCTATGAGAGTTACAGGTTCAGCAGACCCAACAGTTGAAATTTGTGAAACTTTAAAGGGAAAATTACCTCAAAGAAAAATAACTTTAGGAGCTGCTCATGGATATAGCTCATATGGAAATCAAATAGGCCTTGCAACTGGACAAGTATCAGAAATTTATCATCCAAATTATGCGGCTAAGAGAATGGAAGTAGGAGCAGTTATAGCTGCCACGCCAAAGGAAAATGTAATAAGACTTGAACCTTCAAAGGGAGATATTGTAATACTTCTTGGAGGAAGAACTGGAAGAGATGGTATTGGTGGAGCTACAGGTTCTTCAAAGGAACATACAGAGGAATCAATAAATCAATGTGGAGCAGAAGTTCAAAAAGGAAATGCTCCAACAGAGAGAAAAATTCAAAGACTTTTTAGAAACAAAGAAGTAGCTCAAATGATAAAAAGATGTAATGATTTCGGAGCAGGTGGAGTATCAGTAGCAATTGGAGAATTATGCAGAGGAATTGATATAGATTTAAATAAAGTTCCTAAAAAATATGAGGGATTAGATGGAACTGAACTTGCTATATCAGAATCTCAAGAAAGAATGGCTGTTGTTATTTCCTCTGAAAATGCAGATAGATTTATAAAACTTTCGGAAGAAGAAAATTTAGAAGCTACAATTGTGGCTGAAGTTACAGATACTGATAGGTTAAGAATGAATTGGAAGGATAAAACTATAGTTGATATAAAGAGAAGTTTCTTAGATACAAATGGGGCAAAACAAGAAATTTCTTTAAAAGTAAAATCACCAAGTGTTTATCCATATGAAGTTAAAAACTGTGACGTTAAAGAGGAATGGATAAAATCTTTAAGAAATTTAAATGTTTGTAGTCAAAAAGGATTAATTGAGAGATTTGATTCAACTATAGGTGGAGGAACAGTTCTTATGCCTTTAGGTGGGAAATATCAATTAACACCAGCAGAGGGCATGGCTGCTAAAATTCCTGTCTTAGGAGGAGAAAGTAAAGATGCTTCTTTAATGACATATGGATTTAATCCATATTTAGGAGTATGGAGTCCATTCCACATGGCATTTTATTCAGTTATTGAATCAGTAACTAAAATAGCTGCTATGGGAGGAGATTATAAAAAAGTTAGATTAACTTTCCAAGAATATTTTGAAAAATTATTAAGAGATGAAGAAAAATGGGGTAAGCCATTTGCAGCATTACTAGGAGCTTATAAGGCACAAATGGATTTAGGATTACCTGCAATAGGTGGAAAAGATTCAATGTCAGGAAGCTTTGGAGAGTTAAATGTTCCACCAACTTTAGTTTCCTTTGCAGTAGGTCTTGAAAAGGCTTCAAGAATTATTTCACCTGAGTTTAAAAATATAGGATCAACTTTAGTTCTTATGAAAGGTGAGAAATTAGAAGATGGAACTTTAGAAATAGATGGATTTAAAAATAACTTAGAAAAACTTTATGAGTTAATAGGAGAAGAAAAGGTAGTTTCAGCATGCTCTCTTAAGTTTGGTGGAGTATCAGAGGGAATTACTAAGATGTCACTAGGAAATAGAATTGGGGCAACATTAAATAACATTTCTAAAGACGAGCTTTTAGGATTTAATTATGGAAGTTTAATACTAGAGGTTAAAGAAGGGGTTAACCTTGAGGATGAATTTAAGGGAACTAATTATAAGGTTATAGGAAGAACAATAAAAGATGAGGTTATAAAATGTGAAGAATATGATTTTATGGTTTCTCTAAAGGAATTAGAAAAAGCTTATGAAGAAAAGCTTGAGGATGTATTTAAATCTAAAACTGAAGATAAAGAAGAGTGCGTTTCAGACTTAATAAGTAATGATAAAGATGGGGCTAGTATTTTAGATAATGGACAAGTGCATATAGAAGAAAAACTTAAATCAAAGATAACAAGGGTAGAAAAGCCAAGAGTAGTTATACCAGTATTCCCTGGAACTAACTGTGAGTATGATTGTAGAAGGGCATTTGAAAAAGAAGGTGCTGAGGTACATGAAGTTATAATAAGAAATTTAAATAAGGAAGCCTTAATTGATTCAATAAATATGCTTAAAAAAGAAATTGACAAATCTCAAATAATTATGTTGCCAGGGGGATTCTCAGCAGGGGATGAGCCAGATGGATCAGCTAAATTTATAGCAACAATATTTAGAAATCCTAAGATAAAAGATTCAGTTATGAAGCTTTTAAATGAGAGAGATGGATTAATACTTGGAATTTGTAATGGCTTCCAAGCCTTAATTAAGTTAGGACTTCTTCCATATGGAAAAATAATTGATATTGAAGAAGATATGGCAACCTTAACTTATAACAATATAAATAGACATATGTCATCCATAGTTAGAACTAAAATTATATCTAAGAAATCTCCTTGGTTTAATGAGGTTTCTCTTGGAGAGGTACACAGTATTCCAATATCCCATGGAGAAGGAAGATTTGTTGCACCAGAGGCTTTAATAAAAGAGTTAGTAGAAAATGATCAAATAGCTACTCAGTATGTAGACTTAGAAGGAAATATGGCTATGAATATGCCATATAATCCAAATGGTTCATCTTTAGCAATAGAAGGAATAACAAGTAGAGATGGAAGAATCCTAGGTAAGATGGGTCATTCAGAGAGAATAGGAGAAAATCTTTATAAAAATATACCAGGAGAATTTGATCAAAAACTATTTAAATCAGGTGTAGATTATTTTAGAAAATAAGTTTATAAGTTTTAAATTATTTCTTAGATAGAACTAAAGGACTAGCTTAATTAAGAAATTACGGTTTTATGTTATATATTATCTCTAACTTTTTAAGAAGATTATAAATTTCTATCTTAAAAATTTCATAAAGCATATATTTCATAATACAGGTATAACCAGTTAAGAAATTAAATTTTCACTTGAGTTTTAAGCTTTATATTCATATGTGATGATATAGCTATATAGCTTTAAAAAATTAAGTTAGGTCTTTAGGGTTATCTAGAAAATAAGTACTATTAAAACTTTAAAATATAGGGAGGAAATTTTAATGAAGGTAGCAATATTTTTTGGAAGTAAATCAGATATAGATGTTATGAAGGGAGCAGGAAATGCTCTTAAAGAGTTTGGAATTCCTTATAATGCTTATATTTTATCAGCTCATAGGGTTCCAGAAAAACTTATTGAAACTTTAGAAAAAATTGAGAAAGAAGGCTGTGAAGTAATAATAGCTGGAGCAGGATTAGCTGCCCACCTTCCTGGAGTTATAGCTTCTCATACTATACTTCCTGTAATAGGAGTTCCAGTGAGAGCAGCCGTAGAGGGAATGGATGCATTACTATCAATAGTCCAAATGCCAAAATCAATTCCTGTAGCCACTGTTGGTATAAATAATAGTTATAATGCAGGAATGTTAGCGGTCCAAATGCTTTCATTAAAATATCCAGAACTAAGAGAAAAATTAATACAATTTAGAATCGACATGAAACATAAATTCATAGCAGAAAATGGAGAAGGAGTGGAATTATAATGGTAAATCAACTAGAAATGTTATATGAGGGAAAAGCTAAAAAAATATATGCAACAGATAAAGAGGATATGGTAATTGTTCATTATAAGGATGATGCTACAGCTTTCAATGGAGAAAAAAAGGCTCAAATAGAAAGTAAGGGAGTATTAAACAACGAAATTACTAGTCTTATCTTTGAGATGTTAAATAAAGAAGGAATAAAAACTCACTTTGTAGAGAAGTTAAATGATAGAGATCAATTGTGTAAGAAAGTTGAAATAGTTCCTTTAGAAGTAATAGTTAGAAATGTGGCAGCAGGAAGTATGGCTAAGAGATTAGGTCTTGAAGAAGGATATGAATTAAAAACTACAGTTTTTGAATTATCATACAAGGATGATTCTTTAGGAGATCCGCTTATAAATGACTATCACGCTGTAGGAATTGGAGCTACAACTTTTGAAGAATTAAATAAAATTTATGAAATAACTGCTAAAGTAAATGAAATTTTAAAAGAAGCTTTCAAAAAACAAAATATCAACTTAATAGATTTTAAATTAGAGTTTGGAAGATATAAGGGAGAGATATTATTAGCTGATGAAATTTCACCAGATACTTGTAGATTTTGGGATGCTACAACAGGAGAAAAAATGGACAAAGACAGATTTAGAAGAGATATGGGGAATGTAATCAATGGCTATAGAGAGGTTTTAAATAGACTAAGAGGATAAAATGTTATAAGTTTTTTAGATAGGCTCCAAGAACTACTTAATTTCGCAAAGTATTTCTATCATATACTCCAAAATAATATCTAAAGCTTCGAAACTTAAGTGAAAGTCCAAATTTTTAATTTGGCATCTTGAACTTATGCAATCGAACTTTTGTGAGATTGTATTCAGTGTAAAAACATATCAGCTTCTTAACGATATTATTTTTCCATATATGATGAAATACTAAATGCTCATTAAGATGTTCTTATACGCTCTATCTAAAAAATCTTTATAAAACATTAATTTCTTAAAAGTAATTAGGTAAGAGGAGTAGAAAATATGGTGAAGCCAAATTTTGATATTATGGATCCACAAAATGATAAATTCAAAGATGAATGCGGAGTTTTTGGAGTTTTCGCAAATAAACCAATAGATGTTGCTTCTATAAACTATTATGGACTTTATGCTCTTCAACATAGAGGACAAGAAAGTGCTGGCATTGCAGTGGCAAATGGAGATGATATAAAAGTTCATAAGGGATTAGGTGTTTTAACAGAAGCTTTTGAAGCTGAAGATTTAAAGAGACTTAGAGAATTTAATGGTTATATATCAATAGGACATGTTAGATATTCTACAGCAGGAGCTAAAACTGTTGAAAATGCACAACCTTTAGTTAGTAATACTAAGCTTGGTCCTATATCTACTGCTCATAATGGTAATCTAGTTAATGCAGATGTAATAAGAAGTCTTTTAGAGGATGGGGGACAAGTTTTCCATACTAGTGTTGATTCTGAGGTGATTACAAGCTTAGTTGCTAGAGGCGCTAAAAAAGGGATTGAGAGGGCTGTAATTGATGCTATATCAGCGGTTAAAGGTTCTTTCGCTATGGTAATAATGACTAAGGATAAGCTAATAGGTATAAGAGATCCGCATGGAATTAGACCTTTATGCTTAGGAAAATTTGAAGAAGGATATATATTAACTTCAGAAAGTTGTGCTTTAGACACAATTGGAGCAGAATTTGTGAGAGATATAAAACCGGGAGAAATCGTGGTTATAGATAATGATGGGATTAAAAGTTATAGATATTCAGAAAATACTGTTTGTCAAACATGTGCTTTTGAATATATATACTTTGCAAGACCAGATTCAGTAATTGATGGTTTAGATGTTCAAACTACAAGGGTTAAGCAAGGAGAAATATTATTTAAAGAATATCCAATAGATGCTGATATTGTGGTAGCTGTACCAGATTCAGGAATACCAGCTGCTATGGGATATGCTAAGGCTTCAGGAATTCCTTATGAGGTTGGATTTGTGAAAAATAGATATATAGGAAGAACATTTATATCACCATCACAAGAAATTAGGGAGAGAGCTGTAGCTGTAAAGCTTAATCCTTTAAAAGTTAATGTAAATGGAAAGAGAGTTATTTTAATAGATGATTCTATTGTTAGAGGAACAACTTCAAAACATTTAATTGAATCTTTAAGAAGAGCTGGTGCTAAGGCAGTTCATTTTTTAGTTGCATCCCCAATGGTTAAATATCCATGTTATTTTGGCATTGATACACCATACAGAAGTCAATTAATTGGAGCAAGTAGAAGTGTAGAAGAAATTAGAGAGATGATAGGTTGTGATTCTCTAGGATATTTAAGTTTAGAAGGAATGTACGAAAGTTTTGAAGGTAGAAGAAATTTCTGTGTAGGATGCTTTAGTGGGGTTTATCCAGTTGCAGCGCCTATGGAAGCTTTAGAGGATAATCTTGAAAGGGTGGAGAATTAAATGCTAACTTACAAAGAAGCAGGAGTAAATATTGAAGAAGGATATAGATCAGTAAAATTAATAAAAGAATATGCAAAAAAAACAATGAGTGAATATGTATTAAACGGATTAGGATCTTTTGCTGGCATGGTTGAACTTCCAGAGGGATATAAGAAACCAGTTTTAGTTTCTGGAACAGATGGAGTGGGAACAAAACTTGATATTGCTTGTAAAAAAAGAAAGTTTGATACTGTTGGAATTGACTGCGTTGCAATGTGTGTTAATGATATTTTATGTCATGGAGCTAAACCATTATTCTTCTTAGATTATATAGCTTGTGGAAAACTTGAAGCTGAGGTTTCTTCTGATTTGGTAAAGGGAGTGGCTGAAGGATGTATTAAGTCTCAGTGCTCTTTAATTGGAGGAGAAACTGCTGAAATGCCAGGTATGTATAAAGAAGGAGATTATGATATTGCTGGTTTTGCAGTAGGAATAGTAGACAAGGATAAAATAATAAATGGCAAAGATATAAAGAGTGGTGACAAGCTTATAGGAATTGCTTCTTCAGGAGTTCATTCAAATGGATATTCTCTTATAAGAAAGGTGTTTAAAAACTTAGATGAAGATTTTAATGGAAAAGCTATTTGGGAAGAATTATTAACTCCTACAAAGATTTATGTTAAACCTGTATTAAGTCTTTTAGAAAAATTTAATATTAAGGGTATGGCTCATGTAACTGGGGGAGGATTTTATGAAAATCTTCCAAGAATGTTAAGCGAAGAAGGACTTAGTATAGTAATAAATAAAAATAGTTATGAGATTCCAGAAATATTTAAAAAGCTTATGGAACTTGGAGTTCAAGAAGAGGAAATGTATAACACTTTCAACATGGGTATAGGGTTTGTTTTATGTGTTGAGGAAAATGAGGTTGAAGAGGTTTTAAAAGAACTTTCAAAGCAAGGAGAAAAAGCTTTTGAGATTGGGTATATAAATGCTGGAGGTGAAGGAGTTTGTATAAAATAGCTGTATTAGCTTCTGGCAGTGGATCTAACCTTCAATCAATTTTAGATAATATAAATAATGGAAATATAAATGGAGAAATTTCTTTGGTTATTGGAAGTAAGGAGGGTATTTTTGCCTTAGAAAGGGCTGAAAAACAGGGTATAAAAACATCAGTTGTTTCTAAAAAAGAGTTTGGAGATAAAACTTCAGATGAAATCTTAAGACTTGCTAAGAAAAATAATATTGATTTAATTGTGCTAGCAGGCTATCTTTCAATATTAAAAGGAAAACTTTTAGAAGAGTATGGAAATAGGATAATTAATATCCATCCATCTCTTATTCCTTCTTTCTGTGGAAATAAAATGTATGGAATAAATGTACATAAGGCAGCTATAGAAAAGGGAGTGAAATTTTCTGGGTGTACAGTTCACTTTGTTAATGATGAAGTTGATGGAGGAGCTATTATTGCACAAGAAATAGTTGAAGTTAATTTTGAAGATACTCCAGAAAGTCTTCAAAAAAAGGTTTTAGAGAAGGAGCATATATTGCTACCTAGAATTGTTAAGTGCTTATGCGAAGAAAAAATAGAAATTCATAATGGAAAAGTGAAAATATTAAACTAGGGAGGTCTTTTAATGAAAAAGAGAGCTTTAATAAGTGTTTTTGATAAAGATGGAGTTTTAGAACTTGCAAAATTTTTAAGAGATAGAGATGTAGAAATAATATCAAGTGGTGGAACTTATAAATATTTAAAAGAAAATAACATAGAGGTTAAAGAGATAAGTGAAATAACTGACTTCCCAGAAATGCTAGATGGAAGAGTAAAAACTCTACATCCTTTAGTTCATGCTGGAATATTAGCAATAAGAGATAATAAAGAGCATATGAAAACTTTAGAAGAAAGAGGAATAAATACTATAGATTATGTAGTTGTAAATTTATATCCTTTCTTTAAAAAAGTTAGAGAGAATTTAAGCTTTGAAGAAAAGGTTGAGTTTATTGATATAGGTGGACCAACAATGTTAAGAGCGGCAGCTAAGAATTTTAAAGATGTAGTAGTTCTTTCAGATAAAAAAGATTATGAAAAAGTAATGAATGAAATTAAAGAAAATAATTGTGTTTCATTTAAATTAAGAAAAACTCTTGCAGGAAAAGTATTTAATTTAATGAGTGCTTATGATGCTGCAATTTCTAACTTCTTATTAGAGGAAGAAGAGGAATATCCAGAATATCTATCAGTTTCATATAAGAAAATTCAAGATCTTAGATATGGAGAAAATCCACATCAAGGAGCTGCTTATTATAGTTCAACAGAATTTGATGGAGCTATGAATAGCTTTGAAATTTTAAATGGAAAAGCTTTATCTTACAATAATATAAAGGATTTAGATATAGCATGGAAGGTTGCTTGTGAATTTGAAGAAACAGCTTGCTGTGCATTAAAGCATAATACACCTTGTGGGGTAGCTGTAGGAGAAAGTTCAAAAGAGGTTTATTTAAAGGCTTATGATGCTGATCCAGTTTCAATATTTGGTGGAATAGTTGCTATAAATAGAAAGATAGATAAGGCTACAGCAGAAGAAATGGTTAAAATTTTCTTAGAGGTGGTAGCAGCACCAGATTTTGATGAAGATGCTTTAGAAGTATTAAGAACTAAAAAGAATTTAAGAGTTATAAAATGTAAGAATACTCCTCAGGCTAAAAATTACATGGTAACAGTAGATGGTGGAATATTAGTTCAAGGAGAAGATAATAAACTTGCTAATGAGTATAAAGTTGTAACTGAAAAAGAGCCAACAGAAATGGAATTAAGAGATATGATCTTTGGAATGAAGGTTGTGAAATATGTAAAATCTAATGCTATAGTAGTTGTAAAAGATGGAGTTGCCACTGGTATTGGTGGAGGACAAGTTAATAGAATTTGGGCTACTAAAGAAGCTTTAGAAAGAGGAAAAGGTGGAGCCGTTTTAGCATCAGATGCTTTCTTCCCATTTAGAGACTGTGTTGACGAAGCGGCTAAAAATGGAATAAAAGCAATAATTCAACCAGGCGGATCTATTAGAGATGAGGAGTCTATAGAAGCTTGTAATGAACATGGAATAAGCATGGTATTTACAGGAGTTAGACATTTTAAACATTAGAAATAAATAGATTTTAGGAGGTGAATTAGGTCATATAGTTAATTTGAATTTTAAATAGTTAATTATATAAGTTAAAACTATTTAAACTAAGCTTAATTTATATGACCTTTTATATATGAAGATACTTTTAGTTGGATCTGGTGGAAGAGAGCATGCTTTAGCATGGAAATTAGGAAAAAGTCCTAAAGTAGAAAAAATTTATGTGGCTCCAGGAAATGGAGGAACAGCTAAGGAAAATAAATGTGAAAATATAGAGCTTACTAAGATTTGTGATTTATTAAAATTTGCTAAAAATAACAATATTGATTTAACTGTTGTAGGACCAGAAGAGCCGCTTATTAATGGTATAGTTGATGCTTTTAAAGAGGAAGGATTAAAAATATTTGGACCTGATAAAGCTGGAGCTATGCTTGAAGGTAGTAAAAGTTTTTCTAAGGATTTTATGAAAAAGTATGGTGTTAAGACAGCTGATTACGAAGTTTTCTATGATTATGAAGAAGCTAAAATTTATTTAGAAAATTGTAAGTATCCAAGAGTCATAAAGGCTGATGGATTAGCTGCTGGTAAAGGTGTTGTAATATGTGAAAATAAAAATGAAGCAATAGAAACACTAGATTTATTTATGATAGATGATGTATTTAATGGAGCAGGAAAGAAAATAGTAGTAGAAGAATTTTTGCAAGGGATTGAGGCATCAATACTTTCAGTTACAGATGGAAAAGTAATATTACCATTTTTATCTGCTAAGGATCACAAACAAATATTTGATGGAAATAAGGGTAAGAATACAGGAGGAATGGGAGTTATTTCTCCTAATAAATATGTTACTGAAGAGGTTTTAGCTGATTTTTATGAAAATATATTAGAGAAAACTTTAATAGGTATAAGAGAAGAAGGTTTTGACTTTAAAGGAGTTATTTTCTTTGGAATAATGATAACAGAAGAAGGGGCTAAACTTTTAGAATATAATGTTAGGATGGGAGATCCAGAAACACAAAGTGTTTTAGCTTTAATGGAAAGTGATTTAGTAGACGTAATACTAAATGCACTAGATGAAAAATTAAATGAAACAACTATTAAATGGAATGAAGGATATTGCGTTAATGTTGTTTTATCATCAAAGGGATACCCAGAGGCTTATGAAAAAGGTTATGAAATAAGTATAGATGAAAGTCTTAAGGGAGAATTTTTTATAGCTGGAGCAAAAAAAGAAGGAAATACCTTAGTAACTAGTGGAGGAAGAGTACTTTCTGTAGTAGGTAAAGGAAAAACTTTAGAAGAAGCTAAAGAAAATGCATATAAAAATATAGAAAAAGTTAATTTTGAGGGAATGTATTTTAGAAAAGACATAGGTACTGCTAAATAGCTCTTAGAAGTTAGAAAATTTTAATATATTATAATCATAAGTTATATATTTAGTATTTAATATTTTTAGATAGAATTTAAACAATACAGTTTAATTTATAACTATAATTACAATAAAAATTAAGTATTTAAATATAAACTATCTAAAGTTTAGATGGTTCAATATTTTTTTAATAAGTATAAAGGAGCTTTAGACAGAGTTACTTTAAAATGTGTTTAGAAGGTTTAATATTTCCTTAATAAGAAAAATTATTTGATAGAAACTAAAAGGCTTTATTAGAAAAAAATATTAGATATAGGTAAACAATCTAACAGCAGTGAAATTAGTTTGTTTTATCTATATCTAATAAAAATACTCTAATAGAGCTTTTGTGTTTGGACTTTTTATTTAGTTTTATCAAAAATAAAAAAACTCTTAAACTATGTTTAAGAGTTTTGGTGCCGAAGACCGGAATCGAACCGGTACGGTGTGTTAGCACCGCAGGATTTTAAGTCCTGTGCGTCTGCCAGTTCCGCCACTTCGGCATGTCCTGTTGACAATAATTATTATATATACATAAAAGAAAAATGTCAACAAAAAAATTAAAAAATTTAGTATATAAATTTAAAAAGATTATAAATCATTAAAAAATATATAAAAATCAGTTGAATTTGAAAGAAAAAGATGATATTTTATTTAAAATACTTTTTGATTTTATTATATAAAATTTAAGTATAAATAAAATGGAGTTTAAAATTAAAAGGGTATTTGGAGGTAGATTAATTTTAAATAATTACTGTATTAAGATGATTTTGTTATTTTATATAAAATTAGCTTATTTAAAAAGATTAAGAAGGAATAGAACATTTTTTTTATATAATCAAAGTAAATATATTATAAAAATTAAATATTTATTATACAAGGAGGAAAAATAGTGAGTTGTTTAGGAAATCTTATTTGGATGATATTTGGTGGATTTTTTAATGCTTTAGGATGGTTATTTTGGGGTTGTATATGGTGCATAACAATAGTAGGAATACCTGTTGGATTACAATGTTTTAAATTAGCAGGGTTACAATTAGCTCCTTTTGGCAAAGAAGTAGTAACTGTTGACGATGGAGCAGGAAATCTTATTCTTAATATATTATGGATAGTTTTTGGTGGATTTACATTAGCTTTAGCAAATTTAATAAGTGCAGCTATATTTGCTATTACAATAATAGGAATACCTTTTGCAATACAGTCGTTGAAATTGGCTAAATTATCTCTTATGCCTTTTGGTAAAGTGGTAAGATAATATGCCTTTTATAAGAAATACATTATGAAATATTTCGTTAAAATGATTAATATAGTCAAGAGTTTTGAAGTTGTTAATTTGTTAGAAAAATTTTAACTACTTTTAAGACTAAGCATTAATTTATTAGGAGAAGGGCTTATATCAAAATAACTTTTTATAAAACTTACAAACATTATGAAGCAAAATCTAGTAATTTTCGAAATATGTTTGTAAGTTTTTATTATATTTTTATAAAAATACCTTCTTTATTTGTATGAAAAATTGAAATGATAAAATATGAATAGTTTTATTACAACAAATAGTAATTTGAACTTTAAATTTTAATATAAAAAAACTGATAAAGGATTATTTTTTATTAAAAGTATAAATTATTTAAAATATGTTGATAATGGAAAATTATTATTATATAATATTGATAAAGGTTAAGAAAAAATTAACAGCTTAAATCTATAGATTATAAAGAAAGAGATTTAGTAGGATAATTTTCTTAATAACCTATGGATGAAAAATATGGAGACATAATATTAGGAGGATTTTATTATGAAAAAATTTGTTTGTACAGTATGTGGATATGTTTATGAAGGAGAAAAAGCACCAGAAAAATGCCCAGTATGTGGAGTTGGAGCTGACAAATTCGTAGAACAAAGTGGAGATTTAGCTTTCGCTGATGAACATAGAATCGGAGTTGCTAAAGGTGTAGATGAAAGAATAATAGAAGGATTACAAGCTAACTTTACTGGTGAATGTACAGAAGTAGGAATGTACTTAGCTATGTCAAGACAAGCTGATAGAGAAGGATTCCCAGAAGTTGCTGAAGCTTATAAAAGAATAGCTTTCGAAGAAGCAGAACATGCTGCTAAATTTGCAGAAATGTTAGGAGAAGTTGTAGAAGCTGATACTAAAGCTAACTTAATGGCAAGAGTAAATGCTGAACATGGAGCTTGTCAAGGTAAAAAAGATTTAGCTACTTTAGCTAAACAATTAAACTTAGATGCAATCCATGATACAGTTCATGAAATGTGTAAAGATGAAGCTAGACATGGAAGAGCTTTCGAAGGATTATTAAAAAGATATTTTGAATAATTAAAATAAAAGATGATTTCTACATTTGTAGAAATCATCTTTTTTATTTTAATCTATATTTAAAAATATAGATTAGCATTACTTGTTAATTTAAATTTATCTTATAATTTATAAAAATTAATTATTATATTTTAGTACTATTTTAAAAGATTAAGTTTTTCATTACTTTCTTGTATAAAATTATTTAAATGTTCAATTTGAATGTTTATAGATGAAATACTTGGTCCACCTATTACTTTTCTTTCTTCTATACAAGTTAAAAGATTAATAGCTTTATATATATCATTTTCAAACTTATTTGAGAAAGTTTGAAATTCAGATAGAGATAAGTTATCAATAGATTTCCCTTCATCTATACAATAAAGAATTAAATTTCCTACAATCTCATGAGCATCTCTAAAAGCTACACCTTTTTTTACTAGATAATCAGCGACGTCAGTGGCATTAGTAAATCCAGAAGAAGCTGAAGTTTTCATAATACTCTTATTAATTTTCATTGTTTTTATCATTCCATTAAAAGTTTTTATGGAAAGTAGAGTAGTATCTAATCCATCAAATAAAGCTTCTTTATCTTCTTGCATATCCTTATTATAAGCTAAAGGAAGTCCCTTCATAACAGTTAATAGCGTCATTAAATCTCCATAAACACGTCCAGTTTTTCCTCTTACTAATTCTGCAACATCAGGATTCTTTTTTTGTGGCATAATACTGCTTCCAGTACTATAACTATCATCTAATTCAATAAATTTAAATTCATCAGTAGACCAGATGATTATTTCCTCTGAAAATCTAGAAAGATGCATCATAAGTAAAGAGAGGCAAGAAAGTGTTTCAATAGCATAGTCCCTATCAGAAACAGAATCTAAACTATTTAGTGTAACTTTTGAAAAGCCTAGTAACTCCGAAACTTTTTCACGATTTATAGGGTAAGTAGTAGTTGCTAAAGCCCCACTGCCTAAAGGCATTTCATCAAGTCTTTTATAACAATCCAGTAATCTAGAGATATCTCTTTTGAACATTTCACTATATGCTAAAATATGATGAGCAAAGGTAATAGGTTGAGCCTTTTGCATATGAGTATAGCCTGGCATAATAGTTTCTTTATTTTCTGAAGAAAGATTTAATAGAGTTTTTTCAAGGTTTAAAATTTCACATATTAAAATTTTAATATAGCCTTTTAAATATAATTTAGTGTCTAAGGTTACTTGATCATTTCTACTTCTACCAGTATGTAGTTTTTTTCCTTCTTCACCAATGTAATCTGTAAGAGTACTTTCTATAAAACTGTGTATATCTTCTGATGAGTTATCTATTTTTAATACTCCTTGATTTAATTTATCTAATATTTTATATAAACCAGAAGCAATTTTTTTGCTATCTTCCTTTGGAATAATTTTTTCTTCACCAAGCATAGTAACATGAGCTATACTTCCAATTATATCTTCTTTATACATTCTTGAATCAAAAGAAATAGAGGAATTAAAAGTGTTAACTAGATCATCAACTTGGTGAGTGAATCTTCCGCCCCATAATTTCATAATAAATTCACCTCATTTATATAGTATGTTAGAGCATAAAATATTTAGCTCTAATTTTAATATTAGCTATGTATTAAGTACATAGTTATCTCTTTAATTTAACTTTTGGGCCATTTTAGCTTGTACTATAGATGGTAAGCTAAAAAGATTAATAAAGCCTTCAGCATCCTTTTGATCATATATTCCATCTTCACCAAAAGTAGCGTATTCTTCGCTGTATAAAGAATATGGTGATGTCATTCCAGCATTTATTATGTTTCCTTTATATAATTTTAATTTTATTTCGCCAGTTACAGTTTCTTGAGTTTTTGATATAAAGGCAGATAAGGCTTCTCTCAATGGGGTAAACCATTGACCATTATAAACTAAATCAGCGAATTTTAAGGAAACTATTTCTTTATAATGGGAGGTTTCCTTATCTAAACATAATTCTTCTAAATCTTTATGAGCTTTATATAAAATAGATCCTCCAGGAGTTTCATATACTCCTCTTGATTTCATACCAACCAATCTATTTTCAACCATATCTATAATTCCAATACCATGTTTTCCACCAATTTTATTAAGTTCCTGTAAAAGAGTGACTCCATCTAGTTTTTCACCATTTAATGAGGTTGCAATTCCTTTTTCAAAACCTAAAGTAATATATTCAGCTTCATTAGGAGCCTTTTCTAAGGTATTACATAATTCAAGAATTTTATCATATTTAGGTTCATTTTCGGGAAACTCTAAATCTAAACCTTCATGGCTTAAATGCCATAGATTTTTATCTTTACTATAATTTGTTTCATAAGTAATATTTATAGGAACTTCATTGTCTATAGCATATTGGATTTCTTCTTCTCTAGATTTAATTTCCCAAGTTCTCCATGGAGCAATAATTTGCATTTCTGGATTAAAAGTTTTAATTGCTAATTCAAAACGAACTTGGTCATTTCCTTTTCCAGTACATCCATGACAAATAGCATCTGCATCTTCAAGTTTTGCAATTTCTACTAATCTTTTTGCTATTATAGGTCTAGCAAAAGAAGTGCCTAGTAGATACTTTCCTTCATATTTTGCCCCAGCTTGTATGGTAGGAAAGATGTAATCTTCTACAAATTCTTTAGTTAGATCCTCAATATATATTTTAGACGCCCCAGTTTTTATAGCTTTTTCTTTTAATCCAACTAATTCATCAGATTGTCCAACATTTCCTACCACTGCAATAACTTCACATCCATAATTTTCTTTTAACCAAGGAATTATTATTGAAGTATCTAACCCGCCTGAATAAGCTAAAATTACTTTATTAAATTTTTTCATATACATTCCACCTTTAATATTTATTGTTTATTGCTTGTTCATAATTATACATATTAAAGTGTATTTATGCAATAATTATTTGAAAAATAAATGAAATGATGAATTTTATGCAGTTTATTGTGAATATTATGCATAAAAATTTGAGCTATAAGAGTTGGCAAATAGAATTTAGAGTTTTGGAATAGATAGTTAAAATATATTTTTAGATAAATATTAAAACATTGTATAAAATATTATTTTGAAAATAAGTTTAAGAGAATAGATTTTGAATTAAAACTTAATTTATTTAGATTAAATAGTATTTATGATTTTTATACAAAATAAATAAGGGAAAATTAATTATATTATTTGTATATACTTTAGATGATAAAGATTACATAAATGATACTCTAATCATTCAATATGATATATTAAATTTCTGAAATATTATATTATAGCATAATATATAGAAAAAATAAATTAATAAAATGTAAATTTTAAATAAATATATTGAATAATTCTTTTTGTAATGTTAATATCTATCTGTGGAAACGATTAATAGAAAAGTATGGAATTCAAATTAATATTTTTAAAGTAATGAAAAGGAGATTATGAAATGAAAATATTTATCGATACTGCCAATGTAGAAGAAATAAGAAAAGCTAGTAAATTAGGAGTTTTAGCTGGAGTAACAACTAATCCTTCATTAATAGCAAAAGAAGGCAGAGATATTAAAGAAGTAATTGAAGAAATATGTAGCATAGTAGATGGACCAATAAGTGCTGAAGTTATGGCTTTAGAGTGCGATGAAATGGTTAGAGAAGGAAGAGAATTAGCTAAAATACATAAAAACATAGTTATAAAAATACCTATGTGTGAAGAAGGTTTAAAAGCTGTAAAAGTATTAGCTAGTGAAGGAATAAGAACAAATGTTACTTTAATCTTCTCACCATTACAAGCTTTATTAGCAGCTAGAGCTGGTGCATCATTCGTAAGTCCATTCTTAGGAAGACTTGATGATATCGGAAATCCAGGAATTGAAATTGTAACTCAAATCGCTGAAATGTTTGCTTTACATGGAATAGACACTGAAATAATATCTGCAAGTGTTAGAAACCCAATGCATGTTTTAGATTCAGCTATGGCAGGATCACACATTGCAACAATTCCTTATAATGTTATACTTCAAATGGTAAAACATCCTTTAACTGATGCTGGTATGAAAAAGTTCATTGAAGATTATAACAAAGCTTTCAATAAATAATACAATCTGCATTTACAATATAAATTAATACACTAAATTGAATTTTAGCAATTTATAAAAGAATATATTTTACTTATAGTCAACAATTAACCCTTAAAAGAACTATCTGAAAAGATAGTTCTTTTATTTTGAAATGTATTATAGTTTTATACTAAATAAAATATTTATAATTAAGTTTTAATAATAAGTTTAGTTTATATTAAGTTATTTAAATTTTAATATTATATCATATGAAAAAGAGTTATCTATTTTTTAGATAACTCTTTTACTTATAAAAAATAATTTAATCTTAAATAAATTATCTGTAAATAAAATACATGCTAAAGTAGAAAATGTACATGTAAATTATTGTATTTAAGGTTTAAAATTACAAATGTAAACATTTAACATGAAATTATGGGGGGAGAAAAATGGGTAGAAAATGTATGAACAAGAAAATTGCTGCAATAATAGCTGCTGCTGTTATTGTTGGACAATTACCAATTTCAGTACTTGCTACACCTGTTAATGAGGCTGGAGATGAGATTAATAGTGAATCAGTTGAAACTTTAACTAATAGTGATGAAGAGGCCGAGGCTTATATTCAAAACTATGATAGACCAGAAGGAATTACATGGACAAAATTAGCAGGCTCAGGAAGTGTTGAGGTAACTGATGGATTTTTATCAGTTACTAATAATGGAGATTATAGAATTATGGAAGATCAATCGCCTAATATAAAAAATGGTGAGTTAGAAAGTAAATTTACAGTTGGAGGTTCTCAAACTGGAATAATATTCAGAGCAACTGAGTCAAACTATGGAATGATCAACTATAACTCAGGTACTGGCTGGGTTATAGAAAATAAAAATAGTTGGGAGGATATTACAGGACCAAGACTAAATAATGGAGATATTGTAACAGTTAAGGCTACTTTTGTTGAAAAGCACTTAACTGTTAATGTTTCTGTAAATGATGGAGAATTTGAAACTATATATGATAAAGAGTCAGATTTAATTCCATTACACGCTGGTAAAGTTGGATATAGAGGATGGGGTAACTCTAAAACTACTAAATTTGATTATATTAAGTATGCTCCTATGACTGTAGATAAGGGACCTATAGTATCAATAAATGAAGTGAATGTAGAAACTTATCCAAGGGTTAAGCCTATGTTACCATCAAGTGTTACAGTAAATCATGAAAATGGTATGTCTAGTATCAAGGAGGTTTCTTGGAATTATATATCTAAAGAAAGTTATTCAAAGCCAGGTACATTCAAAGTTGAAGGTACAGTTGAAGGTACAGAGGTGAAAGCAATAGCTAATGTAACTGTAAGTTCAGATTTGGCATATTATGAAACTAATTTTGACACGGAAGAAACAAGGGGGGATTGGCAAATTGTAAAAGGAGGCGGATCTCCAAGTTATGAAAATGGTAAAGTTACAATACCTATGAATGCAGTATCTATGGCTGTTGATATGAATTCTCCAGAGGTTAAGAACTTTATTTATGAAACTGATTTTTCTGTTGATAATAATGGAGGAAGAATAGGTTTATTATTCAGATATATATCAGAAACTGAATGGGGAGCTGTTTGTTACGATAATGGTTCTTGGGTATGGAAAACTGGAGATGGTAAATATGGTGCATTCCCAGGATCATTTACACCAGAGCCAGGAAAAACTTATAAAATAAAGCTTAAAGTAGAAGATACAAATATTACTATGTGGGTTGATGACGAGAAAATAGGGCAAGTTGCAGTATCTAATTTACCAGATGTAAGAGGAAAAGTTGGTTTAACTGGATGGTATGGAAATAAAAATGTTACTTTAGATAATCTTGTTGTTGAGGAATTAGGTGGAATAATGGCACCAGAAGTAGGTCCATTAGAAGAACAAACTATAGAGTCAGATTCTATGAAAGTTGTTTTAGATAATAGATTCCCAACTGTAGTTAGGTATGAGTGGAAAGGAACTGAAGATGTTTTATCAGGAGCACCTGTAGATGATTTAGAAGCTCAATATATTGTTGAAATTAATGGTGAGAAGAGAATTCCAAAAGTAACTAGCGAATTTACTAATAATGAAGGTATATATATATTAAACTTTGAAGATATAGGAATGACTATTACTTTAAAGATGACTGTTAATGAAAATAAATTAAGAATGGAAGTTACTGATATTCAAGAAGGGGATGTTAAACTTCAAACATTAAATTTCCCAAATCATAGTTTAGCTTCAGTAAGCAGTTTAAATAATGGTAAAACAGCCTCTGTTCTAACAACTGGTGACTGGAATAACATAAATGAAGAGTTTACAGATGTTGCTAAGTCAAAACCAGGGGTTAAGGGTAAAACTTATGCATTTATAAATGATGATAAGTTTGCTGTTACTATAAATAATAATACTATTGAAGGTGGAAATAGGGTTGTATTAACAACAGAAAATGATACTCTTCCTGATAATACAAACTATAAGAAAGTTGGAATTTCAAACGGTACTTGGACTTATAAAGAAATTCTTCAAGATACAACAGATCAAGGAAGTAAGTTATATCAAGGTGAAAAGCCATGGTCAGAAGTAATTATAGCAAGAGATGAGAATGAAGATGGTCAAGTAGATTGGCAAGATGGTGCTATTCAATATAGAAAAAATATGAAAATTCCAGTAGGTGGAGAAGAAATAAAAAATCAAATGTCATATATTGATTTTAATATTGGATACACTCAAAATCCATTCCTAAGATCATTAGATACAATTAAAAAGCTTTCAAATTACACAGATGGATTTGGCCAATTAGTTCTTCATAAAGGATATCAAGGAGAAGGACATGACGACTCTCATCCAGACTATGGCGGACATATTGGTATGAGACAAGGTGGTAAGGAAGACTTCAATACCTTAATAGAACAAGGTAAGGAATATAATGCTAAAATAGGTGTTCATATAAATGCAACTGAATATACTATGGATGCGTTTGAATATCCAACTGAATTAGTTAACGAAAATGCTCCGGGATGGGGATGGTTAGACCAAGCTTATTATGTAAATCAAAGAGGAGATATAACTAGTGGTGAATTATTCAGAAGACTTGATATGTTAATGGAAGATGCACCAGAGCTAGGATGGATTTACGTTGACGTTTATACAGGTAATGGATGGAATGCTCATCAATTAGGAGAAAAGATAAATGATTATGGAATTATGATTGCAACAGAAATGAATGGACCATTAGAGCAACATGTTCCATGGACTCACTGGGGTGGAGATCCTGCATATCCAAACAAGGGAAATGCAAGTAAAATAATGAGATTTATGAAAAATGATACTCAAGATTCATTCTTAGCAGATCCATTAGTAAAAGGTAATAAGCACTTATTATCAGGAGGATGGGGAACTAGACATGATATAGAAGGTACTTATGGAACAGAGGTGTTCTATAACCAAGTATTACCTACTAAGTATTTACAACACTTCCCAATAACTAAGATGAGTGAAAATGAAGTATTATTTGAAAATGGAGTTAAGGCTGTTAGAGAAGAGTCTAATATAAATTACTATAGAAATGATAGATTAGTTGCTACTACTCCAGAAAATTCAATTGGAAATACAGGTATAGGAGATACTCAATTATTCTTACCATGGAATCCTGTTGATGAAGCAAATAGTGAGAAGATATATCACTGGAATCCATTAGGAACTACCTCTGAGTGGACTTTACCAGAAGGATGGACTTCTAATGACAAAGTTTATTTATATGAATTATCAGATATAGGAAGAACTTTAGTTAAGGAAGTACCAGTTGTAGATGGAAAAGTTAATTTAGAAGTAAAACAAGATACTCCTTATATAGTTACTAAGGAAAAGGTTGAAGAGAAGAGAATAGAGGATTGGGGATATGGCTCAGAAATAGCTGATCCAGGATTTGATTCTCAAACTTTTGATAAGTGGAATAAAGAATCTACTGCTGAAAATACAGATCATATAACTATTGAAAATGAAAGTGTTCAAAAGAGATTAGGTAATGATGTTCTTAAAATAAGTGGAAATGAAGGCGCTGATGCTAAAATTTCTCAAAGCATAAGTGGATTAGAAGAAGGAGTAACTTATTCAGTATCTGCATGGGTTAAAAATGATAATAATAGAGAAGTTACACTAGGAGTTAATGTTGGTGGAAAAGATTTCACTAATGTAATAACAAGTGGTGGTAAAGTAAGACAAGGAGAAGGTGTTAAGTATATTGACGATACTTTCGTGAGAATGGAAGTAGAATTTACTGTA
This sequence comes from Clostridium sp. CTA-17, assembly GCF_054767895.1. Lineage (NCBI taxonomy): Bacteria > Bacillati > Bacillota > Clostridia > Eubacteriales > Clostridiaceae > Clostridium > Clostridium sp. CTA-17. Next base: position 139,215 of record NZ_BAAABF010000001.1, read on the forward strand.
CCTAAAGGAGTAAATTCAGCTGATGTTTACTTAAATGCTTCAGAAGGAGATGCTGACTCAGCTGTACTAGTTGATGACTTTAGAATATGGGATAATCCAGGACACACTAATAGAGATGGATATGTATTCTACGAAGATTTTGAAAATGTAGATGAAGGTATATCACCATTTTATTTATCTCCAGGAAGAGGACATTCAAATAGATCTCACTTAGCTGAGAAGGATATATCTATAGATGCTAATCAAAGAATGAACTGGGTACTTGATGGAAGATTCTCATTAAAATCTAACCAACAACCAAAGGAAATAGGTGAAATGTTGACTACAGATGTTTCATCATTCAAATTAGAACCAAATAAAACTTATGAATTTGGATTCTTATATTCATTAGAAAATGCTGCTCCAGGATATACTGTTAATATTAAAAATAGAGATGGTGAAAAGATTGTAAACATTCCTTTAGAGGCTACTGGTTCAAATTATGCACAAGATATTTTCACTAAAACTAAATCTGTAACTCACGAGTTTACAACTGGAGATTTTGCTGGAGACTACTATATTACTTTAGAAAAAGGTGATGGATTCAAAGAAGTAATCTTAGATAATATTTATGTTAAAGAAATAGATAAGTCAATTGAATCACCAGAATTAGCTTATGTAAACTTAAATACAGTAGAACATGACTTAGAAGTTGGACAAAGCGTTCCATTTGCTATAAATGCATTAATGAATAATGGTGCAAATGTTAACTTAGAAGAAGCTGAAGTTGAATATAAAGTTTCAAAACCAGAAGTTTTAACTATTGAAAATGGAATGATGACTGGAGCTTCTGAAGGCTTTACTGATGTCCAAGTAAATATTACTGTTAATGGAAATAAAGTTTCTTCAAATACAGTAAGAGTTAAGGTTGGAAATCCAGAAGTTGAGGAAGAAGAAGTTATAGTAAACCCAGTAAGAGACTTTAAGGTTACTGATAAGACTAAGAAAAATGTAACTGTAAGCTGGGAAGAGCCAGAAAAAACTTATGGATTAGAAGGCTATGTTCTTTATAAAGATGGTAAGAAAGTTAAAGAAATAGGTGCTGATGAAACTGAATTTACATTTAAGGGATTAAACAGACACACTATTTATAACTTTAAGATTGCTGCTAAATATTCTAATGGTGAACTTTCAACTAAGGAATCAATAACTGTTAGAACTGCAAGATAATAAGTTTTAATTAGATTGAAGTAAATTTTAAGTAAGTAGTATAAGATTTTATATAGAGTCTTATACTACTTTTGTTTTAAAATTTATTGACTTTGAAATTACAAAGTGTATAATAAATTTAAAAAAGTTTAGAAATAACTGTTTAAAAATTTTTTGGAGGATGTTATGCTAAATTTATTAGTAAAGGGATTAGTAGCACAATTTTATAGCTTTTACTCTAGCTGGGGCTTTCATTTTAGCGCTGGATCTTTTATGTGCAACAAAAACTATGCTCTTTTAACTAATGGGTTTGTATAATTAGTGTGATAGATATTAATATTATAGTAATATTATATTATAATTTATTTGATAGAACTCATTAAAGTGGGTTCTATTTTTTTGCAATAGTATAATTTAAACAGTTTAATTTTACATTTAGACTATTTTAAATAAAAAGGTTAAAATAAAAAAGGAGGGCGAATTATGATAGTTATATTAAAACCAGGAACAAAGGAAGAGGAGATTTTAAAATTGATAAAAAAGATAGAATCACTTGGAGTTGAGACTCAAAGAATTTCTGGAAGTGAAATGTGTGTAATTGGTTTAGTTGGAGATACAAGCAAAATAGATCCTGCTAAAGTAGAAGCAAACAAAAATGTAGAGAGAATAATGCCTGTTCAAGAGCCCTTTAAAAAGGCAAATAGATTATTCCATCCAGATAACTCTATAATTGATGTCTTAGGAAATAAAATTGGTGATAAGAAAATAGCATTAATAGCTGGCCCTTGTTCCGTAGAGAGTGAGGAGCAAATAACTGAAATAGCCGAAGAAGTTAAGGCATTAGGGGCAAGTTTCTTAAGAGGTGGTGCATTTAAACCAAGAACTTCACCATACAGTTTCCAAGGGTTAGAACTTGAAGGATTGGAGCTTCTAAAGAAGGCTAAGGAAAAAACAGGCCTTCCTATAGTTACGGAAATAATGTCAACTAGTATGATAGAAAAGTTTATTGAAGATGTTGATGTTATTCAAGTTGGAGCAAGAAATATGCAAAACTTTGATCTTTTAAAAGAGCTTGGAAAGACAAAAAAACCTATTCTTTTAAAAAGAGGATTGTCAGCTACAATAGAGGAACTTATAATGTCAGCAGAGTACATAATGGCCGGTGGAAATGAAAATGTAATTCTTTGTGAAAGAGGAATTAGAACCTTTGAAACTTATACAAGAAATACCTTAGACTTAAGTGCAATACCTGCTATTAAAAAACTAAGTCATTTACCAGTAATTGTTGATCCAAGTCATGCAGCAGGAAAGTCATGGATGGTAGAACCATTATCAAAGGCAGCCATAGCTGTAGGTGCAGATGGATTAATAATAGAAGTACATAATGACCCTGCTAATGCCTTATGTGATGGTCAACAGTCAATTAAACCAGAAGAGTACGGAAAGCTTTTAGAAGATTTAAGAGCTATCGCAAAGGCTGTTGGTAGAGAGTTATAGAATATTATTTAATTTAGTGGGAGTGTTTAAACTCCCATTAAATTTATACTTAAATAGAAATAACATAATAAAATCAATATTTTTATAAAACATAAAATTAAAGGGTTTGGAGTGATAAAAATGAAAGTTTTAAGAGTAAATTTAGATGAAAAAAGTTATGATATAGTAATTCAAAAGGATTTAAAAGATTATTTTGGAGAATACATAAAAACTGTATTTGATGGGAAAAAAGTAGCTATTATAACTGATGATAATTTAAATGATATATATGGAGAGGCTATAAAGAAAAACATAGAAAATGAAGGCTTTGAAGTTGAAGTTATTTCTGTTGCACCAGGAGAAAAGAGTAAATCTTTTAGCGTATTACCAGGAATATATAATAAACTTTTAGATTTTAAATTAACTAGAAGTGATTTAATCATAGCTCTAGGTGGCGGTGTTGTTGGAGACCTTGCAGGTTTTGTTGCATCAACTTTTTTAAGAGGAATTAGCTTTATACAAATACCTACATCATTATTAGCTCAAGTTGATTCTAGCGTTGGTGGTAAAGTAGCTGTTGACTTAGAAAGAGGGAAGAATTTAGTAGGAAGCTTTTATCATCCTGAATTAGTATTAATAGATCCAAATATGCTTGGAACACTTCCAGAAAAGTATTTTAATGATGGCCTTGGAGAGGTAATAAAATATGGATGTATTAAGAGTAAAGAGTTATTTGAAAAGTTAGAGGGCTTTGAAAATAAAGAGGATCTAAAAGAGAATATTGGAGAAATTATTTATGAATGTTGCAATATAAAAAGAGAAGTGGTTGAAAATGACGAAAAAGATTTAGGAGAAAGAATGGTTCTAAACTTTGGCCATACTTTAGGTCATGCCATAGAGCAAATTTATAATTATGAAACTTATTCTCATGGGGAAGCTGTTGCCATAGGAATGAATATGATAAGCAAGATTGCAGAAGAAAAGGATCTTACTAAAAAAGGAACAGCAGAAAGAATTGAGAGTTTATTAAAGAAGTATGGATTAAATACTGATGTTAACATTGAAGATAATGGATTAGCTAGAGAAGCTATAAAATTAGATAAGAAGAATTTAAATGGAAATTTAAATGTTATCCTTTTAAAAGATATTGGGGAAGGATATATATATAATACAACTGTAGAATTTTTTGAATAAAGGCATAGGGGGTTAAGTGAATATTAATTTAAAGTTATTACTTTATAAATAACTTAACAACTTGGCTTCATAAAGGAATTTAGAGCTAATTTAATTATTTCTCTAGTTTCTAAATTTAGAAATATATTAATTTTTTAAAGAATTTCCTTAGAAAGGCTTTAGGGTTATATATGAAATTAATATGGGTTTAAAATAGAGGATAAAATTTATAGTGTAATTTAAAAATAAGTATAGGGAGCGGTTAAAAAGTGAAAAAGGTAATTATAACTCCTAGTAAGTTAAAGGGAAGTGTAAAAATACCACCTTCTAAAAGTATGGCTCATAGAGCTATTATTTGTGCTTCTTTAAGCAAAGGAGAAAGTGTTATTTCTAACATAGATTTTTCAGAAGATATTATTGCAACTATGGAAGGTATGAAATCTTTAGGAGCAAATATAAAAGTAGAAAAAGATAAACTAATTATAAATGGAGAAAATATTTTAAAGGATTCTAATTATAAAGTTATTGATTGTAATGAATCAGGTTCCACTTTAAGATTTTTAGTTCCAATTTCTTTAATAAAAGATAATAGAGTTAATTTTATCGGTAGAGGGAATTTAGGGAAAAGACCATTAAAAACTTATTATGAAATATTTGATCAGCAAGAAATTAAGTATTCCTATGAGGAAGAAAAGCTTGATTTGAATATAGAAGGAAGCTTAAAAGGTGGAGAATTCAAAGTTAAGGGAAATATAAGTTCTCAATTTATAAGTGGTTTATTATTTACTCTTCCTTTATTAAAAGAGGATTCTAAAATAATAATAACTACAGAACTTGAATCTAAAGGATATATAGATTTAACTTTAGACATGATAGAAAAGTTTGGAGTTACAATAAAAAATAATAATTATAGAGAATTTTTAATAAAAGGTAATCAAAGTTATAAGCCTATGAATTATAAGGTTGAAGGTGATTACTCACAGGCTGCTTTTTATTTTTCAGCAGGGGCTTTAGGCTCAGAAATAAATTGTCTTGATTTAGATTTAAGTTCTTATCAAGGAGATAAGGAATGCATTGAAATATTAGAGGGTATGGGTGCTAGGCTTATAGAAAATCAAGAAGAGTCTTTAAGTATAATTCATGGGGATTTAAATGGAACAATTATAGATGCTTCACAGTGCCCAGATATAATTCCAGTTTTGACAGTGGTTGCTGCTTTAAGCAAGGGAGAGACTAGGATTATAAACGGAGAAAGACTTAGAATAAAAGAATGTGATAGATTAAATGCTATATGCACTGAGCTTAATAAACTAGGTGCAGATATAAAGGAATTAAAAGATGGACTTATAATAAATGGAGTTAAAGAGTTAATAGGAGGAGAAGTATATAGTCATAAAGATCATAGAATAGCTATGAGTTTGGCTATTGCTTCTACAAGATGCAAGGAAGAGGTTATTATAAAAGAACCAGATTGTGTTAAAAAATCTTATCCAGGATTTTGGGAAGATTTTAAGAGCTTAGGTGGAATTTTAAGAGAAGAATAATATATAAAATATTTAACAGAAAGGAGGAAGCTTTTAGAGATAAGAAGCTTTAAAAGCAAATAAATGGGAGGAGTTTGGGGTAATAAAATAAAATTATCTATATTTGGAGAATCTCATGGAGAAGGAATAGGAATAGTAATAGATGGAATAGAACCTGGAATCAAAATAAATATGGATAACATAGAAAAAGATATGGAAAGAAGAGCACCAGGAAGAAATAGTTTATCAACTCAGAGAAAAGAAGGGGATAAACCAGAAATTTTAAGTGGAATATTTAATGGAATCACCACAGGGGCTCCTATTTCAATGATAATAAGAAATACAGATAAAAGATCTAGGGATTATTCAAAAATAAAAGATGTAATGAGACCAGGCCATGCAGATTTCCCAGGATACATAAGATATAATGGCTTTAATGATTATAGAGGGGGAGGACATTTCTCAGGAAGAATAACAGCTCCATTAGTTTTTGCTGGAGCCTTAGCTAAAGAAATACTTAAGGAAAAAGGTATAACTATTGGTTCTCATATTAAGCAAGTTGGAAAAGTTAAGGATTCTTACTTTGATTCATTAAAATTAAATAAAGAAGATTTAGAAGAACTTTTAACTAAAGAACTTCCAGTAATAGATACAAATAAAATAGAAGATATTAAGGAAGAGATTACTTCATATAGAATGGAAGGAGATTCTATTGGAGGAATTGTTGAGTGCGTCATAGTAGGATTAGAGGCTGGTATAGGAAATCCATTCTTTGATTCTTTAGAAAGTACCATAGCTCATTTAGCTTTTTCAGTACCAGCTGTAAAGGGAATTGAATTTGGAGCAGGTTTTGACTTTGCAAATATGAAAGGTTCAGAAGCAAATGACGAATATTTCATAGAAAATGAAAAAGTTAAGACATACTCTAATAATAATGGAGGAATAACTGGGGGAATATCAAATGGAATGCCAGTTATATTCAGAGTTGTTATAAAACCTACACCATCTATTTCTAAAGAACAAAGAACTATAAATATAAAAAATATGACAGAGGAAGTTCTAAGTGTAAATGGTAGACATGATCCTTGTATAGTTCAAAGAGCCTTAGTTGTTATAGAGGCCATTGCAGCTATTTCTATATTAGAGTTAATAAAATAAAAAGTTTAAAGTATAGTAGACTTTTATGAGAAGGGGATATTAATTAAAGTTAATCTTTGTCTACTATATTTTAAAATATTTCAAAGTGATTCATTTTATCAAAGTTCTAGATTAAATTAATATTTACTTAAAACATAGTAAAGAAGTTAAAAGAAAAGAGGTGAAATTTTGAGTGACAAGTTAGCTCAATGTAGGAAAGAAATCGATAGAATAGATGGGGAACTTATGAAACTTTTTGAAGAAAGAATGAATGTTGTTTTGGATGTTGCAAGATACAAAAAAGAAAATAATATGGAAATTTTTCATAAAGATAGAGAAAATCAAGTTATAGAGAAAAATCTAAGTCGAGTAAAAAATAAAGAACTTTTACCTTATGCAGAGGAGATGCTTCATGCATTAATGGATATAAGTAAAGAATATCAACAATATAAAATAGGGATGAGAGAAAATTTCATTAAGTAAAATGAAATAAAATTATTTTTTAGTGGGAAAAAGGATTATTTAGAGGGGTTAAGAGATTCAATAGTCAATTATAGGATTTTAGTATGTTATAAAAAAGCGTAATTTTAAAATGTTAATAATAATGGGTGTCAAATTAACAAGACATCCATTTATTTTAATAAAGCATAAACTTTTTTTGAAATACCCTATAGAAAATGGATAAGAGAGTAGAATAATGATTGTCAACAAATAATTACTATAGAAAAAGAGGGTATCAAATTTGGAAATTAAAGCTTTGATTAAATTTTTAAAATTGGTAATGGTAATAACTCTTATATATACGTTAATTACTACTAATTTTGCCATAAGGGCATTTTTAATTGTTGTAGAAGTGATTTTTATTATTATATTTTATAAGGTGAAAAATATATAAATAATTTACTTAATAAATATTCTATGATTAAAAAGCTAGAGCTTTTTATAAAATACTATTTAAAATGTAAAAGACACCTAGTAGGGTAACTAAGTGTCTTACATGAACTTGTGTATTTGGTTTTGGATATTTAAACAAAAACTTAAAATTATCATTAATCTTTCAACAGGGGATGTAAAAAGATTATTATAAGTTTTGTATGGTAATTTAATCATAGAATTATGAATTAATTATGGAGTTTTATTATTAAAGTTTAAATCTTAATTATTGTATAGTGTAAGAGTTTTATCTTTATTCAATGTTTTTGTTAGAATTAAATTGTAAAGATTAAGGAGGTGGAGTTTTGAAGTTATTTGGATTAATAGGTGAGAAGTTAGGACATAGTTTATCTCCAGAGATACATAATAAAGTTTTTAAAGATAATAATATAGATGGATTATATAATCTTTTTTCTGTAAAAAAAGATTTTGAAAATAATATTGTAGAAAGTCTAAAATGCTTAGGAGTAAAGGGAGCCAATGTTACAATACCATATAAAGAGAAGGTTATGGATCAGCTAGATATTATTTCACATGAGGCCAAAGCTATAGGAGCAGTAAATACTATTTTAATAAAAGATGGAAAATCCTATGGTTATAACACTGATTATTATGGATTTGGTAAAATGCTAGAAAGAGCAAAGGTTAATATTGAAGGAAATAGCTTTTTTGTTTTAGGAGCAGGGGGAGCTGCTAGAAGTATTTTGAAATATCTACAGGATAGCAAAGCTAAAAAAATAGTTTTGGTTTCTAGGGACAAAGAGAAAGCTTTTAAAAAATTTAAAGATTTCAATATTAATTTTATGAGTTATGGTGATCTTGAAGAAATTCATGAGGAGTTTGCTTTAATTAACACAACTCCCTGTGGAATGTATCCTAATATAAATTCAGTAGCTGTTTCAGAAAAGGTAATTAAAAAGTTTAAGGTTGCTGTAGATATAGTTTATAATCCTTTGGAAACTAAGTTTTTAAAAATGGCAAAGAATAATGGTCTTAAAACAGTGGATGGATTATTTATGTTAGTTGGACAAGGGGTTAAAGCTGAAGAGATTTGGAATGGAATAAAAGTAGATAAGTCTACAGAAGAAGAGATATATGAAGAATTGAAATGTAGATTTTAAAGTTAATTTTGTAATAAGAAAATGTTAATTCGAATACTAAATTTAGCCAAATATGATATAAAATAAGTATAGATTACATTTTTAAATTATACTTAATTTTATAATTAATAGAATTAAGAGTTTCTTTTTAAAACAGTAATTATTTCTAGGTATTATTATAAATAATTACTGTTTTAAAATAGGAATAAAAGCTAAAATGAATTTTAAAAGTTTAAATAATATTATTGGGTAAAATACAAAAAAGGGGATTAGGATATGAAAAAAAGAGGAGTACTTTTAATTGGAATGCCTGGAGCAGGAAAAACAACCATAGGAAGAGAGCTTTCAACGGTATTAAAGATGAATTTTTTAGACGTGGATGAATTCATAGAAAGAAGTACAGGAAAAGAAATAAAAGAACTTTTTGCTCAGGGAGAAGAGGTTTTTAGAGATTTAGAAAGTAAAAGTTGTGAACTTTTATCAACCTTAAAAAATGTGGTTATATCTTCTGGTGGTGGAATAGTTACAAGAGAAGAAAATATGGGGAATTTTAAGGAGTTTATAACTGTTTTTATAAACAGGCCTTTAGATTTAATTATGGAAGATATAGACACAGAAGGAAGACCTCTTTTATGGGATGGTAAAGAAAGACTTACTAATTTATATAGAGATAGAATTGATTTATATAAAAAGCATAGTGATATAGAAATTATAAATGATGGTACTACTAAAGAGGCTATTAGAGAAATAGTTAAAGCTATTTCTGATTTTGGTTTACAAGAGAAAGAATAGTTTTTTTATAGATAAGAATTTTTTCAGTGATTTAAGATTATAAATTGTAATCTTTCAAGAAATTATTATTAAATAAACTTGTGAAATTTTCTATGAAAAAGTTTGTTTTTAATAGTATTATTCTATTAAAAATCCTAAATGGAAAGTAGGTGGATTTTAACCAAAGAAAAAATTAATAATTTGGTTAGAGATATTATGAAAATAATGGTTATAAATGGACCTAATTTAAATCTTTTGGGGATTAGAGAAAAAGAAATCTATGGTGCTAAAGATTTTAATCAGGTCATTGATTATATAAAAGAGGAAGGAAAAGAATTAGGGTTAGAGGTAAATTGCTTCCATAGCAATATAGAGGGAGAAATAATTAATTTTATTCATAATGCATACTTTGAAAAGTATGATGGGATAATTATAAATCCTGGAGCATACACACATTATAGCATAGCTATTTATGATGCTTTAAAAGGAGTTGAAATACCAACTGTTGAGGTGCATTTAAGCAATATTCACAAAAGAGAAGAGTTTAGACATAAATCAGTTACAGCCCCAGCTTGTATTGGGCAGATAAGTGGATTTGGTGAATATGGATATATTATGGCAATGAATGCATTAAAAAATCATATTAGATCTAAATAAGATTAAAAAAATAAAATCTATTTAAATTAATAATATGAATGCTTCAGTTATAAATTTAATGGTTAAAAGGGGATTTTTATGGAGGAGAGAATTGAGAACTTACAGAGAATAATAAAAAATATTTTGGCATCTACAGATGATCAAATTCAGGGTGATTTAAGGGATTCCTTAAGGTTAAGAATGTCTGTATCAGAAAATTTACATGGGGAAGTAAGATATTTAAAATGTTTAAGAGCTTTAGTAGAAGAAAAATTTCAAGAATTTTTTAAGAAGAAAAACTTTCCGAAGGATTATAATGATTTTGTAGGAATATGGTCAAGTTTATCAGAAGAAGCAAAGTCTTTATGTAATGATCCAAAATATGATTATGATGAAGAAAAATATAAATATGAATTTATATATTTTGAGGTTTATTGTAATGTCTATTTAAGATATTCTTTAGGACTACTTTTTAATGGTAATAATAAAGATACAATTGATGAATTAAGCCAATATAATAGTTTAGAAATAATTCAGCTGTATAGGTATTATCTTCATCAAATAACTCTTAGAAAGTTAGAAAAAAGTTTAAAATCAGATAAAGTTAATAGTTAATATAAAAAGAAGTTGTATTCTTATTTGGAATACAGCTTTTTTTATTATGTTTTTGTGAATTATACCATAAAGTATTCTATAGTATAGAGTACTTTATGGTATAATTATACTTGGGAGGGATAATATTGGAACTTAATAAAGAGATTATAAAAGGACATGTGGAAAGTATAATATTATCACTTTTACTAGAAAAAGATTTATATGGGTATGAGATTTCAAAATTAATTAGAGAAAATAGTAAAGAAGCCTTTGAGGTCAAGGATGGAACCTTATATGTTGTTTTAAAAAGGTTAGAAAAATTAGGACTTGTAATATCATACTGGGGTGATTGTAAAAGTGGTGGTGGAAGAAGAAAATATTTTAAAATTACAGAGGATGGAGTTAATTATCTAAAAGAAAAAAAGAGTGAATGGGAATTTCTAAAGAGTATTATGAATATTTTTTTGGGGGGAGAATAAAATGAGAGAGATAGATAATTATATTGACTCTTTATATAAGAATATTGATGGAATTTCAAAAGAAAATAAAGAGATAAAGGAAACTATGAGGACTCATTTAATAGAATCTGTAGAAGAATTAAAATTAGAAGGGTTTAGTGAAAAAGAGAGTGTTAAGATCGCTTTAGAACGATTTGGAGAAATAAATGAAATTAGAGGAGAACTAAAAACTGTAGTGGAAAGAGGGGTAAAACCACTACTATATACAGTGGGAATTTCATTAATAATACTTATAGCTTTCTTTACCCATCTAATATTTATGAGATTTGATTATATAAAATTGCTAGCTTTAATAATTATTGCTGTTCCAATGTATATAATAATTAGAGGTGGAGTTTTAATATATTATAAAGTAAAGGGTGTAAAATATGATATAGATTGGAAAAAGGAATTATATAAATTTTTATTTGCTAATTATTTTATATTTCTAGTTGGATGGTATATATTCCCTATAGAAGTTGGAGGAAGCTCAAATGTTAGTTTTCAAGTAGACTTAATTCCTTTTAAAAGTTATATTGAATTAATGAATAGGGGAATAACTATAGGATATCTTATGAAATGGATAATTATTAGATTGATTTTATTTATACCTTTAGGATTTTATCCAGCATTTCTAAAAGGAAAATTTAATAATATAGCCGGCTGTGTATTAATAGCTTCTGTAGTTTATCTTATAATTCCAATATTAGAATTAATATTAAGTTTTGGATTAATTTCTGTACCAGTAATTTATATTGGAATAGATTATTGGGTGATAAGTATAATTGGAGTTTTACTCGGTTATTTTTTATACAATTCAATAGCTAAAAAACATATTTAAATTTTTAATAGAGCGTATTTAAATAAAAATTAAGACAGATTAAAAGTTAGACTAAATATGTATTAGTGATTTTAGATATAAATTAAAATAGATTAGAGAAAATTAAAAAGTTGAAAATAAAAGTATAAGTTAATACTTTATTCTTGATTTGAATAAAGTATTAACTTTTTTTATTTGGTATTTATGGAATTTATTGAGATGATAAAATAGAAAAAAGGAGGTTGAAATGGTTACAATTAATAAAAAAGTAATTTGGATATTTATGATTATTGGAATTATATTTGTGGGAATTAGTTCTAATTATTTAGTTGAAGAAAATGAAACTATAAGTTTTCCTTATGAGTTTGAGGTTGATAATTACAACATTGAAATTGAGTATTCTAAGCTTTATGATAATTATTTGCTCACTAAATATAAGATAAGTAGAAAAGATGGTTCTTATATAGGCGAAACTGAAGCAAATTTATCTACATTCATAACTAAATATGATAGTGCGTTTAGTTTTGGACCACATATTATTTCATCAAAAGTAATTGATAATAAAATTAAAGAAGAAATAAGTATAGATTTTGTTGCTGCAATAGAAAAGCCCTTAGAAAAAGTGAAAATTAGACATGCCTTAGCTGGAAAGTATATTGATGGAACTAAAGAGATTAAAAAAGAAGGAATTGTTAACCTAAGTAATGATAATTATATAAATTTAAATACCAAAATTAAAATAGATGATATAAATTTAACTGTTAGAAATTTGGGGAATTTTGAATTTGGATCTATTTTAAATTTATTTACTGAAAACTTAGAAGATGAAGAGATAGAAAATTTTCATGAAAATTATAGTATTAAATTAAAATCAAATGATTTTAGTAAAATATATGAAATTAAGCAAATGATGGTTCTCGATGGGAAGGCTGTAGATGCTGTTATTGAATGGAATAAAATAAATAAGGATACTAAGCTTGTAGAATTTTTTGTAGTTGACTTATTATATGATGTAGATTCAATTGATTTTAATAATTTTGAGCTTTTTGTTGTTAATAAAAATACCAATGAAGAAACAAAAATTTATTAAGTAGTTAAAGAGTAATACTTTTAGTGCTATATTATTTAATATGTTTAAAAATAGTGCGAAAAATGGTAATATTTTATGTAACAGTAAAATTTAACATGTTTATTAAAATGAAAAGGGGGATTTTTAGTGAGAGTTGAGGCTCAAAGCATAAGCAAAACCTTTGGAGAGGTGCAAGCTTTAAAAGATTTAAGCTTTGTCATTGAAAAAGGAAAAGCTTTAGGGTTATTAGGGAGAAATGGAGCAGGAAAAACTACTGCAATAAGAATACTACTTGGAATATTACCAAGTGATACGGGAAAGGTTTTAGTGGATAATAAAAAGCTAAGCTTTGATGAAAATGCTTTTGGATATTTACCAGAGGAGAGAGGATTATATCTTAAATACACAGTTAAGAGTCAACTTATGCATTTTGCTTCTCTTTATGGAATGAAGAAAAAAGAGGCATTAAATAGCATAGAGTATTGGCTTGAAAAGTTTGAAATAAGTGAGTATCTAAATAAAAAGGTTGAAACTTTATCAAAAGGTAATAAACAAAAAATACAGTTAATAGTTGCAGTAATGCATAATCCAGAAGTCATAATTTTAGATGAGCCATTTAGTGGACTAGACCCTGTAAATGTGGAATTATTTAAAACTGTAATAAGAGAATTATTAGCTAAAGGCAAAACATTAATTTTTAGTAGTCACAGAATGGCTGATGTGGAAGAATTTTGTGATGATATAATAATGCTTAAAAAAGGGGAAACCATACTTCAAGGAAATCTTAATAGGATAAAAGAAGACTATGGAATTAAAGGTCTTGTAGTTGAAGGAGAAGAAAAAGTACAAGATTTATTAAAAGAATTAGGATTTGAAGCTTTAGAATTCAAAAAGGGAAGTTATAGAATAAATCTTAAGGATTTAGAAAAAGGAAAAGAACTTTTAAGAAAAATCACTAACACAGATTTAGATATAAGGGGATTTTATTTTGAAAGACCATCCTTAAATGATATTTTCATAGAAAGGTTAGGTGATTAGTATGAAAAAGTTTTGGAGTATTTTTAGTTTTACCTATAAAGAAACTATTAGAAATAAAGCTCTTATAATATCAACAATAATTACTTTAATTGTAATGCTAGGATTCTTTAATATGGATAAAATAGTAGGACTGTTTAATAGAGAGGGATCAAAAGATTTAATAATGATAAGCACAGAAGCTAATAATAAATTTTTTGACTCTAATACTTTAGAAAGTTTAAATGATGATGATTTTAAAGTTGTTTTAAGCAAAGATTCAGAAGAAACTAATAAGGTTAAAACGGAAATAGAAAATGGAAAGTCAGATTATAAGGCTTTACTTGAAGTTTCAACAGGTCAAGAGGTATCAGGAAAATTATATGTTAATGAATTACCTGGAGATTCTTTAATGAAGAAAGTAAATACAATTTTAAATGACACTAAATTTGTATTTTCAATGGAGAAGTTTAATATAACACCAGAAGAGTATGCTAATATAATGACTCCAGCTCAGCTTGATGTAGTTCAAACAGGAAATGCTTCACATGAGAGAATGACTTTAGTTTATGCCCTTGTTTTTGGAATTTATATAATAACTCTTACTTTTGGTTCTATGGTTGCTAATTCAGTTATAGAAGAAAAGAGTAACAGAATAATGGAAACCTTAATAACTATGGCTAAGCCAATGGAGCTTTTCTTTGGTAAGGTATTAGGAGTATGTGCTGTAGGGCTTACACAGATAGCGGTGATTCTAGGTGCTGGCTTAATAATGCTTAAAACATCAGGTATAAGCTTAGAAGCTTTAAGTTCATTAAATTTAAATGCTAGCATAATATTTGCATTTGTTGCCTATTTCCTTTTAGGATATTTAACATTCTCAATGCTTTATGCAGCAGTGGCTTCCCTTGCTACAAGTGCTCAAGATGTAAATTCATCAATGGGAGCAATTACATTAGTCTTTGTTGGAGTCTTCTTACTTTCAATAAACTGCATGTTTAACATTGAGTCAACTTTAGCTAAGGTATTTAGTTATGTACCATTTGCTTCTCCTTTAATAATGTTTGAGAGAATAGTTTTATCAAAAGTTACTTTTATGGAAATTTTAATAACTACTATTATCAATGTTGGATTCATAATTTTAGTTGGATTCTTTAGTAGTAAATTATATAAAAAAGGAACTTTACATTATGGTAAAAAGGCTTCATTAATAAAAATTATAAGAGGTAAGGAATAAAAAAATAATAATGGACTTAAAAACTTGTTAATATGGTAATTAAGTATAATATAAATTTTAAAATAAATATAGTATTATTTACCTATATAACAAGCCAATGAGGAGAGAGGATTTATGTGTACAGGATTAGCATTAGAAACAAAAGAAGGATTGCATTTATTTGGAAGAAATATGGATATTGAGTATTCATTTAATCAATCTATTATATTTATTCCTAGAAACTTTAAATGTGTAAATAAATCAAATAATAGAGAATTAACAGCAAAATATGCTGTCCTTGGAATGGGAACTATTTTTGATAACTATCCTGCATTTGCAGATGGTATGAATGAAAAGGGGTTAGGATGTGCTGGGTTGAATTTTCCAGTTTATGCAAGTTATTCTAAAGAGGATATAGAAGGTAAAACTAATATTCCAGTATATGATTTTTTATTATGGATTTTAGCAAATTTTAGCTCAGTTGAGGAGGTAAAGGAAGCATTGAAAAATGCTAATATAGTAGATATACCTATTAATGAACATATTCCTAACACAACTCTTCACTGGATGATAAGTGATATAACAGGAAAGTCTATTGTAGTTGAGCAAACAAAGGAAAAATTAAATGTATTTGATAATAATATTGGAGTATTAACTAATTCACCTACTTTTGATTGGCATGTAACAAATTTAAATCAATATATAAGTATGAAATATAATCAAATTCCAGAATTTAAGTTAGGTGATCAGTCTTTAACTGCCTTAGGGCAAGGGACTGGTTTAGTAGGATTACCAGGAGATTTTACACCTGCATCTAGATTTATAAGAGTAGCATTTTTAAGAGATGCAATGATGAAAAATGATAAAGATTCAATAGATTTAATTGAATTTTTCCATATATTAAATAATGTTGCTATGGTAAAAGGATCAATTAGAACTATAGAAGAAAAAAGCGATATTACTCAATATACAAGTTGCATGTGTTTAGAAAAAGGAATTTATTATTATAATACCTATGAAAATAATCAAATTAATGCAATAGACATGAATAAAGAAAACTTAGATGGAAATGAAATTAAAATATATAAATATAACAAAACTTTAAGTATTAATCATGTAAATTAGTTTGTTGCATGGGCGTGTATCAAAAGTTATTTTGATACACGCCCTATTTTTATATAAAAAAACAAATTTGCATTAATTTTTATAAAAAAATATTGAATTTATTAAATTTTGTGTATATAATTATAAAAAACGAAAAAATGATAAAAAACAGTGAAGAGAAAGAGTAAATTAGGTGGACTTTTCAGAGAGCTAAAGTTTGGTGAGATTTAGTAAGAAAGCTTAATTGAAGCAGTCTCGGAGTTTCTTGTTGAGAACTAAAGGTTAAATAGAGTATTTTAGTAAGTATGTTTTAAAATTAAAATGTACACAACTTTTAATTAGATTAAGACGATTTCCTCCCGTTAAAGAGGATAGAAATTGAGTAATAAGTAGGGCATAAATTTATTAAATTTTGTCCATACTATTAAAGATTTCTAACTGAGGTGAGTAAAAGTAATTTTACTTATTAGGGTGGTACCGCGAAGTAGTTCCTTCGTCCCTTTTTAGGGATGAAGGAACTTTTTTTATTAATTATGCTAAACACAATTAAACAATTTAAATAAAAAATAAGCAATAACAAAGGGGGCCAATGTGTCATGGAAGAAATTTTAGAAGTTTTAGAAAAAAACAGTAGATATACAGATCAAGAAATTGCGATTATGACAGGGAAAACTGTGGAAGAGGTTAGAGAGGCCATAAGAGATTATGAAGAAAGAAGCATAATCGCTGGCTACACTACTCTTATAAATTGGGAGAATACAGGAAGAGAGACAGTTACAGCCTTAATAGAAGTACAAATAACTCCTCAAAGAGGTGTTGGTTTTGATAAGGTTGCAGAGAGAATATACCAATTTCCACAGGTTAAAGCTTGTTATTTAATGTCTTCAGGTGGATTTGATTTAACTGTTATAGTAGAAGGAAAAACAATGAAAGAAGTGGCAATGTTTGTTTCAGATAAACTTGCAATTCAAGAATATGTAACAGGAACAGCAACTCACTTTGTACTTAAAAAATATAAAGATCATGGAACAATATTTAGAGAAAAGAAAACAGATGATAGGGAGATGTTATTTATATGATACTAGAGAATATGATATTAGATAATGTGAAAAATATGCCACCTTCAGGTATTAGAAAATATTTTGATTTAATAAATGAAATGGATGATGTTATTTCTTTAGGGGTTGGGGAGCCTGATTTTGTAACTCCTTGGAATGTTAGAGAGGCTGGAATTTATTCTCTAGAGCAAGGACATACTCACTATTCATCAAATGCAGGATTTATAGAATTAAGAGAAGAGATATCAAAGTATTTAAATAGAAGATTTTCTCTTAGATATAATCCAAAGGATGAAATACTTGTTACTGTTGGAGGAAGTGAAGGGATAGATTTAGCTCTTAGAGCTTTAGTAGGTCCTGGAGATGAGGTTATAATACCTGAGCCAAGCTTTGTAGCTTATAAGGGATGTACAGCATTTACAGGAGCAATTGCTAAGACAATAGATTTAAGAGCTGAGGATGATTTTAAATTAACTCCAGAACTTTTAGAAGAGGCTATAACTGAAAAAACAAAAGTGGTAATAATTCCATTCCCTAATAATCCTACTGGAGCAATAATGAATAAAGAAGAGCTTCAAAAGATTGTGGATGTTTTAAAGGATAAGGATGTAATAATTATTTCTGATGAAATATATGCAGAATTATCATATGATGAGGACCATGTTTCAATAGCTAGTTTCCCGGAGGTAAAGGAAAAAACTATAGTAATAAATGGATTCTCTAAAGCTTATGCTATGACTGGATGGAGATTAGGATATGTATGTGCTCATAAAGTTTTAATAGATGCTATGAAAAAGATACATCAATATGCAATAATGTGTTCACCTACAACAGCTCAGTATGCTGCTATTGAGGCTCTTAAAAATGGTGATGAGAGCGTGGCGGAAATGGCAAGGGAATATAATAGAAGAAGAAGAGTATTAGTTGATGGATTTAGAAGTATGGGATTAGATTGCTTTGAACCATTAGGAGCTTTATATGTATTCCCATGTATTAAGTCAACGGGTATGAGTTCAGATGAATTTTGTGAAAAACTTCTTCTTGAAGAGAAAGTGCTAGCTGTTCCAGGAAATGCTTTTGGAGAGTGTGGAGAAGGTTTTATAAGAGCTTGTTATGCTGCTTCAATGGAAGATATAATGGAGGCTATAAAGAGAATAAGAAGATTTGTTGAAAGAAATAATATGCAAGGGAAATAGATAAATCTTTTTAATAGGTAGTAGAGGCTTAAATTTAGCTTTTACTGCCTTTTTTAACGTTAAATATTTTCTATGTCTGGTGCTATAATTGTATTTAGGTGGGAGGCGACAGTCATGGATAACATGAAAAAGATATTGAAGAAAATGCCAAAGGTTATGAAAAAGTCTTTAAAAAAATCTAATACCCATGATGTGTTATTAGAACAAGCAAATAGAATGGTGATTAATGATAATAATTTGTATTTAAATAATAAGTGGTTTTCTAAATCACTTAAATGGTGTATGGATATACTTGAACTTAATTACAATGTTAGTAAGAGCTTAGGATGGATTAGACCATCATACTCTAGAAAGCCAGACATAATGATTAGGTCAGTCTTAACTTTATTCTCTTTTCATTTTTATCATGGTGAAGATAAGGATAATTACTTTGGAAGAATTGGAAAAGGTAAAACAGCAATGTGTAAATTTATTTTTTTTGGACGAAAAGCCTTAAAGTATAGAGATAAAGGTAAGAGAAGAAAATGTATGAAGTATTTAAGTTATTCTTGTCACTATTTAGCTGATATGAGTGAACCACACCATGTTACTCATCACATTGCTAGTCCAAATGAAAAAATAATGAATGTATTAAAAAAATTTGATATAAATAAAATAGGAAAAGGAAATTTTTCTAATCACCGTAGGTTTGAAAATTTAGCACAAGCTTGGATAAAAGGAGATGAAGATATAACTCTTTTATTAGATAAAAATAAGGATAAAGATGAAGATATTCTTTTAAAAGGAGTACCAACTAAAGGAGAAATTTTTTCTTATATACTAAAGGATGAAGGTAACAATGTATTTAATGAAGATGATAAGAAAAAGGTTTTAGATATATATTATAAAAATAGCAATTTTGATTTTGATGAGTATTGTAGATATTTAGGTAATGAAAGTTCAGAATATGCAAAAGAATTAATTCATGATGCCTTTAAGGATGATACTAGAGAACAAGCTTTGGCAGCTATTAGAGCACTTAATATGGCAGAGATTCAGTTAGCTAGATTTTTATATTATTTCTGTAACTATAATCTTAAGGAAGAAAAATTTGTTGAGCCTAAATTAAAATTATATAATTTAAGTTTAGGAGTAAGTTAATAAGAAAGACTATCTAAACACATTAATATTTGTAGTGTGTTTAGATAGTCTTTTGTTTATAAATTTATACATAGAACCTTACCGTGAAGAGCATTTAAAAGCTTTTTCTTTTTTATATAATCTAGCTTAAAATATAATGGATTGGCTCCTTTTATGTATATTGTTATAGTAAACTTATTTTTAACCTTTTCAATTTCTATTTTGTGTATATCTTTAAACTTATAGCAATTATATCCATAGATTATAGTATCTTCAGTTACATAAAAACATATTAATTTGTAAGATATAAAAACTAGAATAAAGAAATAAATAATTGAGATTATTAAATTTAGCATGTTCTTATGATGTAAATAAGACATACCACCAAATAAAAGTATTAGCAATGACAATATGAACATAATTATAGAAATAAGGCTCATTATTTTTATAGTTACGGTCTTCTTACCTTTTCTAGCTTTTTTTGTCCCATGAAGTAAAACTATATTTATTAAAATATATATTCCTAAAATAATAAATGCCAATAGAACCACCTGTATTCTTAGATTTTATTTATAAGTTTACAATAATTTTTTCAAGGAGTCAAAGACTATTATTGTCACTGTTGTATTGAATTTCATGGTATTTTGTTATTAAAAATTTACATATATCATCTGCAGCATTTATATTAGAATTAAGTTTTTGAGACGATACGATTTCTTCATAGAATTTTTTATCAGAAATAAGTTTTTCACAAACTTTTAAAGTTTCATGAAGTGAGTTAGATTTAATGCCTAAGTTATGCTTCATAAAAAAGTTGCAATTTGCACTTTCAACTCCTGGAATAGGATTAATCATTATTATTGGAAGTGACTTATTCATGGCTTCTGTAGAGGTTAAGCCACCTGGTTTAGTTATTAATATATCAGCAGAATCCATAAGTTCATTCATCTCATTAGTAAATTGAAGTACATGAATTTTAGGGCTTGATTTTTTTATTTCAGATATTTCTTTAAATAATTCTTTATTGTTTCCACATATAGTTGTTATATTACATTCTTTAAGATGCTTACTTATATAAAGTGTAGTATCTTTAACTGAGCCTGCTCCCATACTTCCACCCATTATTAAAATATGAGGTTTGTCTTTTTCAAGACCTAAGTTAAATTTAGCTTTTTCTTTAGGAGTCTTTACTTTAAATTTAGAATCAATAGGTAATCCAAAAGCTATTAGTTTTGAGGAGTCTAAACCTTTATCTTTAAATTCTTTTATTAAATCTTTATGTGGTAAGAAATAATAATCTAAATCAGTTTCTTCCCAAAATGGTGCACAAGTATAATCAGTTACTATTGATGCTGTTAAAGCTTTTACTTTGTTTTTCTGCTTTAAATAACTAAGACTTTGAGTAGCAAAGATATGAGTTGAGATTATTATATCAGGTTGTTCTTCTTCTAAGACTGTTAATATATTGTCGGCATAAAAAGAATTTAATTTATAAATTATAGATTTTTTATTATGATCACTAATCTTTTCGCCGGCATTATAAAGAGCACCAAAAAGTTCAGGAACAGATTTAACTATATAATTATAAGCAGAACATATTTCTTTAGATACAAGATGACCTGCAAATTCTAGAGAGTCTAAAGTTACTACAGGTATATTCATTGAGTTTAGACTTTCCTCTAATGATTTACAAGCAGATAAATGTCCACCACCAGTTTTTGTATAAAAAATTATAACCTTCATAATGAACCCTCCTTTTTAAGTATCTTTTGATAAATTTTAACAGAAAAATTGTCTTAAGAGATTAAGAAAATATTAAAAATGTGAATAAACTTTTAATAAATGATAAAGCAATTCAGTTAAATTTATAGCTTAAATATTATAAAGATTTTTATTGTTATAGCTTTAAATAAATAAATTATTATCTTTGATAAGATGTGTTAATGAATTTGGCATGAATACTCAATTTGTAGCATGAAACTATTAGTTTCATAATGTTTACAATAAAGAGAAAAGGTGTATAATAAATTTTATCATAAGAGAGAAGTTCGTAAATTTATCTAAAAATGATAAATTTACATTGGATTAGATATTAAAAGTGAGTTTTCTTAACTTTATTAACAGTTTAATATTAAAAATAAATCTAAGATAAGTATAGTCTTAAAGTAGGTTAAAAAACTCAATTAATATATTTTAGGGTAATTATTAATTTAGGAAGTAAGGTGAATTGTTTAATGGAGGATTTAAAAATACGAAGATTTGAGGAAAAAGAAGGGGGAGAAGTTTCTAAAATTATTGAAAGAAATTTTGGGGATGTAAATGTAAAAGGTTATTCAAAAGATGATATGAGAATTTTAGCTTCTCATTATAAAGATAATAAAATTTTTCATATAGCAAAAAACTCACATATATATGTAGCAGTTTTAAAAAATAAAATAGTTGGTTGTGGAGCAATAGTTAGTTTTTTAGGTGAAGAAGATGAAAGTATATTATTACCTATATTTGTTCTACCAGAATTTCAAGGTAAGGGAATAGGTAAAAAAATTATGGAAGCTCTAGAAAAGGATGAATATTATATAAGAGCAAGAAGAATTGAAGTTAAATCATCAACTATGGCTTGTGATTTTTATAAGAAAATGGGATTTAATCATAAATATAATCTTAAAGAACTAGATAAGGATGGAAACTATAAATTAGAAAAGTTTAGATATAGACTTCAGTACGATCAAAATTACTAGAATATAAAGAAATGAATTAAAATATAAAGATAAAACTTATAATTTCTTAGTGAATTTCAATAATTCTAAGAATATATTTGTAAGTTTTATCTTTTTTTATTGATTTAAGTTTCATAATTATAAAAAAAGTATTTTTTTAGGGAGCATTTTTATTAATTAAACCATCTAATAAGTATAAAGCTTAGCTAAGTTATTAAAGTTTAGGAGGAAAGTTGTGGAGTTATTATCATTTTTAGAATATAGAAAAACTTCAATGGTTTCTCAAGCAAAGAAAGGAGATAAGGATGCCTTTTTAAGTCTTATAGATGAGAATAGATTAAGTATCTATAGGGTTGCTAGAGGAATTTTAAATAATAAGGAAGACATAGAAGATGCAATTCAGAATACAATAATAAAATCTTATGAGAAGATAGGAACTTTAAAAAAGGATGAATTCTTTAAAAGTTGGATAATAAGGATTTTAATAAATGAGTGTAATTTGATATTAAGAAGAAATAAAAAGACCATATTTTTAGATAAGTTAGAAAATGAAGAGTCTTACAGTGATGACTATGGAAATATTGAGTTAACATCTGTAGTTAATTCATTAAGTGAGGATTTAAGAATAACTACAGTATTATATTATTTTGAAGATATGTCTACTAAAGAGATATCAGAAATGTTAAATATAGCTGAAGGAACAGTAAGATCAAGACTAGCTAGGGCAAGGGAAAAGCTTAGAGATTTTATATAACATAATTGTATTTAAAAATAGCTATTTAATAGATTAGACTAAATTTTAATCAACTTATTTTATGGAGGGTTAATTAATGAAAAATAATGATGATTTATTTGATAAAGATATTAGAAATAGATTAAAAATGGAAAATATGAAAGTACCAGAGGAAATTAATAAAAAAATAGATGACACCATAAATAATTTAGGAAAGAGAAAAAGAAATTATAAAAAAGCTTCAGGCATATGTGCAGCTTGTATAGCAGGAACTATTATTTTGGGAGTGACAATGCCAACATATGCACAAAATATTCCTGTTTTGGGGAAAATATTTGAGAGGTTTGATAGTATGACATATGAAAATTATGATAAATATGCTTCAGATTTAAATATTACTAAAGAAAGTAATGGGTATAGGGTTACAATAAATAAAATTGTTTATGACACCTTAGATTTAGCAGTTTTTTATACTATTCAATCAGATAAGCCTTTAGAAGATGGACTAGATTTATTAGATGTTAAGTTAGGAATAAATAATAATTTTATAAGTTCTGGGAGTAGAGGAGAAGGGGAAAAGCTAGATGATTTCACCTATATTGGTGTTAAAAATTATTCTATAGCTAGTGAAAAGTTTGCTCCAGAAGAGCTTAAGAAAAATATATTGGGAGGAGATATAAAAATTCCTAATAATTTTGATTTAAACATAAACATAAGTAGTTTAGGAAATATTACAGAGAATGTTAAGGTAGAGGGAAATTGGAATTTTAATATACCTATAAGTGATGAGTTAGTTAAAGAAAATATAAAAGAACAAAATCTTAACATAGATTTAGGAGAAGAATTAAAGGGTGTAGAATTAAATAAATTAATAAAAACTCCTATAAATACAGTTCTGCAAGTTACAGAAACAAGGGATTTACATGATTATAACAACTTAAGTTTTGTTATTTTTGATGATAAAGGAAGATACTTATATTCAAAAAGTGGTACTGGAATTGGAGATATTGAAAAAAATGAAAATTCTAAGTTATTCACTAGTTATAGTTTTAAAGAGGTCTATGATGATAGTAAGAGTTTAACTATAATTCCATATATTCAAAGAGAGAATATGAATAAGAAAGATGATTCTAATGAAGTTACTTTCCCTAAGGAATTTAAAGAAAAATTAAATTTAAATGGAGAAACAGAGATTAAATTAGATAATGGAGAAATTTATTCTAAAATTAAAAAAATAGAAAGTGTTGAAAAGGGAACAAGATTATATTATGAATCTAAGTATTCAATCTATGGAGCACCTAGTTATATTATAAATAATGAAACTGGAGAGAAAATTGAACCTATAGGAAGTAAAGAGGGGGGATATACAGAGAATATTAAGTATGTAAGTGGAAATGAGTTCTATATAGATTTCAAAGAAGAATTAGTAGGAAATAATTATACCGTTGTATTTTCAGATAGAAGCAATTATGAGCTATGTGGGGAGAGTATTAAAATAGATTTAAAATAATTTTATTAAATAGGCCAGAGAGTTTTTAAAATTCTCTGGCTTTTGATAATTTTATGAATTAATATAATTATTAATTTTTAAGTTTAGAAGTTTGAATTTAGTAAATATTTATAAGTTTTAATTTAATAAATAAATGATATAATTTATTTTAGAGCTAATTTTTATAAAAGTTGAGTTTAAGCTCTTATTATTAAGAAGACAATTGAGGTGTTGATATAAAATGACAAAACTTTATTATGAAGATCAATATATAAAGGAGTTTAAAGGGGAAATAATTGAGGTTAAAGAAATTGATGGGAAATTTCATGTTCTTTTAGACCAAACTGCCTTTTTCCCAGGAGGGGGAGGACAGATGGGAGATTTAGGACTTATTGATGGAATTAAAGTGCTTGATGTTTATGAAGAAGAAGGAAAAGTATATCATATTCTTGAAAAAGAACCTAAAAAATTAAAAAATCTACAATGTGAATTAGATTGGGAAAGAAGATTTGATGGAATGCAACAACATTTAGGGCAGCATTTACTTTCAGGATGCTTTTATGATTTATTTGGTGCCAATACTTGTGGATTTCATTTAGGAAAAGAAATAAGTACAGTTGATATTGTAGGTTTTTTAGATGAAAAAACTATAAGAGAAGCTGAAAAAGAGGCAAATAGATTAATATTTGAGAATTTAGAAGTAAAAAGTTATGCTCCAAGCAAAAAAGAATTAAAGAAAGTAAAAACTAGAAGAGCATTGCCTAAAACTGATGAAGAAATAAGAATTGTTGAAATTGTAGGATTAGATTTAAATGCTTGTTGTGGAGTTCATCCAAGAAATACTAGAGATCTTCAAGTCATAAAGATAAGAAGATGGGAAAAGCATAAAAATGCTACAAGAATAGAATATGTAGCTGGAAATAGAGCTGTATCTGACTTTTTCACTAAGGATGAAATTTTAGGAGAAATATGCAAGATTCTAAAATCAGGAGAAGGTGATACTTTAAACGCTGTTAAGAATCTTTTAGAAAATAATAAAAATCTTGCAGATGAAAACAGAAAAGTTAAAGCTGAAATAGGTGATTACAAGATAAAAGAGATGTTAAATAAATCAGAAAGAATAGGAAGTATAACTTTAGTTAATGAAATTTTTGATGGTGAGGATACAAAACATATAGGTAAGTTAGCTAATAAAATAACTGAGGAATATGAAGCAATAGTTTTATTTGCAGTGAAAAATGGAGATAGAGTAAATTTAATTTTCAATAGTTCTAAAGATATGAAAAAAGTTAATATGAGTGATATATTAAAAGATACCATAACTTTAATTGATGGAAGAGGTGGTGGAAATCAGTTTGCAGCTCAAGGTGGAGGAAAAAATAATGGAAATACAGAAGTTGCAATTGATTATGCTACTAATAAAATAAGAAATATTTTAATTTAAATTTTAAAACTATTTATAAGCTTAATTTAAAAACTATAATGGAGTTGAAGTGAGATGGCATTAATGAGTGATAAGTTTTTAAGTATAGTAATTCCTGCATATAATTCAGAAAAGTATATTGAAAAAAATCTTATGTTTTTATCAAGACAAACATCAAATAATTTTGAAGTAATAGTTATTGATGATGGTTCAACAGATAATACATGTGAAGTAAGTGAAGCCTGTTTAGAAAACTTTAAAATAGATCATAGAGTAATTAGATGTGAAGAAAATAGAGGGCAGAGTGTTGCTAGAAATATTGGGATTAATTATTCAAGAGGAAAATATATCTTATTTTTAGATTCAGATGATTTTGCAGAGAATAATTTAGTTCAGATTTTAGAAAGAAATATGTTTAATGAACCTGATATAGTATTTTTTGATTATAAAAGAATCAAAGAGGATGACAGTGTAAATGTGAATATAGCTCAAAACTTTGAGTTTGGAAAAATAAAATCAGGTGAAGAAGTCTTTAATGCTTATAAAGATAATAAAATAAGACTTTGGACTGGAAGTCTTGTATATAATAAGGAGTTCTTAAATAAAAATAATCTTAGATTTTTAGAAGGCGCTCATGGAGCAGAGGATCTAAATTTTATATTTAAGGCACTTTTAAGTTCAAAAAAGGTTAGAGGAATAGAAGACAGTTTAGTATTTTATTGTCAAAGGGGAGATTCCTTAACTAATAATCCAGACATATATAAGAATATAACTGTAGTAGAATCAATGGAGGATGTAGCTAAATTTATTGATGAAAATAAATTAGATAAAAAGTTGAAAGAAGCTATAGAAAAAGAATTTACTAGTGAGCATATTATGTATCAAATATTAGGATATTTGAATAGTGAAACAAAGGAAGATACTTTAAGTATTCTTAAAAATAAAAATGTTAAAAAGTACTTAAAAAAAGCAACTATTAAAACAAATAGATATGGAAGAAGCATGTACACTTATATGAAGATGGCTGCATATTTGCCAAATTTATTTATAAAAACATATTTAAAGAATACAGGAAAATAGAGAAGTACATATTTTATTAATTATAAAAGAAATATTATTAACAAAAAATTAACAATATGGTATATTTAAGTAGAAGTAAGTTATTTTCATTAATAATAAAATTATTTTTTTAGAAAAGATGAAAAATATCTTAAAATAAGGAAGTGAAAATATGTTTTTTAATGATAAAAAGTTAAAAGGTGCCCTAATAGTTGTTACCTATGCTATAGTTTTAGCTTTTGTATTTATGAAATACTCTACAATTTTTGGAGGCGTAGGTTATATTACAAGTCTTATTAAACCATTAATTTTAGGTATAGCGATAGCTTTTGTATTAAATATACCTATGAAGTTTTTTGAGAGAAAGTTATTTGGAAATTTAGAACATAGTAAGAAATCATGGGTTAGAAGTTCAAAAAGACCTTTAGCTATTACAGTAACAATAATAGTTTTAGTTGGAGCCATAAGTGCTATAATCCTATTTGTTGTTCCTCAACTAACTTCAAGTGTAGTTAAACTTACAGAAAGTATTCCTAGTTATTTAAAATCATTTGAAGTTAATATGAATAATTATGCTGATTCCACAGTACTTTTAAGTAAAGTTTGGGATCAAGTTATGAATGCTTGGCAAGAAATATTAAAAACAGTTACTCATTTATTTGGTGGACTTGCATCTTACCTTGTTGGTTTAACAGTTGATGTAACAACAGCTATAATTGATTTTTGTTTAGCTTTTGTATTAGCTATATACATGCTTTCAAGCAAAGAAAAATTAATATGTCAAATAAAAAAAGTTATGTATGCATATCTTAGAGGAGATATAGCAGATAAAATATTAGAGATTGGACAAACTACCAATAGAGTGTTTTCAGGTTTTATTATTGGCCAATGTACCGAAGCACTGATAATAGGTACTTTATGCTTTTTAGGTATGTTATTATTAAGAATGCCATATGCTTTCTTAATAAGTGTTCTTGTTGGTACAACAAGTTTAATTCCTATTTTAGGAGCTTTTATAGGAACAATACCTTCATTTTTCTTAATATTTATAATAAATCCTATTAAAGCATTTTGGTTTATTGTATTTATATTATGTCTTCAAAGAATTGAAGGGGATTTAATTTATCCAAGAGTTGTAGGAGGATCTGTAGGATTATCATCCTTATGGGTAATGCTTGCAATTATGATTGGTGGTAGTGCCTTTGGATTTATTGGAATGTTAGTAGGAGTTCCAACAGCTGCTGTTATATACTGCGTATTTGGAAGTGTTACTAATAAGAGATTAAGCAAAAAAGGTATAAAAATAGATGAAGAAGAAATAGAAGACAGTGGAAAAATTCACGTATAAATAATAAAAGAAGGAATTATATCTACTTTATAATAAAGTCTTGATAAAATTCCTTCTTTTTATTTTTTTGCATATAGTATCTTAAATAAGGTTTTATGGAGAGAGTAATTAAATAAGTGGACAAATGCAGAGTTATAGTTTATAATTGAAAATAATTATCAATTGATTACGGAATAATTATGAAAGGAGGAGATAATATGAATAATGTACTTATGGCTTTTCTATTAACTTTGTTGGCGGGATTAGCTACAGGAATAGGCAGTTGCATAGCTTTTTTTGCAAAGAAGACTAATAAAAAGTTTTTGTGTGTAAGTTTAGGGTTTTCTGCTGGAGTTATGATTTATGTTTCAATGATAGAAATGTTTCAAACAGCTAAGGAATCCCTTGTTGGGGCTATGGGTATTAAGGAGGGAAATTGGATTACTGTTATTTCATTTTTTGCTGGTATAGCAATAATTGCTTTAATAGATAAATTTGTACCTGAAGAAGAAAATCCTCATGAGGTTAGAAGTGTTGAAGAAGTGGAAAATGAAATTGAGGAATATAAGGGTGAAAATAAAGAGGACAAAGCAGATATTAAAGATAAAACTCTTATGAGAACAGGAATAGTTACGGCTTTAGCTATAGCAATACACAATTTCCCAGAAGGATTAGCTACCTTTGTTTCTGCACTAGAAGGAGCAAGCTTAGCAATTCCAATAACTATTGCTATAGCAATTCACAACATACCAGAAGGAATATCAGTATCGGTTCCTATTTTCTATGCTACTGGAGATAAGAAGAAAGCTTTTTTATATTCTTTCTTATCAGGTATGTCAGAACCAATAGGAGCAATAATAGGATATACTTTACTAAGAAATATTTTTAATGATATAACTTTGGGAATATTATTATCAGCAGTGGCTGGAATAATGGTTTTTATATCTTTAGATGAATTATTGCCAACAGCAAGAAAGTACGGGGAGCATCATTTGGCCATATATGGTCTAATTGCAGGAATGGTTGTTATGGCAGTTAGTTTATTATTATTTATATAGATTAATTTAAACCTTCGTTGATTTAAGGAGTTATTTCAACGGAGGTTTTTATTCATTATTGCTTTTTTGAAAATAAAAGAATATAATAATAAATAAGAATAAATGATAATAAAAGATATTAAATAATAAAAGATTGTTCTTATTAGTAAGGGGTTACTTAAGTGTAAAGGAGTAGCGGTATACTATAATGTTTATGGAAGAAAGATTAGAAGAAATTTTAAGAATATTAAAAAGGGATGGAAAAGTTTTAGTTAAAGATTTAAGTGTTAGATTTAATGTTACTGAAGGAATGATCAGAAAAGATCTACAAAAACTTGAGCAAGAAGGATTGCTAAAAAGAACTTATGGTGGGGCTATATTAGAAAGACAAACTGTTCATGATGATAATATAATACCTAGATTAATAAAAAACTTAGATGAAAAGGACATTATAGCAAAATTAGCATTAAATGAAATTAAAGATGGAGATTTTATATTTTTAGATGCATCAACAACGAATTATTCAATTGCTAGTATGCTTTTAAATACAAAAAAGCAGTTAATTGTAGTGACAAATATGAATAGGATAGCAATACTTTTTGATTCACATCCATCTATAGATGTAATTTGTATTGGTGGTATTTATAATAAAAACTTAGGGGGAACTATAGGAAGTAAAGCTATAGAGGATGTTAAAAGTTATAGATTTCATAAGGCGTTTGTAGGGGTTGGAGGAATAAATTTAGTAGAAGACTTCATAAGTAACTTTAACTTAGAAGAAGCTAGTATGAAAAATGCTATAATTAAATCTAGCTTAAAAACTTATTTAGTTGCTGAAAATGAAAAGTTTTATACTGATGGTGTTTGTGAATTTGCTAAATGTGATGATATTGACTTTATAATAAGTGATAAAAAGCCTAATGAAGAAATTTTAAAGCTTTTAAAAGAAAGAAATATTTCTATAATATACTAGGACTTAATACTTTACATCTAATTTTATACTTTGATTATTTTAAATAAATTATTTTACAATTTATATTAAATATATAGAATTGAACATAAAATTAACTTTAATTTATACTTTTACTTAGGAGGATATATATATATGATAAAATTTATAGCAACAGATATGGATGGAACTTTATTAAATAGTAAGAAAGAGTTAAGTCCAGAATTCTATGATGTATTTGAGGAACTAAAGAAAAGAAATATACTTTTTGCAGCTGCAAGTGGAAGACAATATTATACTTTAGCTAAAGAGTTTAATGATATAAAAGAGGACATGCTATTTATTGCTGAAAATGGAACTTTCGTTGTTTATAAAGGAAAAGAGCTTGTTGTTAATGGATTAGATAGGGAATTAGCTAATGAACTTATAAGAATAGGAAGAACTATAGAAAATTCAAATGTAGTTTTATGTGGAAAGAATTCAGCATATGTTGAAAGTAGTGATGAAAGATTCTTAGGTGAAGTTAGAAAGTACTATGAAAGATGCGAAATAGTAGATGATTTAGAGAAAGTTGATGATACAGTTTTAAAAGTTACTATGTGTGATTTTAATGGTTCAGAAGAAAATAGTAATAAATATTTCGATAAGTATAGAGATGAACTTCAAGTAACTGTTTCAGGTGATATATGGTTAGATATAACTGCTGGGGGAGTTAATAAAGGAGTGGCAATAAAAGAAATTCAAGATCTTTTAGGAATAGACTTTAAAGAAACTATGGTATTTGGAGATTATTTAAATGATTTAGAAATGATGGAAAGTGCTTATCATAGTTATGCAATGGAAAATGCTCATGAAGATTTAAAGAAGGTTTCAAGATTTATAACTCATAAAAATAATGATGAAGATGGAGTTATGCATCAAATAAAAGAAGTTATAGGATTATAGAATTAATTAAAGAGTTGTGTTAAAGCAACTCTTTTTTATTTTAATACAATTAATAGTATTTACTTTATATATAAATTTTCTATATAGCATATAAAATATAATACATTTTATATCTTAAAATTAAGAATAATAGTAGTGTTTACTACTATTATTTTTTTATTTATATTTAGTAAATTAAAAAGTATTATGAATGGAGATAATGTTTATGTTTAAGCCAAAAAGAATTTTATTTGAGAAAAACTCATTAAATTATGAAATGGGAAGAAATATCTATAATTATTTTAAGGAATATAAAGATATAGAGATTATTGAGCTTAAAAATAACAGAATAAAGCAAAATATACCTGGAGATGATATAAAGGAATTTTACAAAGAAGGAAAGAGTACAATTGTAGTTGGAGTTAAGAGAGTAGGAAAATTTCAGTCTTGTAAACCATCAGCACATTGGCAATTACCATTACTAAGTGGCTGTGTTGGCAATTGTCAATATTGTTATTTAAATACTAATTTAGGGGATAAACCTTATGTAAAAATAAATGTTAATGTAGAGGATATATTAAATCAAGCTCAGAAATATATTGATGAAAGAAAACCTAATATCACCATATTTGAAGGTTCAGCCACATCTGATCCTATACCAGTTGAGCCATATACAAATTCCTTAAAGAGAGCAATAGAATTTTTTGCAAATAATGATTTTGCAAGATTTAGATTTGTAACAAAATATACAGATGTTGATTCATTATTAGGTTTAGATCATAATGGCAAAACAGAAGTAAGGTTTACTATAAATACTGATTTTGTAATAAATAATTATGAGAGAAGAACAGCATCTCTTTGTGAAAGAATAAATGCCAGTGTGAAAATAGCTAAGGCTAATTATCCATTAGGATTTATAATTGCTCCGGTATTTATATATGAGGGATGGAAAGAGGATTATGATAACTTATTAAAGGATTTAAAAGAAAAATTACCAAGGGATTTAAAACACAAATTAACTTTTGAGGTTATTTCCCATAGGTATACTACAAGGGCTAAAAATATAATAATGGATATATTTCCAGATAATAAATTGCCTATGGATGATGAAAAGAGGACTTTTAAATATGGTCAATTTGGTTATGGAAAATATGTTTATAAAAAAGAAGATATACTTGAGATAAAAGAGTTTTTTATGGAAATAATAGATAAATATTTTCCAATGAGTGAAATAAAATATATTATTTAAAAAATTAGTACACTTAGAGTATTTAAAATAAGCTTATTTATTATGATTTTGTAAAAGTAGCTAAAAGTTAAAACTAATTAAAAAAATACCTTCAAGTTTTAAGAAAATTATTTTCAATAAATTTTATTTGCGAAAATAATTTTCTTTTTATTTAGAGTTAAGGATTATTTTATTGGTTTAAATACAAGAATATTTGTTTGAATAGTGTTAAAGTCAGATGATAAGTATTTTGAAATAAAATTTAGATAACAATAATTAAAGAATAGTAAGAAAGAATAAGAAAATTTTATAGAAAAAGTTACCATAAAAATATCTTTATTATATTGAAATTTTTTTAGAAAAGGATTACAATGTTAAATATAAGAAAAATATTTTCAGATTATTCTTATTTTGAAAATACTTTTCATAAAAATGAAATATTTTAGTATTCAAATTTTAATCGTTGCATTTCAAGAAGTATATTCATAAAAGATTTAAGGAGAGCTAAGAGTAAAAAATCTTTTTTCAAATTAAGGCAAAATTCTACTAAAAGAAGCATTTAAAATATTCTATATTATAAATCCAAAGTTATAAATACAATAATAAAAATTTTACTTCGTATGTCATAGTATTTTAAATTAATACTATTTCAAAATAAT
Organism: Clostridium sp. CTA-17; assembly: GCF_054767895.1. Taxonomy (NCBI): domain Bacteria; kingdom Bacillati; phylum Bacillota; class Clostridia; order Eubacteriales; family Clostridiaceae; genus Clostridium; species Clostridium sp. CTA-17. The sequence goes on from NZ_BAAABF010000001.1 coordinate 172,384, forward strand.
AAAAAATTATTTATGGGAGGATGTAAAATGAATTACAAAGGGATAACTTTAATTTTAACAGCTGCTATGGTTATAAGTGGTGGTAATTATGTATTGGTTAAAGGAAGTACTTTAGACTCAGGGAAAAATAATAGTGGGTATGAGATTAAAGTAAATAATAGTGAAAATTTAAGTTCACTAGGAGAATATAAGGATATAAATTTAGAAAGTTCAAATGCTTCTAATATTACTTATGATTTAGAAAAATATAAAAATTTAGATGAAGGTACTATTGTTGTAAGATTTAATTCTAAAGATTCTAAAATACAAAGCTTATTAGGAATAAGTAATAGCAAAACTAAAAATGGATATTTTAATTTTTATGTTACTAATTCAAGAGTTGGTTTTGAGCTTAGAAATCAAAAAAATGAGGGAAATACACAAAGTGGAACTGAAAATCTAGTACATATGTATAAAGACGTTGCTTTAAATGATGGTGATAATACTGTCGCCTTAAAGATTGAAAAAAACAAAGGTTATAAGCTCTTCCTTAATGGAAAAATGATAAAAGAAGTTAAAGATACAAATACAAAGTTTTTAAATAATATAGAAAATTTAGATAGTGCTTTTATTGGAAAAACTAATAGATATGGACAATCTAATGAATATAATTTTAAGGGCAATATAGGTTTTATGAATATATATAATGAACCTTTAGGCGATGATTATTTACTTAGTAAGACTGGAGAGACAAAAGCTAAAGAAGAAGTTCTTGTAGAGGGAGCTGTAAAGACAGAGCCAGTTGATTTATTTCATCCAGGATTTTTAAATTCTAGTAATTACAGAATACCGGCCTTATTTAAAACAAAAGAAGGAACTTTAATAGCTTCAATAGATGCAAGAAGACATGGTGGGGCTGATGCTCCTAACAATGATATAGATACAGCAGTTAGAAGAAGCGAAGATGGAGGGGAAACTTGGGATGAAGGACAAATAATAATGGACTATCCTGACAAATCCTCTGTTATAGATACAACTTTAATTCAAGATGATGAAACAGGAAGAATATTCTTGTTAGTAACTCATTTCCCTTCAAAATATGGTTTTTGGAATGCTGGATTAGGAAGTGGATTTAAAAATATTGATGGAAAAGAATATTTATGTCTTTACGATTCATCAGGTAAAGAATTTACTGTAAGAGAAAATATAGTATATGACAAAGATGGCAATAAAACGGAATATACAACAAATGCTTTAGGAGATTTATTTAAAAATGGAACTAAGATAGATAATATAAATTCTAGTACAGCACCTTTAAAGGCAAAAGGGACAAGCTATATAAATCTTGTATATAGTGATGATGATGGAAAGACTTGGAGTGAGCCACAAAATATTAATTTCCAAGTTAAAAAGGATTGGATGAAGTTTTTAGGAATAGCTCCAGGTAGAGGAATACAAATAAAAAATGGAGAACATAAAGGAAGAATAGTAGTTCCTGTTTACTATACAAATGAAAAAGGTAAACAATCTAGTGCTGTAATATATAGTGATGATAGTGGTAAGAATTGGACAATAGGAGAATCTCCAAATGATAATAGAAAATTAGAAAATGGAAAGATAATAAATTCTAAAACCTTATCAGATGATGCACCTCAATTAACTGAATGTCAAGTAGTAGAAATGCCAAACGGTCAACTAAAATTATTTATGAGAAATTTAAGTGGATATTTAAATATTGCTACAAGTTTTGATGGGGGAGCTACTTGGGATGAAACAGTAGAGAAAGATATTAATGTTTTAGAGCCATATTGCCAACTAAGTGTTATAAATTATAGTCAAAAGGTAGATGGAAAGGATGCTGTTATTTTCTCAAATCCAAATGCAAGAAGTAGATCAAATGGTACTGTGAGAATTGGATTGATTAATCAAGTTGGAACATACGAAAATGGTGAACCTAAATATGAATTTGATTGGAAATATAATAAATTAGTTAAACCAGGTTATTATGCTTATTCTTGCTTAACAGAATTAAGCAATGGAAATATTGGATTATTATATGAGGGTACACCAAGTGAAGAAATGTCTTATATTGAAATGAATTTAAAATATTTAGAGAGTGGAACTACTAATAAATAAGAAATTATTAAAAATATTATTTTATGGTTTGAAAGGGGTAACAGATTATGAAAAAGATATGGAAGTATGGGGTACTACTTGCATTACCATTAGTTTTAGCTGGATGTGGAAATAAGCCTTCAGAGGGGAGTAATAAAAATAAAGAAATTACTTCAATTAAGTGGACTGTTGATGGAGAGTTAGAGGCTCAAAAAGGTCAAAGTAAAAATATAGGAACAGCAGGGTTACTTTATGGTAAAACAAAAGATTATATAGTTGTTGGAGGTGGAGCAAACTTCCCAGAGGAGCCAGTAGCAAAAGGAGGAGCTAAAAAGCTTTATCCTGATATATATGTATTAAAAAATGAAAATGGAAGTTTAAAGCAAGTAGATCATACAACATTGGATTATGAAATAGGTTATGGAAGTTCAATAACTACTGAGGAAGGAATTTATTATGTAGGTGGAAGCCCTAATAAAGAAGAAGGAAATAATGTTTCTCTTATTACAACCGATGAAAAAGGTAAAATTGGTTTAAAGCATATTGGAGATTTACCTTTTACATTTAGTGATGGCTTTGCTGTTAAAAAAGATAAAGATATTTATTTAGGACTTGGAAAACAAGATGGAAAAGCTAGTAATAAGGTTTATAAATTTAATGTTGAAACAGGAAAAACAGAAGAATTAAAGGAAATACCAGGAGAACCTACTAGAAATCAAGCTGTTGCTCAATTATTAGGTGATGATATATATGTATTTAGTGGTGGAGATAAGATTGCTTACACAGATGGTTATAAATATAGCATTAAGGATAATTCATGGACTCAAGTAGCTGATGTTAAGATAGGAAATGAAGAAATTTCACTTTTAGGTGCTAATTCAGTTAAATTAAATGAAGATGAAATGCTTGTTATAGGTGGATTTAATAAAGCAGTTTATGATGATGCTGTAAAAAATTTAAATACATTAAAAGATGAAAGTCTAGCTGAGTTCAAGAAAGAGTATTTTGGAAGAGATCCTCAAGATTTTGCTTGGAATACAAAAGTACTAATTTATAATTCAAAAAATAATGAGTGGAAGTCAATTGGAGATGTACCATTTAATGCTCCATGTGGAGAAGCTTTAATATTAGATGGAGATAATATCTTCTCAATAAATGGAGAAATCAAACCAGGAATTAGAACAAATAAAATTTACTCAGGTGAATTAATCTATAAAAAGTAAATAAAATGAGAGTAAAAAAGTAAACAAAATAGGCGTGTATCAAAATATAATAAAACCTACAACTATTTCTAATAGTTATTAGATGAGCTTTAGAATGCATGTAAGTTTTAAGGGATTTTATTTTGATACATGCCTTTTTAGTCGTTCAATTATAATGTTTAATATTTTAATTAATAACTTAAGAGAAAATAATATTTTGTAAAATTTTCCTGAGAATAATATTAAAGCTAAAAAATAGCAAGTATAATAGTGACCATAAATATTATAATTAAGAATATTTCTATTAATTATAATTTATAGCTGAAAGCTGATGAATAAAGGGATGCAACTAATAGTTGACAAAAAGAAATTGTTGGTTGGTAGACCAATATATATAAATTTTGTATAGTTTTCCACGGAGGTGAAAAATATGAAGTTAGCTGAAAAATTACAATTAATGAGAAAACGAGAAGGATTATTCCAAGAAGATTTAGCAGAGAAATTAGGTATATCAAGACAAGCCGTTTCAAAATGGGAATCAGGTCAATCAGTACCAGATCTAAACAAGCTAATAATACTTTCTGAATTATACAATGTTACAATAGATTATCTAGTTAAAGAAACTTACGAATTTGAGGGGAGTCAAGGAAAAGAAATAGGTAATACAGGGAAACAAGATGGAGAAAACTTAGAGAATAAAGAAACACAGTTGATTATTCACTTTAATAATAAATATTCCTTAGAATATGAATACAAGAGTAAAAAAAACATATGTGGGGTACCTGTTGTTCATATTAACTTGGGAAGAGGATTGAGAAAGGCAAAGGGGATAATTGCTATAGGAAATATATCTTGTGGAATTATATCTATAGGTTTTGTTTCTCTTGGAATTTTTAGTTTGGGATTTTTATCAATAGGGTTAATCAGTATTGCACTTTTAGCAATCGGATTTTTACTTTCAATAGGTACTATTTCATTAGGCGGTTTTTCAATTGGTGCAATAGCTGTAGGAAAATATTCAATAGGTGCAAGTGCAATAGCATCAGATATAGCTATAGGAGATTATGCAAAAGCCAATATAGCCATAGGAAATATAACTGAAGGATCAAATTTGATTCCATTAGGTACATCTGGAGAAGAGATAGAAGAATTAATTAGACATGAATATCCTAATTTAGGACAATGGTTTATAAATAAAATTAAATTTTTTCTTGGGTGTATTAGAATATAAAATTAGAGAGCTTTAATAAATTCATTTATTGGTTTTTTAGTTTATAGGGATAGAACTTGTTGTTATAGGAAAAATAATTTCATTATATGAAGTAAGTAATAGGGGTATTAAAGGTGATTTTTAGTAAGGTTTTAGACTTATATATTAATATTTTTAGTAGAAGGATAAAATGATAAGGCATCTAAAACAAAAAATGCAAAATTTTATAAGAAAGAGTTTTATATGTTTAAAAGAAGTGCTACTAAATTGATTAATAATGCACCACAACCAATTAAGGTAGCAAAGGTTGTATCAAAAATAATATCTACTAAAAATCCTAAAAAACAGTATTCAGTAAATATTGATTGTGTTTTATGTAAGTTAATAAAAAGATTTTGGGGAGATTTATCTATTGATAAATTAATGATTAGAAGGTTTTGGAAATAAGGTGTTGAATATACAAATAATTTTTTTGTAATATAATAATATAGAGTATAAAAAGGGGGGGATTCTTATGAATGAAATTGCTGGGGTTATATTTGTGTTTGTAGTGTCAGCTTTAATTGCAAAGGTTATACAGTTATCATTAGGAGGAAATAACATATCTTCTAGTAACTATTCTGTAGATAATTACGATAGTGATAATTGCAATGACTTTTGGGATGACTATGGGTGTGATGATTCATGGGGAAATTGTGATTCAGACTGTGGATGTGATAGTGATGGTGGAGATTGTGGATGCGATTAAATTAAAAATCAAGTTGTCCTAGCATAAAATTTAAATAATTTACATGTAATTATTTATAGAGTAAAGAGGAAAATATTTGTGGGAATTAGAAAATTAAAAGAATGTGAAATAGATTGTATTATGAAAATTTGGCTAGAAAGTACCATAGAAGCACATAATTTCATTGGGAAAAAATATTGGAAGAAAAATTATAATATCGTAAAGGATCTTTATATTCCAATGGCTGAAACATTTGTTTTTTGTGATAAAAAAGGAATACATGGTTTTATAAGCATAATTAATGATGGATTTATTGGTGCATTATTTGTTGATACTAAAAGCCAAGGAAGTGGAATAGGAAAAAGCTTAATTGAATACATTAAAAATAGATATGAAAATATAGAATTAGCTGTTTATAAAGATAATAAAAAGGCAGTTGAGTTTTATAAGAAACATGGTTTTAAAATAATAAAAGAGCAAGAAAATGAAGATTCAGGTTATTTAGAATATTTAATGTCATATTATAAAAATAGAATTTAGGACTAATAAATATTAGTAACACTTAAGCTTATTGTAAAGGGCTTAGGTGTTTTTTTTGTTAGTATTTGTAATGAAGAAATTAGATTTAGCAAAGAGGTAAAAGTGATTAGAAATTAAAAATATATTTATACAGGCAATTAGTATAGGATTTAATTAATAATTTTTTATAGGAATATAGAAATATGTAGTGTAATTGTGCAATAATTTACATATAGGAAAAATTATATGGAATGTATCAAAATAAATTTTATTATTATATTTTTATAAAGTATTTATGTATAAATTAAGTAAAATACAGAATTAGGTTATGAAATGCATGATATATAAATAGGCTATGAAATACATGAGATATAAAAAGGAGAGAGAAAAATGAAAAAATGTTTATATTGTGGAAAAGATTTAGAGAAAGAACCAAAAGAAAATTATATAGAAAATAAAGTAGGATATTTTTGTAATGAAGATCATTTTGATAAATACATACTTTCCTTAACTCCTGAAGAGTACATAGAAGTTCAAAACTCCTTCTGCGTATGTAGTGATGATTAATAAAGATAGGTTTTATACTTGAAGAAAATTTGAGTTTAGAGAAAATTTAAATTAAAAAACTATTTTTTTATAAGGAAGGAGAAGCTACTTAATAGATAATATATTTTTTTAGTAGCATTAGTAAAGTATGAAAAAATGGAGTAATGGTGCAAAGAATAAAAAGTTTGTAGCATCATATAGTGGGGGTAAAGATAGTACTTTAGCTTTATATAAAGCTATGCAAGAAGGAACAGCTATAGGGATAATTGTAATGATGGAGGAAGATGGAAAGAGATCAAGAGCACATAGTTTATTTCCATCTGTATTAAAAGCACAAGCAGAGGCTATTGGATTACCTTTGTTTACAGCAGCTACAAATTGGGAGGACTATGAAAAAATTTTTGTTAAGAAATTAAAAGAAGCAAAAGATTTAGGGGCAGAAGTGCTTGTTACAGGGGATATTGATGTTCCAGAAGAGGAATGTTGGCATGAAAGGGTTACTAGTGATGTTGGACTTGGACTAGGTATGCCACTTTGGAGAAAGAATCATAAAGAAGTAGTGGAAGAGTTTATAAATTTAGGCTTTGTAACAAAAATTGTTACTGTTAACCTAAGTAAAGGAATGAAAAAAGAAGACCTTGGAAGGATTCTTACTTTTGATTATATTAAAGAGTTAGAAGAAAGAGGAGTTGATCCTTGTGGTGAAGCAGGTGAATTTCATACAACAGTTATAGGTGGTCCACTTTTTAAAAAAGAATTAAGAGTTAAACATGGAGAAATTATATCAGAGGGAAACTATATGTATTTAACTTTAGAGTTAGATGATTTTAAGTTGGCAGATGAATAAGGAATCAAATAAAAGTCAAGGTAAGCTAAATTAAACTTGCCTTGACTTTTTATAATTAAATAATAAAAAATATGATTTTAAATATATCTTTTTACATAGTTTACACAATTTTATGATAAATATCTTTTAATAATTAAGAATTATGCCTAATAATACTATAAGTTCCTTTAAATAATGGTGTAACTTTTTTATTTATCTGAAAAGATGTTTTTATTTAATAGCAAAAGCATCTTTTTTTTGAGGTTAGAAAATCTACAAACTTTTGTTCATAATAATCTAATTTATAGTTTTTTCTAAGTGCAATATAGTATTGGAAAGGAAGTCTTAAATCATTTATATCGATTTTCTTTAATTCACCACTTCTCAATTCATGGTTTAAAGAAATTGCAGGTAAAAATGAATATCCTTGTCCAAAAGATACAGAAGATTTTATTGATTGAGGAGAATTAAGTGATAAAACAAAATTAAGATTATCTATATTAATTTTATTTTTCTTTAAGCTTGATTCTACCAATAATTTATTAGCTGATCCATCTTCTCTTGTTATTAAAGGAAGTTTATAAAGTTCTTCAACATTTACTGATTTAAATGAAGTATTTCTACCACCAACTAAAACTAGATTATCAGTCATCAATGGAATAAGTTCTAAGTTTTTACAATCACTAGGTTTACCTTGAATAATGCCTATATTTGTTTCATGATTAGTTAATTTTTTTAATATATCTGAGGTATTATCTATTTCCATAGAGATATCAGTCTTATAATGAATTTCTTTAAATGTATATATACTGCAAGGCATTACATGCTCACCTAAACTTTTACAACAAGAAATAATAAGTTTTGAATTAATATTTTTTAATTCATCTAATTTTTTTTGTAAGTTATCTTCTATGGATAACATTGATTCAGCAAATTCAAAGATTATTTCACCAGCACTTGTTAAACTTACTCCTATATTACTTCTATTTAAAAGTTTAAAATTTATATCATTTTCAAGTTTTTGAATTTGCATACTAACTCCTGGTTGAGTTAAATGCAATTGTTTCGCAGCTTTAGAAATACTATTACACTTAACTGTTGTATAGAAAGATCTAAGATAAGTTAAATTCATGAGTTCACCTCCTAAATATTGTTTTACTATTTATATTAAAGGTAGTCTTTTTATTATTTCATACTTTTATATAAAAATAATGAAGTTTTTTAGATAATTTTAAAAGTTTAGTTTGTTAAAATAATTAACATTAAAAAATAAATAGTATTATATAAGTCAATTTTAAAGTAAATTCTTTGTTTAAAGCAAGGTATATAACAAAGTGTTATTAAGTATAACATACTTTTATTATGGTATAAACCTAGTTATATGATACTATCAAGTAGAGGTAATTAAATTATGCGCATGTTAGATAAAAATTTAACAAAGAAAATTTGTTTAGATATTCACTAAGAAAGGTGGAAATATAATGAGTAAAAAGATAGTTATTGTTGGAGGAGTAGCAGGTGGAGCTTCAACAGCAGCAAGACTTAGAAGATTAGATGAAAACAATCAAATAATAATGTTTGAAAGAGGGCCTCACGTATCCTTTTCAAACTGTTGTCTACCATACTATTTAAGTGGAAAAGTTGAAAATCATGAAGATTTAGTTCTTATGACTCCTGAAAAATTTTATAGCCAATATAGAATTGATGCGAGAGTTTATACAGAAGTAGTATCAATTAATAGAAAAGCTAAAGAAGTAACAGTAAGAAATGTAGTAAGTGGACAAGAATATACTGAAAGCTATGACAAATTAGTTCTTTCACCAGGAGCAAAGGCTATAGTGCCACCAATAAAAGGAATTGAAGATGTTAATGTATTTACAGTTAGAAATGTTGTGGATATAGCAAAATTAGATTCTTTTATAAAGGATAATAATAGTAAGAACATATCAGTAATAGGTGGAGGATTTATAGGAGTTGAAGTTGCAGAGAATTTACATGAAGCTGGATATAACGTAACTTTAATAGAAGCAATGGATCAAATAATGAAGCCATTTGATTATGATATGGTTCAAGTTTTACATAAAGAAATGTATGATAAGGGCGTAAATTTAATAGTTGGAGATAAAGTAAGCTCTTTTGAAAGTGGAAAAGTAGTATTAGAATCAGGAAAGAAAATAAATTCAGATGCAGTTGTTATGGCTATAGGGGTTGCACCTGAAACAGATTTAGCTAGGGAAGCTGGTTTAGAAATTGGACAAACTGGAGCAATAAAAGTTAACCAAAATTATTTAACTAATGATAAGGATATCTATGCAGTTGGAGATGCTGTGGAAGTTTATAATTCATTAACAAACTCAATATCTAGATTACCATTAGCGGGACCAGCACAAAAACAAGCGAGAGCAGTAGCAGATCATATAAATGGAAGACCATCAAGAAATAGTGGATATATAGGTTCATCATGTGTTCAAATATTTGATTATAACGGAGCTTCAACGGGATTAACAGAAGGTCAAATAAAAGCTATGAATTTAAGATTAAACTATGATGTTGTAAGGGTTATACCTCAAGACAAGGTAGGATTAATGCCAGGCAGTGAGCCATTACACTTTAAATTAATATTTGAAGTTCCAACAGGAAGAATTTTAGGAGCACAAGCAATTGGTAAAGGAAATGCAGATAAGAGAGTTGATATAATAGCTACATTAATAAAAATGGGTGGAACTGTAGAAGACTTAAAAGATTTAGAGCTTTGTTATGCCCCTCCTTTCGGAACAGCTAAGGATGTAGTAAATCATGCTGCATTAGTTGCATCAAATCTTTTAGAAGGAACATTTAAACAAGTTTATGTACATGAGGTAAGGGATTTAGTTGAAAGTGGAGCATGTATAATAGACGTTAGAGAAGTAAGTGAATATGAAGCAGGACATATAAAAGGAGCCAAAAATCTTCCTTTAAGTGAAATAAGAGATAGATTAGATGAAATACCAACTGATAGACCAGTTTATTTACATTGTAGAAGTGCTCAAAGAAGTTATAATGCATGTTTAGCATTACAACATTTAGGATTTGATAACATTTATAATGTATCAGGTGGATTCATGGGAATAAGCTTCTATGAATACTATAATGATAAAGTTCAAGATAGAGAGCCTATAGTTACAGAATATAATTTTAATTAAAGTAAATACATGGTGTTTTAATTAATTTTAAAACACCATGATAAAAAATAATATTATTAAAAATAAAATAGTTTGTTAATTAACAAATTAATAGGGGGAATTAAGTTGAAGAAATATACGGAATATATTATTGGATTCATATTACTAGCAGCAATAATAATAATAGGTAAAATTAATCTTGGTAGTTCAATGCTATTTTTTAGATTACTTGCAGGTTTAGGATTAGGATATGCTCTTACAAGATCATTCTTTGGATTTGCTGGTGGAGTAAACAGAAGTTATAAGACAGGATCTACAAAATTAATGAGAATGTTAATGATATTATTTGTAGGAACAGCAATAGTAAGTGTTTGTTTCTTTATAGGACAAGACCCTACAGAGTATGACTTATGGGTTAATCCAATTAACTTAGGACTTATATTAGGTGGATTATTATTCGGATTTGGTATGGCATTCTCTAGTTGTTGTGCATCAGGGGTTCTTACTGACGTAGTAACAGGATTACCACGTGCTTTCATAACATTAATATTCTTTGGAATGGGAGTATATTTAGGATTCCCAGTTCAAAACTCAGCATCTTGGGTAAAAGATACAATGATATGTACAGGAACATTTGAAAATGGTGTATTCTTACCAGACCTATTTAAATGGGATGGTTTAGAAGGATATTTAGGAGCAATAATAGTAACTATTATCTTAGCTTGCTTAACAATTTGGGTAGCAAAGCTATATGAAGAAAAGAGAAAAGCAAATAATACTTATACTGGAGTTGACACAGAAATTCTTCAAGAAAAGAAACATGAAGAAAAAGGTGAATTTAAACTATTTAGTGAAGCTACATATGAAAAGTTATTTGTAAGACCATGGACACTTGCTACTGGAGCTTTAGTAATAGGTGGTATATTCATACTATTAATGGGAGTAACTAAAGCTGGATGGGGAGCATCAACACCTTATGGATTCTGGTTTGGTAGAGCACTTGTAGCTGTTGGAGTTTCACCAGAGAGTGTAGCAACTTTTGCAGGAAAACCAGTAGAAATGTTTACAGCTCCATTTTTCTCAAATGGAATGAATGTACAAAACTTTGGTATAATATTAGGAACATTAGTTGCATTACTTTTAGCTGGAAGTTTCAAGAAAACTTTCAAAGCTGGTTTACAAATAAGCTTTAAAGAAGCTTTATTATACATAGTTGGTGGTTTTGCCATGGGATTTGGAACAAGATTATCAAATGGATGTAACGTAGGAGCACTTTATACACCAATAGCTAACCTTTCATTATCAGGTTGGATATTCCTTGTATTCCTAGTTGCAGGAGGAGTTTTAGGAAATATAGTTTATAAAAAGATTATGGGAAATAAGTGCTGCAAAGTAGAAATTAATAATAAATAGAGATAAAAATAGTTTAAAAAGCTATAATTGGTTAATATAAAATAAAACTAATTATAGCTTTATTTTCTTAAATGAATGGAGATAATGATGAAAGAAATTAAACTAAATAGAATAGATATATTTTCTATAGTTTTAGGAGCCATAATTGGATGGGGATCATTTATGCTACCTGGAACTAAATTTTTAAAGGAGTCTGGGGTAATAAATACTTTCTTAGGTCTCTTTTTAGGGGTAATATGTATAATTATTATTGAAAAAAATTATTTAATAATGATGCAAACTCACGATGAAGAGGGAGGAGAATTCTCTTTTACTTATAATAATTTAGGAAAAAAACATGGATTTATTGTGGGATGGTTTTTAACTTTGGCTTATTTTACAATGATTCCATTAAATGCAACTGCATTTCCACTTGTAATCAAGAAGATATTTGGGGGGATTTTAGAATTTGGTTATTTATATAATGTAGCTGGATATAATATTTATATAGGAGAAATATTAACATCAAGTATAATAATAATTGCTTTTGCAGCATTAAATTTAAATGGGATAAAGAAAACAAGCAAAGTTCAGAACTTAATAATTTTTAGCTTAATATCAATGACTTTTATTGTTTTAGTTGGAATGATAATTAAAGGAAACAGAACAGATTTTATTAATACATATATTAATAAATATTCTTTTGATTTAAATCAAATAATAAAAGTATTTGCTATAACACCTTTTGCTTTTATAGGATTTGATGCTATTCCACAATTAAGTAAAGAATTAAACTTTTCTAAGAAAAAGGCATCAAGGGTAGCAGTGATTTCCTTAGTTATGGGTGCATTAATTTATAATATATTAAATATTATAACTGCCTTAGCGTATTCACCAGAACAAGCAAGTTCTTTAGAATGGGCAGCAGGAAGTGCTGTATTGAGTACTTTAGGCAAAGGAGCCTTCTTTTTACTTATAATAGCTTTAACTGCCGCTGTATGGAGTGGAATAAATGGATTTATGATTTGTAGTTCTAAATTATTAGGATCTATAGCAAATTATAAAATGCTTCCTTCTAAGATGGGAAAGGTAAATAAAAATGGAGTCTTTAGCAATGCTATAATTTTCATAACTATAGTGAGTTTAATAGCACCTTGGTTTGGGAGACAAGCAATAATTTGGATTGTAGATATGTCCTCTTTAGGAGCATCAGTTGCATATTTTTATGTTTCCTTTATAGTTTTAAAAGAATATAAAAACACTAAAGATAAAATTTTAGCAGGAATAGGAGTGGTAATAAGTATAATTTTTATGCTTTTATTAATTTTACCTATGTCACCAGCAGCTTTGTCTAAAGAATCTTTAATAGCTTTAATAGTATGGTGTATAGCAGGTTTTATTGCGTACTACAAAATTCAAAAAGATAATGTAGAATAATAATCTTTATTTTATAATATGTAAAAAGGTCACATATATAAAGTTATTTAAAATAGAAAATATCATCTTAAAATAAACATGAAAACAACCTAAGGCGTATAATCCTAACACCTTAGGTTGTTTTTAATATTATATTAATATCATACTTTGTAAGGTTTCAATTATTTCTTAATATTATTAACATCTTTCAAAAGTTTTTCAAGCTTATCAGTTGAGGTAATTCTTTCATTACATTTTTCACTGTCTAGGCAAACATCAAAACCTATAGATCTATAAGTTCCTTGCTCTGGATTAGAAGTTTTGCAGAGTGCTGAAACAAATGCTACTTCAGTATCATTTCCAATATGATTGCAAAGAGTACAAATATGATTATTGTTTGAATTATAGCTTGGTATTTTACATGACATACCAGTAAGCTTACCATTTAAGTTATATGCTATAAATAACTTTCTACTTCCCTCATCAATCCATCCTAAGTAAACTTTTTTGGAGTTTTCAAAGTCTAAATTAGGAATTTTTAATTTTTTTTCTTTTCTAAATAATTTAGTAATTGCATTGCTTTTAATAGCGGTCATTCCATAGACATATTCATTTAAATCCTCTAAATATTTATCAATATGTAGGGGATCAGTTATTTTATTAATATCAATTAATTCTTTTTCTTCATTAGATAATTCTGAAAATCTACTTAATATTTTTTCATTTATATACGCTTTATTTGTTTCTATAATATTAGGGTCAGTACAGTTTTTTAGGGTACCATGTAAATCAGTGATGCATTTTTTTATGAAATTAAAATCTTCTTTTTTTATAAAAGGTTTCATTAAAATATACCTCCTTTTAGAAATTTGATTTTTTATATTATATATTAACTATTAAATTCATATATAAAATTAAATAATAATTAAAATAAAAAATGATTATTATTACTCAAAGTAGAGAAATAATAATCATCTATATTTAAAATGTAATGAATTCATAATCATATTATTTAATAGCTTGTTTTAAATTTAAATGTTATTACTTTAAGTACTGCTTTAATGAGATAATAACATCTTTTAAAATAAGTATTCAATCTAATAATTAATTCTGTAATGATTATGAGCATAGTTTCTTTTTGTCACTTATAATTCTTCTTATACTTTTCTCAGAAAGAAAGTACTCTTTTGCAAGAGTATTTATGGAGGTTCCGTCTTTATATTTTTTGAATATTTCAGTATTTCTAGCATTAAGGCTTTTTCTTATTCCACTGTTTTCACCCCAAGCCTTTTGATTTTCATTCTTTCTTGGAATATAAAGATATTTTCCATCCACATATTTTTGTAATATTTCAATTATTTCCTCTGGTAACACATCTTGGGCTTTTACATATTTCATTTCCTTGCTCCTTTAATTTACGTAATATTATTAAAGCAAAGAATACTAAAAGCTATGTGTCACAGAACCTAATTTATATTCAGCTAACTCAATACATTAGGCTCCAAACAAAGCATAGCTTACTTTTAGTAATCTTTGCAAGGAGCAAGATGATTTATAACTGAATGTATTATTTACCTTCAAGAAAAACACCTCCTTTATTTAATGTGTATTATATCATATTAAATTTAAGTGGTAACTAAAAAGTGCCTAATTGTTAAAAAATTATATGTTGATAGAATTAAGCTAGAGATTAAAGAGATTCTGTTTTAGAGATGAAATATGAATTTAAAAATGGAGGTATGAAAATGGTAAAACATATAAATCAAGATGAATTTGAAAAGGAAGTACTAAATAAAGAAGGAGTAGTTGTTGTTGATTTCTTTGCAACTTGGTGTGGACCTTGTAAAATGCTAGCACCAGTTTTGGATGAAGTACAAGATGAAATGAAGAATGTAAAAATAGTTAAAATAGATATAGATGAAAATTCAGATAAGGCTTCTGAATATGGAGTTAAAAATATACCAACAATAAAAATATTTAAAAATGGAGAAGAGATTACTACAAATGTAGGATTTGTACCTAAAAATTTATTAAAAGAGATGATAGAAAAAACTTTATAATTACTTATTAAGTTATATAAATATTTATTTTAGATAGTCTTTTAGATATTAAGATATTTTTCATTTGTTTAGTCAAAACTACTTTGAAATATGGTATATAATCCACATTTAATATAGATATTGATTTAATTAGGAATATGGCTTTGTTTTAGAAAAAAGTTAATTTATTAAGTTTAACTAATAGCTAATACAAGGCCATAAGTAATATGTGGACTTATTTAAAATAAATTCATAATATTTACATATACTTTTAGTAATTTTAGGTTAAATTTTAATTATGTTTTATAAGGAATTGAGGAGGATAAAAATGTATAAAGTAGAGAATGATACTTATGAGTGTCCAGTTGAAGCCTTATCAAATATTTTAGGAAGAAAATGGGTTGCTGAGATAATATGGGGAATTAAAGATAATAAGGTTAGGTTTGGAGAATTACAAAGATTATTAAAGGGATGTAGCAAAAAGATGCTAAGTCAACAATTAGAATTATTAATGGAAAATAACATAATAATTAATGATAAAAAAACTATAAATAATATAGTTGAATCAACTTATTATTTAAGTGAATCTGGGATGTTGTTATTACCTATTTTAGAGAAGATGATATCTTGGGGAAACATAAATTTATCCTGTGAGGGATAAGTAGAAATAAAGGGGGAAAGGTTTAGTGGAAAATATTAATTTCTTTATTGTTTTTATAGAGGGAATCTTATCAATTTTCTCGCCGTGTATATTGCCAATATTACCTATATACTTAAGTATGTTATCTAATAGTAGTGTAGAGGATATAAGGGATTCTAATTTTAAAAGTGGTGTTTTAATAAGAAACACATTATTTTTTACTTTAGGAATATCAACTACATTTTTTATATTAGGTTCATCAATAAGTGCTTTAAGCTCATTCTTTAATACTAATAAGAATATTATAATGATTTTAGGTGGAGTTATTATATTATTCATGGGCTTATTTTATTTAGGTGTAATAAATTTAAATATATTAAACAGAGAAAAAAGATTAAATTTTAAATATAAAAATATGTCACCAGTATCAGCCTTTGTGTTAGGATTTACATTTAGTTTTGGATGGACACCATGTATAGGGCCTATATTAGCATCAGTACTTGTAATGGCATCAAGTTCAAAAAATTTATTAATGTCTAACTTATTAATACTAGTTTATACAATTGGTTTTATATTACCATTTATAATAGCATCATTATTCTATGGTAAATTATTTAAAAAGTTCGATGGAATAAAGAAGCATATGGACTTAATTAAGAAGATAAGTGGAATTTTTATCATAATAGCTGGTTTAATAATGCTTGTAGGTGGAATAAGAAATATGAATAATGAGATAAAGATTAATAATAACCCTCAGATAAATAAGAGCGAAAGTGTAAATAAAGATAGTAAAAATGAAAGTGACAATAAGAAGCAAGAAGAGGAAAATAAAATTCTTCCAATAGATTTTACCTTATATGATCAGTATGGGAATAAACATACTCTTAGTGAATATAAAGGAAAAACTATATTCTTAAATTTCTGGGCAACTTGGTGCCCGCCATGTAGAGGAGAAATGCCTTATATAGATGAGCTTTACAAAGAATACAATGAAAATAAAGATGATGTTGTAATCCTTGGAGTAGCTTCACCTAATTTAGGAAGAGAAGGTTCAGAAGAGCATATAAAGAATTTCTTGAAAGAAGAAAATCATGTATTCCCAGTTGTACTTGATGAAAATGGATCTATGGTTTATCAATATGGAATAAATGCTTTTCCATCAACTTTCATTATAAATAAGGAAGGATATATAACTAAATATATTCCAGGTGCAATGACAAAGGAAACCATGAAAACTTTAATTGAAAGTGAAAGATAACAATGGGATTATTACAGTATTATTAAGTTTCAAGTTTGCTTTATTTAACTTAGAATCTTATTTGGATATCTTAATTTATTGTTATTAAATCTTAAGACAATTATATAAAAGAGATTAAATCTCATATAGAAATAGAATTTATAAGAGCTTAAGTAGTGTCTTATATCCTAAATAGTTATATTTAGATAGTTAGTTAAAACTATTAAGAATTTATAGTTATACAAATTTAAAATTTTCATATCAATATTTCATTTAAAAGTACTGTATCAAAACAATTTAATAAAACCTATAAATTAGTATTGAAAAAATTTTTATCAGTACAATATATAGGTTTTATAATTGAGTTTTGGTACAGTTTTTTATTATACTTAAATAAAGATTAGTTATAATAAATTAATTGTAAGCTTAGTAATAGTACTAAAAAATCATCGTTAACTAAACGGGTATAATAAAATGGTTTTAAGATGGTTAAATAATTAAAAGGCTAATAGTTTTATTTATAAAGAGAGGATATGAGGTTAGATGGACAAAAATTTAAAGAGTTTTGATGAGGTTAAAGGCAAAGAGAACAAATTAACTGGAATAGCTAAAGCAAATTTTAATACTGAACATGGAATTAGAAATTTAGTACTTTGGGGAAAAGAAGTAGATGAAAATTCTTATTTATCTCTAGGAATTTTAAAAAGATTGCATAAATATTATGGCACTGATAATTCAGAAATAAAATTTGAAAAAGTATTATCTGATAGATTTGATGAAGAGGTTTTCGATAAAAATAATGCTAATTTAGTTTTAGTTGTAAATAGTGTTAGTGACTTAATTAGGTTAGAGTGCAATAAATTAAAAGAAGATGAGGAAAATTTAAATCTAATTATAAAAAAATTTGTGAGATTAATAGAGATTGCTCATAAGAATAGGGCGAGAATTATATTTACAACAATACCTCCATTTAGTGGTGAAAATAAAAATTTAGAGGATGTAAGAAATGAGATAAACTCTTGGATTAGAAATAGCACATTTTTAGATGGATATTTAGATTTAGACAAAATTGTTGAAAAGAGACTAGATGTTTCTAAATATAAGAAAGAGATTAATTATGATAAAGAATTAGAAGAATATATGGTAGAAAATATTTCTTTAGATTATATTGTAGAGAGACTTAACCCTTCTGAGCTTGACCACATGAGCCAAAGCGATTTAATAAAAGTCATGAATGAGAATTCAAAATTTATTAATGAAGATGGTGTTGATATTTTAGTTAAGCCAATACCAGATCCAGTTGAAGGGACAAGAATAGATAGAAGAATTAAATATTTTGATGAGTATAAAAGACCTAAAAGATCAGGAAATCCTTATGTATTCGCAGGGGAAGCAGTTGGAGATATGAGAGATAATATGGGATTATTAAATTTAAATCTCTGCAAAAGTAATATATTGATGAGTAAAGAAAATATAAATGGAGTTAATTGCAGAGTTTATAAGAAAGAAGGATTAAAAGAAAATTTACCATGTATAGTTTATATACATGGAGGTGCATTTATTGGAGGAAGCTTAGATGTTTCTGAAAATCCTTGTAAACTTATAGCTGAGGGAATTAATGGGATTGTAATAAGCATTGATTATTCTTTGGCACCAGAAAAGCCATATCCTCTAGGATTAAATGATTGTAGAAAAGTTGTTGAATATATTGAAGAAAATAATTTTTTATATGGAATAGATAAAAGTAAAATAGGAATAGTAGGGGAAAGTGCAGGAGCTAATTTAGCAACAATTGTAGCTAATGAGAATTCAAATATAAAGTTTCAAGGGCTTGTATATCCTGTAGTTACTTTTGTAGAGAAAAATCCATTTTTTAATTGGGATATAGATTTATATAAGAATCCATATAAGGAAGAAAAAATATATAATTTTATTAATTCTTTGAGAAATTGTGAGGATTTAGTACAAAAACTTTACATACAAAGAACGTTAGATCCTAGAAGAGAAGATTTATCACCAATATTTAATAAAAATCTTTCAAAGGCTAAAAAAACATTAATTGCAGTTTCTGAATACGATTATTTAAGAGTACAGGGAGAAGCTTATGGTAAGCTTATTCATAAAGCAGGAGTAGAAACAAAAATAATAAGATATGAAGGGGTAAACCATGCGTTTTTAGATAACCTTGGAATATACCCTCAAGCAGAAGATACAATAAATGAAATTGTAAAAGAGTTTCTAGATACTATAGGAAATAAATTTTAATTGAAGTTATAAAAATAATGTGTGTATTAAAAGGCTACAAGAAAACTTATAGTGGTTTGTGGATTATTAAAGACTATTAATAAGTTTTGTTTACTAAGCTTTTAATATACACTTTTTTATTATTAGAATTATCTTGTAAACTAAGATGGTTATTTTTATCTAATAGTATAGAGAATTTTAAAGGAGTTATAAATGATTTTGTTTTAAAGTATAATATTAAATTTAAATAAATAGAAATCACATTAAAGCAGCATAAATAACAAGGAGTGAATTAACTTTAAAAAGCAACTTTGAAAAAAATAGTAAATAGTCAAAATTTAAAGTTATTACCTAAAATTTCAAGAGTATTCAGTCTGAAAAGGCTATTTTATGGTAAAAAAGAATTATGAATACGTTTTCTAAAAGAGGTATAATTAAATTGTAACAATTAATTCAATTAACGAAGGGGATGAGAAAAATGATATCATTTTTATTATCATTAGTATTATTAATTGTGGGCTACTTTACTTATGGAAAATTTGTGGACAAGACCTTTGGTACAAATGATTCAATTGAAACACCTGCTGAGTCTATGGCAGATGGAGTAGACTATGTACCAATGAGTTGGCCAAGAATTTTTTTAATTCAGTTTCTTAATATTGCTGGGCTTGGACCTATATTTGGAGCCATAGCTGGAGCATTATGGGGACCTGTAGCATTTTTATGGATAGTTTTTGGATGTATATTCGCAGGGGCTGTTCATGACTATTTCACAGGAGTTTTATCTATAAGAAATAAAGGGGTATCAGTTGCTGAACTTGTAGGTAAATATCTTGGAGAAATACCAAGAAAAATAATGGTTATATTTTCTGTAGTATTATTAATTTTAGTTGGGGTAGTTTTCTTAACAGGCCCAGCAGATCTTTTAAAAACTTTAACAGGAATAGACAGAGATATATTTATAGTTATTATAGTAGTATATTATATAGCCGCCACTGTTTTACCAGTAGATAAGGTTATAGGAAAAATTTATCCTATATTTGGACTTTGTCTTTTAATAATGGCTGTAGGAATAGGTGCTGGAATTGTAATTGAAGGATATAATATTCCAGAAATTCAATTAGCAAACTTCCATCCAGAGGGAATACCAATATTCCCATTCTTATTTATAACAATAGCTTGTGGAGCTATATCTGGATTCCACGCTACACAATCACCTATTATGGCTAGATGTGTAAAAAAAGAATCAGAGGCAAGAAAAGTATTCTATGGTGCAATGATTGCAGAGGGAGTTATAGCCTTGGTTTGGGCAGCGGCAGCTATGTCCTTCTTTGGTGATACAAATGGATTACAAGAAATTTTAAAAGCTGGAGGACCAGCCACTGTAGTTAATACTATTTCTAATACAGTAATGGGAAAAGTAGGTGCCGTATTAGCAATATTAGGGGTAGTAGCTTGTCCTATATCCTCAGGCGATACAGCTTTCAGAAGTGCTAGACTTACAATTGCTGATGCTTTTAAACTTAAACAAGATAAGGTTATTGATAGATTTAAGATAGCCATACCACTATTTGTTGTGGGTATAGCATTAACTTTTATTGATTTTGGCATAATATGGAGATATTTCTCATGGTCAAATCAAACTTTAGCAATGATAATGCTTTGGGCAGCATCTGCTTATATGTTAAAAGCTCATAATAATTATTGGATAACCTTAGTGCCAGCAGTTTTCATGTCAGCAGTTACTTGCTCATATATATTACAAGCTCCTGAAGGATTTAGATTAAATGCAACATTTTCTAATATAGCAGGTGTGGTATTTGCTTTGGTTCTTTTTGGAATTTTCATTAAGTATTGTAAAAAAGAAAATAATGAAAATTGTGAGATTGTAGAAATTGAGGAAGTAGAAGAGGTGATTAAAAATAAATAAGACACCAAACAATTAAATATATTATAATTCTACAAATAATAAGAACAAATTCAGCTAATATTTACATATTGTATATTAAGAGATTTTTAGATTAATTTCTTAAATATATAGTATAGAGGAGATATTTGAAATGGGTTATCAAAATTATAAGTGTAGAAGAGACTATCATGACAATAATGAATATGACTGTTGCCACATGAAATATCATTGTGAAAAATGCTGTGATGAAGAAAGACAGACACATGTTCATGAATATGGAGAAAGCGTAAAATTGGCTGAAGAAGGAGATGATAGGCATAATCATCGTGTTGCAGGTGTTACAGGTGAAGTTATACTAATAAATGGTGGAACAAATCATATTCATAAGATTAATAATGACAAGACAGATTTTCTTGATCATTTTCACAGAATATGTATTTTTACTGGTCCTGCAATTCCAATACCAGGCACTAATAAACATGTTCATTTAGTAGTTGGAAGAACTAGTATTAATGATGGACATTTTCATGAATTTCTTTTTACAACACAAATTAATGCACCTTTAGTATAATAGCTATTGAAATAGATAAATATTTATTGCGTTTAAGAATATAATTATCTATTTAGTTCATTTGTGGTAAAGTAAATAATAAAACTAAGAGGGGATTATGAAAAAACTCATAAATCCCTCTATTATTTTGAATTTATATTAGAATTATATAGATAAATATAGTATTATAAGGGAAATGAAATTAAATTAATGGAGTAAAGATTATGTCATTAGAAAAGAATTTTGAAAAAGAGCTTATTAAGAAATGTGAAATAGCAGAGAAAGAGTGTGGTTGTCCTCAAAAAAGACTTTTATTAACAATAGAGAAGTTTGGTGGAGTAAGAACAGTTCAAGAAATTTTACGTAAAGGTAGAGTTTCAGATGGTTTTGATAAATTACAAAAGGCAAATCGTTTAGATCTTACCATGGAAGCTACTATTGTTGAAAGTAAATACAACGAACTTTTCACTGATGAGGAAGTAAATAGTTGCCATGAGCTTCTTTGTGAGTATGGATATTACAGATAAATAAAGAAGATATAGAAATTGGTTGAGACTATAGAAAGTTTTGTTTTATGGAAAGCTTACTATAGTCTCCATTATTTTGAATATATTTTAGCTACTCATTTGATTTATACCATTAATTATTTGAACAAGTTCCTCTGGAGATTCAGGAAGATCATTTTCTAACCAAGTCTCAATGATTGAAATACACCCACCAACAGAATATCTCATATAGTAATTAGCAATGGTTTTATTGATTAAATTATGATTATTAAATAGTTCCATTACATCTATTTGATCTGCAATATTTAAAATACGATTTAATATACTACTATCTCTCTGATTGCAAAATAGAACTTTGCACAAATCTTTATTTTCCTTAATTAATTCAAGTACCTTAAGAAGCAGTAAACTATTATATTCTTCTATGGGAATTTCTTTTATATATTTTAAAATTTGATGGAATAACTCGTCTTCCATAGATTGAAATAAGTCAAAGGCATCTTTATAGTGAGTATAAAATGTTCCCCTATTAATATCAGCTTTTTTACAAATATCAGTAACAGTAACTTGATGAATTTCTCTAGTTTTAAGAAGTTCTATTAAACTTTCCTTAATAACCTTCTTAGTATATAAAGTTCTACGATTTCCACTAACACCAGCCATATATACCTCTCCTTTTAACATCTCATTTATATAATGACAATATATTTCTTTTAGTTTATATATTTTAAAAAATTATTGACTTTAAAGAAATTTTTAGACTTACGTAATTTTTAAAGAAAGTGTTTACTATCTATTAAAACTTGTCTTTAAGATAAATTTGAAAATAAATTTTACCTTAAAACATAATTTAGATAATTTAATGTTAAATGTTATTAAATCAACAAATTAATTTTAAATGTGCATTTAATAACGTTAAGAAATTATGTGATTATTGTTTAGCATATTTTCTTAAATTATACTATTTATTATAAAATTAAACGAACAAAGTGTCTATTTAATAACTTTGAGTATATAGTAAATTTTTTATGATGTAATTGTTAGTTTAGGGAGGAATAAGATGGCATATATAGATGTAATAGATGTTCATAAGAGATATAAAATTGGGGAAAACATAGTTGTTGCTAATAATGGAATTAATTTTTCTATTGATAAGGGAGAATTTGTTGTTATTTTAGGACCTAGTGGAGCAGGCAAATCAACTACCCTTAATATTTTAGGGGGAATGGATAGCTGTGATGAGGGAAAAATAATAATTGATGAAACTGATATATCTAAATTTAGTAATAGAGAGCTCACTAAGTATAGAAGATATGATGTTGGATTTGTATTTCAGTTTTATAATTTAGTACAAAACTTAACTGCAAAGGAAAATGTGGAGCTTGCCACTCAAATTTCAAATAATGCCTTAGATGTTGAGAAAACTTTAGAGTTAGTTGGACTTGGGCACAGAAAAGATAACTTTCCAGCACAATTATCTGGTGGAGAGCAACAAAGGGTTTCTATTGCGAGAGCTATTGCAAAAAATCCAAAACTTTTACTTTGTGATGAGCCAACAGGAGCTTTAGATTATAGTACAGGTAAGCAAATTTTAAAAATACTTCAAGATACATGTAGAAAGATAGGAACTACGGTAATAATAATAACTCATAACTCAGCAATAGCACCTATGGCTGACAAGGTTATTAAGATTAATGATGCAAAAGTTAGAAGTATTGAGATTAATTCTAATCCAATCTCAGTTGAAGAAATAGAGTGGTAGGAGTGAATAGTTTTAGATGAAGGCATATAAAAAGTCCATAGTAAGAGAAATTCTATCATCAAAAGCCAGATTCTTTTCTATAATGGTAATTATATTTTTAGGGGTTGCCTTTTATTCTGGAATAAAATCAGCAGGCCCAGATATGAATAAAACCATAAATAAGTTTTATAATAATGAAAATCTTATGGATAGCAAGGTTATTTCAACTTTAGGATTAAGTGATAAAGATTTGGATTTACTTAAGAATGATCCTAAGATTTTAGATTATTATGGTACTCATAGTATAGATGCAAACTTAACTAATATGAGCAATGTGGTTAAGTTTATGGAGTATGATGGAAAGAACAATATAAATAATTTAGTTGTATTAGAAGGTAAGTTACCAGAAAAAAGTGGTGAAATAGCTTTAGATGAAAGAGCTTTTAAGCTTAATAAAAACTTAAAAATCGGTGATGATTTTATAATTGAGACTGATGAAAATACAATGAAGAACTTTAAAGAAAGTAAGTTTAAAATAGTTGGAATTGTAAAAAGTCCAATGTATATTGAAAAAGAGTCAAGAGGATCAACCACTGTTGGAAAAGGAACTATTGATTACTTTGGTGTATTAAATAGTGAAGATATAAATATGGATGCTTACACTGAAATATATGTAAGATTTAAGAATGTACAAGGTCTTGATGCTTATGGAGATAAGTACAAGGAATTAATGGAAGAGAATAATAAATATCTTGAAGATTTATATTCTAATAGAGAAGTAGAAAGAGTTGAAGAGATAAAAGAGGAAGCTAAAAAAGAGTTTAATAAGGCTTATGAAGAGTTAAATGAAAATGAAAAGTTACTTTTAGATAAGGAAAAAGAATTACAAGAGGGGAAAGCACAATTAGCAGAAGGGAAAAAACAATATAGTGATAAAAAATTAGAGTTTGAAAAGGGAATTAAAGAAGGAGAAGCCAATATTCTAAAGGGTGAAAAGCAATTAGAAGAAGGGCAGGCTGAAATTAAAAATCAAAAGTCTAATATGGAAGAGGGAGAAACAAAGTTAAATGATGCAAAAACTACCCTTCATAATAGTAGACAAGAATTTTTAAATCAGGGAATTAATCCAGATGAAAGTACAAATGGATTAAAGGAGAAAATAGAAAATCTAAAAAGTTTATCTAAAACAATGACTTCTCTATCTAATGATATAAAAAATACAGTTAATAATCTTTCAGGAAATGAAAAAATACCAGCTGAAAAGATTCAGTACTGGAAAGGCATAGTGGCTAACTTAGGATTAAATGAGTTAAATGGAGCCATAGGGGAATTAGAAAAAAATCCAGAAAATAAAAATATTGCTTTAGGACTTTCTGATTCTCTAGGTAAAAATGTTAAGTCAATTAATGATAATACTTCAAAATTACAAGTATTATTGGATGGAATAATTAAATATCAAGAAGGAAAAAATCAGTATGAAACTCAAGTGGCTTTATTTAATGAAGGTAAAAGTAAACTTTATGAAGCTGAAAAACAATTAGAAAATAGCAGGGCAGAATTAGCTAAGGGGAAAAAATCTCTTGAAGAAGGAAAAGCTAAAGGAGAAAGAGAACTTCAAAAGGTAAAGGAAAAGTTAGATGAATCAGAAGAAAAGTTAAGAGAGGGCCAAAAAGCAATAGAAGAAAATAAGGAAAAATTAGCAGAAGGAAGAAAAGAAGTTGAAGAAAAAGAAAAATCAACTTTAAATGATTTGGATGAGTGTAATTACTACGTATTTGATAGAACTGATAATCCAGGATATTCAGGATACAAGGATTCTATTAATAGTTTAGATAGCATTGCATCAGTATTACCTGTGTTTTTCTTTATAGTGGCAGTCTTAATTTGTTTAACAACAATGACAAGAATGGTAGAGGAGAAGAGAATAGAAATAGGTACTATGAAGGCTTTAGGATATGGAGATTTTGAAATTTCCTTAAAGTTTGTAATATATGCAGCCTTAGCAAGTATTCTAGGATGTCTACTTGGAATATTAGTTGGAAGCAACATTCTTCCTAAAATAATAAGTAATGCTTATACAAGTGTATATGCTCTTCCGAATATAGATACTTATTACTATTCATCTTATATAATTCAAGCTTTAGTAATATCCATATTATGTACAGTGGGAGCAGCCTTATTTGTTGTAAGAGTTGAGCTTAAAAATAAGCCATCAAATCTTATGAGACCAAAAGCTCCAAAACTAGGTAAAAAGATCTTATTAGAAAGAATTACACCAATTTGGAAAAGATTAAACTTCAATCAAAAGGTAACATTTAGAAATATATTTAGATATAAACAGCGTATGCTTATGACTATCTTTGGTATAGCAGGATGTATGGCACTTCTTGTTACTGGTTTTGGACTTAAGGATTCAAATACTGGAATGGTTGAAAAGCAATTTGATAAGTTATGGAAATATGAAACTATGGTAGTCTTTGGAGATAATCCTACAGAAGCAGAGATTGAAAAATATAATGAAACTTTAAAAGAATTACCTGGATATGAAAATAATTTAAGAATGCACCAAGAATCAGTAACCTTTAGCAAAGAAGGAATGAACAAGCAAACAGTTAGTCTATATGTACCACAAAATAAAGATGAGCTAGATAAATTTATACTTTTAAATGATAGAATTTCAGGAGAAAAATATGAAATTCCAGATGAGGGTGTTATTATTAATGAAAAATTAGGAAAACTTTTAGGGGTATCGCTTGGGGATACAATAACCTTTAAGGATGAAAATAATAATCCTCATGAGGTGAAAGTAGAGGAGATAGCTGAAAATTACCTTATGCATTCAATGTATATGTCACCAGAATATTATGAAAAAGTCTTTGGGAAGAAAGCTATCTACAACACAGATCTTATAAACTTTGATAAGAGTAAGATCAATGAAGATGAAATATCCTCAAAACTTATGGAATGCAAGGACGTTGTGAATGTAACAATGACATCACAAATAGAAAAGACAACTAAAGAGTCAGCAGCTAACATGAATGTAGTAATGCTAGTAATAATATTATCAGCAGGATCATTAGCTTTTGTAGTTCTATACAATCTAAACAATATAAATGTATCTGAGCGTATAAGAGAACTATCAACCATAAAAGTTCTTGGATTCTTTGATGATGAAGTTACAATGTATATATTAAGAGAAAATATAATCTTAACCTTATTAGGAATATTGGCAGGATCAGTTTTAGGAAAGATTCTACATGCCTTCATAATAAGGACATCAGAAACAGATACTATGATGATGTATCCTAAGATACATATAGCAAGTTATATATTCTCAGCTTTAATAACTATACTTTTCACAGTAATAGTTATGATACTTATGCATGTTAAGTTAAGAAAAGTTAATATGATTGATGCATTGAAATCAAATGAATAAAAAAGAAAATGGGATGTATTAAGGTATAAAAATAAAACTTACAAACATATTCATACTGTTTGTAAGTTTTATTAATGTTTATTTTTGTATACGCCCTTTTGCTTTAATTACTTATAACCAAGAAAATATATATGAATCTTTTAGTTAATTTGAAAGCCATAAAATTAAATAAATGTAATTAAATGTTTAAGTGGTGATATAATAAATACTGGGAGGGATTTATTATGCGCTTTGAACAGGATTATATTAAACGAGTTATAGATTCTATAGGGAAAATGTGTGTTGCTATTGTGGCTGGGAAGAATGCTATTGAAAGTAATATAGAAGATAACAATTATGATATGAAAATTTCAGAAGATGATTTATTAGAGATTATGGTTAAAAAATATGTTGATGAAGGAAATATAAATGAAGCTGAAAATATAATTTTTGAAGCTATAAAAAGTCATAAGACTAAAAAGAGTTATGAAATTGCTTTAGATTTTTATAAACATATAAATGACTATAGTGATGAGAAATTAAAAGAACTTAATTTTTCAAGAGAAGAAATAGTAGATGGTTTAAATGAAATTAAAAATACATTTAGATAAGTTTTTGATTAATCCTTAAGTGGGGAAAGATTTGAAGATAAATTAAAAGTTAAAGTTCAGATGATGAATTTTTAATATATCCTTTAAAAAAATGAAGTGCATTTAATTTATTTTTAAGTGAATTGTTGAAAGGGATGGTATTATGAGATTAGAAACTGATAGAATAATCCTTCGTAATTTTAGGGAGGAAGATTTAGAAGATTTTCATGAATATTGTGGCCAAGAGGGAGTTGGAGAAATGGCTGGATGGAAACATCACAGCGATTTATTAACTTCAAAGGAAGCATTATATAGGAATATTAAAAATACAAATATTTTTGCAATAGAGCATAAAAAAGATAGCAAGGTAATTGGGCATATATCAATAAATGAAGATTCTGAGGATGGAAGAGATGACACAAAGGAACTTGGTTTTGTATTGAATCGCAATTTTCAGAATAAAGGAATAATGACAGAAGTAGTTTATGAAATTCTTAATTATTTATTCACTAATGATATAGAATATGTGTATGCTTGTTGTTTTAAAAATAATAAGGCATCTAAAGGTTTAATTGAAAAGTGTGGGTTTATTTTAGAAAATGAAGGATTGTTTTACTCAGAATCACTTGATAAAACTTTTGATTCATTTGAATATGTTTATAGAAAAAATGAGTGGACTAGATAAAAATAAAATTTGTAAAAATACAAGACTTCTAAAATTATGAAATTAATGTTAAAATTATACTGTTAAGTGTTTTGATTTTATTAACAAATAAAATAGATATTGATAAATAAATATAAAAAAATAATCAGCAATTATGATAAATATGCTGATTATTTTTATAATATCTTGATTTTATGAGTATAAAAACTATGTAAAGGAGATTGCATTATGGATGCAATATTCTAAGGAGTTTTAGGAGGTGTTTTTATGGAAAATTCAGAGAAATTAAGCAGAAAAGAAAAAAGAGAATTAGTAGAAAATAATTTACTAGCACGAGTTTATGATTTAATTCTAAATGAACAAACTTCTGAAGAAGAACGTAGTAACTTAGTTGAATTTAAAAATGCAGTTGAAAGTGGAAAAGATTTTCAATTAGAAACAATGAAATTAGCAGAAACTTTAAGACAATTAGCACTTCGTAAGTTTAAACATAAAGAAAAACTTAGTGATGAAGTTAGTAAGTTTTATATGGACATTTCTACTACAGGACTATTCGAGAAAAATTTAGCTATTGGTTTGTGTGCAACTAAACTTTGGTTTCAATAAAATTGAAAATTACTCTAGTTACTTTAAAAAGAAATTTGGGGGATATCTATTATGATATTAATAGAAATAGTATGTGTTTTAATAAATTTAATAAACTTGACATTAGCTTTAAAGTTAAAAAATATAGTTGTTGAAGGAGAATATATAAGAGAAAGTCAAGAAATTAGAAGAGTATTAGTGGGGCCCATAGTAATTTTTATTTTTTTAATAACTTTAATTTTAGTCAAGCAAACAATGATCATACCACTTTTATTAGTTTTTGAGAGTTTCTATTTAATTAGTTTAAGATGTAAACTTTACGACTTAGAGTTTTTATCAAAAGATAGGAGAAAGTACATAGATATAAATAAATTAATTTTTAAAGATATGGATAGTAACGAAAATTCTGATATTAGTATGACAAAGGAATTTATAAATATAATAAATTCTAATGATATGGTAGAAAATTTAGATGAATACAAATATAAATATAAACTAACAGATATCCAGATGAATTATTTATTAGAATCCTTAATTTGTGAACCTAATAGTATATATACCAAATATAATGCTTATATTTATGTTAATTATGATTTGAAATTACTAGAAATAAATAGTAGCTTTAAAAAAAGTAATATAAGGGAATTTGAATTTAGAAATATATTAATGGTAAATGAATATGAGATTCTTGAAAAAATTAGAAATATAAATGAAATTTCTGAAGAGAGTAAATTAGAAAGTAGTGTATATTTTTTATTAATGAATTATTTTAAATTAAAAGAATATACTACAAAATTAGATGAGAATAACTATATTGAATATAGTAATAATAATTTAAAGTTATTTGATATATATTTTAATCATTTAGATGAATGTATAAATAAATTAAGTGATCAATCTATAAAAATTTCTTTAAAGGCTATAGAAGCAGGAATACCTATAGAGACTATTAGTGATATAACAGGTGTATCATTATTAAAATTAAAGAAGTTTGTTGATGATAAAATAGATAAATAATATTTTATTGAATTTATTAATATGAAAAAAAGTTATTATAATTAACCTTGGAATTAAAAAATAATTTTATAGGATTCTTTTGAATAATTAAAAGAATCCTATAAAGATAGATATTTTTATTAAGCTTTATTTTAGATTAAAGTAAAGCTGAGAAGAGCTTTGAAAATGATTCTTTAATTTTCACTGAAGTTCCTCTCTTAAGATACTCTTCCCTAGTCAATTCTTTTGAAATAAGCATGTCCTTTTCAAACTGTTTACGTTGTATTTTTGCTATTTCATCTGAGTATAGCATAGCAATTACTTCAAAGTTTAGTTCAAAGCTTCTTGTATCCATATTGGCAGTTCCTATTGAACATACTTCATCATCTATAACTAGGGTTTTAGAGTGAAGGAAAGCATTTTTGTCATAATGATATATTTTTACTCCAAAGTTTAGTAAATCTCCAGCGTATTTTAGGTTTGCCCAATAAACAAAGGGGTGATCACCTTTACCAGGTATCATTATTCTTACATCAACTCCAGAAATAGATGCAAGTTTTAAACTATCAGCTATACTATTATCTAAAATTAAGTATGGTGATTGTATATAAATATATTTTTTAGCTTTTTGAATCATTTCTAAATATGATAATTTGATTTCATAAAAGTTATCAGGGTTGGGACCACTAGATATTATTTGCATACCACATTTTGAATAATTAGCCATTGTAGAAGGGGCTTGTTCATTTTTATAATCTATTAAGTGGCTTAAATCAATATCTTCCTTAGTAGCATATCTCCAATCAGCCCAAAATCTTAAATCTAAGTCTCTTACTGAGTCACCCATAAATTTTATATGAGTATCTCTCCAGTAACCAAACTTAGGATCTTTACCTAAATATTCATCTCCCACATTAAAGCCACCAACATATCCTATTTTATTATCTATAACTATTATTTTACGATGGTTTCTAAAGTTCATGTTTATGTTTATTAATCTAAGTAGAGAAGGGAAGAATTCACCAACTTTTACACCAGCATCAATTGCAGATTGAAGTTTTTTTCTATTGGTAGTTCTACTTCCTACAGAGTCATATAACAATCTTACCTCAACGCCAACTTTAGCTTTTTCTTTAAGAATATCTAATACTTTTGAACCAATATCATCATTTTTGAATATGTAAAATTCTATATTTATGCTTTTTTGTGCTTTCTTTAAGCTTTCTAAAATATCATCAAATAATTCCTTACCATCAAAAAATACTTTAGTTTCCACATCTTTTCTATAAGGTGAGTACTCCATACTTTCAATAGCTTTAATCATATCAGAATGCTTGGTTCTTTTTAAATCATTATTTGAATTATCAGCACTTTTTAATTTTTTTATATATTTATCAAAGAGAGTAAGTTCAGATTTTTTCATTATAAAAATATCTTTAGTATTAACTTTTCTTCCTAGCATTAAAAATAGAATAAAACCTATGTATGGTAATATAATTAATACTAATGTCCAAGAAATTATACTCTTAGAAGAACGATTCTCTTTAAAAATCATATAAAAAATAGTTAATAAGTTTACAATATGAACTAAATTAGAGAAAAAAGTAAAAATCATAATTAATAAATCCTTTCTATGGTTCTTATTATTTTATAAATTCATTTTAGTTATTTTGTTTTTGAATTGAATCTACAAAATTTTTAATATAATCATTATATAAATTATCATTAGTTATAAAGTTTTCTGGATTTCTATCTTCTAGCAAGATATTATTAATAATCCTATTAATATAATACTTATTATTTTCTTTTTGAATCAAACAGGTATAATCTGTTTTAATGTCCATTTTTTCTCCCTGTAAAACCTGTAACTCCACTATATAGTTATTAGAATCTTTTTCATATATACTATTTATTTTAACTTTAAATTTTTTATATTTATATTTGTAATCAAGAAAACGATTTTTATTTAAAGTTAGCAAAGTAATTAATCTATGATTATTTACAACATTTGAATAATCTAAAGGCTTATTATTATAATCAATTTCAAAAAATTCAGTTAAAAGATTATATATAGGTTGTTCTATTTTAGCATTATTCTTTAAATTTTTATTTTTAAATAAATAAAAGTAAGAAAGAGTAATTACTAAAAAAATTATAATTATGGTAAGCAATTTCTTTTTCGTAATAATTCACTTCCCTTATTTTAAAATTTTTATATTAATGAGAATTTCAATATATTTTCCATTAGCAAATTTTTAGCAAGTTAAATTATAAAAATTGCTGTTTAAATAAGAAAACCTAGTGGCTTTTAGAATCATAAGAATTACTAATATTATATACTATTTTAACAAAATATTTTTAACTAGGGACATATAAATTGATATTTTCTTTAAAGAAGATCTTGTTAAAAAATAATATGAGAAAATATATTTAATATCTGGTGTGTATTATTTATACTATATATTTTTGACTAAGCTATAGAAAAGAAATATAATAAAAGGTAAATTCTCACTGTAGTGGGGAAATAAGAGACTAAGGATAAATCAACTAGTATAATCTATATACTAGATATAAGGAGTAAATACTATGAATTATTGCTTTCAGTGTGGCACTAAATTAATAAATAAACAATGTAATAATGAGGGGGAGGTTCCATATTGTAATAAATGTGAAATGTTTCGTTTCCCAACATTTAGTTCGGCTATAAGTGCAATTGTTTTAAACCCTGATAAAAATAAAGTGTTGCTTATACAACAGTATGGAAGAAAAGATAATATACTTGTAGCAGGATACATTAGTAAGGGTGAAAATGCAGAACAGACTTTAGTAAGAGAAATAAAAGAAGAAACAGGTCTTAATGTTAAAGAGTATCAATATATGAAGAGTAGTTATTATGAAAAGACTAATACATTAATGTGCAACTTTATTTGTGTGGTAGATAGTGAAGATTTAAGTCAAATTAATGAGGAAGTTGATAAAGCAGAATGGTTTTCTTTTGAAGAGGCATTAAAAAATATTAAAAGCAAAAGTTTAGCTGAGGAGTTTTTAATATATGCCTTCAAAAAGATCAATTACATATAACTAAGAAAGGGCAGTATATAGCTTTGCTTTTAGAAAGAACTATATACTGCTTAATATTTATTAATTTTTTATGATAGAACTAATTTTATCAAAGAATTTTTTAAAGTTAAAACACTTAATTTCATCTGTTTTTACAGTATTTAATGTGTCTTTTAAAATATTTAATTCTTCTTCTTTTTTTATATACAAATCTTCTAATTCATTCAACTTTTTCTCTTTAGCTGCAAGGCTATCTTGAAGAAATTCTATATTTATACTTAACTGAGCTTTATTTTCATTAAAACTCAATATGCTATTATTTATTTTATTAAATTTATTTTCATAATATAGTAATTTATTTTCTTGTTCTTTTATTTTCTTATGAAGTTTTTCAACTAAAATATCTTTATCTGATGTGTTTAATTCACATATATATTTTTTATAATCAATATTTTCTTTTCTAAGTGCAGATATAAAATATTGAAAATAATATAGGGAACTATTATCATATCTATTAACTATTTTATAAATATTATCAATTACCAATAATCTTGGTGTATCATCATTTACAAAGAATGCTTCACCTTTGCATAAACTCGTCTTATTTTCTAAGAAGTTTGAAAAATATGTTGCTTTGGATATATTTAAGTACTCTATAGAGTCAACTTGTGGTGGAGAAGTAAAAATATTTCCACCATCAATGGAAACCGTACTAAGAAGTTCATTATTACTAATCCATAAGCACCAAATATGTTCATCTATCATGAAAAAAGCAGAATAACTTATATCTTTATCTTTAAAAATAGTGGTATAATTATAAGATGATAAATTGCCTTTACAATAAGTAAGAGAATAAATATTATTACAATCCTTTTTTATATATAGACATTGAATCTTATCTTCATAAGACATTAAGGAATACTCTTTAAATGGAGAAAGAGCGTCATCAATTATATAGAACTCAGACCAATCTTCAGAATAATAATCTAATAATCTATATCCTAAAAGATAATTATTTTCTTGCTTTTGATAAGCAATATACAAAATATCATTATTAGAAGTATAAACATAAAATGGAATTTCGTGGATGGCTTTAAATTGATCAATTAATTTAGGGGAAATTAATTCTCCGTTTTTGTCAATTATTTGAGATACTAATGTTAGAATATTAGTACATTTATTATAAATACTATAAAGTATTAATAAATCATTTTTGAGGAAAAGAGTTTTAAAGTAAATATCAAATTTTTCATTATCTTCATTTTCAAGGAGATTAAAATGGCTCCATTTTGTATTATCAAATAACTCCATAATTAAGCTTCCATGTAAATCTTCATATATAATAGATATGTTATCGTTAGGTAATAGGGTTACTGAAAATTTTCCAGTAGTTTTATTGGTAAATACAATATAATTTGACCACACATTTCTTTTACAAATCTTGTACATAATACCGAATATCTCATCATATAAAAAGTTCCATATAGTACCATCAGATTGTTTTAAAACATACGTATTTTGTTCTACTGATACCATGAATTTTACCTCTCAGAATAAATTTCTTTATATATAATATGCATATTTAACTTAATGTCATAACACTAATATTAGTAAAACATTAAAGTCTTTATTATAAAAAATGTCCCTACAAAGGTGTAGGGACATACCTATATCATATTATTGGTAATTTGTTAATAAAATAATATTGGACTAAAATAGATTTTTATTTCCTTAGTTTAGTGTTTTTATAACTAGGAAGGATTACAGTTTCCTGTAGTAGGTTGATTACAATTTGGAAGTATAAATTGACCAGTTACTTTTACTACACAGTTATCACGAACAGGTGGATTCAATGTTACAGTTATGCAAGAACAATTTTTCAACTTATTTTTTACAATTTCTCTTGCGATAATAGCTTCTTCATAAGTGCATTTATTACAAACAATATTATCTACACATACACTACTATGACAAGATAAGAATATAGGACTATTAGGAGGATATACACATTGTCCTGATTGACCTGTAACAACGGAAATATTAGTAATAAATGGAATACATCCAACTATTTTTATATCATACCTAGGAACTCCAGCACAGCAACATGGAACAATAATAACGTTTAAACAATTTAAATCATATAATATTCTAGTTCCAGGATTATTTGAATTAAAATGGAAAGTATTTGGGAAATTTATAGCGCAACAAAAGGCTACAGTATTATCAGTAGGATCACAAGTAGTGGTAGTAGTATCACAACTAGGTCTTTGACAACTAACTTGTGGTAATATATCCTCAGTTACTGAATCTTCATTATTTAGTGTAACAGCGATTTGTTTACTTAAACCAGTCATTTCAGACATTATTTCTTTTATATTTTTCATTTAACTTTTCTCCTTTTTGTATATTAAGATAAATTTCTATAAGATATAGTATGAGATTATATGAAGAAAAGTTACTAGAGTAAATTTTAATTAATAGGAAATAATGGATATAGAATTGTTTTTACATTAAAATAAATTAAGGGCTATATCAAAATAATTTTTGATATAGCCCTTTAATTTATATGGTGACTATCTTAATAAAGTTATTTTTGTATCTATTACTTCTGGTTCTCTCTTAAATAGGAATTCTCCTCTTCTTACAGAGCAGTTAACTCCAACTCTTTCAAGGATTGCATCAAATTCATTTTTAGCATTTAAAACTATGAAGTTAGCATCTTTGCCTACTTCTATACCATATTTGTCTTGTATGTGAAGAGTTTTAGCACCATTTGTTGTAATTAAATCTAAGGCATTATTAATTTCATCAACAGACATCATATGACATATGTGAATACCAGCATCTAATATATTCATTAGGTTACCATTTCCTAATGGGTACCATGGGTCTGAGATTGAATCTTGAGCAAAACAAACATTAATTCCTGCATCATTTAATTCTTTAACTCTTGTAAGACCTCTTCTCTTTGGATAAGTGTCATATCTTCCTTGTAAGTGAATATTTTCTGTTGGACATGATATGAAGTTCATTTTTGATAATTTTAAAAGTTTGAATAATTTAAATGCATAAGCATTATTATATGAACCCATAGCACAAGCGTGGCTTGCAGTTGTAAGTTCTCCAATTCCATTTAAATAAGATTCTGCTGCTAATAATTCAACAAATCTTGATTGATCATCATCAGTTTCATCACAGTGAACGTCAATTAATTTATTATATTTCATTGCAAGCTCTACAGTTTTCTTAACTGATTTTTCTCCCATTTCTCTTGTGAATTCAAAGTGAGGAATAGCACCAACTACGTCAGCACCCATTTTTAAAGCTTCTTCTACTAATTCATCTCCACCTTTATAAGAATACATTCCTTCTTGTGGAAAAGCTATAATCTGGATATCTATAATATCTTTATATTCTTCTTTTAATTCCATAATAGCTTTTAATCCTGTAAATTTAGGATCTGTTACGTCAACATGTGTTCTCATATATTGAGTACCATATAAAATCTCTTTTTTAAGAGCTATTCTTGCACGTTCTTTAATTTCATCTATTGTCATGTTTCCTTTTGTTTCAGACCATCTTTGAATTCCTTCAAAAAGAGTTCCTGTTCCATTATTTGCACCAGGCATACGAGCTGTATATACATAGTCTAAATGAATATGTGGATCAACATAAGGTGGTACAACAAGATCTCCTTTTAAATCATAAGTTTCTACATCTTTATATTTTTCAGAAAGATTTGGACCTATTTCCTTATAAACTCCATTTTCAACAAGTAAATCAACTAGTGTTTCATTTCCTTTTAATCTAGCATTTTTAAATAAAATAGCTTTCATTTAAATAATCTCCCTTCAGTTTTGGTATTTTACTAAAAAAATTTACTTATATCATTATTAATAAATTGAAATTTCTATTATTTTTAGTAATGACTTGTCAATAAGGAAAGTTTAGCATGAAAGATTTATCTAGTCATTGTATCAAATATACAATAATAGATTAGGATTACTGTGCACATAAAGAACATATTTTGGTAAATAGATTTGTATTTTTAGTACATTGTCACTAAAAAATACTCATTGTATACTGAGAGCATAGCAAAATTCACATAAAGAATTTTCAATTAAAGCTACATTTAATGAAGTTTTGATTTTTAGCTAATTCTTTAGGAATATTTAAATTTGCAAAGGATTACTTTGTAGAAATGTTTCTTATAGTTCTAGCTAAAAATCAATCTTTAATAAAGATAAGCTGAATAATAAGACAAGAAAAGGGGACTTTATTATGTATGAAAATGTAAAAATGGAAAACATGACATGGAGAGAATTTGCGAAGAAAAAAGATGATGTAATTATATTACCAATAGGATCTACAGAACAACATGGACCTCATCTTCCAACTTGTGTAGATACTGTAATAGCTAATGGATTTGCTTATAGAATTGCTGAAAAAATAAATGGGGTAGTTGCTCCTGCTTTATCATATGGATACAAATCAAAACCATTAAGTGGTGGTGGCCCATTATTCCCAGGAACTATAGATTTAAATGGAGCTACATTACAAGCTTTAGTAATGGATATAATAGACGAATTTGTTCGTGATGGATTTACAAAAATATTTATATTAAGTGCTCACTTTGAAAATGAAGCATTCATAGTAGAAGCTATGGATTTATGTTCTGCAAAATATGGAGATAAAGTACAATTACTTCTTACTAACTGGTGGGATCCAATGTCACCTGACGTAATTGATAAGGTATTTGATGAAGTGCCATTCCCAGGTTGGGCTTTAGAACATGCTGCTGTTACAGAAACATCATTAATGATGTATTTTGCACCAGAACTTGTTAGAGAAGATAAAATCATGGATACAGAAAATGCTAGCCCTGCAACTTACTATAGATACCCAATAGAAAAAGATATTGTTCCTGAAACTGGAATACTTGCGTCAGCTAAATCTTCATCAGCTGAAAGAGGAAAAATAATAGTTGATGATGTTATTCCAAACATTATCAAGATTATTGACAAAGCTTTTAAATAATATTAAATTAGTATTTGATAAATTTAAGCAGAAAAAGTAGGGGATACTATGAAATTAAAAGGAATTATTTTAACTATGCTATCTTCAATTACCTTTGGTTTTGCCTTTACACTTGGGCCAATGACCTATGGTCTTGAAGGAAGCAACCCTGTGACATTAACTTTTTTAAGAAACTTTTTAAGTTTGCCATTTTTATTAGTAATTATTTTACTTTTAAAAATAGATTTAAGAGTAACAAAGAAACAACTTAGAGATCTAATAATACTTGGTTTCGTTGGGAATGCAATAACAACTTTAATGTTAAATATGGCATTTGCTTATATAGATGTTGGAATAGTTACACCTATACATTTTACTTATCCAATATTCGTAACATTAGGATGTGTAATATTCTTCCACGAAAAATTAAGTAAACAAAAAGTCTTTGCATTAATTATTGCTATGTCAGGTATAGGATGTTTCTTTATTACAGCGTTAAATTCAGCATCTTTTGGAAAAAGTACATTGTTAGGATTAATTTTAGCCATAGCATCTGGAATGTTTTATGCATTCTATATTATATTTATGGATAAAAGTGGTTTGAAAAGTGAGCCACCTTTTAAAATAACATTCTATGTAGCAATAGCCTCAACAATAGGTATGCTTATATATGGAATGGTTACAAAGGAACTTGCATTATCTTCATTAACACCTAAAGCTTGGGGATTATCAGCAATATTTGCTTTCTTATGTACAGTGGTAGCATTATCATTATTACAAGTGGGTATAAAATATATTGGTGCCAGTGAAGCTGCGGTTATAAGTACATTTGAACCTATAACAAGTGTTATCTTTGGAGCTATACTTTTAGGCGAAGAAATAACAGTGATGAAAATAATTGCATGTTCATTAATATTTGCGGGAGTATTAATACTATCCTTTGCAAAGGAAAAGTCAAAAGCTAATATTAAAATAAAAGAATCAGTTACCAATTAATATAATTTGATAATTAATTGTAATAAAATATGGACTATATAAAAATTGTTTTTAGAATTTTTATATAGTCCATTTTAATATTTTAAATATATAGTACTTAATATTTATTTAAAGGGTAAGTCCATATTTATAACTTATTTTGTAAATTAAGAAATTCAAAAATTAATATGCTATTAAAAAGTTCTAAGTCAGTCATAGCATCATCTAAATCTCTTTGCAAAAGATTTTTAATTGTTGATAATCTGTAAAGTAAAGTATTTCTATGAATAAAAAGTTCCTGGGAAGTTTTTAATAAATGTCTATTATTTTTAAAATAGCACTTTAAAGTCTCCAATAAATTCATTCCATGACTTTTATCATATTCTAAAATAGGACCTATATTTTCATAACAATATTGTTCAACGTCTTTAATTTCAGCTAATTCAATAAACAATCTTATAATACCTAGTTCGTTATATTTAATAATTTTTGAATCGTTATCATACATATCAATCATGGATAAAGCTTTAAAGGCCTCTTTATAACTTGCTTTGATATTAGAATTAGTTTCTCTTATACGGCTAAAGCTTAAGTTCATTTCAATATTTTCTGAATATCTAGAGCACATAAGGTTAAAGCCAGATTCAATATATTCTAAAGATTTTTTTGCTTCTTCATAATTATTAGCAAATACCAAACTCAATAAATGATTTGCATATTCCATATGTATTAAAGTATAATTTTTTTCTTTTAAGCCATCATCCAAAGAATTTGCTATATGCTTACTAATATTCTCTGTATCATAAGGTGTATTTGAGGCTTTTTTCATTTTAAGTATGCAAATATAATGAAAGGGTCTTAACCTTATATTATAAAATTCAGCTAAGGCATTTATGTCCTCATGTAATTGATCTTGTGAAAAAAGAAGTGATTCAAGAAAATGCTTACCATTTTTTGCTTCCTCCCTTTTTTGTTCTATTTTTAGAAAAATTTCCTGTATAATATCAATTAGTTTTATATTCCAAGGCATTATGAATAAGGGAAGAGCTTGTTTGTTTGCTCTATCAATCATGCTATCTGTTATTTTATTTATATTTTTATCATCAATTAAGATAACAATACCTGCAAGTTTCTTTTGAATACATTCTTCAAGTAAAAGTGAGAGATTTTCATCATTATCTTTGTAAATAACAAAGAGTAACTCTCCTCCATAAAGCCAATTTGAAATAGATTCTGTTGTCCTTACATAGGGCAAAGAAATTTGGTTATCCAGTCCACTTTCTCCAGCTAGCAATTTTGCTTTTGAAAAATACTTAAGTTGAAATAAATCTTTGCAACAAAAACTCATAAAGTCACTCCTTTTAATCCCATTTCATTCCATCTTATTTATTTTACCATTTTTTATAAATATATTAAATGTTAATTAATATATTTACATATTTGTTTATTACATTTATATTTTAAGTATGATTTTTTAAAAAGATTCTTAATTTTAGACCTTATTAGGGCTAATAATTAAGAGAGGGCGATATTAAAATAGAAAAGATAATAGAACCAATATTAACAGCTTTAACTTTA
Source organism: Clostridium sp. CTA-17 (assembly GCF_054767895.1). Lineage (NCBI taxonomy): Bacteria > Bacillati > Bacillota > Clostridia > Eubacteriales > Clostridiaceae > Clostridium > Clostridium sp. CTA-17. The sequence goes on from NZ_BAAABF010000001.1 coordinate 213,222, forward strand.
GGAATAGTTGGAGTTATTTTAGCTATTATTAAAAGTGTTGGAGATGTTACTATTCAATATATAGCTAAGAAAAAAGAAATGGTAGAACAAAAACTAAAGCTAGATCAGTATGAAGAAGAAATTAAAACAGATAAACAAATATAGAATATTGTTGAGGAAAAATATCGTATAACAGATAACATAAAAGACTTAGCAAAATCAAAAGCAGATTATTTCGATAAATTACTTTTAGAAAAAATACCATATTTAACTGAAAAATAAGTAAGGATGTTACGTTAGGCTATAGCTGGAGAAGTTAATAAAGGTAAAAAACAATTATTTGAAGATAGTTTAAAACAACAAGCTATACAATTAGTAGAAGAAAATAAAAAACTTAAAGAACAATTAGAAATCCTTATAGGTAAGTTATATGAAAAAATGTAATATACACAATTTGATTATATTGTGTATTAAGCAATAAAAATGTTCTTTGAAAATTGAATAGTATGATATTGGGAAGATATGTTATAATTGATTCCTAATAGTATTACTATGCGAAGTAAATATTAGTGTATATGAGAAGGTGATTATTATAAATAAAACAGTAATAATAGCAGTGTCAGGTGTTACAGCAAGTGGAAAAACAACTATTATAAACGAACTTAAAAAAAATATAAAAAGTGCTAAATCACTTCATTTTGATGATTATGATTTTGAAGGAGAAGTTGAAGATTTTTATCAATGGGTTATTAATGGAGCAGATTATAATGCATGGAATTTAGAACCACTAAAAGAAGATATATTGAAATTTAAAAGAGATAATGAGACTCAATACATTTTATTGGATTATCCATTTGCATATAAAAATAATTTGATTAAACCATTTATAGATTGTGCAATTTTTATTAATACTCCATTAGATATAGCAATGGCAAGACGTGTATTACGTGATATGCATAGTAGTACTGGGGATGAAATCAGGGAAGACATGAGTTTTTATTTGAAATATGCGAGAATTGCATATGAAGAAATGTTAAATACTATTCTTCCAAATTCAGATTATGTTATAGATGGCAATATGCAGTTAGCAGAAATTGTCAAACAAATCATGGATATAATAAAAATAAATTATGAGTGCAAAACTAAAGAAAGTAAGTCGTAATGTTAATTATGCCACTGACATAAAATTAAATATTAATTAATGAAGATGCTGTATTATTCGAAAAGAATATGCGGTATTTTTTAGTACGCAATTCAAAGAAATTGTGTGCTAATATAATCCTAAAATAATTTCATTATAGATTAGATAAATTATATGTAGTCTATGTGTAAAGTTAGTAAAATAAAGCAGTGTATTGATATATACACGAGATATATTAGAAAGGTTGGAATAAATATGATAAGACCAATTGTTAAGGATGTATTATTTTTAGGGCAAAAATCAGAACTTGCAACTAAAGAAGATATAGGAATTATTGATGATTTAGTTGATACCCTAAGAGAAAATTTAGAGAGTTGTGTTGGTATGGCTGCTAATATGATAGGAGTGAAAAAGCGCATACTTGTATTTAGTATAGGAAATATTATAGTTCCTATGGTTAATCCAGTTATACTAAAGAAAGAGAAAAGTTATGAAACTGAAGAGAGTTGCTTATCTTTAACTGGCTTCAGAAAAACAACAAGATATGAAATAATTGAGGTGGAATATCTTGATAGAAATTTCAAGAAACACAAAGAAATATTTTCAGGATTTACTGCTCAGATTATTCAACATGAAGTTGATCATTTTGAGGGCATAATAATCTAAGACATGATTCGGATTAGTGAAGGAGAAAGCAATTTTATATTAATTATATAACAAACCACGTTTAGAAATGATATAAAGAGCTGTAATCATAAATAATAGATATTTTTTATACCAAGAATAAATAGAAAGGTATTCCCTTGTCTTCCATATGGGTAACCGCATTATAAAGAAATATTAAAATAGTCTTAGATATTGATATAACTTCTCTAAGACTATTTTTATAATTAAATAAAATCATAATTTAGTAAATTAAAATTATGCTATTTCACTAACTGATTTCATATATTTTTGTCCTTCTTCAGCGTTAAATTCCTTTTCCCATTTAGATATAACAACAACAGCTAATGAGTTTCCAAGTACATTAACAAGAGTTCTCGCCATATCAACGATACGATCTATACCAGCAATAAATGCAACTCCTGCTACTGGAATTCCTAAAGAACCAACAGTTGCTAAAAGTACTACAAAAGATGCACCAGGAACTCCAGCCATACCTTTTGAAGTAAGCATTAATACAAGCACTAAATTAATTTGAGCAGAAAGTGGTAAGTGAATTCCATATATTTGAGCAATAAAAAGTGCTGCAATAGATTGATATAAAGTAGATCCATCTAAGTTAAATGAATATCCTGTTGGAATAACAAAAGATGTAATTGCCTTAGGACAGCCAAACCTCTCCATCTTTTCCATAAGCTTTGGTAAAACGGCTTCAGAACTTGCTGTAGTATAAGCTAAAATAAGTTCATCCTTTAAAAGCTTTATAAGTGATATAATGCTTGTTCCAGCCATTTTTGAAATAAAGCCAAGAACAAAAAATACAAAGAAGAACATGGCACCATAAACAGTAATTATTAACTTTCCTAAAGGAATTAATGAAGCTAATCCAAATTTAGAAACTGTTACACCTATTAATCCAAATACGCCAAGTGGTGCAAGCTTCATAATTTGATTAGTAATCCAAAACATTGAATCAGCTACACCTTGACATATTGCAAGGACAGGTTTTCCTTTTTCTCCAATTGCAGCTACACCTAATCCAAACATAACTGAAAAGAAAATAATAGGAAGTAAATCTCCTTTTGCAAGAGATTCAAAAATATTAGTTGGAACAATATTTATAAATGTATCCATAAATCCATGGTTAGATGCAGCTTCTGCTGTACTCATATATTTATCAATATTAGTAGTTGCAAGAGTACTAATGTTTACTCCGCTTCCTGGATGAAATAAATTAGCTATAACTAAACCTATTATAATAGCGAATGTAGTTACAATCTCAAAGTAAAGTATTGTTTTTCCCCCGATTTTCCCTAATTTTTTAACATCTCCAACTCCAGCAACACCAACAACAAGTGATGAAAAGACGATAGGTATGACAATCATTTTAATTAATCTTATAAAAATATCTCCAAATGGTTGTAAATATGAAGTAACAACTGGATTACCATAAAAAACAGCTCCTACTATAATACCTAGTACAAGTCCAAGTATAATTTGAAATGCTAGTCCTAATTTTTTCATTTGTTTAATAGCCTCCTTGAGTAGTTTATAACTTAAAAATCATTTGTTTGAAATTTTGCTAAATTAAATATATGCAAGAAATGAATAATGTAAATTTCATTTTATAGCATATAGTATATCACAAAAAAATAAATTCAGCTTTATATTTTTTAAAAAAAATAATTTAATATATGTATTTGTGAATTGAAATTGAAAAAAATCAAATTGATATAAAAATAATTGATGGAAATCTTTCGTTTGATTAAAAAAATGCAAGTTTTACATTAATAAATAGAATAGCATAACGAATATTATGTAAAAATATAAATGTTTTATACGTTTTGATATTAAATTCTGATTTGATGTGCTTATGAAGTTTTTATATAATATTTAATACAAAATTGCAGCTTTGTTATATAGAAAATTGCAATTATAATTAAATTATCTAAGCAATTTATTCACTTGTTCTTTTATTAATCCGTTGTTAGACTCTGTTTCTAACATATATTCTACTTCTTCTTTTGTTAATTCATGTATTTTTTTATCATATATTATTGTTGCTCCTTTCATTTTTTCTCACTAATATTTACTAAATTAGATAATCTTAGTACTCTAAAGCGTAAGGTGTAATTAAATATTTATGATCTCACTTTTTATACCAAAAATAAGTATATTATGCCTTGAAAAGGGCAGAACTATAAAATGGTATTTAAATATTAAACATCATTTTACTTATATTAATAATTTATGTTAGGGTGAGAAGTTTATGAAAGAAGTATTACACTTAGTAGTTGATATAGGATCAACTACTATTAACCATATAATAAATGAATAAGTCTTTTACAAATATTTAAAAGGTATAGAATTAGATCTAATTCTATACCTTTTTGTTATTATTTATGAATTAATTAGTAAAGATTTTAGTTCATCAAAGCTAGAAATTTCATAAGTAGGTTTTATTGATGTTTCGTTTTTTATCTTGTTAGGGTTGTACCAACAAGTATCTATACCAAAGTTTATACCACCTTGTATATCAGAAGTTAAGCTATCTCCAACCATTAATACTTTACTCTTATCAGAAAAATTCATATGTTTTAGAGTATGCTCAAAGATTTTTGGATCAGGTTTTGAGATTAGTATTTCTTCAGAAATTACTATAGGGTCAAAATATTTTGCTATAGTAGATTGTCTTATTCTTTTATCTTGAACAGAAATAAGACCATTAGTTATTATAGAAAGTTTATAAGATTTATTAAGATTTTCTACAAGGTCAGTACTATCTTCATATAGAAAAGAAGCATCAGCTAAATGATTCATATATGATTTAGCAAAGTTAGCTGCATCAAAATTTATATTTAATTTATCTGATAATCTTTTAAATCTTTCTATTTTTAATTTCTTTTGTGTAATAAGTCCTTGCTCAAACTCTTTCCATATAGCAGTATTTATTTCTTTATATACTTTTAAATGGTAGTTTTCGTCATATGCTATATTAAAGTCAAGCATAGCATTTTTAAAGGCTTCCTTTTCAGATTTTTTAAAATCAAATAGGGTTTCATCTGCATCAAATAGTATAACTTCATATTTCATAATATATCCTCCAGCTTTTGTATTTTTATATAAATAGTTTCATTATTAATTGAATAAGAGATTGTTTATTTATCTTTTTATGATATTTTACATTAAAAGGAATGATTATTAAAGGGATTTTTGATTTATATCTATTTACAAATTTATATAAATAAAATAATATATTTGTAAAATATAACACTTAAGCTATATTAAGTTATTTATATTTTTAGGGGGAGGAGTTACATGAAGGGGAAGAAATTAAGTGTTTCAGGAGTTATTTTAATAATAAGTTTTTTTATTTATATTGTTTATTTGGTTTCAAGCAATATTTTATTAAACTATGGTATGGAGTTTAGAGAAAGTGTTAAGAATTTTATACTTTTAGATAAATTTGTATTTATAGCTTTTGGTAATATAATATTTATTAAAATAATTTGGAAAGAGAAAGGAATAGGGGGATTTGCTAAGACGTTTACTACATTTTTATCTTTTATAATAAGTTTTGTTTTAATATTTGGTTTTATTTTAATACCTTATGTTTTTGAGTCAAGAGTGGAAGCTTTAGCATATAAAGAAGGAAGATTAGTAGTAGCTACTTCTAGTGATGGATTACATGATTCAAGGATAAGTTTTTATGAACCTATAAATTCTATTGTTATGAAGAATAGTGATATTGAGGATATACATCATAATGCTCCTAACAATTGTTATTATTATGGAAAATCTAACTTTTTAGAAAATCCTGATTTTGATATAAGGGAAGAATCTAATTTTGAGGATTTAAAGCCATGGAGTGCAAAGGAAAAATTTAGCCATGAAGTGTTTAATTATTTAGGAAATCAAACTTACGATTTTGGTGGTATAGTAATTAAATTTAATAAAAAAGAAACCTGGGTGAAAGAAGCTTATATAGAAAGAAATATAGTTAAGTATGAGGGTGTAAATATAATAGGTGGAAATATTGATACTATTAAAGAAAATATAAGTAAAGCGGAGAAAGATCATGATGACAGTACTATATATGAAGAATTTTTAGATGAAAAAGGTAATAGGAATGTTAGAATTGATAGGAAATACAGATTTAATACTGAAGATGAGTATAGAATATATTATTATGACACGACTCTAGTTCTTAATGATAATGGCATAGTTACTTCAGTTAAATATTTAAATAGGAATTTTGAAGATGGAGATTAAAATTTATACTTAGTAAATAAAAACTGATTAATTTATTAAAATATAATTTATATAAAAACATAAATACAAATGAGGTTTTTTATTAGGTTTTGATTTAATAAAAATTTTTTTTCACCTTAGTTTTAAGGAGCTTTTATAAGTCATCACTAAATTTTAAGGTGGATTTATTTAACTTTAAATCAGATATTTAATGGATTTAACCTCATTTGTATTTTTTATTTTCAAGAGAATTTTTAATAGGAATAGGTATATAAAAATGTTTTTAAATTTGAGTCTACAGTTTTTAAATAAACATCTACTTCATCTAAACAATTAAAACCTTGGCTCTTATAAAATCCATAATTACATCTATCATCTGTAAATAAGTAAAGAGAAGAGGATTTCATAGAGTTCATATATTTTAAAGAATAATTAAGAAGGTTTTTTCCAATTCCAAGACCTCTAGCATCTTTAGATACAATAAATAAATTAATGCAACTATCAAAAAGATTTTCCTTCCCATTTAATAATTTTGAGTAGGCTTCTTTTATTTTAATGAATTCAGCTATTTCATTTTCATCTTTAATATTTTCTATAGGAAGAGTAGTTGGATATTTTTCTTCATTTAAAGGGGTGAAAAGATGGTTATAATTAGTCTTATCTCCATCAGCTTTACACAATATAAATCCTAAAACTTTATCACCTTTAGATGCCACTTTAATAAATGAACTTTCACAAATACTTTCCTTAAGGTAAGAGCTTGTTATTACTTTTAAAAGATCTTTATTATGGATAAATTTATCAAAGTTAAAGGCATCTTTGATTAAGTTTTCAAACTCACATAAATCCTCTTTTTTTACATCTCTATATATTACATCTTTCATAAATATATCATCCTTTCTAAATAAATTTTATCTACAATAAGAAAGTATAAAGAGTGGAGTAACTCCAATGTCAATACCTATTTTGAAAATACATTCATATGGATGATTTAATGAGATATAATTGAATATATAGTGAGTATAAGAGGTGGGAATATGAAGTTATCTATAGGTGAGGTAGCTAGGTTATTTAATATAAGTAAAGATACATTAAGATACTATGATAAGATAGGAATTTTGAAACCAGAGATTAATAAAGAAAATGGTTATAGATTTTATGATATAAGACATTTAGAGCAATTAGGATTAATATTAGGAATAAAATATTTAGGTATTTCATTAAGTGAAATCAAAGAGATTATAGAAAATGGGGACATAGAGGATTATTATAATTTGATGCAAAAACAAAAAAAGATAATAAAAGATAGGATTTTGGAGCTGAAAAAATTAGAGAAATCCTTAAATAATAGTGAGCTATTAATAAATAGAATAGTCAATTGTAAAAATGAATATGATTTTTCTAAACTTAATGTGAAAAATTTAGATTTAAAACTCTATGAAGTGAAGGTAAGAAGTGCTTTAGACTTAGAGAATGAATCTAAAGTAGAAAAAAAATTAATAGAATTAAAAGATGAAGCATATTTTTATTTCTATGAAATAAAGGATAATAAACACATTATAGAAGAAGAAAACTTACTTTTTATAAAATCTAATGAGAATATAGAAAAATTCTTAGAAAAATCAAAGATTAAAGATAAAATTACCTTTAAAAGCATACAGGGAAAGTTTGCTTTAGTAGATTTTTATGGAACTGTAGAAGAAATTCATAATTATATACTTAGCATGAATAAATATTTTAGAGTGGATGAAGATAATTATGCCTTTATAGAATATGAATTTTACTTGCCTAAAAAAAGAGAGGAAGTAAAGTACTTTGTAAGAATATACTTAAGTTTATAGAATAGTGAATTATGGTCTATTTCAAAATAACTTTTGATATATGATATTATTTAGAGTGAAAAATAATAGTTGAAGAAAAGAATAAAAATATAACTGGAAATAAATTTCCAGTTATATAACCAATATAGGGTATTAAATTCATATTACCTTATTTTCAACTAATCTAAATTAAATCATCTAATCCATTAACTGTAGTTTGTTCATCATCATTAATAGGAATAACTATGCATTTTTGACCATCAATTATTTGAGATTTTATTTCAGGTATTTTTTCAGGTTTTACTTGAAGTACAATATCATATTCACTATTAATAGTAGTATTATCTTCAGATTCTTCTAAATTACTTTTTAAGATTTCTTCTGAGTTATTTTCTAAAGTTTCATCAGAAACTAAATCATCATTTTCTGTAAGAGAATCGTCTTCCTTGTCCATGGCAGCTTCTTTTTTCACTTCTTCAAGTCTAGTTTTTAGTATTGCCACTTGTTTTTCAAGATGTTCTTCTTTTTTTCTCTGTTCATTTGCTTTTAGAGTTTTATTATCAATTAAGTTTTCAGCTAAAGGAAGATCTTCTCCAAAGCTTTCTACATAAGATTTTTCAATCTGACTAGTGATATCTTCAGAAATTCCACTTTCTATTAATATATTTTGAACATCTTTATCTGTTAAAGCTATAGGTTCACAGTCAGGAGTATCTTCATACATAGAATTATGTTCTTCTATCATATTATTTAAATTTTCTTGTACTTCCATAAATACTTTTTCTGCTTTTTCTTCATCTAAGAAAGAATCCTTAATAATTGATTGGAATGTTTGCTTTTGAATAGTAGCAGTTTGTTTTGAAGTACAACCTAATACATTTTCCATTAATTCTGGATGAGTATCCTTAGCATTTTTAGTATAATACATAACAGAATTCACATCTGAGCTACGATCTATAAAAGCAGGGAATACAAATCCATTAGCAGGGGCTTCAACCACCCAGTCTCTAATACGTGCTTTTATTTGATTTTCTTCTTCAAAATATCTAAGACCAGGACCAGAAAGAGAAACTGGACATACTGCACATAAAATATATTCATATACTTCTTCAGATTCATCTACCTTAAGGTTATCCTTAGTTTTAGTGATAACATCATAAGCATCATGGAAAAGAAGTATTAAAAAGTTACCTGTGTAATCATAATTATCTATGACTAATTTATAAAAATCATTAAGAAGTTCATCATCCTTTAATTGACTATTTTTTAATTGCATAAGGGAAACTTGTCTCTCATTAACAAGATAATCATTTAGTGGAAAGTTAAGTTCTAAAATATTGTTTCCAATAGTTCCAGACATTACTTTTTTAGCAATTTCTAAATATTTAAAGTATTCATCTTCATCTAAGTTAAGAAAAGTTTCTCTAAATTTTAATATAATATTTTTTTCTCCATTGACATAGCATCCACACATTTTAGTAAAAGTGCAATGGTCTTTTTTAAGACGTTTTTTTAATTCAAGTATATCTTTTTTTCTCATATATAAACTCCTCAATCTAAACTAATTAATATATTTTCATTATTAAGTATAGTATTTTTTATACATTAATTAAAGATTTTATTAAATGAATTCTATGTAGATTACACAATATTAGATAAATATAAAATGGCAAAAAACTTTTTATTAATAATTATTTTTAAAAAACAATTGCATTAAAGTAAATAGTGTGTTACTATAAGAGAGTAGCAAAAATGCTAACAAAAAAAGTTTCATTTAGGTAAATAGTTTCTCGTAAATTAGAGATTATTATATCGATTTAGAATCTTTAATTTCAGGAGGAATGTTTATGTCAGATAAAATAATAACATGTAGAGATTGTGGAAGTGAATTCGTATTTTCAGTAGGAGAGCAAGAATTCTACAAAGAAAAAGGATTCGATAACGAGCCAACAAGATGTATGTCTTGTAGAAGAGCTAAGAAACAACAACAAAATAGAAGATAATTTTGAAATGTTATAGGCTGTAGTTTTAAACTACAGCCTTTTTTATATTTCAATAATTTAAGATTCATTAGCAATACACTTATCATTATTTAATTAACTTTTAAATAAATTTCTAAAAACAAATATTACAAAAGGTTTTATTGAAAATAATTGTCTGAAAACTTCAAAGAGCAAATTAATTAGGAAATATAAATCAATATTTTAGAAACTTAATTCTATTTGATTAATAGAAAAATTTTGTAATAATATAAACGAAGATTAAGAAATCGATTTCTTTTTAATAGTTTAATTAAACGGGTATTTATAAGATTTTATTATTGGAATATAGAGGTGATGGTTTGAATACATTAATAAATAAAAAAGCAGACAAAAGTGATGATGTTTCCATAAAAACTTTAATTACTTATAGTATGGGAAGTTTAGGAAATAATATGATATATGCATTGATTAGTTCCTATCTTTTAATCTTTTTAACAGATAGTTTTAAAGTAGGGGCAGCTGCCATAGGAACGTTGTTTTTGGTGGCAAGAGTTATAGATGCAATAACAGATCCTATAATGGGGGTTATAGTTGATAATACTAATACTAAAATAGGAAAGAGTAGACCGTATCTATTTATTGTTCCTATTTTCATGGGAATAGCAACAATCATGTGCTTTTCAGCACCAGATTTAAGTTATAGTGGTAAAATAATATGGATATACATAGCATATATTTTCTGGGGAATATCCTTTACTGCAATGGATATACCATATTGGTCATTATCTGCCAATATTACAAGATCTTCAGAAGGAAAAACTAAGATTGTTACATCAGCAAGAACAGTAGCCTATGTAGGTAATTTTATAATTTTAACTTCAACAATTCCGCTTGTATCAATAATTGGAAACTGGCAAACTGTGGCTATAATATATGTTTGTTTTGCTACTATATTTACTTGGATTACTGCCTTTGGAATTAGAGAAATTAAGGATAATGTTGTAAAGAAAAAAGAAAAACAAGGATTTAAACAATTTATAAGTTTATTAAAAACAAATAAGCCTTTAAGAATAGTTTTATTATCAATGTTAGTATTAGAACTAAGTGGATCAATAAAAAATACAATAGCTATATATTATGTAAAATATAATTTTAATGCAGAAATGATGATTCCAGTAGTTAGTTCAGTTGGTATGGGAGCAAGTATATTAGGTGGAGTAATGTCACCATTTTTAACAAAAAGATTAGGGAAAAGAAATACTGCCCTTTTAGGATTATTGGCTGGTGCAGCAGGATCATTTTTAGTATTTTTACTATCATATTCTTCACTACCTTTAATGATAGTAATAAATTTTATAAGTGGAATTTTTGATGGAGCAGGTTATATTACATTAACATCAATGGTTGCTGATTGTGTTGAATATGGTGAATGGAAGACAGGAAAGAGATCAGAAGGAATGATATTCTCATTAAATATATTTAAAAGTAAGATTGCTAGTGCTATTGGGGGATCCTTATGTGGATACATATTAGCATATATTGGTTACACAGCAGATTCAAGTCAATCTACATTTACTTTAAATGGAATTCATTTAATACAGACTTTAGTTCCATGTGCCATTGTAATAGTAAGCTTTATGCTACTAAGAAGATATAATTTATCTGAGGCAGAATATGAAGCTATAGTTGATGACTTGAAAAATGGTGTTACAAGAATAGGTTAAGATCAATATAAAATATTTAAAAAGTATAACAGAGGTTTTAATTTACGCCTCTGTTATACTTTTTATTTTTGAAATTTTATGTGTTTTAAAGCGGTATTTTAAAGTTATATGCTTGGTTTATTTACTTGATTATTTCTATAATTTAGTGGAGACATTGAAAAATGTTTTGAAAAAGTTTTTGAAAATAACAGGGAGTCACTATAACCTACACTATTTGCAACTTCTCCTATAGGAAGTTTAGTGCCTTTTAATAAAAGAGTGGCTTTGTACATTCTAAGATTTATTAAATATCTTTGAGGAGAAATTCCAAGGTTTTTTATGAACATTTTATATAAATAACTTCTGCTTAAGTTTACATAATCAGCAATTTCTTGAACAGTTATGCTATGCATATAATTAGAATTAATAAAATTAAGGGCATCTTGAATATATGTGTGTAATTCCTTATCTTTGTATTCAAAAGGTTTTGGAAATTCTTCTATAAGTGCGTACAATAATGAGTAAAGTTCTTTTAGTAATAGTATGTCATCAGATCTTGAAGGATTATAAGTTTTTGATATTTCGCACATATTTAATATTATTTGTGGAATTTTTGAGTTTTCTTCACAATTAGCAACACAAGAGTCAGTAATAGAAGTTCTATTTAAATATTCATTAGCATTTGAACCACTAAATCCTATCCAGTAGTATTCCCAAGGATCATCAATAGAAGCCACATACTCAACTTGCATACCTTTTAGTAGTATAAAGATATCACCTTGTTTTAAATTATATACTTTACCATTAAATTTAAAAGTACCATATCCCTTAGTTACGTAATGAATAACAGCATTTTTCAATACTTCATAGTTATATCCTAATCCTGGTATACCTTGTTCTATACCACATTCATCTACATTCATTTCAAAGTTTTCTTTAACATACTTTTTCCACAATATTTGCATTTGTACCTCCTAACCTATAAAATTAATTAATTTTATAGTAGTCTTATATTAAACATTTACATGAGAGTTTTTCAAAGTAATATATTCGTATACAATCTTTTTTATTTTAAAATAAATTCTTCTGAATATAAGAATATTTCAAAGAAACATATTTATATATTAGTTATTAAAATTTATAAGATTATAAGAAACATTATAACATATTTTAGAACTTTTTAACTATTCTAAAAGATTAATTTACATATTAACATTTAATTATGGGTAAAAACTATTTTGAAAGATGATTTATATGGAATTATGTTTCTTAAATATATAATCATGTTTCATGAATACATAATTATTTTAAATGTATTGGGAGGGTAAAATGATATTAAAAAATGAATACCATGAAGATATTTCTAAGCTACATGTAAATATGATGCCAAGAAGAAGTTATTATGTTCCTTTTGTGGATACTGAGGAGGCTTTAAATATTAAAGATAGAAGTAAGCAAGTTAACTTCTTTTCACTTAATGGTAAATGGGAATTTAATTACTTTGATAGCTTACAAAAAGTGAAAGAGTTTGATGATATAAATCAAATTAGTTTTTCAGATAATATTGATGTGCCATCTCTTTGGCAATTAAATGGATATGATTATAATCAATATACTAATGTAAAATATCCAATTCCTTTTGATCCACCGTTTGTTCCTATAAACAATCCATGTGGAATTTATAAGAGAGATTTTGAAATTGAAATACTTCCTGAAAATTATGATTATAATATAAACTTTGAAGGCGTTGATTCCTGCTTTTATTTTTGGATAAATGAGAACTTTGTTGGGTATAGCCAAATATCTCATAGCATATCTGAGTTTGATATTACAGAATTTTTAGTAAAGGGTAAAAATACAATTACAGTCTTAGTTTTAAAATGGTGTGATGGAACTTATTTTGAAGATCAAGACAAGTTTAGAATGTCTGGAATTTTTAGAGATGTATATATATTAAGAAGAGCAAAGGAAAGAATAGTTGACTATAAAATAACTCAAAGTATAGATTTTTCAGTTAAAGAAGGAAAGTTAGATCTTGAAGTTTTATCTAATATAGAAAATCCAAAAGGGAAATATTATTTGTTAAATCCTAATAATCACATGATAGCATCTGGAGATATAGATAATAATAAAGTCCAAATCAATATTAAAGATGTAGAACTTTGGAGTGCTGAAATACCTAATTTATATACCTTATTAATTGAAACAGAGCATGAGGTTATAAAAGAAAGAATAGGTATGAGAGAAATTAAAATAGAGGACTCTGTTTTAAAAATTAATAATAAAAAAATAAAGTTAAGAGGAGTTAATCATCATGATAGTAATCCAACTAAGGGATATGTTATGACATATGATGATATGATTCTAGATTTAAAAATAATGAAAGAGTGTAATGTTAACTCTATAAGAACAGCTCATTATCCTAAATCTCCAATTTTTTATGAGTTATGCGATGAATATGGTTTTTATGTTATGAGTGAGGCAGATATTGAAATTCATGGGGTTGTTGAACTATATGGATTAGGATATTTAGATAATTATAATATGATAGCTGATGATAAAGTTTATGAAAAGGTTATTATTGATAGAGTTGATTCATCTATAGTTCCTTTTAAGAATAAATCTTGTATTTTCATGTGGTCTCTTGGAAATGAGTCAGGATTTGGATGTAACTTTGAAAGGGGATTAGAATATGCTAGAAAATTAGATCCTACACGTCCATTTCATTATGAAGGTGCTCATTATGCTAGCAAAGAAAGAGAAAATGACTTTACAAATATTGATGTTATTAGTCGTATGTATATAAGTATAGAGGAAATCAAAGATTATTTTGAAAAAGGAATAGACAAGCCATTAATATTATGTGAGTATGCACATGCTATGGGAAATGGTCCTGGTGGATTACAAGATTATGATGAAATGATACAAAAGTATGACCAGTTTGCAGGGGCATATGTTTGGGAATGGTGTGACCATGCAATACTTATTAATGAAGATGTTAATGGTAAAAAAGCATATGGATATGGAGGAGATTTTGAAGAGGAAAATCATGATGGAAACTTCTGTGTTGATGGTTTAGTTTATCCAGATAGAACTCCTCATACTGGATTATTAGAATATAAAAATATCAATAGACCTATAAGAGCCATAGAATTTGATGAAATTAAGAAAAGAGTTAAGCTTAAAAATATGCTTGATTTTAGGGATGTTGGTGAATTCTTAGATGTTACCTATAAAGTATTTTTAGATGGAGAAATAATTTTCGGAGATGATATAGATATAGAAAGCTTAAAAGCAAAAGAAGAAAAATGGTATGATTTAAGCCTATCAGAATTACCAAAGGGAATTATCACTATATTATTTGAGTATAAAGTGAAAAATAATAATCATCTTTATGAAAAAGGTGAAGTTCTAGGCTTTGACAATTTTATCATAAAAAATGGAGTAGATAATATCTCATCTGTTGATAAAATCTTAAAAAGTACTATTAATGAACAAAAATTTTATGTAGAAGAAACAGTTAATAAGATTAAAGTTATAAATAATGAGTTTATTTATAATTATAATAAAAATACAGGTTCCTTTGATTTTATTCAAGCATTAGGAGAAACATTTATAGATAATCCAATGAAATTTATTATTTGGAGAGCACCTACAGATAATGATAGAAAGATTAAAAATCTGTGGATTGAAGCTGGCTTTAATCAAATTACTACAAGAGTGTATAATAGTAAAATTAAGGAGTTTTCAAATAGGGTGGAGATAACTAGCGATTTAAGCTTGATACCACCATATAGAGAAAGAGTCCTTGATATTAATGTAACATGGAGTATCTATTCAGAGGGGTTAATTAAGTGCAATGTTAAAGGAAATAAAAATATGAAAACACCTTATTTACCAAGGTTTGGTGTAGAGCTTAAGCTTAATAAATCCTATGAAGAGGTAAGTTACTTTGGATTTGGACCACATGAAAATTACGTGGACAAAAATTCATCTTGTTATTTAGGAAGATTTAATTCTAAGGTTTCTGAAATGCATGAAGACTATATAAGACCTCAAGAAAATGGAAGTCATCATTATTGTAGAGAAGTAGCTATTAATAATGAAAAAGGAAAGGTTTATGTTTTATCAGAAAATGACTTTACCTTTAATGTTTCACACTTTTCTTTAAATCAATTAACTAATGCAAATCATAATTTTGAGCTTCATGAAGAGGAGGCAACTTATTTAATTGTAGATTATAAACAAAGTGGTATAGGATCAAATAGTTGTGGCCCTGATTTAGATGAAGAATATAGACTAAATGAAAAAGAATTTTCTTATGATTTTTACTTAAAATTTGTAAAAGAAAATATATAGGATAATTAAATATAATAATTTTTAAGAATAATTGCTGTCTTATATAGTGCTTGAAAACACTATATAAGATAGCATTTTTTATTTTAGTCTTAATACCAAATTTAAATTTATTTTCGTATATAGGTCTAATTAATAACTAGATTTTAAAATTACATAGGAACTCTAAATTTGTTAGCTGAATTATTAAATTTGAATATTGTTGTCAGTTTATTTTTAGTAATTGTTTATATGAAAAATTTTAGCTTATTTTTAAAGCATATCACATTAACACATAGGACAATTTCAGAATAAGTTATTAGTTTATATTATGTGTGAATTTAATTTTAAAGGATATTCTCCTTTAAAATTTTTGTGGTATTTTAAATATATTTATGTAAATATGCAAAATATATCTTATATATTATAAAAATAAATGAGGTGAACTTATGAAATCTGTATGGAGTGAAAGTTGTAAATTTAGAAAGAGAGAAGCTTTAAATAAAGATATAAAAACTGATGTTTTAGTTATTGGAGCTGGAATAGCAGGGATATTGACAGCATATATGTTAAAGCAAAAGGGGAGAGAGGTAGTTGTAATTGATGCAGCTGAAATAGCAAGTGGTAATACAAAAAATACCACAGCGAAGATTACATCTCAACATGATTTAATTTACAGTAAATTAATAGCAGAGTTTGGAGAAGAAAAAGCTAGACAGTATGCAAAAGCAAATGAGCTTGCAATAAAAAAATATAAAGAAATCATTGAAGATAAGAGAATAGAATGTGATTTTGAAGAAAAACCAGCATATGTTTATTCTTTAAATGAAGTAGATGTTCTTAAAGAAGAGACAAAAGTGGCTAAAAACCTTGGCATTGATGCCGAATTTGTTCAGGAAGCAAATTTACCTTTTAAGATTAAAGGAGCTGTTAAATTTAATAATCAAGCACAATTTAATCCACTTAAATTTTTAAGAGGTATCTCAAATGAATTAGTTATTTATGAAAATACTAGAGCTTTAGAAATAAAAGAAAATCTAGTAGTTACAAGTGGAGGAAACATAACTGCGAATAATATAGTAGTAGCCACTCATTATCCAATAATGAATGCTCCTGGATATTATTTTATGAAAATGCATCAAGAAAGATCCTATGTTTTAGCCTTGGAAAATACAAGTGAAATTGATGGAATGTATATAGACCTTAATAAAGAGGGCTATTCTTTCAGAACTTATAATAATTTATTATTACTTGGAGGAATAAGTCATAGAACAGGAGAAAATGAAGAGGGTGGAAGTTATGATGAATTAAGAAAAGTTGCTAAAAGGTTATATCCAAAGGCAAAGGAAAAATATTATTGGTCAGCTCAAGATTGTATGACTATAGATGGAATACCTTACATAGGAAGATATTCTAGTGAAACTCCAAATATATATGTTGCTACAGGATTTAATAAATGGGGAATGACAAGTTCTATGGTTTCAGCCATGATAATATCAGATATGATATTAGAAAAAGAGAATGATTTTTCAGAAATATTTTCTCCAAGAAGATTTGATTTATCTTTATCAATAAACAATATTGCTAATGATTTAATTGAAACAGCTAAGAATTTTATTGCTCAAAAAGTATATATTCCAAGTAGCGAAATAGAGCATATTAAAAATGGGCATGGAGGAATTATTGAATATAATGGTGAGAAGGTTGGGGTTTATAAAAATAAAGAGGGAAAAGAGTTTTTTGTATCAACAAAATGTACCCATTTAGGATGCCAACTTAGTTGGAATGCAGATGAATTAACATGGGATTGCCCTTGTCATGGGTCAAGATTTGATTATAAGGGAAGATTAATAGGAAGTCCAGCTACTAAAGACCTTGTAGGTGATTAATAATATTATGAATGTAAATAATAATACTAACCAAGAAGGTACTACTTCAAGGGCTAGATAAGTGAAGGATAGTTTTTAATTGGTTAATATTTAACTAATTGAAACCTATTATGACAATAGTAAAAGATTTAGCTAAAGAACTTAATAGCATTTTTTTAATAGAATAAAAACTGTAAAAGAGCTGTATCAAAATATAAAAATAAAACTTACAAATATGATAAATAGAATTTCTAGCTAAGATTTATGAACACATGTAAATTAATATAATTATTATGTGAAGCTAGTAATTTTAAAAATATATTTGTAAGTTTTATTGTTAAGTTTTAAAAAATAATATTTAAAATTTTAGTATTAAACAGCAAATTTCATAGAAACTAATAAGACTATTACAGCTGTTGTAAATATAGGAATAAGGACAGAGGTTACAAACATATCCTTATAAGCTTCTTTATGAGTTAAACTACAAATGGCTAAAGTAGTAATAACTGCTCCATTATGAGGAAGAGTATCTAACCCTCCAGAAGATAGAGAGGCTATTCTATGAAGGATTTCTGGTGAAATTTTCATAGCCTGACTCATCTGTAAGTATGTTGGAGCAAGAGCATCTAAAGATATTCCAAGTCCTCCAGAGGCTGAGGCTGTAAGTCCACATATTAAGTTAACCGATAAAGCTTCAGAGATTATTGGGTTTGATGAAACTCCAAATATAACTGATTGTATAAGAGTGAACACAGCTAGTGATTTTATTACACTTCCATATCCAACTATGGCACTAGAATTTAATAGTGGTTTAAATGAGTTAGTAACTCCTTTATCTAATACTGATTTTAAGTTTTTTATTTTTTTAAAGTTAGTTATTATTAAAAATAAGTCTGCTAAAACTATAGCAATTATTACACTCCAAGTTCCAGAAACATTACTTAAAGTTGTATTAAATTCTTTAAGGTAGCTTCCATCTATATTTTCATAGTAAACTTTTGAAAAGAATAAGTTAACTATAAAAATTATTATTATAGGAATTATTGCTTTAAATATACTAGGTAAGTTTTCATAGTTTTCATTAACCATTGAATCATTATGATTTCCATATCCCTCACCCTTAGCTTTAGCTGATTTTGCACGTCGTGTAAGCCATATCATGCCAAGAGTTAGCATCATAATACTTGCTAATAATCCTATAAATGGTGCTGCAAAAGTATCTGTACCAAAATATTTCATTGGTATAACATTTTGAATTTCTGGTGAACCTGGCAGAGCAGTCATTGTAAAAGTAAATGCTCCAAGAGCTATTGTTCCAGGTATAAGTCTTTTAGGAATATCAGCTTCTCTAAATAATGTAGAGGCAATTGGATAAAGAATAAATGCCACTACAAATAAGGAAACACCACCGTAAGTAAGTAATGCTCCAGAAAGAACAACGGCTAGTATTGATTTTTCTTTTCCAAGTTTTTTAGTTATAAAGTGAGCTATAGATTTAGCATAACCTACCTCTTCCATTAACTTTGCAAAAATTGCTCCTGTCATAAAAAGAGGGAAATAATTTTTTATAAAACTTGCAAAGCCAGACATATATATTTCAGTATAACTAGCCATTAAATGTCCATTTAATCCAGTAGTAAGAAGTATAGTTACTAATGCTACAATGGGAGCTGTTATTATTGTTGAGTACCCTTTATAAGCAAGATACATTATAAGTATTAAGGATAATATTAAACCTAAGATATTTGTCATTATGATTAAATAGCTGCATCTAAAAAATAACCTTTTTATAAAACACACAAACATATTCCTATAATTACTAGATTTTGCTAAGAATTTATAATTATTACTCCGAAGATATTACTAAAGTTTCGAAACTTAAGTGAAAGACCAAATTTTTAATTTGGAATTTTGAACTTATGCAATCGAACTTTGAGAGATTGTATTCCTAAGAAATTAACAGTCTCAGCTTCTTAACGTAATATCATCTACGTAATAATTTTAATTCTAAAGCTTATCTAGATATTCTCTTCATACTATTTTTGAGTTTTATTTTTATATTTCTATACAGCTCTATCTCCTTTCTTTAGTTAAATTCATTTATTATTTTTTCTATTTTATATTTATAAATTCATCAAATCAAATTAATAATTTTGATTTGATAAAATATTATATCATATAATAATTTATATTAAATAAAATTAAGAGGTGAATAATGGCAAATAGCTTCTTTATTAATCGTTTACTAAGCTGTGTTATAATATTATTTGTATAAAAGTTGTTTATAAATGATTTATTTTAAAAGAAAGTATTCTAAAGGGTGTTTGAGTATGGCATATTTTAAATATAAAAATCAATCTTGTTATTATGAAGAAATAGGTGAAGGAAGACCATTATTATTTTTGCATGGTAATACGGCTTCTTCAAAGATGTTTTCTCTTATTGTTGATAAGTATTCATCAGATTATAAGGTGATTTTATTAGACTTTTTAGGACATGGAAAATCAGATAGACTTGATAAATTTCCAATAGATTTTTGGTATGATCAAGGAGAGCAAGTTATTGAATTTTTAAGACAAAAGAAATATAAAGATGTTTACATAATAGGGAGTAGTGGAGGAGCATTGGCAGCAATTAATGCCGCTTTAGAGGCACCAGATCTAGTTGATAAATTGATTGCTGATAGCTTTGAAGGAGAAGTACCTTTAAAAGCATATACTGAAAACATAGTCAAAGAAAGAGAATTTTCTAAAAAGGATGAAAATGCTAGAGGGTTTTATGAATACATGAATGGAGATGATTGGGAAAGCATAGTGGATAAAGATACTGAAATGACTTTAGAGCATGAAAAGAAAATAGGTAAGTTTTTTCATAAACCGTTAAATGAATTAAAAGCTGAAATACTTATGACTGGAAGTAGAGAAGATGATATTTTAAGCTTAAATAATAAAGACTTTTTTAATAATACCTATAAAGATCTTATTAAAAAGATAGGACATGGTCAATATTACATTTTTGAAAAAGGTGGACATCCTGCAATGTTTTCAAATTATGAGAAGTTCATTAAAATAAGCAAAGAATTTTTTTATAATAATAGAGTAAATATTAAATAAAATTAATATATATTTAGTAGAAAAATAAATATTGACAAATTGAAATTATTCTAATAAAATATACAAAAAAGTAAATTCTTTGAAAGGAAGAGTAAATATATACTTAGTATGCAAAGCGAGTAGGGTTGGTGTGAGCCTATGAGAAAGGTAATATTGAAAGACATTCTGGAGAAGCTTATCTGAAGTGTTAAGTAGGATGAGACGGTTTTCCTCCGTTACAGGGATCTGAGATGATAATGTATTAATACATTGTTGAATTAGGATGGCACCGTGAATATATGCATTCGCTTCTATTATGAGAGTGAGTGCTTTTTTTATATAGAAAAGAGCTCATTCTATATAGTGTTTTTATTTTAATTCAATTAAACATTATTAAAAAGGGTGGTACCGCGAAATTATTTTGCCCCTTGAGTTTTTACTCAAGGGGATATTTTTTTGGAGGTAAAAATTATGAAAAGAAGTTTAATAAATGAATTAAAAAATCATTTGAATGAAAATGTGTGTATTAAGGGATGGATATATAAAATTAGAAGATTAAAATTTATAACGTTTATTATTATAAGAGATAGGTCTGGATTAGTTCAGTGTGTTGCTGAAAATGAAAAACTTGATTTATCAAATTTAACTGTAGAATCTGTAGTTTCTATTGAAGGAACATTAAAAGAGAGTAAAAATTCATTAAATTCCTTTGAAATACAGGTAGAAAATATAGAGATTATAAATAAGGCAAAAGAAGAGCTAAAAATAGAAGTAAATAAAGAAACTTTAGATATAAATTTAGATACTATGCTCAATAATAGAATGTTAAGTTTAAGGCATAAAAAGATAAATGCTATTTTTAAAGTTCAAAATATAATAACAGACTCATTTAGAGAGTTTTTAAATAAAGAAGGTTTTACAGAAATTCATACCCCTAAGATTGTTAAAGAGGGAGCTGAAGGTGGAACAGAAGTTTTTGAGGTGAAATATTTTGAAAATAAAGCATATTTAGCACAAAGTCCTCAATTCTATAAGCAAATGATGGTTGGTGCAGGGTTTGAAAGAGTTTTTGAGATTGGTCATGCATATAGAGCTGAGGAACATAATACCAATAGACACCTTAATGAATATGTAAGTATGGACTTAGAAATTGGATTTATTGAAAATGAGTTTGACATTATGAATTTAGAAGAAAATTTACTTAAATTTATATTAAACTCTTTAAGAATTAAAGGAAAAGAATATCTAGAGTTATTACAAGTTGAATTGCCTGTTATATATGAGGAAATACCTAAAATAGAATTTAATGAGGCAATAGAGATATTAAAAGAACAGTATAATAAAAATGACTTAGATGGTGACTTAGACCCAGAAGCAGAAAAACTTTTATATAAGTATGCAAAAGAAAAACTAAATAGTGATTTTCTATTTTTAACTAATTATCCAAGAAAAAAAAGACCAATGTACACAATGCCTAAAGGAGAGAATGGAACTCATAGTTTTGATCTATTGTTTAGGGGAATAGAGATAACAACAGGTGGACAAAGAATACATGACTATGGAATGCTAGTAGAAAATATGAAATATAAGGGGCTTAACCCTAATAGTTATGAAAGTTATTTAGAGTTATTTAAATTAGGAATGCCTAAACATGGTGGATTGGCTATCGGTCTAGAAAGAATAACAGCAAGAATTTTAGGGTTAGAAAATGTTAGAGAAGCAACCTTAATTACTAGAGATAGAAAAAGGCTTGTTCCATAGAAATAATAGAAGTATTTAAGAATATTACTTTTTAATGAAATATATTAATAAATTAGACTTAGAAAATATTGTTTTAATTGGAGAATAAAAAATTTAAAATAAGAAATATAAAAATTATTAAAAATATGCAATGTATAAAAATATATTAGATTTAAAAATTCATTATATTAAAATTAAATTTTAAGAAAAAATAAGATTTATAGTATGCTGATTAAATAATCAGCATACTTTTTTTATGAGAAATTTTATCAGATAAAGTTCTTTTTTTTTCTTTCTAAAAAAAAAAAAAAGAACTAACTATAATTCAAATTAATAATATAATGTGTATAAATAGTAAATATTGTTTAGTATACAATGTTATTTAGGAATTTTTATTTGAGTTTAGTCAATTGGTAGTATAAAAAATGTACATTAGAATATTCCCTACATATTTTTAATGTTATATTTTTGAATCTATTTAAATAAAAATAAGAAAGGGTTATTAAGTATGGATAAGAGAAATTTTTTAATTAAAAAAATGATTTCATTTTTAGCTGTTTTTGCTATGTTTCTTAGCTTTGGCTCGCCATTAACAAGTAAAGTAGTAAAAGCTGCTGGACAAGCTCCTAGTGATAATGATAAAGCATTGGGAACAGTACATAATGTAGCAGAAGGAAGTACAGTAACTGCATATCAAATTGTAAAAGGAAATTATAATGAGAATGGGTTTATTAGTTATGTTTTCAATAGTGCTTTGGGAAATGGATTAAATATTAAAGATCCAACAAAACCAACTCAAGAAGAAATTCTTGCAATTGCAAAAGATACTAATGCTTTAAATAGTTTACCATCTAATGAAAAAATTACAATGACTCCTGGAGAAGATAAAACAACTTATACAGCAAATTTAAATGCAGGTTATTGGTTAGTAATAGCTACTCCTAAAGATGAAGGTACTACTATTTATAATCCAATGTTATTAGGTATTTATTACAATAAAGGTGGTAGCGATAATTCAATGGAACAAGGCTTAATTGATGCTAATACAAATTGGAACCTAAATGGTACTGAAGCATGGGCTAAAAAAATAGAGCCTACTATAAAAAAGGAAATTGAAAATCCACACAATGGTAATAATAAAGGTGCAGACCAAGCTGTTGGTGAAAATTTTAATTTCAAAGTAACTGCACTTATTCCAGGATATTCAAAAGAATATACTAATGTAAAATATATTATTACAGATAAATTAAGCGAAGGATTAGATTACAATGATGATTCTATCAAAGTGACTGTAAATGGACAAGTCATTCAAGAAGGAGAAAATACTTTTAAATTTACAAAAACAGATGCTCAAAACATAAAAATAGATTTCAATTCTAATTATATTCTTGCAAATGGTGGAAAAGAAGTTATTGTTACATATAGTGCAAAATTAAACAATGATGCAAAATACAACTTTGATCCAAACACAAACGATGTTACTTTAGAATATAGTAATAATCCAGATACAACAAAAGATAGTACTAAGATACATGATCGTACTTATCAATATACATTTGGTATAGATGCTGATTTATTTGCTTCAAGACAAGATAAAAATAAGGTAACAAGAGAAATTATAAAAGTTGATGAAACTGGTAAAGTTTTAGATCAACAAACAGAAAATGTAATGGAAACTGGTCAAAAGGTAGAAGGGCCTTTATCTGGGGCTGAATTTACATTAACACCTAAAAATGGAACGCCAGGAAAAGTACTTACTGCAACTTCAGATAATAGTGGTAAATTAAAATTTACTGGTTTAGCTACTGGTGAGTATGAGTTAGTGGAAACTAAAGCTCCAGAAGGATATGCTTTAAATAACACACCTCAAAAAGTAAAGATTACTGCTACATATAATCCAGAAGGTACTTTAAAGAGTTATAGTATAACAATTAATGATCAAAATACATCAACATATACAGCAACCTATGAACAAGATGGAAGCATTAAAGAAATTAAAGATGATACAAAAACTTCAATAATCAAAAATACAAAATTAAGTCAATTACCATCTACAGGTGGAATGGGTACATACATATTCACTTTTGTAGGAGTTACTTTAATGGCTGGTGCTATAGGAAGCCACTTCTTATTTGGTAAGAAAAAATCAAGAGTATAGATTTACATGGAGTAATTAATATTACTTAGGTAATTAAATAAATTCGTACTAGGTAATTCTAGTACGAATTTTTTCTATAGGAGGAAATATTGAAAGGCGTTAAGAAGATTTCTATTGTTTTAATATTTATACTTGGATTAAGCATAGCATTTTATCCATTGATAAGTGATCAATGGAATAAATATAGGGCTAATAAATTAATTGCTAATTATGATAATGTTGTTAAAGAAATAAAACCTGATGAAATTAAAGAGAAAATAGATGATGCTAGAAAGTACAATGAAACATTAATTGGTGGGGTTGTACCAGATGCTTTTTCTGTTAGAAATGGTATTAAAGATAAGGAGTATGAATCATTATTAAATATAAATAATGATGGAATAATTGGAAGTGTTGAAATTCCATCAATTGATGTTAACATACCAATTTATCATTATACTACAGATGAAGTATTGGCTAAGGGGGCTGGTCATCTTTTGGGTAGTTCGTTACCTGTAGGTGGAGAGAGCTCACATACTGTTATTTCAGCTCATAGGGGATTACCAAGTGCTAAGTTATTTACTGATTTAGATCAACTTAAAGATGGAGATTTATTCTATTTTCATGTATGCGGTGAAACTTTTGCATATAAAGTAGATCAAATATTAGTTGTTGAGCCAGAACAAACTTCTGAATTAGCAATTAAAGAAGGTAAAGACTTGGCTACTTTATTTACATGCACCCCGTACTCAATTAACTCACATAGATTATTAGTTCGTGGACATAGAGTTCCATACGATAAAAAAGAAGAACTTCAAGAGAAAGAAAAAGTAAAAAATGTACAACCATATTTCTTAATAGTAGAAATTGCATGTATTATTGGAGGAATATTATTAGCTTTAATTTTGGTTAAATTACTTGACTTTATTAAAAAAAGACGAAAAGAGTGATTAATTTTATGAATAAAAAAAATAATAAATTAAGTTTAATTTTTTCATTTTTAATTTTCTTTATTGGAGCTAGTATATTTTTTTATCCAACTATTAGCGACTTATGGAATAAACATATAAATAATCAATTAGAAGTAAAGTATAGTGAGAAAATCTCAAAAGAAAATACTGTTGAAAAAGATAGAATTTTAAATAAAGCAATAGAGTACAATAAACAGCATTTAGTCAATATGGTTAAAGATGTATTTAGTAATAATGAATATTCAAAAGATAATGTATATTATTCATTACTTAATCCTAATAATGATGGCGTTATGGGGATTCTAGAAATACCTAAAATAAATCAAAAACTAATTATTTGGCATGGAGTCGGAAAGGAAGCTCTTGAAAATGGGTGTGGACATATTGAAGGAACATCACTTCCAGTTGGTGGGGAAGGAACTCATGCAGTTTTAGCATCACATAGTGGTTTTACAAATGCACGTTTATTTACTGATTTAGATAAGTTGAAAAAAAAAGATTTATTCTATATTAAAGTTTTAGATAAAAAGCTTGAATATGAAGTTGATAAAATTTCAGTTGTATTACCATCAGATCTTTCTCAGCTAGCTATAGAAAAAGGAGAAGATTTTGTTACATTAGTTACTTGTACCCCATATGGAGTAAATAGTCATAGGTTATTGGTTAGAGGAAAACGAGTGAATCATTCTAATGATTATAAACAGATAAAAAATAGTTATATAGACAACTCTAATAAAAATAAGAAAACTTATATTTCTATAGTATTAATAGCAATTATCTTAATAGTAATTATTACTATTAAAAAGATAGTAAGAAATAAATCTAAATAAAAAAGACAGTGCTAATATTTTTACTAAGATAAAATAGTTGTAACTTGAAAAATATGGTATTGTTTTGACTTAATTTTATTAAAGTAGTGTATTAATCTTAGTCTTAGCTATTTTGTTTATACTTTCACTATTAAGTGGAGTAAATATGGAGGTGATTTAATTTATGAATAGTAAGGGTATAACTACGAAAAAATTAACGTCAATTATAAGTTTAATAATGACAGTTGTATTTTTAAGTATTTTATTGCCTACTAATTTAATAAAAGCAGAAGAAAATTCTCATAGCATGTCTGTTGAAAAAGTATTAAATTCAGAAATGTATAATAATTTCAATAATGAAATATTAAACAATAAAAGTAGTATTAATTACACTACTGATAATAATAAAGGTACATGGCCAGAATATTGGGAGTATGGAAATGTAAGTAATAAAAATAAAATAAACAAAAGTGTATATGGTAAGAATCAACCATTAGAATATAATGAAGGTTTTTTGACAAAGAAAGCTTATACAACAGATGAAGATAATGTATTTGACATTAATCTAAAGATTCAAGGGAAAAAAAATCAATCTTTAAAAAAAGATGTGGTTTTCCTTTTAGACAATTCAAATTCTATGACAACAAATAATCGTGCAATAAAGATTAAAGAACAAATTAAAAATGTTATGGATAAGCTAAATACTAACAATACACGTTATGCACTTGTTACGTATGCCTCAACAATTTTAGATGGAAGGTATTATCATTTAATTGATAGATCTATAGGGGATAATCAATATACAGTTTATAAAGGTTATACAAGTAACCAGTGTTATCTAAATTTTACTAGTAATATTCAAGAGATTTATAATAAAATACCTGCTACTGTTCCAAATCAGAGAAATAATGGTTATGTAGGGGGAACATTTACTCAAGAAGGATTATTGAAAGCAATAGAACTTTTGAAAAATAGTGATGCTGATGAAAAAATTATTATTCATCTCACTGATGGGTTACCAACATTTTCTTTTCTTTTAAAAGAGTTTGGGGGAAATGAAAAAGCTATTTTTGATTATAACACTCAATATAATGGTATTGGTGTACGTGGATTTGGGACATCATACTTTTTTAATACTAAAACTCAAAAGCCGTATATATATTCTAGAGAAGAAGTATATTCTGCTTTAAATCGTTCAACAAATAAAAATGAAGCAATATTGAATAATGGTTTTCCAACTACTTTAGAAGCAGAGAATATTAAAAAGGAGAATCCGGACATTAGTATTTACACTATTGGGATAGAACTTAAAAAAGAGGTATATAAATGGGATGATTACAGAAAATATTATAATGCTGAAGGTGTCGCTGAACTTCCAGAAATAAAAAAATTCTTAGAATCAATTTCTTCTAGTCCTGCTGAAGCTTTTGTTAATGATAGTGTTGATGATATTGATGAGATTATTAATAAAATTATTGACAAAATAAAGAACTCAATAAATGATGGTACGGTTATAGATCCTATGGGTGATATGGTTGATATTATTAAAAATGGAGAATTTAATAATGAGGATTATAAGTTAACAGCATCTAATAATAAGTTATTAGAAGGTGTAAAAGTAGGATATAATGAAAAAAATAGACAAATAATTCTTACAGGGTTAAATTTAGGTGAGAATGAATGGGTTGAATTAAATTATAAAGTAAGATTAAATACAAGCAACCCTGACTTTAATGGAGATTTTTGGTATCAAGCTAATAAAAGAACTGTTTTAAACCCTAATAGTAAAGAGCCAAATGTTTTTCGTGACTTTGTGATACCTTCTGTTTATGGAAAAAAACCATCAATAGAAGTTAAATTAAAGAAGATATCGAGTGAAACATCAAAACCACTAGCTAATGCACAATTTAATCTTTATAATTCAAAGAATGAAAATTTAGGTTCCTTTACAACACAAGAAGATGGAGAAGTAAGTCTTGGGTATTTACCAGAAGGAGAGTATAAGTTAAAAGAAATAAACCCACCAAAAGGGTATATTTTATCTAAAGACTTTATTAATTTTAAGGTTAAGAATGGAAAGGCTATACAAGATGGAAATGAAGTAGAATTTATTACTGTAAGTAATAAAGTTAATAGTATACGTATAAAGAAAACTGATGATGCAAAGTTAGAAGCTGATGCTAAATTTTTAAGTGGAGCAAAATTTGAATTAAATAAAGCTAATGATAAAAATTTTAAACCTTTAGTAAAAGAAACTGATGATAAAGGAGAAATAGAATTTAAAGAGATTGAACCAGGTACTTACTATTTAAAGGAAGTTCTTGCTCCAAATGGATATGAATCAATTAAGGAAAATATCGGACCAATTGTAGTTGATAATACTGGTGTAGTAACAATTCCTTGGGAGAAATTAAAAAGTAATGATGTAGAAAAGTGGAATAATCAAGAGATTATTCGTATAAAAAATAAAAAGTTGAAATCAGCTGTATACATAGATAAAGTAGATGCAATAAATCCAGGAATAAAGCTAAGTGGAGCAAAATTTTCACTTTATACTAATGATGAAAATTATAAAAATAATAAAAATCTGGTAAGAAATGGTGTTAATTATTATTTAATAAGTGAAAAAGTATCCAATGATGAAGGGAGAATTGAATGGGATAATCTTAATTCAGGACAAGAATATAAATATCTTATTCAAGAGACTGAGGCACCAAAGGGATACACTGTAAGTGGAAAAGAAATATTATTCCATTTTAAAGATAATATTGTTGTTATAGATAATGATAAGGATGTACAAGCACTTGCTAATGTAAATGGACAAACTATTTTTATTAAAAATGCTAAAATATATAAGCTTCCGTCATCTGGCGGTATCGGAGTGTATCCTTTCTTACTTATAGGAACAATATTAATTACATTAAGTTTAAGTTTTTATTTTAAGAGTAAGGCTTTAAATAAAAAGATATAAAATACTTAATTTAAATATATTAAATGTTATTTAAAATAAATTGAAAAGAGCGAATCAAAAATTAATACTTTGATTTGCTCTTTTCATTCTAAGATATAAAATATTATATCTTAATCTAAAATAAGCTCTCTTAGACTAATAGCCTTAATCTTTTATAAATTTGGTTACAAAAAATTATATATAATAGCCTAAATTTTTTTGTAATTAGATAAGATTAAATATGAAAGGAGTATAAATGTTTAAAGAAGAATTATTAGAAAGGTCAAAAAGAATTCAGTTAAGTATATTAAAAAAAATTTGTTTTAATAATGGGAAAATATCTAAAAATGATCTGTGTAACAATTTAAATATTTCATTCCCTACATTAAGATCATATATAAAGGAAATCGAATTCTTATTAAAGAGTAATAATTGTAAAAATACTCAGATAATATGTACTAAAAATTATGTTTTATTAAAATGTGATAAACATTTTAATTTAGATAAATTAACATCAAAATTAATAGAAAATTCCTTAAAGTTTAAACTTCTTAAATATTTATTTGAAAAAAATTCATCCATGTTAAGTACTATAAAAATATGTAATGAATTGAATATTAGTAAGTCTACTTTAAATAAAAATATTATTGAATGTAATAACATTTTACATAACTTTGATATATGTATAAAAAAATTTAAATTTATAGGCTCACCGATTCAAATTATATATTTTTTTTATTTGCTTTTTATAAATACTGGAGTGATTTTAAATGATGAAAGTTTTTTATGTAATAATTTAGTTGTTTTTTTTTATGAAAAATTTAATATTTCTTTAAATTCAAAACAAAAATATCGGTTAAGTGTATGGTTATTTACTATTAATAAAGGATTTTCTTTTTTAAAAAAGGATTACAAATTTATTAATCTTCATAAAGAAATTCTAGAAAGCTTAAATAATAATATATTATTCTTAGATTTTAGAAAATTTTTTGAAGAAATTTATTTGAATAAAAGTTTAAATCAATACTTAGCTTATATAACAACATGTTTCTTATTAAGTTTTAATATTTTACCTAGTGATTTTATTTACAAAAATTACGAGTTTAAAAATAGTAAATCTTATAAAATATATGATTTTATAATTAATGAAATTAATCAATTATATGTATATCCTATACATATAAATAATATTTTAAA
Organism: Clostridium sp. CTA-17; assembly: GCF_054767895.1. Taxonomy (NCBI): domain Bacteria; kingdom Bacillati; phylum Bacillota; class Clostridia; order Eubacteriales; family Clostridiaceae; genus Clostridium; species Clostridium sp. CTA-17. The sequence continues at coordinate 243,860 of NZ_BAAABF010000001.1, forward strand.
AGAAAATATATTAAGTATATGTTATAGGTTTTATTTCTTTAAAGGAATTTTTTATTCAAATGACTATATAACAAGGAAATATTACTTAAACAAATTTTCAAATCACTCTAGGATAAAGTTTGTTGAAAATCTATTGTTGAAATTACATAATTTAGATGGGTATGATAAGACAAATGATGAGTTCTTTAAATTTGTAATAATTATTACTTTAAGTTATATAAATGGAAAAACTAAAAATTCAATAACTATAGGTATATTATCATATAATGAAGATTTAGTTTTAATACCTAAAATTATTAACTTAAATGATTATCTAAGAAAAAAATTTGATATAAATATAGAAATATATAATAAAAACAAAAATTATGATTTAGTATTATCAAATATAGTTTCGAACAATGATAAACTATCTAATAACTACCGAAAAATGTATTTTTTCACAAATTTAGATGAACAATATGATTTAAATAATATTGTAGAAATATTAAAAGAAATTGATAATAGTATTGAATACTAAAATTATGAATAGGAGTATTAACAAAGTTTATGCAGAGAATTATATAAAAATTCAATCAAAAATATCAGAATTTTTTAAAGTGGATAATTTAAGAAAATCATTTTTGAAGGTTCCATCATTATTTATTACGTATGGACGAAAATAAGATAAAAGGTAAAACTGTAGATTAAATATTCTACAGTTTTTTTATTTAATTTTTCTAATGTGACCCCGGTCATATTTAAGATAAGCACTTTGAAATTATAATAGCATCATAAGAGAGAGGCGATAAGCCAAATAAATAATAAGAAATTTTTATTTATAGGAGGAAGTAGTTAGCATAAATTTATTATGCTATTGAAATTTATATATGGAAAATAAAAAAGTAATATTAAAAGATGGACAAGCAAAAGTTATTGATTCTAGAAGAATAAACATGTTAACTGACTTTTTAAGAAGAATAAATAAAGAAGGTATAACTAAAGAATTAAGAGAAGAAGGATTAGATATTGTAAAGTCAATTGATCCCTTAGAATTATCAATTGCAGAGCAAAACTTAATAGATGATGGAATGGAACCCAGTGAATTAAGACATTTATGTGATATACATATGGAAATACTTAAGGACGAACTTGAAAGGTTAAAAAGCAATATATCAAGGGGGCATATCTTAGATACTTTAGTTGAAGAGCATACAAAAATATTAGGATTATTAGAAGAACTTGAGGTGGTTACTAGTAAAATAGTAAAAATGGATAAGTATAATAAAGAAAATGCAGAATTTTCAAAGGCTTTAGAAATAGTACAAGGTATTTTAGATGCAGAACTTCATCATAAGAGAGAAGAAGATGTATTATTTCCAGAGTTAGAAAAGAGAGAGATTACTGGTCCAACAAGAATAATGAGATTAGAACATGATCAATTAAGAGAGAAAAAGAGAAGATTAAAAGAATTAATAAAAGTAGTTGAATATCTTGATTTTGAAGACTTTAAAGATAATCTTCAATCTTTATCTAAAGAAATTTGTTTTGAACTTAAGGATCATATATTTAAAGAAAATTATATTTTATATCCAACAGCTTTAGAGGTTATAAAAGATGAAAAACTTTGGAAGAGTATGAGAGAAAAATGTGATGATATAGGATATTGTCCATTTACTCCAAAGGAATGTATAGAAAAATAGGTTAAGATTATATTTCGGTTGAATGTTGATTTTAGCTGGTTCTTTAGATGAAATTTAGTTTATTAAAGTATTTTTATTACTTTATTATTAAGATTAACTTAAAGTTCTATGTAAAAATCAACACTAGCAAAAATAGTTTGTTATAAATGTGTGATTAAAAATTAGGAGGAAAGCACTATGGAAAAATTAATTAGAAAAGACTATAGTTTAGGAGAAGTTGTTACTGTTTATCCAGTAGTTGTTAAGAAATTTAATGATATGGAATTAGATTATTGTTGTGGTGGAAGTAAGAGTTTAGAAGTAGCACTTAAAGAAAAAGGTATTGATGTTGATAAATTTGTTGAAGATTTAAATAAAGAATTCAAAGAGTTTAAATTTGAAAATTCTCAATATGTTGATTGGAGAGAAAAATCTTCAGAAGAGTTAATAAGTCATATAGTTGAAACTCATCATGGAGAGACTTTTAGATTATTAAAAGAAATAGATCCATTGATGGTTAAGGTATTTAGAGTACATTTTTCACATGATCCAGAACTTTTAATGAAAGTTCATAGCCTTTTTGGAAAGTTAAAATGTGAATTAGAAGAGCATCTACTTAAAGAAGAGAATATTTTATTCCCACTAATGATTAAGTATGATAAAGCAAAGGATAAAGAAGAAAAGAAAGAAATAGAAGAGGATATAAGAATCATAGTTAATGAACATGAAGCTGCTGGTGACATATTAAAAGAATTAGCAGAAGTAACTGCTGATTATAAAGTTCCAGAGTGGGGATGCATAAGTTTTAAGTTACTATATGATTATTTACATGACTTAGAAAAAGATTTATTTATACATATACACAAAGAAAACAATATATTATTCCCAAGATATTAATAGTTATAAAGATTATTATAATTATATATGAAAAGTAAAAATATTGAAAATATTTTCTGAATATGATATTTTTAAATAAAGAAAATAGATTGTGTTTAATGATTAATTTACACAGAAAGAAGTTTTAGTTATTTAATATTTTTTCTAAGGAGGTATTTATGAGCTTTCAGTTTAAATTAAATTTAGTTATTTCAAAAATAATAGCTTTTTTAGGGGTATTAAGTATATTAACTATAATTTTAGAGCTTTTAAAAATACTTCCTCGTGAAATAATGTCTTATTTAGTTGGATTTAGTTTTGTAGTATCTCCAATATTATTTATATCATCATTGATTAATTATATATTAATATTATTTATTAAAAATTATAATTATGAGAAAAGCTACGCTAATATGAAGTGGAGTATAGGGCTTACTTTCATAGGATTAATACCATTTATGTTTTATTTTATTATGATATTGATCTTTGGTTTTTAATATTGGTATTTTGGATTAGAAAATCAAATGTTTTTATAAATTTTAAGTTTAAAAGAAACATAGGAATAATTCCTATGTTTCTTTTTTTATTAAAGATTAAGTTTTATAGTAGAATATTAAATAAAGAAAAAGGATAAATAAAATAGTAAGGAGGAAGATATAAATGGAAAAGACATGTACATGTGGATCATGTAAAGAACCTTGTGCTAAAAATATATCTATTTTCTCAACATTATCTAATGAAGAGTTGTTAAAAATAGTTAATATGACTCAACATAAAAGTTTTAAAGAAAATGATGTTTTATGTAGAGAAGGGGAAAAATCAGATAAGCTTTTCTTAATTAGAGAAGGCAGGGTAAAGATATGCAAAATAACTAAAGAGGGAAAAGAACAGATAGTGTATGTACTATCTAAAGGAGATTTTTTTGGAGAAAATAATATCTTTACTAGCAATAATATTAGCAACTTTTCAGCTTATGCAATAACAGATGTAAAGCTATGTATTTTAAAAAAAGAGAATTTAGAAAAAATACTAATAAAAAATCCAGAGATATCATTAAAAATAATACAAGAGATGGCAGATAGAATAAATTCTGCTGAGAATTTAGCACAAACCTTAGCTACTAGGGATGTAGAAGCAAGATTAGCCACTGTATTAATAGAATTTATGGATAAGTATGGTGAGAAGAATAAAGAAGGAATATACATAAGTTTACCTCTGAATAGAGAACAGATAGCAAATTATTGTGGTATAACAAGAGAAACTGTAAGTAGAAGACTTTCAAAATTTGATAAGTTAGGAATAATAAAGTTACAGGGGAATAAGGGTCTTATTGTTAAGGACAAAGAAGCGTTATTTAGCTTAGCTGAATAGTTAAAAGGGTATTATATATTAGTAAGTTGAAAATATTTTAACAAGGCTATATTTTTAAGTCTGATTTGATTTTAGACTTCACTTAATGATTTAGTTATTAATAAGTGGTTTATAGCTTTAATCAAATTTACTTTAAAATATAGCCTTTAAATAGATAATAATCTTTATAAAACTTTTGATTTTTATAATAGAACTAATTAGATATACTGTCTTAGTTTAGGAGTGTATTATAAGGTTTTATATACACTTCTAAATTATTCAACTTTAGAAAAATGAGTTTTATCTAGTTTACAAAGTGGACATACCCAAGTATCTGGAATATCTTTAAATTCGGTACCAGGAGCCACACCATTATCAGGATCTCCTACAACTGGATCATAAATATATCCGCAAACATCACATACAAATTTTTCCATTATTAAAACCTCCTTAGAATTAATAGATATGTTATTTTATTATGTTTAATTATTAAATAAATTATGTCTAAAAATATTAATTAGTATTAGATTTATTAGAAATTATAATATATGTAATTTTAAAAATCCCAATAAGTATAGAAGAATTAGTATTTTTATATTTGGATAGTATATTATTAAAGTCAAAGACTTGTTTTGGGTAAATATAATTTTTAAATGTGATGCCAGTCATATTTCGTAGCAATTATTGTAGATATAATAAATCTATAATAGAGAAGTAAAGACTAAGATGTTAATATTAATAGCATATAAACACATATTAATAGCTTTATATATATATAATATTTAAATAAACTTATAATTTTCGTTTTTATTTTTATAAAACCCTAAAGTAATATATAAAACCTATAAATTAAGAATTTCGATGTACAAATATAAATTAGTTTCTACTTACTCTATTAAATTTATATAAAAATATAAATTTAAAATTATAGGTTTAACTGTAAGTAACAATATATGAAGTTTCATTAAGTATTAATTTAAGTCATATATTGTTACTTATTTAATAATTATAAACTTATGATAAGTGTAATGAGGTGATAATATAGAAAATGTTTGGAATGGATTTAGACAATTAGAAATATTTAAAATAGAAGAAGAGGCAAAGGATATAAAATCATTTTACCTAAGAGCTACTGATGGTAAACCATTAAAAGAATATAAATGTGGTCAATTTTTACCTCTTAAAATAGAAACTGATGATGAAGTTATAAAAAAAGAAATGAGAAGATATAGTTTATCAGGTGATCCCAAAAAGAATTATTATAGATTAACAATAAAAAGGGTGCCTAATGGAAAGGTAAGTGGATATTTTCATGAATCTATTAATGTAGGTGATACAATATTAGCAATGCCTCCATTTGGGAATTTTACATTAACAGAAGATAGTAATAAGCCTTTAGTTTTACTATCAGGAGGTATAGGAATAACACCTATTTTATCAATGCTATATGGAGCTAAGGAACAAAGCAGAGATGTATACTTTGTGGAAGCTGTATTAAACTCAGATAATCTAGCTTTAAATTCAGATGTTCAAGGAATTAAAAAAGTAAAGAATTTTAAGGAAATAAAGATATTTAGTGAGCCATTAGAAAGTGATATAAAAGGTAAAGATTTTGATGAAGAGGGATTTATAACAAAAGAATGGATAAAAAATAACTTGCCTTTAAATGGAGAATTTTTCTTTTGTGGTCCAACTTTATTTATGAAAAGTATAAGAAATAGTTTAAAAGATTTAGGCGTTAAAGAAGATAATATTAATTTTGAATTCTTTGGAAAAGAAGAGTTTTAATAATTATTTTTTAGATTTTAATATAATAACACTTAGTATATTAAAAATTTGGATTTAAAATGTTATAAAAAGTAGTTAATTCTTAAGAATTAACTACTTTTGTTTTTAATAATATTATATGCTTATATTTTTAAAAACTTATGATATATTGATAGTTATTAATAGCATTTGTTAAAATTGATATGAAATACCAAAAGATAAAAGGAGCGTATAAATTTGTGATTAGATTATGTAATTGTGCATCAGATAAAGGACCATGTGCTAGGAATATAGCTATTTTCTCATCATTATCAGATGAGGAACTATTCAAAATAGTCCATATGACAGAACATAAGGAATTTGATGAAAATGATACATTATGTAGGGAAGGTGAAATATCAGACAAGCTTTTTTTAATTAGAGAGGGAGAAGTGAAAATATGTAAAATTACTAAAGAAGGAAAAGAACAAATAGTATATATATTATCCAAAGGAGATTTCTTTGGAGAAAATAATCTTTTTGTTAATAGTAATATTAGTAATTTTTCAGCTTATGCAATAACTTCAGGTAAGATGTGTGTATTAAATAAAAAAAGTTTAGATAAAATACTTTTAGAAAATCCAGAAATATCAATAAAAATAATAGAAGAGATGGCTAATAGAATAAACTTAGCAGAGAATTTAGCACAAAATCTAGCAACTAAGGATGTAGAAGTGAGAATAGCATCAGTGTTAGTAGAATTTATGAATAGATATGGAATTGAAAAGGAAGAAGGAATATATGTAAAGTTACCACTTAATAGAGAACAAATGGCAAACTACTGTGGTGTTACTAGAGAAACTGTAAGTAGGAAACTATCTAAATTTGATAAAACAGGAATAATAAATTTACATGGAAATAAGGCAATTATAATTAAGGATATAGAAGCTTTATTAGATTTAGCAGAGTAAAGTAAAAAGCCTAATAAATCTATATGATTTATTAGGCTTTTTACTAATATAATATTATTCAGTTTCAGAGAATTGAGATTTATCTACTCCACAAAGAGGGCAAACCCAATCATCAGGTATATCCTTAAATTCAGTTCCAGGTTCCACACCATTATCAGGATCTCCTACAGCTGGATCATAAATGTATCCACAAACATCACATATAAATTTTTTCATAATTAATTCCTCCTAAAATTTAACGATTATATTATTGAACTGATATAATCAGCAGCTCTTACAACTTCTTTTTCTGATTCTTCATTTAGTGAGAATCTAATTCTTACTGGGAAATGAACATCAATCATACCAGTAGATTTTATTATTGATGAAGTATTTAAAACATTACCATTTGTAGAGTTTAAGTAATCCTGAATTATTTCTATAGGTTCACCACTCCATCCAAATGAACCAAAAGCACCTAAAAGTTTATTGCTTAAATCTAATTTAGGTAATTCTTTTAATATATCTTCAATAGAACCTATTAAATCTCCATATTTAGTTGAAGTACCAAATAGTATTGAATCTGATTTTTTTATTGAAGCTAATATATCTTCTGTAGTACTTTTATCTGCATTAAATATATAAACTTCAATATCCTCATTTTCTAATTCAGATTTGAATTTTTCAGCTATTTTTTTTGTTGCATTTCTCATTGTAGTGTAAACTATAGTAGCTTTTTTCCCTTTTTTAGTTTCTTTACTATATTTATCATATATATCAATATATGATTGAATATTTTCATCTAGTATATAACCATGTGATGGAGCAATAACTTCTATATCTAAATCTTTTAATATATCAATCAGTGGTCTAATGTATTTTCTATGTGGTTCCATTATAAGTTTATAGTAAGTTAAAAAGTCCTCTGTAATATCTTCATTTGATTTACTTGAGAAATGTTCCTTGGCAGTAAGATGAGTACTAAAAATATCACAAGGGAATAATATTTTATCTTCTACATCATATGTAATCATTGTTTCCTCAGTGTGAAGATAAGGAGTCATTTTAAATAATAATGTTTTTCCTCCTATATCAAGGGTATCCCCATCATTTACTACTATAAAATCTCTATCATGTAATTTATATAATTCTTTTAGATGATATACGGCTTTTTCACTGCAAACTATTTTAGCATTAATAGCTTGTCTAGCTAGTCCACCTAATGCACCTGAATGATCTGGTTCTGTATGATTAATAACTATGTAACTTATATCTTTTAAATCAATAATCTCTTTTAAATTATTTAAAAAATCTTTTGTATATATTAAATCTACAGTATCAATAACTGTTGGCTTTTTAGTTTTTAATAAATAACTATTGTATGTAGTTCCTTTTTCTAATATTAATCTGTGAAATGGAACAGGTCTATTGTCAATTACTCCTACTGAGTAAATATCATTTCTTAGTTTAATTTCTTTATTCATAAGTACCCTCCTTATTAAATTTCTTTTGTGAAAATCTACAACCTTAGTTTAAAACATAATAAAATATCTGAATGTGATTGCACACACATGATAAAAATAATATAAAAATTTTTCTAAAAAGTATTGACTTTTTATTAAATAATAATTATTATTGATTATAAGAAATAAATGATAAATAGAATCAATTGAAAATAAATATCAAGGAGGAAGTGCAAATGTCATTAATAAACAAAAAAGTTTCAGATTTTAAAGTGCAATCATATCAAAATGGAGAATTTAAAGAAGTTACATCAGAGGATTTAAAAGGACACTGGTCAGTATTCGTATTCTATCCAGCAGATTTTACTTTTGTTTGTCCAACTGAGTTAGGGGAGTTAGCAGACAATTATGAAAGCTTTAAAGAAATAGGATGTGAAGTCTACTCAATATCAACAGATACTCACTTTGTTCACAAAGCATGGGCAGATGCTTCAGATACTATAGGAAAGATTAAATATCCAATGTTAGCAGATCCAACAGGAAAATTAGCAAGAGATTTTGAAGTTATGATAGAAGAAGAAGGATTAGCATTAAGAGGATCTTTCGTAATTAACCCAGAAGGAGAGATAAAAGCATATGAAATCCATGATAACGGAATTGGAAGAAATGCTGAAGAATTATTAAGAAAGGTTCAAGCAGCTCAATTTGTTGCAGAACATGGAGATCAAGTTTGTCCAGCTAAATGGAAACCAGGTGAAGAAACATTAGCACCAAGTTTAGATTTAATAGGAAAACTTTAATAAAAATAAATAAAGTGGTTTTGTAAAAATATAACAATAAACTTACAAACATATTCAGAGAATTACTAGATTTTAAGTGAAAGTCCAAATTTTAATTTGGAAACTTGAACTTATCCAATGGAACTTTAGTTACATTGGAGTCATTTGAATAATTATTACTCCGAAGATATTACTAAAGCTTCGAAACTTAAGTGAAAGACCAAATTTTTAATTTGGAATCTTGAACTTATGCAATCGAACTTTGTGAGATTGTATTCCTAAGAAATTAACAGTCTCAGCTTCTTAACGTAATATCTTCTCCGTAATAATTTAAATTCTAAAGCTTATCTAGATATTCTCTTCATATTGTTTGTAAGTTTTATAAGAATTTATTTTAGGCAAATTTTCAATGCTAATCAATTGAAGTTAAAATATTTTTAAGTTATTTCAAAGTAGATAGTTTAAAAATATTTTGAATAGTAAGGACTAAGGAGGAGGCGTAAATTTATGAGTAAAATATATGATTTGGTTATTATTGGGGGAGGGCCTGCAGGACTTTCAGCAGGTATATATGCAGGAAGAGCTAAGATGAATACCTTGATAATAGAAAAGGGAGAATTAGGAGGACAAGTCAATAAAACCTTTGATATATCTAATTATCCTGGATCTAGAAATACAAATGGTCCTAAACTTATGAGTGAAATGAGAGCTCAGGCAGAGGATTTTAAAGTTAAGTTTATGAATGGAGAAGTCCTTGAAGTAAGTTTAGAGGGAGATATTAAGGAAATAAAAACTGACAAAGGTTTAGTTAAGGGAAGATCTGTAATAATTGCTACTGGGGCAGCACCTAGACAACTTGGATTTAAAGGGGAAGAAGAATTTACAGGAAGAGGAGTTGCATATTGTGCAACTTGTGATGGTCAGTTTTTTGAAGGATTAGAGGTATTTGTAATAGGAGCTGGTTTTGCAGCAGCTGAGGAAGCAATATTCTTAACTAGATTTGCATCAAAGGTAACTGTAATAGCTAGAGAACCAGAATTTACTTGTGCAAAATCTATAGCAGATAAGGTTCTTTCTAACCCTAAAATTGAGGTGAAATTTAATACTGAAATAATTGAAGCTAAGGGCAAAGACATGGTAAACTATGCTAAGTTCAAGAATAATGTAACAGGAGAAATTTTTGAATACAGAGCAAAAAAAGAGGATGGAGCCTTTGGAATATTTGTATTCGTTGGTTATGCCCCTAAAAGTGAATTGTTTAAAGATATTTTAGAGTTAGACAAGCAAGGATATATTATAACTAATGAAGATATGGAAACTAATATTAATGGGGTTTATGTTGCTGGAGATTTACGTCCAAAATCTTTAAGACAAATAGTTACAGCTGTATCAGATGGGGCTATTGCTGCCACTACAGCAGAGAGATACGTTAAAGAGATAAAAGAAAAGCTTGGTATAGAAGATGAATATTTAGAAGAAGAGGAAAATATTCAAGAAGAACAAAATAGTGATGAAAATAATGATTTAGGAAATATATCAAGAAAAAGTTCCCTATTAAATGATGGATTAAGAGCTCAGCTAAAAGGAATTTTAAGCAAAATAGAAAATGAAGTAACTTTAGTTTCTATAGTTGATAGAAATAATACAAAATCTATAGAACTTAGAGACTTAGTACTAGATATATCAGATTTAGGAGAAAAAATTAATGCTAAGATATTTAATAGAGGCGAAAATAAAGATGTTGAAGAGAAGATAAATGCTGATAAATATCCAATAGTTGCACTTTTAGACGAAAATGAAAATTATAGTGGAATTAAGTTTCATGGTGTTCCAGGAGGACATGAGTTAAATTCATTTATTTTAGCTATATATAACTTAGGTGGTCCAGGTCAAGGTATTGATGAAGGAGTACTTGATGAAATAAAGAAATTAGATAAAAAGACTAATATTAAGGTTTGTGTATCACTATCATGTCATTTATGCCCTGATGTTGTAGCTAGTGCACAAAGAATAGCAAAAGAAAATAAAAATATAGAAGCTGAAATGATTGATTTAGCTAATTTTAAAGATATAAAAGATGAATTTAAAATAATGAGTGTACCAGCTCTAATAGTCAACAATAAAGATGTTTACTTTGGAAGCAAAAAAATAGAAGAAATTTTAGAGATAATAAAATAATTTTATTATAAAACACCACAAAATAACCTTAACAATTTAATTTTGTTAAGGTTATTTTTATAGATTTAAGTTAATAGTTCTGCTTTAAGTGAATATTTGTTTCTACATAGTTTTCTAGATTTAACTTAATCTTTTTCTTAAGTTTTTTAATTCTTTAAGTAAATTATAATATTCATTTTCTAATAAACTTTTTTTATTGTTGTCAGGTTCTATTGAAAGGAGCGATATTACATTAGAAAGTCTGTTTTCTAAGATAAGAAGACTATCTTTATTAGCTCTTTCTTTATCATCTAACTTAGGTTTTTTCTTAAATTTTATATATTCATTATAGGTACCAGAAAATTCATGAATTAAATTGTTATCTATTTCTAAAATATAATCGCATACATTAGAAATAAAGTTTCTATCATGAGAAACTACAATTAATGTTTTATTACAATTAATCAATGCAGTCTCTAGAGATTCCATAGATTTTATATCAAGATAGTTTGTTGGTTCATCCAATATTATCAAGTTATTATCAGATAATAATATTTTACAAAGTGCTACTTTTACTTTTTCACCACCACTTAATGATGAGACTTTCTTAAATACATCATCTCCTTTAAAACCAAAACCATCTAGATTTATTCTCACGAAATTTTCATCATAAGAACAATTTTTAAGAATATTTTTTAGTATTGATTCATCATCTTTTAATATCTTTTGAGATTGATCAAAGTAGCCTATAACAACATTATCTAAAACTTTTATATTCTCTTCTTTTGAAACAATATTTTTTAGTAATGTACTTTTACCACAACCATTATCACCAATAAGTGCTACTTTCTTACCATTCTTTATTTTAAATTTAATATCTTTAAGTAGAAGCTTATTACCTGCAAATAATGTGAAATCTTTAGCTTCTATAAGATTTTTAGAAGCTATTTTTAAATTATCTTGAACTCTAATTTTAATCTCTTTTATGGTTTTAGGCTTTTCCTTAATGTCAAGATGATCAATTCTACTTCTTAAGGCCTTTATATTATTATCTAGATTTTTCTTTGCTCTTTGAGGCCCCATTTTGTGTAATCTAGCTTCAGAATTACCCATTCTTTTAGGAGTTTTTCTAAGACTATCTTTTAAGTTTCGCTTATTAAGGATAGCATTTTCAAGATGCTTTTTTTCATTTATATAAGAATTATACTCAATTTCAGCTATTTGCCTCTCTAAAGTTTTTAGCTCTAGATATTTAGAGTAATTTCCTTTATAAGCTTTAATTTTTCCATCCTCAATTTCAATAATAGTGTTACATAGTGAATCTAGAAATCTTCTATCATGTGATACTAGAAGTAATGAACCATTATAGTTTTTTAGCATGTTTTCAAGAGTTTCAATACTGCGTTCATCTAAATTCGCAGTAGGCTCATCAGCAATAATTAAATGTTTATTTTCACTTAGAGCCTTAGCTATCTTAAATTTAACCTTTTCCCCACCAGATAAAAACTCATGGTATTCAAAAGGAGCATTGAATATATTCTTAAAATTATTATTTAAAGTTTCTTCATTAGAATCTTCACTTTGACTTATATAAGCAAAGCTTTTAGTTATATATACATTTCCTTCATCAATAGGAATTTGACCTAATAAAGATTTAATAAGTGTAGTTTTACCAGCACCATTAACCCCAACTAATCCAATTCTATCTCCATCTAAAATTTCTAGTTTATCTATATCTATAATTAATCTGTCACCATAATATTTTTTTACTTTACTTAATCTTGCTAAAGACATAAAAAATCCCTCCTATAAATTACAGGAGAGTATATATAGTCATAAAAAGTCAAAAATATACCTATCTCACTATAATCTACTCTCCATAAAGTTAAACACAACAAAAAAAGCTAAAAACAAATCATTTTTAAAGCTAAAAATAAATACTTTTTTGTTGTAATTAAAATTTGAAAAATAGATTATATTTCCATTGTTGAAACTACCTCTGTCTTTCTTAAAGTCTTAGTTTATAGATATTATTATATCACTATTTACTATAAGTATCTAATAGATAGTAGAATCTATTAATAACTTATATTCTTTTCATAATAGGGGTTAGGTTTATATAGATAGTTTTTATTAGTAAATATTTTATAGAATTAAATTTTTAACTTAATATACAATCTATATTTATGTATAAAATTCCATAAATGTTTCTAAAGTGTTAATTTAGTGCATTTATTTGTTATATTTTTAACTTTTGTGTCTTAAATATATTGCAATTTATATTTATATTGTGATATATTGATAGCACAAAGTTAGTTGTACATACAAATGATAGGGGATTTATAATGAATTTGTAATAAAAACAATTAACTTTTTGCAGATTACTAGTAATTTTTCAAAAAATAGAGTTTAAGATGAAAATCTATAAAAATATAAATGATAAAAAATAAACAAAGCTATGGAATAATAAATTTTTTTAGAGCAATAATATTTAATGAATTTTGTATTGTTATGGATTTTAACTAACAAAAAATTTTATAATAGGAAGAAGAGAGATATGACACAAAAGAATGTTTCAAAAAAAGATAAGTTAACGCCAAAAGATTATTTAAACAAAGTTTTGGCAGGAACTGCAACAGGGATAGTTGTAGGGTTAATTCCTAATGCAATTTTAGGATCAATATTTAAAGGACTAATAGGTGTTTCACCTATATTTGCTACTTTTTATAATGCTGTGAATATTATGCAGTTTATAGTACCTGTACTTGTGGGAGTCTTAGTAGGATTACAGTTTGAATTAAATGCTATGCAATCAGTTATAGTTGGAGCAGCAGTATTTTTAGGTTCAGGGGCATTTAAGGTTACTGAAGCTGGCGTACAAATGGTTGGTATTGGAGACTTAATAAATATAATGTTAGTTTCTTGTATAGCTGTATTTGTTATTAGATTAATAGGAAATAAACTAGGATCTTTAACTATATTATTATTACCAATTATAGCTGGAGCTGGAGTTGGTATAATAGGAATGTTTATGTTACCTTATGTAAGACAGATTACTATAGTAATCGGAGATTTAATGAATAACTTTACTACTTTACAGCCATTATTAATGTGTATTTTAATAAGTGTTTCATTCTCAATATTAATTATTTCACCAATTTCAACTGTAGCAATAGGTATAGCTATTGGAATAACTGGCTTAGGAGCTGGAGCAGCTGCTATAGGAGTTACTGCTTGTACAGCAGTTTTAGTTGTAGGATCAAGAAGAGTAAATCAAAGTGGGGTTACTTTATCAGTATTATTAGGAGCTATGAAAATGATGATGCCAAACCTAGTAAAATACCCAATAATAGCAGTACCAATAATAGCAAATGGGATCCTAAGTGGAATAGGAGCTTATTTATTTAATATATTAGGTACACCTAATAGTGCAGGATTTGGTATAGTTGGATTAGTTGGACCTTTAGCGGCTATAAACACTCCTGGGGCTACAAATGCTATATTTGGAGTAATAATGGCATTCTTCGTAATACCTTTTGTAGGAGCATTTATTATCGAATGGTTCTGTAGAAAAGTTATACATTTATATGATGAAAATATTTTTAAATATATTTAATTTACAAAAAAGATAAAAGAGGAGAGTTGATTGAAATGAAAATCGCAATTGTTGGAGCAGGAGCAATGGGCTCACGTTATGGATATATGCTACATGAAGCTGGAAATGAAGTTATGCTAATAGATGCATGGAAGGATCATGTAGATACTATAAACAAAGATGGATTAACTGTTGAGGAAAATGGAGAAATTAAAAAAGTAAAGATACCAGCAATGCTACCTCAAGATGCTAAAGAAATTCCAGAGTTAATAATATTATTTACTAAATCTATGGGATTAGAACCAATGTTAGAATCTATAAAAGATATATTAGGAAAAAATACAAAAGTATTATGTTTATTAAATGGATTAGGACATAATGAAACTGTAGCAAAATATGTTGATAACAAAAACATACTTATGGGAGTAACTTTATGGACAGCTGGGTTAAAAGGTCCAGGACATGTTGTATTAACAGGAAGCGGAAGCCTAGAAGTTCAAAATATTGATCCAAGTATGGAAGCAGAGGCAAAAGAAATTTGTGATATATTAAGTAATGCTGGATTAAAAGCTCACTATAGTGAAAATGTATTATTTTCAATATGGCGTAAAGCTTGCGTAAATGGAACTTTAAATAGTGGATGTACAATTTTAGATTGTAATATTAAAGAATTTGGTGAATTAAAGGAAGCTCCACAACTTATACGTAATATCATAAAAGAATTTGCTGATATTGCAGCTGAATATGGAGTAAAATTAGATGTTGAAGAGGTTGCAAGAGGCATAGAGGCAATATATGATCCAAGTCAAGCTGGAGCTCACTATCCATCAATGCATCAAGATTTAATACAAAATCATCGTCTTACAGAAATAGATTATATAAATGGTTATGTATCAAGAAAAGGTAAAGAGTTTAATATAAATACACCATATAATGATTTACTTACTACTTTTGTTCATGCAAAAGAGCAATTACTTATTAAATAAGAATATGTAATAAATGTAGTTATTTTAAAAAGTTGATTTTTATGTTTTATAGAAATCAACTTTTTATATTTTATAACTACATAATTAAATAATTATTTTAATTATAAAATAATAGTATAATAAAACTTCATTTAATTGAAAATAATGGAATTAATTTGGTTGCAAATTTTAAAATTTATATTTAATATAATATATAGACAAAATTTTAAGAGGTTAGGACTGAGGATATAATGCTTGAAGAAAATTTCTGCCAGTGCTTGTTTTTCACTGCAACCAGATTGAAAAAAATAGCAGCTAAAATAGCTGAAGATGAATTAAAACCATTAGGAATGTCTCCGACATATGTATATATACTTCTCGGTGTAAAATTTAAACCAGGAATAACTCAAAAAGAATTATGTGAGGAACTTCATTTGAAGCCGTCTACAATAACTAGACTTATAGATAAATTAGTTATAAATGGATTGGTGGAAAGAAGATCAGAGGGGAAATTATCTCATATATATCTAACTGAGAGTGGAGAAAAAATACAAGAGAATATACAAAAATACAGATTAAAATTACATAATCGTTATAAAGAAATACTTGGAGAAGAGGAATATAATTTTTTAACTAAACTAACAAATGACTCTGCAAGAATATTAGAGTCTAAGTAAACATACTCTTGTTAAATAAAAGAGTAAGCTTTTAACGTTTTAATTTATGTAAAAGCAAGTAGTAATGCACAACTTCTTACAATTTTTATTATAAGAAGCTGTGCATTATTATATATAGAAGTACTTATTTTAGATTAATAATGATATAATAAACTTATTATTTTTAATAAGAGATTAGAATATTGATTTAGTGATTTAAAATATTCAAAAAGGAGATATACATATATGAAAGAATTAAGAATAAAGAAATTTACTGTAGAAGAATTTAAAAATAAGTTTAACTTAGATAATATAGAAAATATTTCATCTTATGAAATAAGTGAATTAGGAAATCTTTTTGAGAATTCATCTGAAGAGGTTTATTTCTTAATTGAAGATAAATTATATGCTGAGCCAAAGGAAGTTATAGGGGAAGGAGAACTTTCTAGAGAGGATATTGAAACTATAGAAAAATTAAATGAAGAATTTAGAGATTCTTTAATAAGCTTAAGAGAGTTTTTATATCATAGAAATGGAAAATTAGATTCAGAAGAGGCTAGAGCTATTCAAGTTTCAATGAATAATAATATAAAATCAGCTAAAGAAATTTTAAATAGACATAATATAGTTGATAAAGACCAATTAAAGAAAATGAGTAAAAAATACTTTATGCCAGACTTCTTAAATGGAGTATTTGGCAATGAAGAGTATAACTTTGAAAATGAAGTAGAAATAGACTGCGGATTATAAGAGAAAGCTATATCAAATCTTTACTTGGTTTGATATAGCTTTTTTATTTAAATAATTATATTTAATGTTGACAATATCACTAATTAGTGATAAATTTAAAGCATGGATAAGATAAAAGATTTAATTAAAGAAAATGAATTAGAATTATCAACATTAGTTGTCTTTACAAGAGCAGAGCATACTATTCATAAAAAAGAATTTCAGACAATCAAGGAAAGTGGATTAACCATAGCTCAATTTGGAGTTTTAGAAGCTCTATACAATAAAGGTGACTTGAGAATATGTGAAATAATCGAAAAAATCTTAACAACATCAGGAAATATAACAGTTGTTATAAAAAATCTAGAAAAGGATGGACTAGTGAAAAAAAATGCAGATCCAGAAGATAAGAGATCTTGTATAATATCATTGACAGATGAAGGTAGAAAGGTTATAGAAAATATTTTACCTAGTCATATTAATAATATTAAAAATATTTTTGAAGTCTTAACTGATGAAGAGAAAATAACATTGAAGAATATATTAAAAAAATTTAAAAATGTATAGTCATCAATATAAAATAAAAAATTTTTAGGTATTTATCACTAATTAGTGATAAATGTTATTTTAGATAAGAAGGGGGCAAAGTAAATGAAAAAATTCAGAACTATAGAAAATATATTTAAAGCGCCAGAACCACATATGGTTGGGGATGGATTTAGAGTATCTCAGTATATACCAACAGGAATAAAAAGTATGGAGCGTTTATCACCATTTTTATTATTAGATTATAATGCACCATATTATTTTAAGCCTTCAGAGACTAGATTAGGTGTTGGAGCTCATCCTCATCGTGGATTTGAAACAGTAACAATTGCTTATGATGGAAAGGTTGAGCATCATGATAATAAAGGAAATCATGGGATTATAGGACCCGGGGATGTTCAGTGGATGACTGCAGCATCAGGTATTATGCATAAAGAATATCATGAAACTGAATTTAGTAAGAATGGTGGTATCTTTCATATGGTTCAACTTTGGGTGAATCTACATAAAGATAAAAAAATGATAGAACCTAAATATCAACCTTTATTAAAAGAAGAAATGGGAGTTTTAAAACTTGATAATGATAAAGGAGAAATAAGTATAATTGCAGGAGAAGTTAATGGGGTAAAGGGGCCAGCTAATACCTTTACTAATATAAATCTTTATAATATAAATTTAAAGAATTATGGCAATACTACATTAAGTGAACCAAAGAATTTTAATACTGCAATTCTTATATTAAAAGGTGAAGCTAAAGTAAATGAAAATAAAATATGTAAAGAAGGAGATTTTATCATATTTGATAATGTTGACGGAGAGATTTTACTAGAGTCTTTTACTGAAGAGTCACTATTTTTAGTTCTTAGTGGAGAACCAATAAATGAGCCTGTTGTTTCACATGGACCATTTGTTATGAATACACTAGGAGAAATACTTGATGCATATGAGGATTTTAGAAACAATAAGTTTGGAACAGAGAATTTTTAATAATTTATATATAAATTAGAAGGAGTGAATACAATGAGTAAAGTATTATATATTAAAGCAAATATAAAAAATGAGGGAGAATCAAGAACTTTTAAAGTATCTGATAGTTTTGTAGAAGAGTATAAGAAAAATAATCCAGAGGATGAAATAATAACATTAGATTTATATAAAGAGAATATAGATTTTTTAAGAGCTGATGATTTAGGAAAATTATTTGGACCTAAAGATGAAGAAAGTAAGAATAATTCAATATTAAAATATGCATATCAATTTGCTGATTCTGATAAATATATAATTGCAGCACCTATGTGGAATTTAAGCTTTCCAGCTATACTAAAAGCTTATATTGATTATGTAAGTGTTTCTGGAATAACATTTAAATATACTGCTGAAGGACCAGTTGGTTTATTAAATAATAAAAAGGCAGTACATATAGTATCTAGAGGTGGTGGATATGATAATTCACCATATGAAATGGGAGATAGATATTTAAGAACTATATTAGGTTTCTTTGGAATTAAGGATATAGAAACTATTGCCATAGATAATTTAGATGTTATGGGCGTAAATGTTGAGAAAAAGGTAGAAGAAGGTATAGAAAAGGCTATTTCACTTGCAAAGAAATTTTAAATTAAAGCTAAATATTAGAACATAAAAAATAGTAAATTTAAATAGAAGACTTCTTGATAATTATATAATTCATAAATATGAGATATAAAGAGATAAACTAAGGAAATTTGATTTACATATAAAGTATTTAGATGTAAAATAAAATTATAATATTAAAATGCAGATGATTATTAGGGGAGTTTAGGGAATAAACTCCCTTCTTTTTTGTATTTATGGATATATTAATTTCATTAAAGGGGTGAAGATATGTATTTTAATAAAGTTCTAGGGATGAAAGAGTTTGGAAAAGATGAAAAGGTGTTTTATAGAGTTGCCATAAGGGCAATTATTTTACAGGGTGATAAAATACTTATGGTAAAATCTAATACAGGAGATTATAAGTTCCCAGGTGGCGGAGTTGAAAAAGGGGAGACTCCAGAGGAAACTTTAAGAAGAGAAGTTCAAGAAGAAACAGGATACATATTAAATGAAGTTAAAGAAAAATTTGGAGTTTTAATTGAAAGAGATAGAAGAAGGAGAATGGGTTGTACAATTTTTGAAATGACCTCTCATTATTATCTTTGCAGTGTTATTGAAGAAAGAGGAGAACAACATTTAGATAAGTATGAGGAAGAGCTAGGTTTTACTCCTGTATGGATTTCTTTAGATGAGGTAATTAGAGAGAATGAAAACGTACTTAATCAAAAAGGGAAAATTAATCCATGGGTGAAAAGAGAAACTTTTGTACTTAAAAAGATTAAGGAATTTTTATATAAAAATAAAGAATAATATATGTTGAATTGAGATTATATTATTACTATATTTATTTTATAAGAATATTATTTGGAGATGTTAATATGAAAAAGACCTTATACGATTATGAAGAAGCAATTAAAAAACTACCTTTAAAAGATAAATATACAAAAGAAGAACTTTTAATAGATGATTTTCTTGTTGATAAAGAGGGGAATATTGAAATTTATTATGCTCCACATAATGAATATATAAATCCTAAGGCTAAAGTGTTTATAATTGGTATAACTCCAGGTTTTAATCAAATGAGTACAGCTATAGCTACAGCAAGAAAGGAATTAGAGATTGTAGATAATATTAAAGAAATTCAATATAAATGCAAGGTGGCAGGACGTTTTAGTGGAACCTTAAGAAAAAATATAATTAGCATGTTAAATGAGATAGAGCTTAATGAGGCTTTGAAAATAAATGATTGTGGAGAACTTTTTGGAGAAAAGGATTATCTATTACATACGGTATCTTTAATTCCTTACTCTGTTTTTGTTAAGAAAGCAAATTATACAGGCCATACTCCAAAACTTATAAAAAGTGATTTTTTAATGAAATATGTTTATGAGAATTTTATTGAGGAAATTAAGAGCTTAGATGATTTTGAAAATATATTATTAATACCCTTAGGAAAAGCAGTTGAGGAAGTGCTATTTAAGCTTAAAGAAGAGGAATTTATAAGTGAGAGACAAATACTTAAGGGATTTCCACATCCATCAGGTGCAAATGTAAATAGAATACCTCAATTAAAAGAAAATAAAGAAATTATGACTAAAAAAATTAAAGAATTTTATTAATTTACACTAATTAAATTCTAAGTGCTTATTATGGAGATTTCATTTTTATATTTAATTTTGAAAATTTACTTATAAGAGTCTTTAATATAAAAAGCTTTAATTTAAATTTTCAATGGGATAATATGGTGTGATAAAATAATAAAGTAAATTAAATTATTTTATCTAAGAGGGAAGTATATAATGAAGAATATTAAAATGAGATATCCAATATATCTTAAAGAGTTTAAGTGTATTGGGGGAGAATGTGAAGATAGCTGTTGTATAGGCTGGGATGTTGATATTGATAAGTTTACTTTTCAGCAATATGAAAGTGTAAGTGATAGTGGCATGAAGAATATACTTGAAAGTAATCTTATTAAAAATAAGAAGTGTCAATGTGAAGAAATTGATTTTGCTAAAGTGAAGCTAGGAGAAAGTAAAAGATGTCCATTTTTAAAGTGTGATAACTACTGTGTTATCCATTCTAATCTTGGAGAAGAGTATCTTTCAAATGTTTGTACATCATTTCCTAGAGTAACTAATAAAATTGATGAAATTTATGAAATGTCTCTTGCTGTAGCATGTCCAGAGGCTGCAAGAATCCTTTTACTTAAGAAGGAAGGTATTGAGTTCTCAGAAAGTGATGAAAACTTAGGGAAACACATAATATCAAGTGAGGTTAATACTAAACTAAGTGAAGAGTCTTATCTTCCAGTAGAGTTTCTTAAGGAAATTAGAGAGACTAGTATAAAGATAATGAAAAATAGAAAGTTTTCATTAGACAAAAGGCTTTACATATTAGGTGAATTTATAAATGCTTTAGAGGATGAGTATGAATATAATTACCATAATACTTTAAATTTTATAAGGGAATATGATATAAATACTGTTGAAGATTCATATGAAGAAAATTCTATGAATTATGTTATTCAGGTTGATTTCTTTAAGAAATTACTTACTATGCTTAGGGTAGAAAAAGATATAGATAGTGATAGATTTAAGGAATACTCAAAGGAAGTTAAAATTGGTCTTAATTTAGATGAAGAAAATTATTTAGCTAAAAATGCTCAAATGTATATAAAGGCTTTTGAAGAATATGAAAAAGAATTTATAGAAGAAAATACTTATATATTTGAAAATTACATAGTTAATTTTATTTATAGCAATTTATTCCCATTCTGTGAGAGAGAATCAATATTTGATAGCTATATTATGTTGATTATAAGATATACATTTATGAGATTTTATTTAGTTGGTATGTATATATATCATAAGAAAAATAAAGAGGTCTTAAATAAAGCTCTTTCAAAAGAAGAAGTAGTAAGATTTATTCAGTGTTTCTCAAAGGTAGTAGAACATCATAAAACTTATTTAATTGACTTACTAAATTATATAAAAGAGCATGATTTTAATAATTTAGAATTTGTGAAAACTTTACTACCTGCATTAAAAAATTAAAGAGATAGGTAGAAATGAGGAATTTTAACTTCGTCCTATTTATATTTAGGATGGAGTTTTTTATTACATATTTTAATAATTTATAATATAAACTAATATGCAAAGATATGGGTATCTTGTCTATCTTTTAAGTAGTTTTTTAAAGTTAAGTATGTTTCAGCTGAAACTTTTGATTTTATGGTTACATTTTGAGCAAAGTTTACTTCTACAATTAAATCATTACTGCTTTCAATTAAGTTTTTTATTGCTTCATATGAACTATAAGATGTTTCTATGAAGATAGAAAGCTTTTCTTCTTCATCTTCTGAAATACTTTCATCCCTATAGTTTGCTCTACAAGTACTTTGATCTTTTGTTTCTAAAACATATACTCTAAGTTTATTACTTCTAGGAAATTCAATTTTTTCTATGCTTCTTAAAAGTTTTTTTAACTCTTCTTTTGAAATATTAAGGAATTCTCTTTTTTCATAGCCATCTTCATATACATTGAATGTATTTTCAAGTTTTTCTATAATCACTTTTCTATTTTTCTTATAGGATCTTATATCTAAACAGTTATATAATTTTAATTCATCTAATTTTCTTATAGAATCAAAAGCGAAATTATTAATTGTAAACATAAATATTCACCTCACTTTAAGAATCTTTCCTAAAGTATATCATTTTTTAGTTTAGACTAAAATAAATTCACTTATTTGATTTATTTATAGTTATTATAGGTTTTTATAAAGTTTAATATTAATATGATTTTATTTATACAAATTTATTTTTATATCATGATACAGTTAATAGGATTATGCAATAACAAAGAATTACTGAACAAA
This sequence comes from Clostridium sp. CTA-17, assembly GCF_054767895.1. Classification (NCBI taxonomy): domain Bacteria; kingdom Bacillati; phylum Bacillota; class Clostridia; order Eubacteriales; family Clostridiaceae; genus Clostridium; species Clostridium sp. CTA-17. Next base: position 266,785 of record NZ_BAAABF010000001.1, read on the forward strand.
ATACCAATAAATCCATAGTAATAGTCACTTCCTTAAACATTAAATAATTTGAAAAGTTTTAAAATGGGAGTTTTAAAAAAGGTTTGTTAGGATTAAGTTAATAGTATATTGTAAAATAAGAGAGTTATATTATTAACTTTAAATTGCATATTATTTTATTTTATGAAAGAAAGTTTTAATTTAGAACTTTATGGTTGGGTGAAAAAGGATAAATTAAAGTATATATAGCCAACAGTTTAAAACTTATTTACAAAGAAACTTTAAATTGATAATATTTATATAGGATTTAAAAGTTTTGGAGGAGAGAATGAAGAGTTACGAGAGAAAACTAAAGATTGAGATTATTACTATTTTGGTAATGATTGATTATATACTTATGATAAGAAGAGCAAGTAGTGAGTTAGAAGAGTCAGTATTAGCAGGAATTGCTCTTTTATGGACAATTTTTGCTTTAGGATACCATATATGGGATTTAAAGAAGCGAGGATTAACTTTTACAGCTTGGATTAAAAGTTTTACTGATAGAATTAAAGGACTTAAGTATTTTAGTAGAATCTACACAAAAATGTTTAAATACGGTACAAGTATAATAATTATTTTAGGCATGGTATTAGTTGCTTTAAATGTAATTAATACTGATGTTTTAAATACTTCATTTATAAAGTACATTATAAACATAGGAATGTCTTTAGCTTTTTCATTAGGAATGACAGAAGCTATAGTATTTTGTATGGCTGGTATAGTAAGAATTATGGAAGAAAATAAAGAAATATAAAAAATGCTTCACAATTTTGTGAAGCATTTTTTATTTATATGATTTTTGATATAGAAATAAAATTAAAATAGCACTATTTAGTATAATTAATATTATCTAAAGATTTAAAAGTTACAGAGAGGTTTTTTATGATATTAAAATTTCAATATGAAGAGAATTTTATAGACTTTGAATTAATATTAAGTAAAAGAAAAACTATGAGCATAGAGATTTCAGCTGAGGGAGAGGTAAAGGTAAGAGCACCTATTGGTATTTCAGAGGAAGTAATTATTAGTCAGGTTAGGGAAAAAGGAAAGTGGATTATTGAAAAGAAAGATCAGGCTTATAAACGCAACTCGAAAAGAATTGAAAAAAACTATAAAGATGGAGATTTATTTATGTATTTAGGAAATGAATATACATTAAAAATAAAGTTTAGTCCATTTTTAAAGAAGACTTCTGTTAAGATAATAGGAAAAGAATTAGTTGTTTATATGACTGAATATAATAAGGAAAAACTAATAAAAGCAATTGAATTATGGTATAGGGAGGAAGGGTTAAAAATAATTAAAGAAAGAGTTGAGAATTATTTGAAATTTTATCCTTTGAAGCCAAGAAGCATAAAGGTTAAAGAACAAAAAAGAAGATGGGGTAGCTGTACATATTATAATGATTTACTTTTTAATTGGAGATGTGTAATGGCACCTTTAGAGGTAATTGATTATATAGTTGTCCATGAAATGACCCATATGGTTCATAAGGATCATTCAAAAAATTATTGGAATTTTGTTTCAAAAATTATTCCAAATTATAAAGAACAAAAAATATGGTTAAAAGAAAATGGTATTATAATGGATATATAATAGGAATAAATAGTATTAAGATTAATATTTAGGATAATTTTAGCATTTTATAATTAATAAGATAGAAATTATTCGGTTAATATTATATACTGTATATGGATAAAATGTTAAAATTTTTATCAAAATATTAATTAATATTTGTTATGATTGTTAAATCATATACTTCACAAGTGAGGGTAAGATATGAAAAACTACTATTTAGAAAAGGCTGTGGATGAAATTTACTATAAAGAAGGCAAAGAAAATAGAGAATTAAAAATTGATATCTTAAATGTTAAGATAGAAAATGAATTGAAGTTAATAGAAAATTTATGTGGTAATTGTAAAAGAAAAAATGCCTTATATGAAGCTATAAAGAATATAAAAGGTTTATTAAAACAATATTATATAGTTTTTAATGGAACTCAAGATGCTTTATTTTTAGTTGAAATGCTTAAGGACGGAAATTTTAGATATGTGAGAAATAATAACGCATATCTTGAGAAATTTGGACTTAAAGGAGAAGAAATTATAAATAAGACTCCAAAACAGGTTTTTGGTGAAGAGCTTGGAAAAAGATTCTGTAGTTATTATAAAGATTGTGTACAAGCTAAAAAAGTAGTTATATTCGAAGATGATTTGATTTTAAATGGAAAGAGAAAGGTGTTCTTAACTAAGTTACTTCCTATTTTAGATGAAGATGATTGTGTTTTTATTGTAGGTTCAAGAGAGGATATCACAAAGAGAAAAGAAATGGAAGTAAAATTAGACAGAATGGCTAATTATGATGAATTAACTAATATTCCTAATATAAGATTGTTTTTTAAATCTTTTAGAAATACTATAAATGAAAGTAAAAAGCTAGGTAAAAAATTTGCAGTTTTGTTTATAGATTTAGATTGGTTTAAAGAAATAAATGACAATTATGGACATGAGGTAGGAGATACAGTTTTAGTTTGTGCAGTTAAAAGAATATATAAATGTTTAAGAAAAGGTGATATTCTTGGAAGAATAGGTGGTGATGAGTTCGCAACAATATTAAAAGATATATATGATAGAAGAGAAGTTGAAAAAGTAGTTAAGGATATTCAGACTTCTTTAAGAGAAAAAATAACAATAGGAGATATTACTTGCAATATTGACTCATCCATAGGTATAACGATATTTCCAGATGATGGAGAGAAGATAGATATACTTATGAGGAATTCTGATAAGGCTATGTATAAAGTCAAAAATAGAGAAAAGGGAGGATATAGATTTTTTAATGATATGATTAGAGAATATAATTTTCAAAATAAAGATGGTCATGTTCATACAAAATATTGCCCTCATGGTAGTGATGATAATATTGAAGATTATATTGATGAAGCTATAAAATGCAAATTAGATGAAATAACTTTTACTGAGCATCTACCCCTTCCTGAAAATTTTATTGATCCTTCGCCTTTGAAAGATAGTGCTATGAATTTAGAAGAAATGGAATCCTATTTAAAAGAGGGACATGATTTACAAGAAAAATATAAGGATAAGATAAAAGTAAATGTTGGAGTAGAAGTAGATTATATAGAAGGCTATGAAATTGAAACAGAATTACGTTTAAATAAATATGGTAAGTATTTAAACGATGGAATTTTATCAGTTCATATGATAAAAGGAAATAAAGGATACTATTGTATTGATTTTAGTGCAGAGGAATTTAAAAAAATCATAGATGACTTAGGTTCTTTAGAAGAAGTATATAATAAATATTACGATACATTAATTATGGCATTAAAAAGTGATTTGGGACCATACAAACCAAAGAGAATAGGTCATTTAAATCTAGTAAGAAAATTTAATAAAGACTTTCCTTATAATTATGAAAAATATATTCCAAAGATAGAGAAGATATTAGATCTTATAAAAGAAAAAGGATATGAGCTTGATTTTAACATTGCAGGTTTAAGAAAAAAAGAGTGTAATGAATTCTATATAGAAGGAGAAGTTTTAGAAATGGCAATTGAGAAAGGAATACCTATGGTTTTAGGAAGTGATTCTCATTCTGCTAAATATATAAAATGTATAAAAGAATTCTTATAAACAAGATATGATTTAAAGTAGTGTTTGGTTTAGATAGTAATTATATATCTAAATTAAACACTTACCTAAAACAAAATCTTATAGTAATTTTTAATTTCATTTAAATATAAAATTTAAAACTTTTTTGGGGACTTATACAATAAAAATATTAAAAAACATTGAACGTTTTCATAAAGGGGATTATAATTACATACAGAGAAGATATACATATAAATATTTTTTTGATTTGTTTTGGTACCGTTACCAAAATAGTTTATAACAATTTATGATTATAATATTATGGAGGGTTAAATTTATGGGTAAAATTACAAGAGAGGCAATACATCATATAGCTCAAAGCAATTATTCTTATGGATATGATAATGAAACTTTGCATTTAAGAGTTAAGACTAAAAAAGGTGAAGTTAATAAAGTGGAAATAAGAATTGGAGATCCTTACATATGGGATGAAGGTGGTTGTGATGGAGGAAATATGAATGCCACTGGAGGACTATGGACAGGTGGAAAAAGTTATCCTATGAGAAAGGAATGTGAAACAAAATACTTTGATCACTGGATAGTTGAGTATAAACCATTAACCAAACGTTCAAGATATGGATTTATATTATATGGAGATGAGGAAACTCTTTTATTCACAGAAAAAAGAATAGAGGAGTTAGATGGAAAGTATGATGAAGCAAAATTAAGTGCTATAGGAAACTTTTATTGTTTTCCATATTTAAATGCCATAGATGTTGCTAAGACACCTCAATGGGTAAAAGATACTGTTTGGTATCAAATATTTCCAGATAGATTTTGTAATGGAGATAAATCAATAGATCCACAAAATGTTAAGCCATGGGGAACAGAGCCTACTAAGGATAATTTCATGGGGGGAGATTTACAGGGAGTTTTAGATAAATTAGATTACTTATGTGATCTTGGAGTTAATGGATTATATTTTTGTCCTGTATTTGAAGCTACTGAAAATCATAGATATGAAACTATAAATTATTTTAAAGTAGATCCAGCCCTTGGTGGAAATGAAGTCTTTAAAAAACTTGTAAGTGAAGCTCACAAAAGAGGCATGAAAATAATGTTAGATGCAGTATTTAATCATATAGGTTATTTTTCACCTCAATGGCAAGATGTATTAAAGAATAATGAAAAATCAAGATATAAGGATTGGTTTTGTATAAAGAAGTTTCCAGTACTTGAAAATGGCTTAGAAAATGTTGATGGAAATAATTTGAATTATGAAACCTTTGGAAGAATAGCCACAATGCCTAAACTAAATACTGAAAATCCAGAGGTTGTAGAATATTTATTAAAAGTCGCTAAGTTCTGGGTTGAAGAAATGGATATAGATGGTTGGAGACTTGATGTATGTAATGAAGTAGACCATGTATTTTGGAGAAAATTTAGGGAATTAGTAAAGGGTACTAATAAAGGTGTTTATATATTAGGAGAAGTTTGGCATGATGGACTTCCATGGCTTATGGGAGATCAGTTTGATGCAGTTATGAATTATCCTGTTACAGATGCAGTAAAAGAATATTTTTGTTTAAATCAATCTAATCCAGAAGATTTTAAATATATGATAGAAGCTAATAAGGTTAGTTATTTAAGACAAATAGGAGAAACAATATTTAACTTGTTAGATAGTCATGATACTCCAAGAATATTAACTGTAGCTGGAGGAAATAAGGATAAGATGAAACTAGCTTATCTGTTTATGTTTACTCAAGCTGGCTCTCCATGTATATATTATGGAGATGAAGTTGGTATGGAAGGAAATCAAGGAATGGGTATGGAATTCCATAGAAGATGTATGATTTGGGATGAAAATAAACAAGACAAAGATATGCTTAAGTTTATGAAACAAATAATAAAAATAAGAAAAGAAAATAAGGAATTAAATTTATTAGATAATAATTGGATAAGAGCTAATAGAGATGAAAATATACTTATATATTCAAAGGAAAATATATTTATAATTATGAACAATTCAGAGAATGAAGAAAAGATATATTTACCTGAGGAGATTAAAAATAATAAGGTTAATGATTTATTTGAAGAAAAAATTGAATTTTTAAAAGAAGATATAGACTTAAAACCCTTTGCATTTAAAGTTTATAAAAAGCTTTAATATTTAATAAATTAAAAAAAGAGTAAGAATTTTAGAATGTATTATATTTTATAATTTTTACTCTTTTTATTTATACTTAGAAAGGATAAAATCACTATAGTTCTAAGGTGTTTTGTAAGCAATAATTAAAAGTGTAATTAAAACATTATAATAAATAAATTTGAATTTTCTTGTAAATGATTACACAAAGTAAGATATGGTGTTATAATAAAAATATAGAGGAATTTATAAGAAGGTGAGAAAATGAGAGAGTTATATTTAAAAACATTAAAAAAGGAAGTAGTACCATCAGAAGGCTGTACAGAGCCAATAGCAATAGCTTACGCAGCATCTATAGCAGCAGAACATTTAAAGGGAGAAATAAAAGAAGTAAATATTTATTTAAGTAAAAATGTAATAAAAAATGCCTTAGGAGTTGGAATACCTGGGACTGGTGGAGTTGGAATAGAAATAGCAGCAGCTTTAGGAATCTCAATTCAAAAATCCTATAAAAAGTTAACCATATTATCTAATTTTACAGAGAATGAACTTAAAAAAGCTAAAGAAATTGTAGATAAAAATATAATAAATATAAAGCAAAAAAATACCAATAAAGCTCTTTATATAGAGGTAGAGCTTTTATCTGAAACTTCAAAATCTAAAGTTATTATAGAGGATACTCATACTAATGTAACCTTAATTGAATGTGATGATGAAATAATAATGGATAACAATAGTGAGGTAAGTGAAGATTTAGAGGAAGACTATAAATTATTTAAGATAGCAGATATATATAACTTTGCTAAAGAGGCAGATTTTGATGACATAAAATTTATTTTAGAAAGTGCAAAAATGAATGAAAAGGTGTCAGAAGAAGGATTAAAAGGAGATTATGGCCTTCAAGTTGGAAGTAAAATAATTCAAAAGGGTAATTTTAATTTATTTTCTAATGATGCATCTAATAAGATAATTGCAGCCTCAGCAGCAGCCTCAGATGCAAGAATGGATGGGTGTGCAATGCCTATAATGACCACTGCAGGAAGTGGAAATCAGGGAATAGCTTGTTCAATACCAGTAGCTCAAACTGCTAGACTTTTAGATAAGTCTGAAGAGGAATTAGCAAGAGCTTTAGTTTTAAGTAATTTAGTTACAATAAGAATAAAAAAACACATGGGAAGACTTTCGCCTTTGTGTGGAGCAGGAATAGCAGGGGCAACAGGGGCTTCCTGTGGAATAACTTATCTTCTTGGAGGAGATTTAGAAAATATAAATTATTGTATAAATAATATGATTTCAGATCTTTCAGGTATGATATGTGATGGAGCAAAGGAAACCTGTGCTTTAAAGATTGCCACAGGAACTAATGCTGCAATACAATGTGCCAACTTAGCCATGAATGGCATATCAGCAACAGCCAATGATGGAATAGTAGCAAAGGATGTAGAAGAAACAATTGAAAGTATAGAAACCTTAATACAAAATGGCTTTAAAAATGTTGATGATACTATACTTAACATAATGCTTGAAAAGAAAAAGAATAATAAGTAATTAAGATAAAAGATTAATATTAATAATTAAGAAGTACTTAAGAGCCTAGCTAAAGTTAATATTTGCTTTAGAAGCAGTTAAAAGAAAAGATAAATGGAAAAAAGATTGTATTAATTTACTTTATAAAACTTTTAAATATTTTTTGGTATAATTATAAGTTTGGTTTAAAGTTTTTAATGCAATCTTTTTTTATACTTTAATAAAATAATAATTATATATTTTTTAGGTGAGTTTAGATAATAAAATTAGTTTAAAAATTTTTTTATCTAGAACTTTATATATTTTTAAATAAATTTTTCTTAGAAGCTAATTTTATTAATAAAGTTGTTATTAATAAGGATAGTAATAATATAACTAATGGACTTAGTCCGGTTGCTTCTAGTAACTCATCTAGTTCAGTATGTAATCCAAGATCAGTAAATAATGATATTAATGGATAGAAAATTAAGCATACTGAGATACTTAATACTGAACACATAAAAAATATAAGAGTGAATTTATGATATAAGCCATTTCTTAGTGAATTATTAAATATAAGTACTAGTACAAATAAGAATAATACTGGTATTGATATTCCTAGTATAAGATTAAGGATATAAGAAAAATTGCCATAATTAGCATTTACTATTTTAATTCCATGATTAAATTCTAAATTTCCTCCACATAATAATCCAACTATAGCTTTTGAAATATCATGTAACAAGTAGATTATTAAAAATGATAAAGCAATCATAATTAATGTTGAAACCGTGCTTTTAAATTTGTTTGTTTTATTCAATTTTTTTCAACTCCTTAATATAATTAAATATTGAATATGAAATAGCTTTTTATTATTAAATTAAAAGTTATTGAGTAGTCAGTGAGTTTAGAAATAATAATGAAGTATTATCACATTAAATGAACAAAATGTTAATTAATCCTATATTAATATAAACTTTTTGTGAATATAAGTAAAGGGTTAAATACAATTTTTGATATTTAATTCCATTTAAGGAGGAAATAAAAGGGGATTTAGTGGATTTAAAGTATGAATAGATACAAATAGATAAATGAATATTCCTTTGTGTACAAACGTTTTCAATAATGCTATAATGATAGTGAACAAAATGTAAATGGGTTTTGTATCTTTAAAGGTGGAGATTTGTATGAAGAAATTGATTGCAATTTTATCAGTTATTATATGTTTAGGATTAGGGGGATGGTTAATAGCCAGTCATTATACAAATTTAAAAGAAGAAAGATTTAATAATATTATAGAAAATGCTAATAAGGCTATTGAAAATAAAGAATATGAGACAGCTGAAGTGCTATTAGAAAAGGCTAAACTTATGAATAATAAGACACAGGTAATATGCAAAAAAATACAGAATTTAGAGTTTCATAAAGAACAACAGGAACTTTATGATCAGGGATTAAGATTAGAAAAGTTAAAAAGGTACTCAGAAGCAATAGATGTTTTTAGTGAAATTGATGTTGACTCAAATGATTTAAAAAGAAATAGTGAGAAAGAAATAGAAATTTGTAAGAAATGTATAATAGATGATTTTTCAAATAAAGCAGATAAGGCTATAAGAAGAGGTGATATAGAAAAAGCAAAATATATTATAGCTAAAATTGAAAGAGTAGATAGTGATAGTCCTGAAATAAATATATTAAATATGAAAATAGAAAGTTTTAAATCAGCCAAATAAATATCAAGAGTACTTGATATTTATTTGGCTGATTTTTTTAAACAATATCTTTTGTATCTAGAAAAGCTTCTTGCAGAAGTAATTTAATCATAGCAGGAAACTCTCTAACCATATATTGAACTCTTAAAGATATAGGAGTTTTTGAAGGAAGCCCTTCATTTTTAATATTAAGGTAATCTGCGATTTCCTTAGCTCTAAATAAATGAAAATCACTTGTTACTATTAATACTTCATCTTTATCCGCATGCCTTTCTTCAAGAATTTTTTTACTGAATTCTAAATTTTGAAAGGTTGATTTAGATTTATCTTCTTCTATAATTCTATTAGGATTAATTCCTTTATTAACAAGAAAATTTTTCATAGCCTCAGATTCTGGTATTGGCTCGTTACTTCCTTGTCCACCTGAAACTATTACTTTAGTATTAGGGTGTAATTCTAAGTATTTCAAGCCTTCCTCCAACCTTTCCTGTAAAATTGGGCTTGGCTTGTCTCCGTATAATCCTGCACCTAAAATTATTTCATATTCTACATCCTTAAGTTGATTTATATCTTTAAAATTCATCATTTTATATGTTAAAAAAACTTCAAAAATAAGGAAAACTAGGATAAGTAGCCCTATTAAAATAGATATTCCAACTAAAATTTTCTTCTTTAGCAAATAATCACTTCCTATGTTTATTCTTTGAATTAATATAAATTTTATCCTTAATCTTATTATCTCATATATAACTTACATAATTATGATTTAAATGTTAAGGAACTATTACAATAATATGTAGGTAAAAATTGGAGTTGTGAAATTTTTGATAAGTATATTGACTAGGCAGAATCTGATGATATAATAAATCATGTTTATATGAAAATGATTATCGTTAACAGGTGTTTAGGATAGTCAAATAAGGAAATTGGGAGGACTAAAGATGAAAGGACTTAAAAAATTAGCGATTTTAGGGATCGCAACACTTACGGTTGGAATGTTTGTAGGATGTTCTAGTAGTAAAACTAGTGAAGAGGGCAACACTAGTAATGAAAAAAGGATTGTTCAATCTGTAAAAGGAGAAGTTGAGATACCAGCTAATCCTAAAAAGATAGTAGACATTTCAGGAAGTTCAGAAGAGTTAGTTTTATTAGGACATACTCCTGTAGCTACGGCAAATGTAGACTCATATAAAACTGATCAAGTACCAGAATATATGGCTGAGAAGTTAAAGGATACAAAAATAGTTGGTCATTCTATGATGGATACTGCTGATATAGAAGGGATATTATCAGTAGAGCCAGACTTAATAATAATGTCACCGAGACAAGAAAAAATATATGATCAATTAGCAGAAATAGCTCCAACAGTTATAATTAATGATAATGCAAATGATTGGGAAGCTAAGTTTAAAGAGGTAGCAAAATTATTTGATCAAGAAGAGGAAGCACAAAATTGGTTAGATAATTATTATAAAAAAGCAAAAGAAGTTGGAGAAGAAATAAAGAAAGCAAATGGTGATGGAACTTATTTATCTGTTTTAGCTTCATCAGGACAATTCATGGTATTTACTGAAGGGGGAATAGGAACAATCTTAAAGAGTGACATGGGATTACCTCAACCAAGTAAAATGCCAGAACAAGATAGCATAACATTACCTACAGTTACACTTGAAGGACTTACTGAAATAGATGCAGATCATATTATAGTTTTAGGAACAGAGTCAGATAAGGCTAATTTAGAGTCAAATAGTGTTTGGAATGAAATGAGAGCTATTAAGAATGGAAAGGTAACAATACTTGATGTAAGTCCATATTTTAGCCAAGCTTATAACCCAATGGGAAGAGAACTTTTATTAGAGTCAATAAAAAATGAACTTGTAAAATAATTAAGATTTTTAGTAGGGGCTGTATCAAAGTATAAGGATACAGCCCTACTATTTCAGTTTAAATAGAAATTTTTGGTGATACTTTAAGGAGGACAACTTATGAAAATACGAAAGAAAAAGACCTTAGCTTATGGATTAATGTCTATAGGTTTATTATTTTTGCTTAGTGGAATCATTTTATCTATATCTATAGGAGCGAAAGAAATTGATTTTTCTATGATAATAAATGCTATTTTTACAAATGATGCAGATATAAACACTAATATAATTAGGGATGTAAGAATACCTAGAGCACTTGCAGCAACTTTAGTAGGGGGATTTTTAGCAGTAGCTGGTGCCATTATGCAAGGAATAACTAGAAATCCAATTGCAGAACCTTCTGTAATGGGTATAACTCAAGGAGCTACATTTATGATATCTGTAGCATTTGTTTTACAAAGAATATATCCTAATTTAGTCATAAATAGCTTTGCTCTTATGATTTTTGCATTTTTAGGAGCAAGTATAAGTGGTCTTTTAGTATATTTTATAAGCTCTAGAGCATCTAGAAAAGTTGATCCTGTTAAGTTAGCCCTTGCAGGGACAGCCTTAGGAACTTTACTTATATCCTTAGCAATGGGAATATCAATGTATTTTAATTTATCTCAACAGTTAAGTTTCTGGGTATCAGGTGGATTAGTAAGTGCTAAATGGGAAGGGGTAATTTTATTAGCTTTAATAGGAGGAATAGCATTTATTGGGGCCATGATTATGTCACCTAGAATAACAATTTTGAGTTTAGGAGAAGAAGTAGCCATAGGACTTGGAGAAAAAACCAATCTTGTAAGGTTTATATCCATAATGATAGTTATATGTTTAACAGGTGCTTCTGTTTCGGTAGCTGGTAATATTGTCTTTGTAGGATTAATAATTCCTCAAATATGCAAAGGAATAGTAGGTTCAGATTATAGATATATAATACCTAGTTCAATGATATTAGGTGCTGTTTTATTAGTGTATAGTGATATACTAGCAAGGATTATAAACCCTCCTTATGAAACACCAATAGGATCTTTAACTGCCTTATTAGGAGTTCCAGTGTTTATATACTTAGTTAGAAAGGGAGGTAAGTAATTTATGAATATAAAAAAGAACCATAAATTTATATGGGTAACGGGAATTTTAATAGGTTTAATTTTTATTACCTTCTTAATAAGTTTAAACATGGGTTCACTTTCAATAGAGCCAGGAGAAGTTATTAAAACTTTAATTGGACAAGGTACAAAAAGTAATGAAATAGCTATATTTAAGCTTAGACTTCCTAGAATAGTCATAGGAATATTAGTAGGAACAGCTTTAGCAACTGCAGGTACAATCCTGCAAGGGGTTACTAAAAATGATTTAGCTGATTCAGGAATACTTGGAATAAATTCAGGAGCGGCCTTATTTGTTGTAGTTTATATATATATAATGAATGGAAATGTATATGATGGTGTAAGTAATTTAACTATTTTTACTATGCCTATAGTAGCTTTAAGTGGAGCTATATTTGGAGCATTTTTAATATACATATTAGCATGGAAGAATGGAATAAATTCATCAAGACTATTATTAATAGGTATAGGTATAAATATAGCTTTTACATCCTTATTAACAATATTTCAGTTAAGATTTACTACTCAAGAATTTAATAGAGTTATGGCTTGGATATCAGGAAGCATATGGGGAGCAAGTTGGAAATATGTATTAGCAATATTACCATTTATAATTATATTTATGGCTTTAACTATATATAAATCAAGATATTTAGATGGATTAAATTTAGGAGACAAAGTTGCCACAGGTATAGGGATTGAAGTAGAAAAAGAAAGAAGAAAACTAATTATATATGCAGTTATATTAGCAGGGGTAGCTACATCAGTTGCAGGTAGCATAGGTTTTTTAGGTTTAGTATCTCCTCATATAGCAAGAAAATTAATAGGGCCAAAGCATAAGAAATTAATTCCTGTAGCAGCCCTTATTGGAAGTTTAATATTATTAGTGTCAGATACTATAGCAAGAAATTTAATTGCACCAATGGAAATGCCAGTAGGAATAATAGTTTCTATAATAGGAGTTCCATATTTTGTTTATTTAATGTTATCAAAATAGATATTTATATACCTAGGCATAAATTAATATTTATAAATAAAAGGTAATTAAAATTAATTTTTACCTTAGATAAATGGATTTAAAATAAGATATAAGAATTAAAGTAGCAAGTATTTTAAAATCTTATAATTAAAAGTTTTCACGAAAGTAGAAGGAGATAATTATGAATTGTATAACTACTGATAATTTAAATATTTCATATGGAAGTTTAGATATAGTTAAAAATTTAAACTTAAAGATACCAAAGGGGAAAATAACTACAATAATAGGTGCAAATGGATGTGGAAAATCTACAGTTCTAAAAACAATAGCTAGAATTTTAACTCCTAAAAGTGGGGAAATATATATAAATGAAAAAAACATAAAAGAGCAGGGAGCTAAGGAGTTAGCAAAGGTTATGGCAGTTTTACCTCAAAGTCCTCAAGCACCTAATGGGCTTACTGTTGAAGAGTTAATATCCTATGGAAGATTCCCTCATCAAAAAGGATTCGGTAAATTAAAAAAAGAGGACAAAAATATAATTAAATGGGCTTTAGAGGTTACAGGATTAATTGAATTTAGGGAAAGAGACATAGAAGATTTATCTGGAGGGCAAAGACAAAGAGCTTGGATTGCTATGGCCTTAGCACAGCAAACAGATATATTAATACTTGATGAGCCAACAACTTATTTAGATTTAGCCCATCAATTAGAGATTTTAAGTTTACTTAAGGAATTGAATGAGAAGCATGGGACAACTATAGTTATGGTTATTCATGAACTTAATAATGCTGCTAGATTTGCCGATTATATGATAGGTATGAAAGCAGGAAAAATAGCTTGCCAAGGTACAGCATACGAAGTTATGACAAAAGAAAATCTTAAAGCGCTGTTTAATATAGATGCAGAAATTATAGAGGATCCAAGAAATAAAAGACCAGTCTGTGTAACTTATGATATGTTGTAAAATTAAGATGACAATTTTTCAAATATAAATGTAATTCTAATAATAGTATAAGTATAGTTTAATAAAAATGAATCTTAGAGAATATTTTATTTTCTAAGATTTATTTTATTTATTAAAGTTTTTATGATCAATGGAATCTTTGATATGATATAATAATACTTAATTGGTTTAAATTGGAATTTAAATGAGGTGTAATATATATAAATGTAGATATATTAAAAAGAATTTTTATACGAAAGTATATTTATTAATTAGTATGAAATAAAGGTATAAGTATATTAATTAATTTTTAAATTGACTTATTATAAAGAGTAGAGGGGGTAATTTATGAATTTAAAGATTAGAGATATTAAGATAGAAGATTATAAAGAAATTAGTAAAATTAGAAAAATGCCTGGAGTTATGGAAAATATACTTTCCAATAAGGATGAGGAAGAGGAATTAATTAAGGAAAAGATTATAAATAGAGGCAAGAATCAATACTGGTATGTTGTTGAAGAAGATGGGAAAGTTATAGGATTAGGAATATTAATGAATCATGGCAATTTAAGAAAGAAACATGTTGGAGTAATAACATTAATGGTCAATAGTGATTATCAAAATAAAGGTGTAGGAAGTTTATTAATGGATAAGTTAATAAATTTAAGCGAAAGTCTTAATATTATAAGGTTGGAATTATGTGTATTTAGAGATAATTATAAAGCAATAAACTTATATAAGAAGTTTGGATTTAAAGAAGAGGGAATAAAGGTAAAATCAGCTTTGAAAAATGGAGAATATATTGATGAAGTTATGATGGCAAGGATAATCTTGTAGAGTTAATTATAGGGATAATATATATTTATAATTTTAAATAGTATAAATAGGTTTAGAGAATAAAGGGGGAGAGGTTATATGTATGAATATAAATTTATAAATGTGCCTGTTGACAAATCATTTAAGTGCAAAAGGGGAGACTCCTTTGAAAAATGTAAAGATATTATAAAAGAAGAAGCTAAAAATGGATGGAGGTTAAAGCAGATTGTTACTCCAATTAATGAAAAGTCAGGAGTTAATAGTACTTATGCTTATGAAATAATCTTTGAAAGAAAAGTAGAAAATTATGCTTAATAAAGAACTTTTTAATAAGAGAAATTTAAGAACTATAATTTTAGCTATGGTTCTTTTTATTCCTTTTATATGGGGAACCAATTTAGCTGCAATATGGTTCAGTGATATGGGAAAAGAAAAAATATCTATTATTAAGAAAATAGGAATTTCATTTTTAATATTAGGACCTTATTGGGTAGTGGCTATAAGTGGATTTTATAAAAGATTAAGAGGAATATTAAATTACAAATTATTTAATTTGATGTTCTTTATTATATATTTTTATTATTTCTTTCTTATAGATAGTATTGTAAATAATTTAAGTAAGTAGATTGTAATTAAAAATATATATAGTTATATATTAATAAAGTTATTGGCGAAGTTTCTTAAATAAAACATTTAAAGATGGTATTACTATATTCTTTGTAGGTAATTACATTATAGAAACTTATTTGACATTAATATAAATTATATGAAATTTAGATAGATAATAAAAATAGTTGCTAAATAAAAGCAACTATTTTTGTTTATTTAAATATTACTTAACTGATTTTTTTATTGATTTCAAACATTTCTGATACATAGTATATAAAGCAACCTACAAGAGGTATTAATAAATAAGCATCTTCAAATTTAAAAACAAAAAATACACACTCTGTTAAAACTAAAATGGTACCAATAATTATAAACGTTATACCTATTAAGTCTGCAATATGATCTTTATTTTTTATTTGGTTCACATCATAGTAGTTTTCAATTCTTTTGAAGTAGAAAAGATAATATCCAAGTTTAAATTTCTTATTTTTAAATACATAAAGACCTACAAATAAAAATATTAATCCAACTATAAGAATAAGAATTAAAACCATAATATTTTCTCCTTTCACACTTACTTTTTATTACTAAACTTTTATTATAAAAAACTTTAGCAATAAAAAATAAGCGTATATGAAATATTATTTTTTTAGTATTTTTAAAAATTTAATAAGGGTTAAATTTAACAATAGTGTTTTTTAATAAGTTTACATATTAAATAAAAACTTAAATTTAATTTTAGCAATATTAAATAACAAGTAATATTTAAACAATAATATATTTATAATTATATTACTATTTTGAAGCAATTTAAACATATTAGGACAATATTTTCCAATAAGGAGGAAACAGATTTGAAAAAATAAAATTTTTCTAAAAAAAGTTTTATTTTTTGTCATATTATATGATTTTACCGAATATAAATATAAAGTCATAAAATTAACACTAGATTTTAGGGGGAAAAGGGAAATGAGAAAAAGAGGTATTATGAGTAAACGTTTGCTAGCTGTTTTATGCCTAGCATCAGTGACAACATCATTATTGGGTTTTAGCGGATTAGAAGTTAAGGCTTCACCAAATGTGCCATATGATCAAAAAGAATCATTAGCACCATTAGGAGAAGTTTATAGCATTGAAACTTTATTAAATTGGACACCGGAAAGTGATCCAGATGCTAAGTATAATAGAGCAAGCATTGAGCTTCAAGATAGGTTTATGGGAGACATTGTAAATGAAAATGCTAATCCAGAAGCTAAAATAATGAATGTTGCTTTAACTAATCCATATGTTGATAGAGCACCATCACAAGGTAGTGATTCAATGGATGCTTATGTGTTTTCATATTGGCAGTATGTAAATTCATATGTTTATTGGGGAGGGTCAAGTAGAGGAATATTTGCACTTCCAACTCCAGACGTAGTTGATAATGCACATAAAAATGGTGTTCCAGTTTTAGCTACAATAGGATTCCCATGGGGGCCAGGAGAAGGGTATGTTGAACAAGTAAGAGCATTCCTTCAAAAAGATAAGGATGGAAACTTCCCAGTTGCAGACAAAATGATTGAAATAGCTGAGTATTATGGCTTTGATGGATATTTCTTTAACCAAGAATCCTATGGCTGTGTAAAAGATGATGCAGATAGAATGGTAGAAATGCTTGAGTATATCAAAAAGAAAGCTCCAAATATGGTTATAGGTTGGTATGATTCTATGACTGTTGATGGAAATGTTAAGTGGCAAGATGCTTTAAATGATAAGAATGCTGCTTTCTTCCAAAATGGAGAAAATAGAACAACTGACGAATTCTTTTTAAATTATAATTGGACTCCAGAAAAAATAGAGACTACAGTTAATACTGCTAAATCATTAGGAAGAAGTCCTTTTGATGTTTATGCAGGATTAGATGTTCAACAAAATGCATATAATACTCCATTTAATGATGATTACTTATTAGATGAGAATGGAAAGCTTAGACTTTCTTTAGCTATGTATACTCCAAACTCAACATTCTCAATGGCTAAGGATGTTTATGATTTCTATAAGCATGATCAAAAATTCTGGGTAGGACCAACAGGAGACCCATCAAAATCAGATACAGAGCAAGATTGGACAGGATTAGCTAACTATGTTCCAGATAGATCAGCAATAAATGATTTACCATTTGTGACAAACTTTAATTTAGGACATGGGGAAGATTATTATATAGATGGTTCACTTTCAAGGGATGAAGAGTGGAACAATAGAGCAATGCAAGAATATTTACCAACTTGGAGATGGATAGTTGAATCAAATGGTTCAAAACTTACTCCAGATTTTGACTTTAAAACTGCATACAATGGAGGAAGTTCATTAAAGGTTGAAGGTAAGTTAGAGGCCGCAAATCCAAACCACATTAAGTTATACAGCACTGATTTAAATATAGAGAATAACTCAACAGAATTATCAATTGTTTATAAAACAGAATCAGCTCCAAACATGAAAGTAGGATTATGTTTTGGAGAAAATTATGATGAAGAAAACTTTACATTCTTTGATGTAAATAAAAATAGTAATGGAGAATGGACAGAGGTTAAAATACCTTTAGGTGACCATGTTGGAAAAACAATTTCTGCAATATCATTAAAGTTTGAAAGTGGTCAAGATGTTGAAAACTTTAAGATAAATGTAGGACAAATATCCATAGAAGAAACTGATGAAAATAATAAAGGATTAAAAAATAGTGATGTTATTCTAGAAGAAACAATGGTTCATAATTCAAATAGTGCAGAGGCTAGAATTTACTGGAATGGATTAGAATCAGGAAATGAAGATGATTTAGCATTCTATGAAATATACAGAATTAAGCCAGACGGATCTAGAGAACTTATGGGAGCAACTCCAAATGATGCTTACTATGTTCAAGAGTTTGAGAGATATGGAGAAGAAATGGAGTTTGACATTGAAGTAGTTCCTGTAGATGTAAATTACAATAGAGGAGAAGGAAAGAGAGTAACATTCAATTGGGGAATTCCTCATGATGCTACACAAATTCCTGATAAAAAGGTTTATGAAAACCTTGCCTTATATAAATCAGTTCAAACTAGTGCAGAGGGTGCTGCAGAACCAGGTCTTAAAGCCGTTGATGGAAAAGTCGATAATAATAGTAAATGGTGCGCCGCTGGAGCTAATAGTGGTTGGTTAACAATTGATTTAGGAGAGCCAAAAAATATTCAAAGATGGGTTGTTAAACATGCTGAAGCTGGTGGAGAAGCAAAAGATATGAATACAAGAGATTTTGCTTTAGAAGTTTCATATGATGGAGGACAAACTTATCAAGAGGTTGATGTTGTAACTGGAAATGAGGAGGCTATTACTGATAGAAATCTAGAAAATCCAATAGTTGCACAACATTTAAGACTTAGAATTGATAATTCAGGAAATTCACCTTGGGCAGCTATAAGAGTATACGAGTTCCAATTATATGAAGAAACATTTACAGATCAAACAACTGAGATTCCAATGAGATTTGTAAATGCTAAAAATAATAAAGGGGCTAATGACTCTGTATTATTTACAAGAGGTAAAGAAGGACAAACTGTTAATCTTTATAAGGGATTAAATGATGAAACTCCTTTTGCTACAGCTACTATAGATTCTAATGGAGAAGCTAAATTTGAAGGATTAGATTTTGGTGAAGATGGTGGAAGAGTTTACTATGGAACAGTTGAAGAAGGTAAGAGAGAAAGTTTAAGAATGAGTGCTGCTTTTGAAGGAGAAAATTGGGAATATTCAAAGGTTCCAGAAAGATTTGAATTAACTCCTTACAAGGCACCAGGAATGAATGGAGAAAATCATAATTATAGTACTTTAAAAATAAAGGATTTAGAAGCTGGAGATATTGTAAGTATATTTAATGACAAGGATTCAATATTCCCAGAGAAGGTTAGTGTTCCAGTAGCTAAAGGGGGAGATACAGCTATTTTAGATAGAATATCTATTAATCCAGATGGAGGAGTATTAACATTAGAGATTAAATCAGAAGGTAAGAAAGCTAGAAGAATTGAAGTTCCATATTCAGGTTTTGGCGAAATAGAAATGAAAATAGAAAATGAAGCACCTACTAACTTAAGAACAATAGATGTTCAGAAGAAGAGTGTAAGTCTTGCTTGGGATTCACCAGAAAATACTTATGGATTAGAAGGATATATAATCTATAAGGATAACAAGAAAGTTGGAGAAGTTTCAGCAGATGAAACTGAATTTACAGTTGGAAAGTTAAACAGACATACAATTTATAACTTTAAAGTTGCTGCTAAGTATTCTAATGGAGAAATTTCAAAAAGAGATACAATAACAGTAAGAACAGCTAGATAGATAAACTAAATAATTAATTATAAATGATATTAGATAGATTTAAATATTTTATATTCTATCTAATATCATTTTTTATTAACTGAGGAATATTTTAAAAATAAATGTCTATTTTCTTTCTTGATATAACTAAAAATAAGTGTTCTTTTAAATTTTAATTATAATTATTAATTTAGAAATTTTATGTTTTTAAATATTAGTGTAATTGAGAAGATTATTAAAAGTATTGTGCCAATAAATGATAATAGATTTTTTAAGTTATACAAAACAATAGTAAACATATTTGCTCCACTTCCTCCACCAAATATGTTAAAAAGTGCAGTATGAATTATTGGCAATTGCAAAAGTATTAGTATAATACTTCCTAAAATGCATAGCAGTAATTTTTTGTTTGCTTCTTTGTTCATAGCTTAACTCCTTTGAAATTTTTATCGAATTTAAGTTATTTATATTAATGTATGCTTAATTTATGATATATAAGACCGTCTTACAATATATTATTGGACTTTAGAAAGGTATAATATAAGTTTATAAATATGTTAGTAAGCCACTATTATATAAAATTAAAGACTATGTGGTTCTTACATTTATATGCAAAAATTCTATAATAATATTATAGAGTTAAATTTGGATTTACTTATAATGATTATAGTTGGAGGACAATAATATGAAGGTTGGAATAATAATGGGAGGAATTTCTTCAGAGAGAGAAGTTTCATTGGCAAGTGGAGAATCAATTTTTAATCATATAGATAAAGAAAAGTATGAAGTTATTAAAATAATTATAAATAATAAAAGAGATATATTAGAAAAAGTTAAAGGGTTAGATTTTGCTTTATTAGCACTACATGGTAAGTTTGGGGAGGATGGAACAGTTCAAGCTTTCTTAGATATAATGGATATACCATATTCAGGATGTGGAGCTTTAAGTAGTTCTTTATGCATGGATAAAAATCTAAGTAAGAAGGTTTTAAAAGCTGAAAACATAAGAACAGCAAAATGGATAACTGTGAAGTCTATAGAGGAAATAGATTATGACAAGATTGAGGAAATTAGCTATCCAGTTTTTGTTAAACCTAATAATGGGGGATCAAGTGTAGCTACATTTAAGGTTTATAAAAAAGAAGATATAAAAAATGCTGTTAAGGAAGGATTGAAATATGATGAAGAAGTAATAATTGAATCCTTTGTAAAAGGAAGAGAAATTACTTGTCCTATATTTAATGGAGAGCTTTTTCCTATTCTTGAAATAAAGAGCAAAGCAGATTTTTATGATTATAAGCAAAAGTATGCATCTAATGGAGCAGAACATTTACCAGTTCAGTTAGAAAAATCTTTATATGATGAAGTTAAGGAAATGGCTTTAAAAACTTTTGAATTATTAAAATGTGAAGTTTATGCTAGAGTGGATATGATAATTACAGAAGAAGGAGTTCCATATATACTAGAAGTAAATACATTACCTGGTATGACAGCTACAAGTTTATTTCCACAAAGTGCAGAATCTAGAGGAATATCATATTCAAAATTTATAGATTTAATAATAGAAACATCATTAAATAAGAAAATAAAATAAATATAAGTTTTCAATGGTCATTTGTTGAAGAATAATTCTTTTAATAAATGGCTTTTTATTTAGTACCTTTGAATAATATTTAGATATATTGTATATTAGATAAAAAAGGTAATTAATGTTTAGGACATTAGAGAAAGAGGTAGTAAATGGAGTTATTTGTTTCAGATTTAGATGGAACTTTATTAAATAAGGATCAAGTTATATCAGATTATTCTAAAAAAGAATTAAATAGACTTATAAACACAGGGGTTAATTTTGCAATTGCAACAGCTAGGAGTCCAGCTACTGTTTCAGATATTTTAGATGGAATAGATATAAAAACACCTGTTGTTCTTATGAATGGAGTTATAATTTTTGATATTGAAAAGAAAAAATATATAGATGTTAAAGAGATAAACAAAGAAAGTGTTAAAGAGATTATCAAAATACTTCAAGAATATAACAAAACATTTTTTCTTTATGGGATAAAAGATGATTATTTGTGGGTTTATCATAAAGATTTTACTTATGATTTTGAGAGAGAATATTATGAGGAAAGATGTAATAAGCCACTTAAGTCTTTTAAAAGAGTTGAAAATTATTTAGATGTTTTAGAGGATAATCAAATAATAAATTTTGTATTTTTTGAAGATAACAAACTTATAGCTGAGGAATTATTTGAGAAAATAATGAGAGTAAAAGGTGTTACTGGTAATTGTTATAAAGATATATATAACGAAGGAGCTTTTTTCTTAGATGTATATAATGAAGATGCTTCTAAGGCTAATGGAATAAAATTTTTAGCAGATTATGTAGAGCATAGCAAAGTTATAACTTTTGGTGATGGAGAAAATGATGTTCCTATGTTTGAAATTGCAGATGAATGTTATGCTTTAGAAAATGCTTCAGATGAATTAAAGGCTATTTCTACGGGGATTATTGGAAATAATAATGATGATGCAGTTGTTAAATTTTTGATTAAAAGATTAAAATAGAAAAAATGCAAAATGAATATAAAAAATATAAAAGAAGTATAATTAATAGGTGTACTTCTTTTATAATTTGTCAAAATAAAGTTTGAATTTTTTGAAAATTTTTTAAAATGGTTTAAGGTATTGCTGTAAATAAGAAAAATGTCCTTTATATAGATAAATACTTGCTTAAAGAGGTGTTATTTATTTAATAGAATTTGTATTTTTAAAAAATAAATATATGTTTAAAATTTACATAAGGCTTGTAAAACTGATGTAAAAATTGTAAAATTAACGTAAGATGATAATGAAAAATTTGTCTTAAAAAATAAAAAAATAGGAGGTATACATATGGTAGGAATTATTCTTGCTAGTCACGGGGAGTTTGCAAAGGGAATATTGCAATCAGGCTCAATGATTTTTGGAGAACAAGAGAATGTAAAAGCAGTTACATTGATGCCTAGTGAAGGACCTGATGATATTAAAGCAAAAATGAAAGAAGCAATTGCTTCCTTTGACAATCAAGATGAGGTTTTATTCTTAGTTGATCTATGGGGAGGAACACCATTTAACCAAGCGGATAGCCTAGTTGAAGAACATAAAGATAAATGGGCAATCGTAGCTGGTATGAATTTACCAATGGTTATTGAAGCTTATGCTTCACGTTTTTCAATGGAATCAGCACAAGAAATTGCTGCTAATATTCTAAAGTCAGCTAAAGAAGGAGTTAAAGTTAAGCCAGAATCATTAGAACCAGCAGAGTCTGTTCAACAAGCTAATACGAATTCTGCTCAACAATCTAATGTGGGTGCGCCTGGATCTTTTGAATACGTTTTGGCACGTATTGATTCACGTTTACTTCATGGTCAAGTAGCAACTGCTTGGACAAAAACTGTAAAACCAACAAGAATTATTGTTGTTTCAGACGATGTAGCAAAAGATGAACTTCGTAAGAACTTGATTCAACAAGCTGCTCCTCCAGGAGTTAAAGCTCATACTGTTCCCGTTAGTCAAATGATTAAACTTGCAAAAGATGATCAGCACTTCGGAGGACAACGTGCATTACTTCTTTTTGAAAATCCAGAAGATGTACTTAGAGCAGTAGAGGGAGGAGTACCTATAAAGACAGTTAATGTTGGTTCTATGGCTCACTCTCCAGGTAAGGTTCAACCAAATAAAGTACTTGCTTTTAATCAAGAAGATATTGATACTTTCAATAAGCTTAAAGAGGCTGGATTAGATTTCGATGTTCGTAAAGTTCCAAATGATACAAAAGGAAATATGGATGAAATTCTTAAAAAAGCACAAGAGGAATTAAATAAATTAAAATAATTTAACATAAGTTATTTTAATGAAAAGGAGGATTAATAACAGTGGATTTAAATATAATTCAAATAATATTAGTTATTATTATTGCATTTTTAGCTGGTATGGGAGGGATCCTAGACGAATTCCAATTTCATCAACCATTAGTTGCTTGTACTTTAATAGGTTTAGTTACAGGTAATTTAATACCATGTTTAATCCTAGGCGGTAGTCTTCAAATGATCGCTTTAGGTTGGGCAAACATAGGTGCTGCCGTAGCACCAGACGCAGCATTAGCATCTGTTGCAGCTGCAATTATCTTAGTTCTTAGTGGAGAAGGTCAAGCGGGAATATCTTCAGCTATCGCTATAGCAATTCCACTAGCTGTTGCTGGATTATTATTAACAATTATTTGTCGTACAATAGCTACAGCATTTGTACACCTTATGGATGCTGCTGCTAAAGAAGGTAATATAAGAAAAGTTGAAATGTGGCATTTCATTGCTATCCTTATGCAAGGTGTACGTATAGCATTACCTGCTGCATTAATTTTATTAATCGGTGCTGGTCCAATAAGCGCATTACTTGCTTCTATGCCTGCTTGGTTAACAGATGGTTTAGCAGTAGGTGGTGGAATGGTTGTAGCTGTTGGTTATGCAATGGTAATTAACATGATGGCAACAAAAGAAGTATGGCCATTCTTTGCAATCGGTTTTGTATTAGCAACTATTCCTCAACTTACACTTATAGGATTAGGTGCAATTGGTGTAGCTTTAGCTCTTATTTACTTAGCACTTAGCAAAAAAGGTGGCTCAGGTAACGGTGGATCAAACATAGGAGATCCAGTAGGCGATATTATCGATAGATACTAAGAAGGGAGAGAAGACGAAAATGGAGAAAAATTTAAAATTAACAAAAAAAGATCGTCTTTCTATTTGGTGGCGTTCAACTTTCATTCAAGGATCTTGGAACTATGAAAGAATGCAAAATGGTGGTTGGGCATTCTCATTAATTCCTGCAATCAAAAAATTATACAAAACTAAAGAAGAAAGATCAGCGGCATTAACACGTCACTTAGAATTCTTCAATACTCACCCATATGTAGCTTCACCTATCATTGGAGTAACATTAGCATTAGAAGAAGATCGTGCAAATGGAGCTCAAGTAGATGATGTAACTATTCAAGGGGTTAAAGTTGGTATGATGGGACCTTTAGCAGGTATCGGAGACCCTGTATTTTGGTTTACTGTTAGACCTATATTAGGAGCATTAGGTGCTTCACTTGCTATGGCTGGTAACATATTAGGACCAATAATATTCTTCTTAGGTTGGAATATTATTCGTATGGCATTTACTTGGTATACACAAGAGTTTGGTTATAAAGCTGGTTCTCGTATTACAGAAGACTTATCAGGAAACTTATTACAAGATATTACAAAGGGTGCATCTATACTTGGTATGTTCATACTAGGATCATTGGTTAATAGATGGGTATCTATTAAATTTGCTCCAGTAGTATCAACTGTTCAATTAAGCCCAGGTGCTTATATTGATTGGAATAGCCTTCCAGCAGGTGCAGAAGGTATTAAGCAAGCCTTATTACAACAATCAGCTGGATTATCTTTAACTGCTGAGAAAGTTACAACATTACAAGGAAACTTAGATTCATTAATTCCTGGACTTGCAGGATTATTATTAACATTCCTTTGTATGTGGTTACTTAAGAAGAAAGTATCTCCAATTGTAATTATTCTTGCTTTATTCGTAATCGGTATTGTTTTCCACGTAATAGGATTAATGTAATATTTTTATTTAGCCTAGGTTAGTATAATATTTTTTACTTAGCCTAGGCTTTTCTTAAACATAAATAAATTAAAGTAGAATAAGAAAAAATTTCTTATAAATTTTAAGAAATATATAGATAAAATAAATGTATATATTAAGTAGAAAAGAGGTATATCTATGGTTCAGTCGCTTAATACAAAAGTTGATTTAGTAGTTGATGCAACATCTTTTTCAGGACTCGCTGATTATGGACAAATAATGATTGGTGATAAAGGTTTTGAATTTTATAATTCTAATGATTACAGAAAGTTTATTCAAATTCCTTGGGAAGAAGTTGATTATGTTATTGCATCAGTAATGTTTAAAGGAAAGTGGATTCCACGATATGCAATTAAAACTAAGAAAAATGGTACATATTCATTTTCTTCTAAAGACACAAAGAAAGTACTTCGTACTGTTAGAAAATATGTTGATCCAAATCATATAGTTAAGTCATTAAGTTTCTTTGATGTTGTGAAAAGAGAGATAAAATCACTATTTAAGAAGAAATAATTTTAAGAAGTTTTTATTTAGTGTGATAAATTAGATAAAAATTCAGAAAATAAAATATATAGTTATATAAATATGATTGAATATCTATTTTAAATTAAATAAAAGAGTGCTTAAAGGAATATTTTTATTTTTAGTATAAAAGTAAACAAATATTAGCGTGAATAAGAATATTGATTAATTTTAATGATTTAAGCTTTCTATGTAGGTTTGATTGAAAAAATATAGAGGAGTATAATAAATTTTAAGATACATAAGTTAATTAATGTATGAAATCTTTGCTTAAAGGATATAAATGTAATGATATGTTTATACTTAAGGGGGAGAATTTTATGTTTAAAGAGAAACTTAAAAATTTATTAACTAAATGTGGCACTATAGAGCTAGTTCTTTACGATGATGAGCTAAACTTATATGCCATGACACTATGTGAAGAGTGCCAATGCGATGTAATAAAGGAGCTAGGTATAAGGGGAACTGGAATAGAAAATTTAAAAGATACGGTAAATTCCTTAGGATATGATTTTATTTCTTTAAAAGAATATTACGAAAAAGGAATCTATGATGAATATGGTAATAGAATGATTTGTTGCTGTAATGATAGTTCTTATAAGGTTGTTAAGGTTAATTTTAATAAGGA
Source organism: Clostridium sp. CTA-17 (assembly GCF_054767895.1). Lineage (NCBI taxonomy): Bacteria > Bacillati > Bacillota > Clostridia > Eubacteriales > Clostridiaceae > Clostridium > Clostridium sp. CTA-17. The sequence goes on from NZ_BAAABF010000001.1 coordinate 293,306, forward strand.
TAATGAAGATGACTATTATATGGCATGGGCAACCGTCTAAAAAGCTACTTAAATTAGTGGCTTTTTATTTTTTATTAAATTTATTTTAATTATAGATTATAAAAGTATGTTAAGATAGTAATTGAGTATATAAAGTTTGTAGGTTTAAATATTTTATTCTTTAAAATAACATAAAAAAGTAAAATAATTTTAAACGCTTTGTTTCTATTTTGTATTTTTTTATATTTTATATTTTTATATAATAAATTTGCAATAATCAATAAACATGGGGGATAAATAGATGAAAAAAATAATTAAAATTGGTCTTGTTTTTAGTGTGTTAATATGCTTAGGAGCTTTTGTAGGATGCAACTCACTAAATAAAAAACAGGTTGAGGCAACAGAAAATAAAGAATCTGTAGAAGCTAAGGATACAGCAGATGAAAAAAATACAGAAGGTAAAGATAAATCAAAGACAAATGAATTAGAGTATTTACCTTTTGATAAAGATCCAAATGCTGAGGATGGAAAAGTTGTATCAGAACACACTAACGGTCTTCTAAAAGGAACATTACAGTATCCAGTTAGAAAAGATGGTAAGAAGATAGCATATTTAACTTTTGATGATGGTCCATCAACAACTAATACACCAGAAGTTTTAAAGATTTTGGATAAGTATAATATAAAAGGAACTTTCTTTGTAACAGGAAATTCTATAAGTGCTGGAGAGAAATCAAAGGAATTATTAAAGCAGATTGTTAAAAATGGACATGCTATAGGAAATCATACATATAGTCACGATTACAAATATCTTTATCCTAATAGAAAGATGAATGTAAATAACATAATGTCAGACATAAATAAGAATGAAAATCTAATGAAAGAAGTTTTAGGTGAAGATTTTTCAACAAAAGTAGTTAGATTCCCAGGTGGATACTGGTCTTGGCAAGATAGAACACCTATGAAGGAAAAAATGATTCAAGAGGGAATAGAAAACATTGATTGGAATGCATTAAATGGAGATGCAGAAGGGAAAAAGAAAAATGCAGATGAATTAGTTGAATTTGCTAAGAAAAGTGTAGAAGCTTTAGGACCTAATGCAGATAGTGTAGTAGTTTTAATGCATGATACTTATGGAAAAGAAGAAACAGTTAAAGCCTTACCAAGAATAATAGAGTACTTACAAAGTAAAGGCTTTGAATTTAAGAGCATTAAATAAGAATATTATAAGGTTTATTTGAAAGATAAGATTTACTAAAGTATATAAATAAAGATAATATTAAAAATAATTCAATAATAGAAATAAGAAGCTACTAATTTTATGAAGAAATGATTTAAGTAATAAATTAGTAGCTTTAATTTTTTATAATAAAAAGAATAAAGAAAATATTTTAAAGAATAAATTAAGAAATAATTTGTTTCTTATGTGATAAAATAGATAATATAATAAACAAAATAAATTTGTTAAGTTAAAGAAGGATGTGATTATATAAGGTATTATTAAGTATATGAGTATAAATTCTAGAAGATATATAAATTAATAGAGTTTTAGAATAGGGTTTAAAAATAAAGTCAAGGAGGAGACTACTCAGCATAATATTTTTGAGTAGATATAATACTTTGAATAGATTGTTAGCGTTTAGCAATGAAATATTTAGGATAGAAACAGATGATTATACTTTCCCGTTATTTTCATCTTTACATTTTAAAATTATTTTATGTGTAATAATAACCATATTTATAGGGATTATATTTAAAGAAAAAATAAAGACATGGAAATATAGGAGAGTATTTGAAATATCTATAGCACTTATTTTAGCATCAACTCAAATATTTTTAGCAATATGGTATTTAAGGTTTCCTAATTTTTATTTAAAAGAAAGTTTACCTTTGTATCCATGTAGAATTGCAATAATTATGGCAGCAATAGGATTAATATGGAAAAGTAATGACTTTGCAAAGTCAATAGCTTATTTTTGGGGAACAATAGGATCCATAGGAGCATTAATAATCCCTATAACTAATTCTTATATTTTTCCTCATATAACTTACTATACATTTTTTATAGGGCATTATTTTTTATTGATAGCATCATTATATATAATATTAATAGAGGAATTTAGAGTAAAAAGAAAAAATGTAAAACAAGCACTTATTTTTTCTTTTATATTTGCAATTTGTGCTTTTATAGCAAATTATTTATTTAATGCCAATTATGCTTTTTTAAATCCACCAAATGGATATGAAATACTTAATCTCATAAATGTTGAAAATAATATTATTACAACGTCAATCTTTGCATATTTTATTTTTGTATTAGGAATATTTATTATGTATTTGCCATTTAATATGAGTAATTATAAAAAAGATAGCTTGTTTGAATATTCCTTAATTAAATATTAGGATTAATCAATAAAATTTTATCAAGAATGTGGGTTTGATCATTTTAATTCAATATAACTTAGAAAGAATTATAATACTAAGTTATATAAAAATGAGGATATAAATATATTAGGGTTTAATTTAAAAATTTATTAAATATATGTAGAAGATTTTAGGGAGGTGAAAAGGGGCATATTAAAAGTTTTATATAAAGATTATGAATGTATTATCTTAATATTTTTTATAAGGCTTATTTTTATATACCCCAAAATAAATTATGCTTAAAGATTTAAATGAAAAAATAAAAGAATGTCGTGAAAATATGGCTTTAAAGGAAACACTTGAAAAGAGGAATTTATCACTTGAAAATGAATTGGATAATAAGGAGAAAGAATTACTAGAGCTTGAAAAGAGTTTAAATAAGGAGCTTAATGATGTTCAAAAGTTAAAGAGTTTATCTTTTTCTAATTTAATATCTAATATATTAAGGAATAAGGATGAGAAGTTAGAAAAAGAGGAAAGAGAGTATTTAGAGGCAAAACTTAAGTATGATAACTTTAAGTTTAAAGTGGAAAAGTTAAGATATGATGTAGAAGAAAACAACAATAGATTAGGGCAGTTAATTAATATTGAAGGTAAGTATAAAGATCTTATAAGTGAAAAGAGAGAGTTAGTTAAAAAGTTTAATCTAAATATAAGAGACGAAATAATTGAAATAGAAAATGAAATAAAGGACTTACTAAGCGATAAGACAGAAATTTCAGAAGCCTTAAGAGAAGCTAATAATTGCTTAATGATTAGTGAAGAAACCTTAAAATCCTTAAGGAGTGCTAAAAATTGGGGAATATATGATATTGTTGGGGGAGGAATGATTTCTTCAGCAATCAAACATAATAGAATAGATGATGCTAAAACTTATATGGAGAGACTTAGTTATTCAGTAGATAGATTAAATAAGGAATTAGGGGATGTAGATACCTCTATATTTAATGAAGGCTTAAATATAAGTGGATTTTCTTATACCTTTGATATTTTCTTTGACAATATATTTAGTGATTTTTCAGTTCAAGGAGAAATCAATGATTCTTTATATAAGATTGAGGAGTTTCGTAATAATGTTTTAAATTTAATAAGAAAATTAGAGGAAAAAGAAAATAGTATCGGTTTAAAGGTAAATCTACTAAATGAGAGATTAGAAAGATTAATAGAAGAAAATTAATTATTATAGATATTTTAAAAGAGATATTTGTGTGGCTTAGTCACATAAGTATCTCTTTTAAGGTTTAATTTATAATTTTAGGGTTTATAGCTTTTTTATTAATGGTTATTTTAGCAATTACTAATGTACATATGAATGCTAAGAAGTCTGAAATAGGAAATGCCAACCATATGCCCCATATACCAAGATTAAATAATGATGGTAATATTATTGAAAGAGGAATAAAGAAAATAAATTGTCTAAGTAAAGATAAAATTAATGATTCTTTTCCTTTGCCTGTTGATTGATAGAAGCCAATAGATGTTAGATATATACCAATAAATGGATACATAATTATATTACTTTTTAATACTTTACTTCCTTCATTTATTAGATTTATATCTGTTGTAAATAATTTCATGAACATATCAGTTTTTATTAATATTATTAGTGTTAGAGTTGTAGCAATAAAGGTTGATATTATTAAAGTTAATTTAAAAGTATTAATAACTCTAGTTCTATTATTGGCTCCAGTACTAAATCCAATAATAGGTTGCATACCTTGTACTAGTCCAGATAAGGGCATTTGTATGAATAAGGTAAGTTTATATATTATTCCGTATATAGATAAGGCAAAGTTGCCGCCATATTTAACTAAAGAATGATTTAGTAGAAGTGCAACTAAACTAATAGATACTTGAGTTATAAAGGCAGATGTTCCTATAGAAATAATTTTTTTTAATATTGAGAAATCAAATTTTAAATACTTAAGTTTTAATTTTACAGATGACTTATTTAAAATATAATAAGTTAAATATGAAAAGCTTAATGATTTTGAAATTGATGTTGCTAAACCAGCTCCAGTTATGCCCATGTTTAATTTGCATATGAATAGATAATCTAGAAATATATTTGAGATCATACCAATAGACATACAACACATAGCATCCTTTGCACTTCCTTCGGCTCTTATTATATTATTAGCTGCTACACAAATTGGGAAAAATAAAACACCAGGAAGTATTGATCTAGCATAATCTATTGCATAAGGTAAAACCTCATTACTAGCACCAAGAAATCTTACAAGTTCCTCAAGAAATATAAATCCAAATATAAATGTAAATATGGAAAATAAGTAAACTAATAGAATTAAATTACCAAAAGCCTTATTAGCTCCTTCTAAATCATTATTACCAATTTTTCTTGAAAAAATTGAGGCTGTACCAACACCAATTAATGATGCCAAGGACATCATAATCATTTGTAAAGGAAGATATACTGAGACACCTGCTATTCCTAATGCTCCAATTTCACGACCTACAAAAATTGTATCAACAATATTGTATATAGCATTGATAAGCATAGCTACGGTTGCCGGAATACTTAATTTCATTAGAGCAGTGAAAATTTTTTCTTTACCTAAAATATAGTCATGATTCATATAATACTCCTAAGTTAGCTTTAATATACAATTATTATATTTAATTTAATTGTAAAATGAGATTAGTATACTTGAATAAAATAAATCAATAAATGAGATAAATTTATTTAAAAATTTCATTACTTTTAATTGTTAAAAGAAAGTTCATAAGAAAACATGTATAATGTATATATGGTAATAATTAACTTAAGGTTTATATAATTAATCGTAAAATTAGGAGGAGAATTTATGAGGAAAATAATTCATATCAATGATCAATGGTTTTATGCAAATGATTACAAAGGTGAGTATTTAAAAAATGAGTTTGATTTTAGTAATTTTGAAAGGGTAGATTTACCTCATACAAATATAGAGTTACCATATAATTATTTTGATGAGAAATCATATCAATTTGTTTCTACTTATGTTAAAACTTTAAAATTTGATAATAGTGTTAAAGGGAAAAAGGTATTTTTAGATTTTGAAGGAGTTATGATAGCCGCAGAAGTATATTTAAATGGAATTCATGTTGGTGGACATAAGGGTGGTTACACTAATTTTTCAATAGATATTACTGATGCTTTAAAAATTAATGAAGATAATATATTAAAAGTTGTTGTTGACTCAACAGAAAGACCAGATATACCTCCTCATGGATATGTTGTTGATTATTTAACCTATGGAGGAATATATAGAGAAGTTTCCTTAAGAGTAGTTGAACCTATATTTATAAATAATTTATATGCAAGGGCATATGATTGTTTAAAGGAAGAAAAAAGATTAGAACTTGATATAGAAATAAATAATTTTGAAGAGCATAGAGATGATTTAGAAATTGTTGTAGAGTTTGGTGATGATACTTTTGAAGAAGCTTTAAGTACAAAGTTACCAATTGAAGAAGGAACAAGTATTAAAAATATAGAAATAGACCAATTAAATATGGTTAAGTTATGGGATATAGAAAATCCTGAGCTTTATGAAATAAAAATTAAGTTATTAAAAGGTTCAGAAGTTATAGATGAATATAAAGATAATTTTGGATTTAGAGAGGCTGAATTTAGATCAGATGGTTTCTATTTAAATGGAAGAAGAGTTAAACTTGTTGGATTAAATCGTCATCAGGCTTATCCATATGTAGGATATGCTATGCCTCAAAGAGTTCAAGAAAAGGATGCTGAGATTTTAAAATATGAATTAGGACTTAACATAGTTAGAACATCTCACTATCCGCAATCAGTACACTTCTTAAGAAAATGTGATGAGATTGGACTATTAGTTTTTGAAGAGATACCTGGTTGGCAACATATAGGTGATGAAGCTTGGCAATCAGAATCTATTAAAAATGTAGAGGAAATGATAAAAAGAGATTACAATAGACCTTCCATAGTTTTATGGGGCGTTAGAATAAATGAGTCTCAAGATAGTCATGAGTTTTATGTAAAAACTAATGCTATGGCAAAGAGTTTAGATCCTATTAGACAAACTGGTGGGGTTAGATACTTAGAAAATAGTGATTTCCTAGAAGATGTTTATACCATGAATGATTTTATACACAGTGGGGGAGAAAAAGTATTAAGAACTCAAAGTGAAGTAACAGGACAAGTAGATAAAGTTCCTTATTTAGTAACTGAGTATAATGGGCATATGTATCCAACAAAAAGCTTTGATCAAGAATGTAAAAAAGTTGAACACGCTTATAGACATTTGAGAGTTATTAATGAATCCTTTGGCTTAGATGAAATAAGTGGAGCCATAGGATGGTGTGCTTTTGATTATAATACACATAGTTCCTTTGGTTCAGGAGATAAAATTTGTTACCATGGAGTTTCTGATATGTTCAGAAATCCTAAGTATGCAGCTTATTCATATGCTAGCCAAAAGAAAGTAGAAGATGGTGTGGTTTTAGAGCCTATTACTTTAGGGGCTAAGGGAGAAAGGGATGGAGGAGCAATACTTCCATTTACAGTTCTTACAAACTGTGATTATATAAAAATATTTAAAGATGGAATATATATAGATACTTATTATCCTAATAAAGAAAAGTTCCCTAATTTACCACATCCACCAATAGAGGTTTCACATATTTTATCTATGGATTCAGAAATACCTCTTACTGAAGAAGCAAAAAAAGAAATTAAAGACTTTGTATTAAATAAATTAAAAGATTCTAATTTAACTAATTTAGCTGAAGAAGATTTTAAATATATTGAAGAATTTAGTGAAAGAGTAAATATACCTGTATTTAAAATAATGTCTTTAGTTTATAAATTAGCTGGAGGTTGGGGAGATAAGGAAAACTCCTTAATAATAAAAGGCTTTATAGATAATAAAGAGGTTGCTTCAAAAGAAATAGGTGAGCTTAGAAGCATGAATAAGTTAGAAGTTACACCAGATGATTTAGAACTTTCATTAGAAAAAACAAGTTATGATGCTACTAGAATCGTGGTTAAACTTTTAGATAATTTAGGAGAGGTTCTTTTCTTAAATAATGATTTTATTGAAGTAGAAATAGATGGAACTTTAAGTATAATGGGACCAAGTAAGTTTGGAATTTCTGGTGGAGCAACAGCTTTCTGGGTAAGAACTCAAGGGAAAAAAGGTATTTGCAAAATAAAGGTTAAGAGCATGTACTTTGAAGAAGAAATTTCTATAGAAGTTAAGTAGAGTTAACTTATTAGTATTTTTATAGGAAGAATTAAGTAATTTTAAATTAAAGAAATAGATTATATTTTAAAGTGAAGTTTTGCTTTAGATTAATTTATGATTAAAGATATATTTGAAATTTAGTTAAGGAATTTAAAATAAAAAGAGGGAGTTATATCAAAACTTAGATATAAGAATTATAAATATATTTGGAGAATTAGTGAATTTCACTAAGAATTTATAATTTTTATTTATAAGTTTAAATTGATATAACTCCTTTTTATGTAACTTTTGAAAGGACGACAACTGTCGAAATTATAATTTTTAAGAGTAAGAGGGTCCATTAATATTATTAGCTAAATTAAGAACAAATATCCTTATAATTTATATAGGAATTAATAGGAAAAAATAGGGGGGAGGTGAATAATTTATTATTGTAGAGTTATTTTTACTTTATAACCAGTAATAATATTGGGGAATTTTAGGAGAAAAACTGGAGATTGATTAAATATTCATATATAATTCATTTAAAGTCTATGGACAAGACTTTATAATTTATTCATTCCTAAGCTAGAAAAAAGTGTTGATCTTAAAGGTTACAAGAAGATGTAAAAGCCAAGATGACTTATACATATAGAGGTAGTTAAGATAGAACACTTTTTTTATTTAATAGCTAAATGATTTTTAGTTTTATTCTTACTTAAATATAATAAATTATTTAAGTAGTAATAGCCTCTACAAAGAAAGACTAAAAGGATTTTAGTTATACTTATTAGGAAAAACAAAGGATAACTAGGAGGGAAAAACATGAGTAAATTTTTAATTTCTATATTATTATCTTTAGGATTATGTTCTGGAGGTGCTGGGGTGAGATATTTTAATAGTAATAATATATCTCATAAAAATGTACAAGCTAATCAAAGTGTTTCAAATGAAAGTTCAGAAAAGGTAGAAGCACAACAAGGAGAGGAATCCAAGGAAGAAACTAATATTTTAAGCAGTAATCCTTTTACTAAAGTTTTTGAGAATATAAGTAAGAATTTTTCTAAGGATAAAGTAACAGATACTACTAAAAAAGAAGAGAGTGTTAAAAATACTCCACAAGATGAAGAGACAAAGGTAGAATCTAATTATGAAAATGGAAAGTTAGAGATTATTCAATCAAATAATGAAAATAAAGAAGTTGCACAAAGTGACAATAAAGAGGCAAATCCTTCAAAGGATAAACAAGAAGAAAAACCAGTTGAAAATAATAAAGTAGAGAAAGAAACTAATAAGGAATCTGTGCAAAAACAAGAAAATAAGCCTGTAGAAAATCAAGTTGAGAAACCAGTAGAACAATCAAATAATAGTAGTTCTTATGCAACTCAAATTGAACAAATGATATTCAATAAGGTTAATGAAGAAAGAGCTAAGGCAGGGGTTGCTCCTTTAAGTTATAGTAACACTATGCAAAAATATGCTCGTATTAAGTCAGAGGATATGGGAGTGAGAAAATATTTTTCACATGAAGATCCAAATGGACAATTAATAACAGCTAAAATGAAAGCTGATGGAGTTTCATATAACGCATGGGGAGAGAATATAGCTTACATAAGTGGATATTCAGGAGATTCAAATATAGCTAACCAATTTATGACTAATTGGATGAACTCATCAGGACATAGAGCTAATATACTTTCTCCTAACTTTACTTCTATTGGGGTAGGAGTTTATAAAATAGGAAATACATATTATGCTACACAAGAGTTTATGAAATAGAATAGCAATTTTATAATATGAACTGTATCAAAATAAGTTTTATTACGATATTTTGATACAGTTCTATATTTTTACAAAAATGTTGCGGTAAGGTATTTACAAAACATGGTATGTTGTATATACTAAAAATATAAAGAAGTTTATATTTTTTAATAGTGTTCGTAACAATGTTTCATTAATTTATTGATTAATCTTTAAATTAAAATAAAAATCTTTTTATATTTTACATATCAACGTAACAATGTTTTATTGAAGGGAGTGTTGATACAATGTCTAATAATATAGATATATCTGGATCAGGAAAAGTTACAGGTGGAGATTATAACAATATAAATATATCTGGTAGAGGAAAAGTAATTGGGGATGTTAAAGCTAATAATATTAACGTATCTGGTATGGCAAAGGCTTTAGGAGATATGGAATTTAGGGAGATGGTAATATCAGGTTCTTTTAAAGCTTTAGGAAATTTGAATGCTACTGAAAATATTGGGGTTTCTGGAAGGTTTAAAGGTGAAAAGAATATAGTTACCAATAGGTTAAATATTGCTGGTTATTTTATTTGTTTAAATGAAATAAATTTTGATTTACTTGAATTTGGAGGATATATCAAATGCATAAATAACTGTGAAGGAAGAAAAATTTGTGGCGAAGGCAAATTAAGAATTGATGGATTACTTTCAGCAGATGATATTGATATAAGATTAATAGGACAATCTAGTATAAATGAAATTGGTGGAGAAAATATAAAAATTAAATCTGGAAAAGATAATAATTTTAAATTATGGATTTTTAATTATAAACAAAAAAATCAACTGACTTGTAACCTTATAGAAGGAGATAATATAGAGATTGAAAATACTAGAGCAAAGGTTGTTAGAGGAAAGAATATAATTGTAGGAAAAAATTGTACAATAGAGAGAATTGAATATTCAGGAGAGTTTAAGATAGATGAAAAGAGTTTGGTTAAGGAGAAAATTTTAATTTAAATCAATTGAATAGGATTTCTAATTAATTTCATAAAAGGAGGATTTAGTTTTATGGAAAACAAAGAGAATTTAAATGATGTTAAGATATTAGGTTCTGGAAGTATATCACAAGGAGAATATAATAATGTTAAAGTGGCAGGATCAGGTCAAATTTTAGGAAATATAAAGGCTAATGATATTAAAGTAAGTGGAAGTGGAGATTTTCAAGGAAATATAATTACAAAAGAAATTAAATGTTCAGGTAGTATGTCTTGTAATGGAACAGTAAAGTCAAGGGATATATTAAAAGTAAATGGATCAGGGATATTTAAAGAAGATTTAACAGGAAAGGAAATTATATTGAATGGAGGAAGTTCCATTAGTGGAAATGTAAGTTTTGAAAATATGATTTCTAGAGGAAGTTGTGAAATAAATGGGAATTGTGAAGGTGAAGAGTTTAATAGCTTTGGCTATATAAGAATAAATGAACTTTTAGCTGCAGATAAGATAAATATAGTACCAGAAGGAGAGTCATATATAAAAGAAATTGGTGGGGAAGAAATTACTATTAAATCTGAACAGAAGAAAAAGTTTATGTTTTTAAAGTTTTCTTTCTCTTCAGATGGTTTTATAAATTGTGATATTATTGAAGGTGATAAAATTACTCTAGAAAATACTAAATGTAAGATTGTTAGGGGTGAGAATATTACTATAGGGAGAGGATGTGAAATAGGAAAAATAGAATATACAGGAGAATTGAATATAACAGATGAAAAAAGCATAGTAGGTGAGAAAGTATGCATGAAGAATTAATTTCAAAAAAAGATTTATTAGTCCTGATGAATATATCATATGGACAATTATATAGATGGAAAAGAAAAAATTTAATTCCAGAAGAGTGGTTTATAAAAAAGAGTGTTTCTACTGGACAAGAGACCTTTTTCCCTAAAGAAAAAATTATAGCTAGGATAAACAACATAATAGAGCTTAAAGATGAGGCTTCATTAGATGAATTAGCAGAAAGATTTTCAAATAATTCTATTAAAAATGTATATTTAAAAAGAAGTTATATATTAGAGCATAATATTGTTTCAGAAACTGTATTAAATATGTTTGATGATTTTTCTGGAAGAGAAGAAAATTATAATGAGATTAGCTTATTTTCTTTATTAATATATAAGGATTTAATATTAAGTGGAATCATTAATGGAGATGAGGCAAGGGATATATCACTTGCTTTAAAAAAGGAATATGGAAGAATTGAAGAAGAAATGATCTTAATAATAAAAAGAAAGTTAGGGGTTTGTTTTTATTATTTAGTTAGTGAAGGAAAGGAGATAGACTTAGATGAAATTGCTGTGGTAGTACAAAAAATAAATTTAGATAGGGTAAAGGAGAGGGTTAAAAAATATAGTTTAATAAATTAGAGCTAAAGATGAGAAATAAGTGGGTTTAATTGGAATTAGGAGATGGAATTTATGAGGGGTAATAAGAAAAAGGGTACTCTTTTAAGTAATCTCAAGTATATTATGGGATATGCTTGGAGTCAGGATAAGGTTTTGTTTGCGCAATGTGGTGTTTATACTATTTTGGCATCTATTTCACCTTTTCTAGGAATTTTTTTACCAAAATTTTTGATTGATGAGCTATTAGGACAGAGAAGAGTAGAAATAATCTTAATGACTTTAATTGGATTTTTTCTTTTATCTTCAGTTATGAACTACTCTATAGCTTGGCTTAGATGTGTATATAGTCCTAGGGTTACTAAAATTAGATGTGACTATATGACCATGATAAGTGAGAAAATAATGAAAATGGATTTTAAAAATACGGAAGATCCTGAGGTTCTAAATAAAATAAAAAGTGTTATGAATGCAGTTATGAGTAATAATACAGGGGTTGAAGGAGTATATCACACAATTTTAGGACTCTTTGGAAAGTTAACTGCCTTTGTGGGATATATATCTATAGTATTATTTTTAAGTCCATGGATTTTATTATTTTTAATAATAAATGTTTTAATAAGCTATGCTTTAACTATGAGGGTTAAAAAGTATGAGTATAGCCAAAAAGAAAAGGCTGCTGATAAGGATAGAAGAACTTTCTATGTCTTTGATACAATGTATGATTTTGCCTATGGTAAAGACATAAGAATATATGACTTAAAAAATATACTCATTGAAAAATTTAAGAAATTTAGGGGAGAGAGAATAGATATATCTAGGGACGTCCAAGGAAAACAATTAAATGTTAAGATTGTTGATGTAGTACTTCTTGTAATAAGAGAATGTGTAGTTTATGGATATTTAATATATAATGTGCTTTTTACTGGAATGGGCATAGGGGATTTCACAATGTATTTTTCAACAATAAATGGCTTTGGAGATTGGATGAAAGGTATATTAGATGACTTAGCACATATTAAGGCACAAAATATGTATTTAGATGATATGAGAGAGTTTTTAGAAATTAAGAGTGAAGATAAAGAAAAAACTAGGGATATACCTATTGATAGTTCTTATGAAATAGAATTTAAAAATGTATCATTTAAATATCCAAAAACAGATAAATATATTTATAAAAATCTTTCATTAAAGATTAAAAAGGGGCAAAGACTTGCTATTGTTGGAATTAATGGAGCAGGTAAAACAACCTTTGTTAAACTTTTATGTAGACTTTATGAGCCAACAAGCGGAGAGATTTTAATAAATGGGGTAAACATACAAAGTTTTTCTAAGGAAGAATATTATAAAATCTTATCAGTAGTTTTTCAAGATATTAAAACCTTTGCATTTACTGTGGCAGAAAATGTTTCTCTAGAGAATTTAGAAGATGTTGATAGAGAAAAAGTTTTACATTGCATAGAAAAGGCTGGAGTAGGAGATAAAATAAATTCTCTTCAAAAGGGAATAGATACCTCTCTTTTAAAAATTTTAGATGGAGAAGGGGTTGAATTATCAGGAGGAGAAAATCAAAAGTTAGCCCTAGCTAGAGCCTTGTATAAAAATGGAAAAATAGTAATCTTAGATGAACCAACCTCAGCTTTAGATGCTGTAGCAGAATATAATATTTATAAGGGATTTGATGAGCTAATTGGAGATAAAACAGCAATTTATATATCTCATAGACTTGCAAGTACAAAGTTTTGCGATGTTATAGCCTTCTTTGAAAATGGTGAAATTGTTGAGTATGGAACTCATGAGGAATTATTAAAGAAAAATGGTAAGTATAGTGATATGTTTAATATACAAGCACAATATTATAAAGAAGAAAGTGGGGCTTTAGCATAATGGAGAATAAAGAAAAGTACACAAGTGATTTATATATAATAAAGCATTTCTTAAAATTAGCTCATGGAATATCAAAGACCTATATACCAACCTTATTCTTTTCATCTTTATTTGCAGCAGCAGTTCCTTTCTTAAATATAATAATGCCAAAGTATATTATAGATGAACTTTTAGGAGCGAGAAGAATAAAGGTTCTTATTTTATTAGTTTTATTAACTGTAATAGGTAATGGAGTATTAAACTTAATAAATAGAGTTTTAGAGAAAAAATGTAATATTAAAAATGAAGAGGTAGTAGCAGGATTTGATTTGCTTATAGGAAAGAAAGTTATGGACTTGGATTTTGAAAATATTGAAGATCCAGAGATTTTAAACTTAAAGGAAAGAGCCTTATTTCCCATAAGAAATCAGGGAGCTATTTGGCAACTTACCTACAATATATCTAAGGGATTAACAGAGATATTTAAAGTAATTGGATTAATAGGTCTTATTTTAACCCTAGATTGGATTATTATAGCCCTAATAATTTTAATTGTTCTCTTAAGTTCATTTATGTATAAGAAATCTCAAAGGTTACAGCATAAATTTTTTGATTCCTTAATTCCACTAAATAGGGAGTTTGGATATTATATTAATACAATAAATGATTTTTCAGCAGGTAAAGATATAAGACTTTATAATGTAGCCCCTTTATTTGTAAAGAAATTAGATCAGTTTAATATAAATAGCACCAATGCATTTATTAAGATATTTAGTAAAGTAGGTAAGTATGAAGGATTCAATGAAATAGTATTACAATTACAAATGGTTATAGTTTATGGATATATAACTTATAGAGTTTTAATAAATAGTATAGGAATTGGTGACTTTACTATGTACACTAATGCTGCAATAAATTTTAGTAACTCCATATCTAATCTTTTTAGAAGTTATGTAATGGTAAGACAAATGTGTAGATATCTTCAGGCTTTTATGGAATTTGAAAATATAGAATCTAAACACACTAAAGAAGGTAAGAAGATTGGAAATTTAGAAAAGGTTAATATTGAATTTAAAGATGTATCCTTTAAATATCCAAGAAGTAAAGAATTCACCTTAAAAAATGTTTCAATAAAAATAAATGAGGGTGAAAAGTTATCAGTAGTTGGATTAAATGGTGCTGGAAAAACCACTTTTATAAAGCTTTTAGCAAGGCTTTATGATCCAACAGAGGGTGAAATTCTATTAAATGGAGTTAATATAAATGAATATGATTATGATGAATATATGAAACTTCTATCAGTAGTATTTCAAGATTTTAAACTAATGTCCTTTTCAATTAAGGAAAATATAGCTTTAAATGATTTTAATAAGGTTAAGGATGAGGAAATAGAAGAGGTTCTAATAAAGAGTGGCTTTGGAAAAGACTTAGAAAAGTTACCAAAGGGAATAAATACTCCTGTATATAAAAACTTTGATGAAGGTGGAATAGAGTTTTCTGGGGGACAAGCACAGAAATTAGCCATAGCTAGGGCAGTTTATAAGGATGCACCAATAGTAATCCTTGATGAGCCAACGGCAGCTTTAGATCCAAAAGCTGAGTATGAAATATATAGTAAGTTCAATGAGCTTATAGGAAAAAAGACAACAATATATATTTCTCATAGATTATCTAGCTGTAGATTTTGTGACAACATAGCAGTATTTCAAAAAGGAAAACTTATTCAATATGGAACTCATGATGAACTTGTAAAAGATAAAGGCAATGAGTATGAAACTATGTATAGTGCTCAAGCACAATATTATATTTAATATTTATATTTAAAAGACAAAAAGATAGAGTTTAATCACTTTCTTAGGTATATAGAAGAAAAAAGCTTCTATTAAATACTTAGGAAGGTGATTTTTTATATTACAATAGATTCTTTCTTAAACTTTGCTTAATTCTTAGGTTTTAAATTGACTTAATAAGACTAGTTATGATATTTTAAGGAAAAGTTAACAAAATTTGAATGGGGGATGGACTAATGGACAAAAAGCTAAGCAATAAAGCTATTAAGTCATGGATTTTAGGGAGAACAATAGGGTTAATTGTTTTAGTGGTTATTTACTTAGGAATTGTATTTGTTTTACCTAAAATGGAGATTCAATGGGCTGATTATATTTTGAATAATCACATGAAAATAGTGAATATTTTAAGCTTTATAATTATAGGGTTAACAGCTTTAAGCACTTATATTGAGCCTTTTTTTGAATACAAACAGTGGAGTTACAGAATAGATGAGGAAGAGATATTCTTTACTGAGGGAGTTTTTTTCAAAAGAAGTGTAACTATTCCTATAGTTAGAATTCAGAATATAAACTTAAGTGAAGGGCCAGTAAATAGAAAGTTTAATTTAGCAGATGTAAAGATAGGAACTGCTGGAGGAAGTTATAAGATTCCTAATCTTGATAAAGAGGAAGTTGAAAAGATTAGAGAGTTTTTAAGAGTTAAGATTAATGAGAATGTTAGAGAGGAGCTTGAAGCATAATTATGAATGAAAAATTAGATAATAAAGAAATAAATCAATGTAATTATGAAAAAGAGAGCCTTAATAACAGGGAAATAAAAATAAAAAATAGTGTAAGAAGTTTACTTTATAATATAGTTAAAGAAATAATAAGTGATTTGGGGTTAGCAGTTATATTTGTAGTGCTTTTAAAGCAATGGTTTTACATAGTCATAATAGGTGTAGTACTTTTAGCAATTATAGTTTCAATCCTTAAGTGGAATAGGGAGTATATGATTTTAAAAGGAGATGAAGCTTATTATCATAAGGGGATTTTTTCTAAAAAAACTACAATAATTCCAAAGAAGAGCTTTAAATCTATGGATATTTCACAAAACTTAATAGAGATGATTTTAGGATATAAGATTGTAAAAATTGAAAGTCCCTCTAGAGAGGTTGGAGAAGAAGATATTAAAATGAGCTTAAGTAATGAAGATATAGCTTTGCTTAAGAGCTTTGCCTTTGGAGCTAACAAAGAGCTTAATAATGAAGTAAGTGAAGGCTTTGACTTAGAGGAGAATATACTTAGAAAAAGTTTTTTAGATTCTGAATTTGAAAAGTTAAAAGAGGATTATGAGAGTAATTTAAATAATAGGAAAAATATAAATGAGAGTGAAAAGGTACATATAAATAATAGTGAAGAAGTAAATGTTAAAGAAAAGAAAATAAGCAATAAAGATTTAATTTTATATGGATTTACAAGCTTTAATCTATTTATAGCTATTATTTTTATATTTAATGCTTGGGGTAAGATTGAAAAATTTATAAATTCAGAGTATGTGGATAGTGTTATAAATGGATATATTGCAAATGAGGCTTCAAAAATAGGGATTATATTTGCAATAGTTGGATTATTCGTAGCTTTAATTATATTAAAAGCTATAGCTACAGTATATTATTTTATAAAATATTATAATTTTACTCTTTCAAAAGAAGGAGAAAATATAAAAATAAAATATGGACTCTTTAGCACAAAGGAATTTTCTTTTAAGGAAAATAGTATAAAGCTTATAAAACTAAAATCAAATCCTTTGAGACAACTTTTAAAAAGATATGAAATAAATGTAGTTATAAAAGGCTATTCTGGAGAGGGAAAAGAGCAGATAATAATGTATCCCATAGGAAATTCTAAAGAAGTTCAAAATATAATAAGAGAATTTATACCTCAGTGGAGCATAGAAAATGAGGGAGAAGGAATAAGACATGGGAAGATATTTATGATTATAAAACCAGTTTTAATAGTATTCCTTATATCTTTAGTAGCATATTTAATATTACCAATAAAATGGGTATGGCTTATTAATATAATTAGTTTTATAATAATTCCTTCATCAATTTTAAAAGGAAGAAATATAAATCTTAAGGTTGATGAAAATAAAGTTCGTGCAGTAACAGGAGGATTTTTTAGAACAATACATATTCTTAAGGGAAAGGACATACAAGCTGTAGGCTTTAATACAAATCCCATACAAGAAAAAAATAATATAGGCAAAATTGTAATTGATTATTATAGTGAAAATTCAGAGGAAATAAATTTACCTTATATGAATAAGAATTATGTGGAAGTATTATTAAATAGTTCTAAAGGAATTATGCATAGAAGATAATAAAAAATGTAACTACAAAATAAGTAAATACCAACATAGGTAATGCTTCATAATCAAGTAAGACAAGTTCATTTATATTCAACAAATAAGGAAACAACGGTTTGCATAATGTGTAAGAGATAACAATTCATAGTAATAATTTTTCTAAAAATTCCATAAAAGGAGAAATAAAAAGGTTGTATAAGTTAATTTAACTTTGCAACTTTTTTTAGTTTTTTTAAAATTGGAGATTTAAAAATGAAATAAAAACTATAAATATATTTTAAGAATTATTCCCTAAGTTTAAAATGCATAACATTGACAATTATCGATATATAGCTATAATGAAATATAGTTATAAAAGTTTTAGTATTAGGAAGTGAAGAAATATGGAGGATAAGTTTGAAATAAATTCAAGGGTTTTTAAAGCTTTAGGAGATTCAAATAGATTAAAAATAATAGATTTGTTATCAAGTGGAGAAAAGTGTGCCTGTGAAATATTGAAATTTTTCGATATATCTCAATCTACACTATCACATCATATGAAAATTTTAAGTGAATGTAGCCTTGTTAAATGTAGAAAAGAAGGAACTTGGAATCATTATAGTTTAAATTTAAATAATGCAAATAAATCTATATTATTTCTTATGGAAATAATAACATCTTTAGATTAGTATGAACTATTTAGAAAATATAATAAATGGTGAAAATTATTTTAAATTAATCAGAATTAAAATGTTTAAAAAGATATTAGTTTATTATGAAAAATAGTTTAGTAAAAGGGGAAGAATTATGAAAAAAGTAGCATTTATATGTGTACACAATTCTTGTAGATCACAAATGGCAGAAGCCTTTGGGAAAATACTGGGATTAAATATTTTTGAAAGTTATTCCGCAGGTACTGAGGAAAGAAATAAAATAAATCAAGATGCTGTTAGAATAATGAAAGAAATTGGAGTGGATATGGAATTAACTCAAAGACCAAAATTATTAAGAGAAATTCCAGAGGTAGATATAGTTATAACTATGGGATGCAATGTTTCTTGTCCAACATTACCTTGCAAACATAGGGAAGATTGGGGCTTAGATGATCCAAGTGGAAAGAGTGATGAAGAGTTTATATACACAAGAGATAAAATAAAAGAAAAGGTAGAAGATTTAGTAAGTCGTATAAAAAATGGGCAAATTTAAATAGGAGAAAGGGTAAATGAAGAAAATAGATTTAACCAAGGGTAATGTACTAAGTGTCCTTACCACCTTAGCTCTTCCTATTATGGGAAGTTCATTCCTTCAGTTTGCTTATGGGCTTATAGATATGTTTTGGGTTGGAGGTCTTGGAAGTAGTGCAGTGGCTAGCATTGGCTCTTCAAGCTTTTTTTTAGGACTAGGATATTCTATAAATGCCTTAGTAGTTACGGGGACTGGAATTAAGGTTTCTCATGAAGTAGGGAGAAAAAATGAAATAGAGACAGAGGATTATATAAGAAATGGTCTTATAATGAATTTTCTTATAGGACTAATATATGCATTAGTATTAGTGGTTTTTGGAAAAGGATTCATAGGATTTTTAAATTTAAATGATACCTTAGTTGAAAGAGATTCTTATATATACTTAGCTGTAAGTGCCCCAGTATTATTCTTTAGCTTTTTTAATTATCTTTTTACTAGAATATTAGCTAGCTTTGGTAATAATAAATTAGCTTTAAAAATAAGTGCTACAGGTATAATTTTAAATATGATATTAGACCCAATATTAATATATGTTTTTAAACTTGGCGTTTTTGGAGCGGCAGTGGCAACATTATTAGCCAATATACTTATGTTTTTTATGTATATATATTATGGAAAAGGAATATTTAAAATAGATTTAAAAAAGAAAGTAAACTATGAAAAAGTAAGAGAAATAGCTAGATTAGGATTTCCTATGGCATCTCAAAGAGTACTTTTTACCTTGGTGAATATTATATTAGCTAGAATTATAGCTAGCTTTGGAGCTGATGCTATAGCAGCTCAGAAAATAGGTCTTCAAATAGAATCTGTAAGCTTTATGGTAATTGGAGGATTAAATGGGGCTATAGCAGGATTTACAGGACAAAATTATGGAGCAAAAAAACTAAATAGAGTAAATGAAGGATATAAGAAAGCCTTGCTTTTAGGATCTATCTACTCAATACTTGTTTCAACCTTATTTATCTGTATTCCAGGATTATTAGTAGGATTATTTGTTAAGGATGAGGCTACAATAATAATTGGAAGCAGTTATTTAAGAGTACTTGGAATAGTTCAGATATTTAGTAGTTTTGAGATGATATCAAATGGAGTATTCTCAGGATTAGGACTTCCTAAAATACCATCAGCTATAAGTATAATCTTTACTATGTTAAGAATTCCTATGGCCTTAGTTTTAGTTAAGTTTTTAGGCATAAATGGAGTTTGGTGGAGCATTGCAATATCAAACATCTTAAAAGGAAGCATATCTTGTATAATTTATAGATTAAAAGTTTATAGAAAATATATATTTTGTAATTAATAGTATTTTTAATTATAACTGTATTAGAGAACTTAAATTAAAAAGAAGTGCTTTAATACAGTTTTTTTTATATAATAAATGTAAACAGAAGTTATATTCACTATTTAAATGGAAGGGATGGTTATTATGAAGAGAATTCTTATAATTGAAGATACAGATACCATAAGAGAAGAACTTACAAAACTTCTTATTAGGTATGGTTATGAAGTTTTAGCTCCAACAGATTTTGAAAATATATTAGAGTATGTTAAAGAAAATAATTCAGATTTAATCCTATTAGATATAAACTTACCTTATTTTGATGGATATCATATTTGTAGAGAAATAAGAAAAGATTCTAATGTGCCTATAATAATAGTTACAAGTAGAGATAGTGATATGGATGAAATTATGAGCATGAATTTAGGAGCTGATGATTTTATAACAAAGCCTTATAATACTCAAGTTTTATTAGCTAGAATAGCCTCATTACTTAGAAGAACCTATTCTTTATCAGAACAAGAAGTTTTAACATATGGTGATTTAAAGCTTAATTTATCTAATGGAACAATTTCTTGCAGAGGAAAAGAAGAAGAGTTAACTAAAAATGAACTTAAGATATTATCACATCTTTTAAAAAACAAAGGAAATGTTGTTTCAAGGGAAGATCTTATGGATTATATGTGGAACTCAGACATTTTTGTGGATGATAACACACTTTCAGTAAATGTAACTAGACTTAGAAAAAAATTAGAAGAGGTTGGAGTAAAAGGAGCCATAGAAACTAGAAGAGGATTAGGGTATATTATGCCATGAAACTAAGGGATTACTTTGAGGATAAAATATTCTTTTTAATTGTAAACTTTATAATTTTTGCTACCATAGCAGTTTTATTGTTCATAGGCAATGTCGGTTCAGGAATAATATTTTTAATAGGATGTTTTTGGTTTATTCCTCTTTTTACATATATAATTTTAGATTTTTACAAGAGTAAAAAATTTTATGATAACATAAGTGGTATTTTAGATAATTTAGACAAAAAGTATTTACTACCTGAGGTAATAGAAGAACCAAATTTCTATCATGGTAAATTTTTGTATGAGGTTTTAAAAGAAACTGACAAAGATATGCATGAGAATGTTAAAAAATATAGACTTGAGCAAAAAGATTATAGAGAGTATGTGGAAACATGGGTTCATGAGATAAAAACTCCAATAGCTTCCACTAGGCTTATTTTAGAAAATAATGAGAGTGAGTCTAGTGAAAATATTAAAAAGGAAATAAAGAAAATTGAAGAATATATAGATCAAGCGTTATATTATGCTAGAAGTACAGATGTTAGCAAAGATTATATTGTAAAAGAATTTTCCTTAGGGAAAAGTGTAAGAAATGTAATTAAGAAAAATTCTAGGGATTTCATAAACAAAAGAATAGCTATAGACTTAGAGGATTTAGATTACAATGTTTATAGTGATGAAAAATGGGTTGAATTTATAATAAATCAAGTTATAAATAACGCAATAAAATATAGTGCTAAAAATAGTAGAGTCAAAATATTTGTAAATAAATCTAAAAACAGCATAACTCTTAGAATAAAAGATAATGGTGTTGGAATACCTAATAAAGACTTAGGTAGAGTTTTTGAAAAAGGCTTTACTGGAGAAAATGGAAGAAGATTTACCAAGTCTACAGGTATGGGATTATACCTATGCAAAAATCTTTGTGATAAATTAGGCTTAGGCTTAAAAATAACTTCAAAAGAGAATGAAGGAACAGAAGTTAGCATAATTTTCCCAATAGGAGATACTATAATAGCCAATTAGATAACTAATTAAGACTATTGAAGTATATGGATTATAATGATATGATTTACAAAATATTACATATATAAATGGGGGATTGGGAATTGTTTAAGATGATTTTTAAGTCAATTGGATTAG
The DNA here is from genome assembly GCF_054767895.1 of Clostridium sp. CTA-17. Lineage (NCBI taxonomy): Bacteria > Bacillati > Bacillota > Clostridia > Eubacteriales > Clostridiaceae > Clostridium > Clostridium sp. CTA-17. The sequence goes on from NZ_BAAABF010000001.1 coordinate 315,506, forward strand.
CAATAGTTATAGTATTTGCATTTTTTTTGTTTTAGGAAGCATACTCAATGGTAAAGATGCAGGAATAATGATTATAGGATGGGCTACAATATCAACTGTTATTTTTGCACATATACTGTTATAGATAAAATAGATAAGAACTTTAATAAATAAAGAATTATTTATACCGTATTATTCTATATTGGATATGCGGTATTTTTTTATCTAAATTTAGAAATTAAGAGAAGTGAAATATATGATAAATAATCAAATAAGTTTTTTTGATAAACCTAAAATAAAGTTACTAGAAGATTAAACAAGGCTCCATCATCTATTAACTAAAAATAGCGTTCATGAGGTTTTTATGGAGAAAAATGATAGTTATATTGTGTGTTAATATATAGAAGGTTCTACGGAGGTTATAGGAGAGGTGTTAAAGTTGAATAAAAAAAGCAGGGCAATTTACCCTACTAATTCATTTTGATATTCCCAAGGTATGGATCCTACAAACTTTCTATCAGATAGGACTATATACCAGAATGCTATAAGTGCAAATATTATTCCTATGATTGTAGAAAGTAATCCGAATCCAAAATTTTTAAAAATTTTATAAAGTACAATTATAGTAATAATAATATTTAAAATTGGTATAAATGTAAGAATAAAATACCAATAAGACATACCAGCTAGGTGAAACATTTGTAATTCACCGAGGATTGGTATAAGCATCATCCAAGGATTTTTTAAATTGGCCTTCTTAGCCATGGCATAAGAAGGATAAACTTTTATTAAATAAATAATTAATAAGATAAGAAAACTACTTGAAGTGTAAGTAAATTCTTTAAAGTAATACATATAATCAACCTCCTATTTGGTTGATTATATAATAAATGTAAATAAAATGTAAATAATTGCGATTGTATAATTTTTAATATTAAGGAATGAAAGAATTGGAATTGTTATATGAACTAATAGCTGTTCATAATATTCCCGAAAAATTAAATACTTTTTGTATATTTATAAACTTAAATAATAGATTATTATAACCAGTTATGTATAAATTTTGACCAGTTATGCAAATTGTATTGAAAATTTCATATATTAAATTAATATTAAATTAGTATTAACTTAATGTTAACTTAATGTTAATTTTCAGAGGGGGATGTATATGTTTAAGAAAAAGTTATCATTATTGATGGCTACTATTACCATTGGTAGCGTTCTATTAGGAGGAGCTTCAACAGTAAGTGCTGCTCCAAGACACAAGCATAAAACTGTATCAGAGAAAATTAAAGAGGCTGAAAAAACTGAAGGTGATAAAAAACTAACGGTTATGGTATATGCTGATTGTGATAATAACCTAGAAGAGTACATACTTAATGATATTGAAGAAATGAAAGAGGGTTATAAAAATAATCCTAATCTAAATATTATAGTATTAGTTGATAGAATTCCTGGTTATTCTAACGATTCAAAAGTGTTAGGTTCTAATTTTGAAGACACAAGACTTTATAAAATAGGTGAAAATTCTGCTGAAAGAATTAGTGGAAAAAGTGAATTTCCAGAGATAACTACTACAAGTAATTATGAAGCTAACATGGGAGATGCAAATACTTTAAAAAAATTCATTAAATTCTGTAAAAAGAACTATGAAGCGGATAAGTATATGTTAATCATGTCTAACCATGGTGGTGGGGCTAAGGATGATAAAGATATAGCTAGTACTGTAAATAAGGCAATATGCTGGGATGATAGTAACAACAAAGATTGTCTTTATACTGGAGAGTTTTCAGATGTACTTACTAAAGATGAATCTGTTGATGTTTTAGTATTTGATGCTTGTTTAATGGGAACTTCAGAGGTAGCTTATCAATATAGACCTAATAATGGAAGTTTTGAAGCAAAAACACTTGTTGCATCATCTCCAGTTGTTTGGGGGAATGGATATCCTTATGACAAAATATTTTCACGTTTAAGATCTACTAAAGGTGAAAATGGAGAAGTTGATTCCACTTTAGGAGGCAAAGAAAAAATATTTAATCCATCACTTGTTACAAATAATGAACTTGGTGCATTATTTGTAGAAGAGCAGCGTGATTCTGTAAATAGCTATGGAGTAACTAGTCAACAGCTAAGTTGCTACGATCTTTCAAAAATTGAAAAAGTTAAAAAATCAGTTGATGCTTTAGCTAGAAATTTAAGTAAGAATAATAAAAAGGATGCTATTGAAAGTTTAAGAGGTACAGGGAAAAATGCACCAACTATGCATTATTTTAAAGCATATGATGAATATGAATGGATTGAATATCCATATTTTGATTTATATGATTTATGTGAAAAAATTAGCTTAAGTAATGAATTTGATGAAACAACTAAAAAATTATCAAAGAATGTTATGAAAAATGTTGACCAATTAATTTTATATTCATTTGGAGGAAAAGAGTTTAAAAATTTCAAAGAAGGTAAAAATGGTATAAGTATTTTCCTTCCTGATGGTAATAGAAATTATTATGATCAATATTCAGGACAAGCAATACCACATTGGGCTATTCAAAGATGGTACAATCCTTTAGACACTAATGCTTATAGATTAAGAAGTGGATATGGAAAACTAGCATGGTGTAAAGATGGATTAGATTCAAAAATAAATAAAGTTGGTAACTGGTTTGAACTTTTAGATTCTTGGTTTGATAAAGATAATACTTCATTTGGTGGATATAATAGATATAGATATTAAAAGATGATTTCTTAAGATTACATAAAAGAAATTAAGTTAATTAATAACTCTACTTATAAGATTTAAGTAGAGTTATTTCTTTTTTGTAATTTTTATAATAATATCTTGAATATCACAATGATTTTCTCATTTGAACTTCTATTATTTATTAAATATTTTCTTCTAAGGAAACCTTACAAAATTGTAAGGTGTATGAAAGATAAATAAATATGTGATTTCTATTAAAGAGGATAAAATAACATTGTAAGATGAAACGAGGAGGAACAGGATATGAAAAATATTTTAAGTGTAGAAAATATAGAAAAGTATTATGGAAACAAAGATAACATAACAAAAGCAATAGACAATATTAACTTTAAGGTTGATAAGGGTGAGTTCGTTGGAATAATGGGACCATCAGGAAGTGGTAAAACAACATTACTTAATTGTATATCAACTATAGATAATGTTACTACAGGAAGTATAGTTATTAATGGAAAGGATATTACAAAATTAAAATCAAAGCAATTAGAGAAGTTTAGAAGAGATGAATTAGGATTCATATTCCAAGATTTTAATTTATTAGATACCTTAACAGCTTATGAAAATATAGCTTTAGCATTAACAATACAAGGTAAAAAGCCTAAGGAAATAGATGCTCTTATTAAAAAAGTTGCAAAGAGTTTAGGGATAGATGGAATATTAAATAAATTCCCATATCAAATATCAGGTGGACAAAAACAAAGGGTTGCTTCAGCTAGAGCAATTGTTACTAATCCATCATTAATATTAGCAGATGAGCCAACAGGAGCTTTAGATTCAAAGTCAGCTAGAATGCTTTTAGATTCTTTTGAAAGTTTAAATAAGGACTTAGAAGCTACAATACTTATGGTAACTCATGATGCTTTCACAGCAAGCTATGCTCATAGGATTTTATTTATAAAAGATGGAAAAATATTTAATGAATTAGTAAGAGGAACAGATTCAAGAAAAGAATTTTTTGATAGAATTATTGAGGTTATAACACTTCTTGGAGGGGATGATAGGGATGTATTTTAAGATTGCTTTAAACAATGTTAGAAAGAGTTTTAAAGATTATTCAATATACTTTCTAACATTAACTCTTGGAGTATGTATATTCTATGCATTTAACTCCATAGGAGATCAAAAGGCCTTTTTAGAATTTGGAAAAAGACAGGCTGAGTATATAAAAGTATTACAAGGATTAATATCTGGAATATCTGTATTTATATCTTGTGTTTTAGGTGGATTAATTCTTTATGCAAATAACTTTTTAGTTAAAAAACGTAAAAAAGAATTAGGTATATATATGACCCTTGGTATGGGAAAAAACAAAATTTCAAAAATACTTACATATGAGACAGCATTAGTAGGAATTATATCATTAGTTGTAGGTTTAGGAGTAGGTATAATAGTTTCTCAAGGAATATCTGCTTTTGCAGCTAAATTATTTGAGGTATCTCTAAGCAATTATAAATTCTTATTATCAACTGATGCTATTTTAAAAACTATTTTATACTTTGGTATAATTTTTATCTTAGTTATGCTTTTTAATACTTTTGTAATTTCAAAATATAAACTTATAGATATGTTAACAGCTGCTAAGAAGAATGAGGATATAAAAATAAAGAATCCTATATTAACAGCAATAATATTCTTTATATCTTTAGGATTATTAGGAGTTGCGTATAAATTAGTAATTAAAGTTGGATTAGATCCTACAAATAGTATGTTCTTAGTGTCAATAGTATTAGGAGTTTTAGGAACATTACTGTTATTCTTTAGTTTAGCAGGATTTGTTTTATATGTTTTACAAAAGAATAAGAATGTTTACTTAAAAGGATTAAATATTTTTGTGTTAAGACAAATGAATAGTAAAATAAATACTAACTTTTTATCAATGACAGTAATATGTCTTATGTTATTCTTAACAATAAGTACATTATCAACTGGATTAAGCTTTAAAAATGCTTTAGAAAAAGGATTAGAAGCTACAACTCCATTTGACGCATCTGCTACTTATTATGTTAATGAAGATAATAAAATAAAAACTGCTGAAGAATCAATAAAAGAGTTAGGATTTAAATTTAATCCAGAGGATAAAATTGTTTCATATAATGAATATAAACTAGAAAAAACTAATTTAGAAAGTTTATTGACTAAAAATTCACATGGAAAAAATGCAGAAAAATTAGCACCAACATTTTCTGAGTATGGTGTAAATGCCATAAGTGTAAGTTCATATAATGATATAAGAGCTTTAAGTGGTGAAAAATCAGTAAGTTTAGCTAATAACGAAGTATTAATTTCATCTAACTTAAGTGAATTAGAAGGTACTTTAGAAAATCTTCTTAAGAATAACAAGGAAATAGAAATTGATGGTAAGGAATATAAGATTGCTAATAATGCCTTAATTGGAGAAGGAAAAGTTATAAAAGAGGCATTTCAAAGTACTGGAATTACAGATAACTTGCTTACTTTAATAGTTCCAGATAATGTTCTTTCAAATTTAAATCCTACTTCAAATAAAATAAATATAAACTTCCCTAAAAATTCTAAGGAAGAAGAACAAAGAGTGCAAAAGTTATTTGATGAATATAGAGATGGAATTGTGGATTTAGATAAATATGGTTTTGTAAATGGATATACAAGGGAACGTATATATGAAGAGAATAATGGAATGACAAATATAGTATTATTCATAGGAATATACTTAGGAATAATATTCTTAATTTCAAGTACTGCAGTACTTGCTCTTCAACAATTATCAGAAGCTAGTGATAGCATTGATAGATATAAATCATTAAGAAGAATTGGTGTATCTCAAAAGATGATAAATGAATCAATATTTACACAGGTAAGTATTTATTTTGGATTACCATTAGTTGTAGCTTTAGTTCACTCAGTAGTGGCAATAAAAGTTGTTAATGGATTCCTAACTATGTTTAATAAGCCAGATATAGGAGCTTCATCCTTAGTAACTACCTTAATAATGGTAATTGTCTATGGTGGATATTTCTATGCAACATATTCTGGATATAAATCAACAGTAAAAAATGCTTTAAAGCAAAAATAATATATAATTAACAAAAAAAATCTTAAGTTGTTTGACTTAAGATTTTTTTTGTTAATTTGTTAAAAGTATATTAATATTAGGTTTATTATGGTAAATTTGACCTATTAATGATAAAAAATATTATATAATGTAAACGTATTGATTAGGGGTGAGAAGATTGAGATTTAAAAATATATTTATGAGCATTAGATATAAAATAATGATTATTTTTGTTCTTATAGTAATAGTGCCAGTAATTATAATAGCAATTTATTATGATTACACTTCTTATAAGAATATGAAAGAAAATGTTGAGTTACTATCTAATAAAATCGTGGAACAAACTAGTTTAGGAATAAATTATAGGATGAAAATGTTAGAAAAAGATTTGCATATGTCTGTTAATAATCAAGATATTTTAGATATTTTAATGAATATGAATAATTATGATGCTATTGAAGTTACTTTTGAAAAAGAAAAGTTAAATAAGTATTTTGATACCATAATTTATAATACGCCATATTTAGATTCAATAGTTATAGATTTATATGATTCTGAAACATTAATTTATGGCAAAGAGAAACAACAGGAAAGTTCAAGAGATAGAAGAGATTTCTTAACGGGAGGTAAATTTTATAGTACGAAAGAATATAAAGAGATTACAAGTAATAAAAATAAACCTGTTTGGATCTCTAGTATTTATGATGATGATAATAAAATATACTTAGTCAAAGAATTTAAGTATTTTATGTATGCTAAAAAGATAGGAATTATAACTTTTATTATAGATAAAAAAATGATTACAGACTATACCAATCAAGATCAGGAAAATAAAAATGTTTATGCAATAATTGATAATGATTATAGGAATGTAATAAATGGAGATTCGTACAATGAAGTTTATAAAATGAAAGCATATAAAGATGCTAGCAATAAGAGTGTAAAAACAATTAATTTTGACAATAAAGTAATATCATTTATTAAACTAGATAATAATTGGATGTTAATCAATGAAATATTAGAAAAAGATATTTTTAGTACTATTAATAAAGCAAGGGTCAGCATAATAATATTTATGATAATTGGAGCTTTAGCATCTATTGTCGCGGCATGGGTTATATCAAAAAATACTGGAAATAAGGTTGAACGTATATTAAGTAAGTTTGAAAGATTGGAAAAAGGTGATTTTACTGTTGATAGACAAATAAAATCAGAAGATGAATTTGGAATTCTAGAAAGTAAATTTAATAATACGGTAAAGGAATTAGAAATTCAGATAAAGGAAAATTATTTATGTAGCTTAGAGGCAAAAGAAGCTCATCTTAAAGCTTTACAATATCAAATTAATCCTCATTTTTTATATAATACTTTAGAAGTTATAAATTCAATAGCAGTTACATATGGCGCAGAAGAAATAAGAGAAATAACTCAAAAATTAGGAAGGATGTTTAGATACAATATAAATAGAGATGGAAGTGATATTACTACTTTAGGAAGAGAAATTGAGCATATAAATGATTATATTTATTTACAACAATTACATTTATCATATAATTTAATGGTTTTTTATGATATTGAAGAGGAATTATATGATATTAAAGTAATTAAGTTTATATTACAACCTATAATAGAAAATATAATAAAATATGCTTTTAAGGATAGGGAGTCAGATGCATGTATAGAAATAAGTGCTATTGTTATAGAAAAAGATTTTTATAAAAATATTGAAATAATTATTCAAGATGATGGGATAGGTATGAGTGAAGAGGTACTAAATCTAGTAAATAAAAATTTATATTCAAAAAAGAGCTTAGGAAATAACTCTGATGAAGTTGGTAAAGGAGGAATAGGCCTTAAAAATATACAAGAAAGAATAAGTTTAAGTTTTGGTGAGAACTATGGAATTGTGATTAATTCAGTTGAAGGTGAAGGAACTAAAATAATAGTTACTTTACCATATATTGCATAGGTTTTGTTATTTGGGGGGGAATAATATATGTTGAGAGTTTTAGTAGTTGAGGATATGGTCATTATAAGAAATGGAATAGTAGCTTTATTAAAGAAAAAGTATAATTTTGATGTTTTGGTAGCTAGTAATGGGTTAGAGGCAATTGATATATTAAATGAATTTAAAGTGGATTTTATATTAACTGATATAAAGATGCCTAAATGTGATGGAATAGGATTAATTAAGAAAATTAGAGATGAAAATTTAGAGATTCCAATAGTTATTATAAGTGGATATGGTGAATTTGAGTATGCTGAAAAAGCTATAAATATGGGGGTTAGTGGATACTTGCTTAAACCTATAGAAGATAGTGCTTTTGAGAAAACAATAAATAAGATATTAAAAGAAATAGAAGATAAGAAAAAACAAAAAAATATACTTGATGAATATAAAGGAGCTAAAGAAGTTATAAGTGAGTTAGGCACTACATTATTAATTCAAGATGCAATTTTTAGAGAAATCGATATAACTGAATTTGATGAAGTTAAACATTTAAAAGGATTAAAATTTTCAGTTGCTATATTAAATATTAATTTACAAAACAATGAAGAAAAAGCCTTTGATTATAATGATTTAAATTTAGTTAAATATTCAGCAAAGAAAATAATAAGTGAGATGGACAAAGAAAGTAATTTTTATTTGATAGATAGTCTAAATTGTGCTAATCAGATAATAATATTTTTTTATGATAAGGATGAAACCAATTTAGAAAATAATACTTATAAATTCTGTCAAAGTATTAGTGAAAACTTAAAAAAGTTTATTAAATTAGAAGTTTCTATAGGAATAAGTGACGTATCTTCAAAAATAGAAAAGAAATTATATCAACAAGCTGAAGATTATTTACAAATGAGATTTTTCAGAAATGATAGAAATGTTTTTAAATATAACAAAATAAAAACTTCAATTATTACAGATGGAATTATAGAGAGAATTGCATTAATTGAAAAATACATACAAAGAGGAGACCTTATAAATCTTAGATTAATTATAGAGAGCTTATTTGTGGTAAATGTATATGATGTAAATCCAAAATGTTATATAAGTACAATTTTAAATGAAATTATAGAAATAATTATAAAATTATATGGTTATGATGTTTATAATCTTATAAATTCAAAGATAGGATTAAGTAGGTATATTTATGAAGTTAAAGATACGGAAGCTTTGGTGAACTTTATAGTGAAGTTTATTGAGGAGATATATGAAATTAAAAATATAAAAAAAGCTAATAATGAAAATATTCCTGTTCAAGTGAAAAAGTATATAGAAAAAAATTATTCAGAAGATCTTAGTGTCAAGAAGCTAGCAGAATTATTTAATGTAAATTATTCGTATCTGTCAGCAATATTTACTAAGGAGATTGGTGAGAGTGTTGTTTCTTATATAACAAAAGTTAGGATAATGAAAGCAAAAAAACTTTTAGAAAATACCAGTGCTGATATAGGAACTATAGCAGAAAGTGTTGGATATAGTGATTTGCAGTACTTTTATAGAGTATTTAAAAAAAATACACAAAAAACTCCTATGTCATATAGAAATATTACAAAAAAAGTACAATAAATACCTAAAAAACGTCTATTATTTATAATTACACATTTTTGTATAATCAAGTAAAGAAGGTTTAAGGGGGTATTAAATATGTTTAAGAAAAGGTTTTCTATTATGTTATTAGCAGGTATTTTAACACTTGGAATGACAGGATGCGGAGGACAAGCTAATAATAGTAATGGCGCTAACAGTGGAGGAGAAGAAAAGGTTAAATTAACCTTTGGTATATGGGATAAAATACAAGAGGATGGAATGAAGTCGCTTGTAGAGAAATTTAATGAAAAAAATCCGAATATAGAAGTAGAAGTTCAAGTAACACCTTGGGATGAATACTGGACTAAGATGGAAGCAGCCGCTACAGGCGGAGAATTGCCAGATGTATTTTGGATGCATACTAATGAGTTTTTAAAATATGCAAGCAATGATATGTTAATGGATTTAAGCAATTTAGAAGGAACTAATGGATACAAAGATTATCCAGAAAGTTTAGTTAGTTTAGCAAGCTATAAGGGCGCGGTTTATGGAGTACCAAAAGATTTTGACACAATAGCTCTTGTTTACAATAAAGAAATTTTTGATGAAGCAAATGTACCATATCCAGATGAGAGTTGGGATTGGGACAAACTTGTAGAAGTTTCAAAACAACTTACAAATAAAGAGAAAGGAATATATGGATTTGCAGCAGCTCTTGAAGATCAGCAAGGATATTTACCACCGATAGCACAAGCAGGAGGGTACGTTCTTAAAGATGGAAAATCAGGATATACAGACCCAAATACAATTGAAGGATTACAATTTTATGTTGACTTAGCAAATAAGTATGATATTTCACCAACTTTAGCACAACTTGCAGATACAAATGTAGATACATTATTTCAATCAGGAAAAGTAGCAATGAGCTACTTAGGAAGTTGGAGAATGAGCTCATATGTAGCTAATAAAGATATAGCTGATAAATTTAACGTTGCAGTGTTACCTAAAGGAAAAGAAAGAGCTAGTATAATAAATGGGTTAAGCTTTGTTGGAAATGCAAGTACAAAGCATCCAGAGGAAGTTAAAAAATTCTTATCATTTTTAGCATCAGAAGAAGCTCAGGATTTACAAGCTTCAAATGGAACTGCTATTTCCGCTAGAAATGGTTCTGCAGAAGAATGGGTTAAAACTTATCCAAATCATAATGTACAAGTATTTTTGGATATGAAAGAATATTCAGTACCTGTTGCTACTTCTTTAACTAAAGCTAAATGGGGTAAAACAGAAAGAGAAATGATTAAAAAGATGATGATGGGAGAAATAACAGTTCAAGAAGGTTCAAAAGTTATTTATGATGAAATGACTAAAGATTTAGCAACTGAGTAAAATCAAAGTATATTAGTTTTTTAAGAGTTGGTTTGATGCATATAGCATAAAACCGACTCTTAAATATAAATTGATAGGGGTAGGTATTTATGAGAAGTAAATTTAAATTTAAAGAAAAATATAAAGTTTCAGAAAGTTTATGGGCATATGCATTTATAGCACCAACAATAATAGGCCTTATAATAATAAATGTAATACCTTTTTTTGATACTATATTTTTATCATTTAATAAGACTGGTGCTTTTGGAAAGATGACATGGGCAGGAGTGGAAAATTATTTAAAATTTTTTAATGATCCTACTGTTTGGCAAGCAACAAAAAATACTATAGTGTATATGCTTTTATCAGTACCTTTAGGAATATTATTGGCACTTATATTTGCAGCATTACTTAACTCAAAGATAAAAGGAAAAAGTATATATAGAGCTATATATTTCTTACCTATAGTTGTTGCTCCAGCTGCAGTAGCAATGGTTTGGAAATGGCTATTTAATACAGATTATGGTTTGATAAATTATTTATTAAGTTTAGTAGGAATAGAAGGTCCTTCCTGGTTGACAAATCCAACTATGGCTATGATATCTATATCAATAGTGACAATTTGGAGTAGTGTTGGATATGATATAATTCTAATTTTAGCAGGTTTACAAGGAATACCAAAAACATATTATGAAGCTGCTAAAGTAGATGGAGCTTCAAGTATAGTTCAATTCTTTAAAATAACAATTCCTCTTGTCTCACCAACTTTATTCTTTGTTTTAGTATTAAGGGTTATGGCGGCACTTAAACAATTTGACTTTATGTATATGCTTATAGGAGAAGGAAATCCTGCTTTAGAGGGCACTCAAACTTTAACATATTTATTTTATAGACATGCTTTTGAAATAGGCGATAAAGGATACGCTTCAGTAATAGTATTATGGACATTTTTAATAATAGCTATGATTACAGCAATACAGTTTAAAGTTCAGAAAAAATGGGTTAATTATGAATAAAGGAGGAGCACAAAAGTGAATGTTTCTAAAATTAAAAATAAAATAGCAAGTGAATATAAGATTAATGATGGAGAAAAATTTAATAATAAGAAAATATTAATACATGGTGTTTTAATATTAGGAAGTATAGCAATGATATTTCCTTTTTTATGGATGGTTTTGACTTCTTTAAAAACGTTTTCTGAAGCTATAAAAATACCTGTAACTTTTATTCCAGAAAATTTTCAATGGGATAATTATGTTAAAGCGTGGAATACATTACCATTTGCTACTCTTTTCTATAACACAATTATAATGATGTTATTTAGAATACTTTTTGCAATAATATTTAGTTCTATGGCTGGATATGCTTTTGCTAAGTTAAATTTTCCAGGTAAAAAAATATTATTTACTTTAGTTGTTATTCAGCTTATGTTACCAGCTCAAATATTTATAATACCACAATATTCAATGGTTGCTGATTTAGGGTGGTTAAATACTATTAAAGCGCTAGTTTTTCCAGGTATAGTAAGTGCTTTTGGTGTATTTTTCTTAAGACAATTTTACATGAGTTTACCTAATGAACTATCAGAAGCAGCTAAAATTGATGGATGCAATCAATGGCAAATATTTAGCAAAATAATGTTGCCACTTACAAAAACTCCTTTAATGGCTCTTTCAATATTTACAGCAGTATTTGCTTGGAGTGATTTAATGTGGCCTCTAATAGTTAATATGTCAATGAACAAAATGACTTTAGCTTCAGGGTTAGCTTCATTAAGTGGACAGTTTAGTACAGATTATCCAGTTATGATGGCAGGAGCATTTATAGCTATGTGGCCAATGATGATTATCTATTTATTATTCCAAAAACAATTTGTTGAAGGTATAGCTTTAACTGGTGGTAAATAATAAAAATATATTTAAGAGGTATAGGTTATGAATAATTTTAAAAAATATATATTTGAAATGTTAGAAGATGAATATTGGTATGGTCCAATAGTTAATGATGGAGTTAAATATCCATTGAACAATAAGTCAGCTTATGAAGCTGACTTATATCCTAATGCCAGTCCAAATCAAGCTAACACCATATTGTTTTCTAATAAGGGTAGATACATATGGTGTGATTGTGGATTTAAATTAAAAGTATTTGATGGGGTAATAGAATTATATAGTAAATTTCAGGAGCCAAGATTATATTGTGCTGGATCAACTTTAAAAGAAGCTTTTTTAGATGCAAGTAATAGATTTATTAAACCAAATGGTATTGTTCCGCCAGAATTGTTTTTTGCAAAACCTCAATATAATACATGGATAGAGTTACTTTACAATCAGACAGAAGAAGGAATACTTAATTATGCAAATAAAATTCTAGAAAATGGTATGCCTAATGGAATAATAATGATTGATGATGGTTGGAGTGACTATTATGGAAAATGGAAGTTTAGCAAAGAAAAATTTAAAGATCCTAAAAAGATGATAGAAAAATTACATGAGTTAGGTTTTAAAGTTATGCTTTGGACATGTCCTTTTATAACTCCAGATACTCAAGAATTTAGATATTTAATGAATAAAGAATTTCTAGTTAGAAATCAAGATGGAGAAGTTTCTATTAAAAAATGGTGGAATGGATACTCAGCAGTTTTAGATTTAACTAATCCCAATGCCGTTAAGTGGTATTGTGATCAAAATAATTTCTTAATTAAAGAATATGGAGTAGATGGATTTAAATTTGATGCTGGAGATGCGAATTTCTATAGTGAAGATGATTTAACTTATGGAGAAATAGATGCTAATGGTCAAAGTAAATTGTGGGCTGAATTAGGAGTTAACTATGAATACAATGAGTTTAGAGCATGTGTTCAATGTGCAGGACTTCCTTTGGTACAAAGGTTAGCAGATAAAAATCATAGTTGGGAAACTAATGGGGTTGGTTCACTTATTCCTAATCAGTTAATACAGGGATTATTAGGATATGCTTATACATGTCCAGATATGATTGGAGGAGGAGAATATCTTAATTTCTTAGAAAATAGTGAGAATTTAGATCAAGAGTTATTTGTAAGATATGCTCAATGTGCAACATTTATGCCTATGATGCAGTTCTCAGCAGCTCCATGGAGGGTTTTATCAAAGGAAAACTTTAATATTTGTAAAGATGCAGCATGGAAGCATGTTAAATATTCAGATTATATATATGATTTAGCAAAATATGCAAGTATTACTGGGGAACCTATTGTTAGGTATATGGAATATGAGTTTCCAAATGAGGGATTCGAAGGAGTTAATGATCAATTTATGTTAGGTAGTAAGTATTTAGTTGCTCCAGTAATTAAAAAAAATTCTAATAAAAAATTAGTAAAGTTTCCAAAAGGAATATGGTTAAGGGGGGATAATGGTAAGGTATATGGTCCAACAACAAAAGAATTTGAAGTACCATTGGATAAAGTATTATTTTTTGAAAAAATAAGTGAATAAATAATATTTCAGGGGGTAAAAAGATGAAGAAAAAAATTGCTTTGGCTATGAGTTTAATTTTAGGATTCTGTGTATCTACTCCAGTTTGGGGAAAAGAATTAGTAAAAAGAGATTCTAATATTATAGAGTTAGAGATAGAAGCAGAATCAGGTAATACAAATGGCTCTGTAAAAGTTGAATCAGGATTTTCTTGGGCATCAGGTCAAAAGAAGGTTGGATGGTTTAAAGACAATGAAAGTAATAACTTAATTTTAAAAGCAAATAATATACCAGAAGATTATCTATATGATATGGATATTGTATTTGAATCAGGAGAAACTAGACATTTATGTTATAAAGTAAATAATGGTGAGAAAAAAGTTATTTATCCATTAAATTCAGGGGCGTGGAATAAACCAAGTGTACAACAGGAGAAAATAGAATTAAAAAAAGGAGAAAATGAAATAAAGTTCTTTGCTGATTCATCATTAGGATATGGACAACATGGAGCAAATATAGATAAAATTATTTTAAGAAGAGAGATGTCTATAAGAATGCAGTTAAAAGTAAAAATAGATGAAGCTCAAGAGCTTTTAAATAATTCTATAGTAGGAGATAATCAAGGAGAGTATCCAGAAAATGCCGTTGAAAAGTTAAAACAAGATATAAATAGTGCTAAGAGTGTATATAATAATGAAAATACAGATGATTCTAAGTACCAAGAGGCTATTAATGCCTTGATATTAGGTATTACTACATTTAAAAGTAGTGTAAATAGAGGTGATTCTAAGCCAAACCCATCAGAAAAAGAAGGATATAGATTAATCTTTGAAGACAATTTTGATGGAGAAAAATTAGATGAAAGCAAGTGGGTAAATAGTTATTTAACTTCTTGGGCAAGTAATCCAGAAAAGGCTAAGCCTGTTTATAAAATGAAAGATGGAAAACTTTCTTTAATATTAAATGAAGATACTGAGCCATGGTGTCCAGAGTTTGATGGTGATACAAGGGTAACTGGGTTCATGACAGGAGATAGATCAGGACTTCATAATTGGACAGGAAATAATACTGTACTTAATCCAACTGAAAAAAATATAACTAATATAAATAAATATGGTTATTATGAGATGAGAGCTAAGATGCAAGTTGGTGGAGGTATGCATACTGCTTGGTGGATGACTGGATTTGAGGATAAGCCAGAGCAGAGTGCAGAAGTTGATATATTTGAGATATTAGGAAGAAATCCAAATGAAATTCAATCTACTAAACATGCATGGAAAGATCCAAATATAAAGAAAGAACATTTGTCATTTACTCCTAAGAATGTTGACTTAGCAAATGAATTTCATAATTATGGATTAAAGTGGACTCCAGAGGAAATGATATTTTATTTTGATGGACAAGAATATGGTCGTATGAAAAGTGATATTGACTATCCTATGACTATGCTTATTTCTTTTTATGAAAAAAGAGGGCCATCATGGACAGGTCCTTTTGATCCTAGTATTCCATATCCAAAAACTTTTGACATTGATTATGTAAGAATATACAAAGAAATTCCAAGAGGATATGAGAATATAAAGGAAGATAGCTTAGAAATTATTTCTCAGGATGAACAGGTAATAGATGTAATACCAGGCGAATATGAAATCGTAAATAATGAGATTAAAGGAACACCTTCATGGGTTACTTTAAGATATAATGATGGTACAGATACGCAGCAATGGGTTAAATGGGAGCCTATAACAGAAGAAATAGAAAAAAAATTAAATATTCCTGGAAGTGAATTTTATATAGAAGGAGAAATAATGGGATTAGCTGATAATTTAATAAATGGAAGAAAAGCTAAGCTCAAAGTAAAAGTTTTAGGAGAAACAGTTTCTCCAGTAAAAAATTTTTTAGCTGAATCAGTGAACAAAAATAGCATTAAAGTTAAGTGGAATTCACCAGAAACAGTTGGAGGATTGGAAGGATATGTTCTTTTTAAGGATGGAAAAAAGGTAGCTGAAATATCCCAAAATAATTTAGAGCACACTTTTAAAAATTTAAATAGACATACGATTTATAATTTTAAAATAGCTGCCAAATATTCAAATGGAGTTTTATCTTCAAAAGAATCGGTAACAGTTAGAACTATAAGATAAATGTAATTTTGATAGTCCCCTCAAATTAAATAAATAAAAACAACCTAGATAGAAAAATCTAGGTTGTTTTTTTATTTATAGTTCATAATCTACAACAACTCTTGATGATGCTACTTTTTTTACAAAAGAACCTGCTTTAACATGGTCAGGATTCTTTTGATATGAATCTAAATCCTCTAAAGAATTAAATGTTGAATATAAAACTACATCATAAGCTTGTTCTGATTTATTAACATCTATTCCTACTTCAATATGAACTATTTCATTAATTTTTTCTTTTAAATCTTCTAGTGAGTTTTTTATTATTTGAGCGTTTTCAGCTTTAGAGTTTCCTTCAGCTTCATCTTTTAATTTCCACATTACTATATGCTTTATCATAAAAATCATCTCCTAGTTTAAATGTATCTATATAAATTAATTATATAATAATATTTTCTAGAATAAAAATATATAGGAAGTTTTTTTTATTAACTTATTAATGATATGACAAAAGAATTTTTAAAATATCATAGGGGGGATAAAGAATGAATAAAAGGAAAATAGGAGCTTTGCTCTGTGGAATTTTTATTGCAAATTTCATAGGAAGTTCTGCTACGATTACAGTTAAGGCAAAGGATAAAGTTGATGATTTTAAAGAAGAATATGTGAACTTAGCTTTGGAAAAGGATGTAAAGGTTTCAGGTTTGGAGTCTGCTAATAGCTGGAAAGGGGATAAGGCAGTAGATGGAGACTACATTACGGAAGATTCAAGATGGTCAAGTGGAGAAGTAACTTCAACAAATCCTCAATGGTTAGCTGTGGATTTAGGAGATGAATATGTTATAGACCATTTAAATATAAGATGGCAAAACTTTGCCTATGCAACTGAGTTTAAGATTCAAAAATCTTCAGATAATAAGAATTGGACTGATATAACAGGCATTTTAACTAATCCTCTAGGTAAAAATGAAGCGGATAGAAACAAAGTTAATAGAATTGATTTAGAAAATGAAGAAACAGCAAGATATATAAGAGTATTAATAACTAAGAAAAATCAATGGAAGAGCGTAAGTATTAGAGAATTTGAAGTTATGGGTTATAAACTTTTTAAGGGGAACGTAGCTGAAGGTAAGGAAACAAAGGCATCTGCTGTAGAAAATAATAATTCAAATTGGGGAGCTAATAAGGTAGTAGATGGAGATAAAACAAGTGATGATTCTAGATGGTCAAGCCCTTCCATGCCAGTTATACCTACTGATGATAGTCACCAATGGGTTTATATTGATTTTGGGAAAAATCTAGATATTGAAAGTACAAAGATTCATTGGTATAAGAAGGCCTTTGCTGAAGACTATAGCATTGAAGTTTCTGATGATGGTAAGGAATGGAGAGAAATTAAAAAGGTAACTCATGATTCAGGAAATAATATGAATATGGTTGATGAGATAAATTTTGACAACAAAGAAAATGCTAGATATTTAAGAGTTTATATAAGAGAGAGAAATGCTAATGCATATAATAATGTCTCTATACGTGAGATAGAAGTTTTGGGAGAGGAAAAAATAGTACCGGATTTTACTCCTTCTTTAGAACAAATTGCAAATGGAATAACCTCTCTTCCAGAAGTGACTATAAGTGACGAAATGATTAAATTGCCAGAAGTGCCTGAGGGATTTGGAATTAAATTAAAAGGAAGTGAATTTGAAAATGTAATAACTCACGGAGGAGAAATTACTGATTCCAATATAGTTGATAGAGATGTAAGTTTATTATTTGAAATATATAAGGAAGATGAACCAGAAAAGACTGTGGAAAAAAGTTTGACATTAAATATACCAGAAAAAACATCTTTAAATGAGGAATTTTTCCCTAAGGTGGATAATGGAAATAAAGAGCCAAAGGTTATTCCAAGCCTTCAAGAATGGTATGGCTTAGAAGGAAACTTTAATTTAACAGAAGGGTCAAGGATTTTAATTAATGATAAAAATAATGTTGACTTAATGAAAGTTGCTAAGCTTTTTAATGAAAGTTTAAAGGATTTTAAAGGAATTGAATTAGAAATAGTGGAAGTTTCTTCAGATGAATCAGTTAAAGAAGGTGATATTTATATAGAGTCTCAGCTAGAAGATAAATATGAGGTTGGTAAAGAAGGATACTTTACTAAAGTTCAAGATTCTATAAAGATTTATTCAAGTTATTATACTGGTGCCTTATATGGTACAACAACTTTACTTCAAATATTATGGCAAGATGAAAATCACAGTTCTATTCCATGTGGAGTTATAAGAGATTTCCCTAAGTATGAGATTAGAGGAGCTATGCTTGACGTGGCTAGAATGCCAATGAGGATGGAGTTTTTAGAGGACTATTCAAAGATATTATCCTGGTATAAGATAAATGAATTCCATATTCATTTAAATGATAATCAGTGGGCTCCTCAAGGTACTAATTTTAATAAACCTGAAAATTGGGATTCAGTTTATAGTGCATTTAGACTAGAAAGTAAAAATCATCCTGGACTAAAGCCTAGTAATGATGATTTGAATGATCCATATTACACTCAAGAAGAATTTGTGAACTTGCAAAAAGATGCAATGAATAGGGGAATGGAGGTTGTTCCAGAAATAGATACTCCTGCACATTCACTTCCTTTTACAAAATATAATAGGGAAAAAGGAACACCAATAAACTCAGAAAAGTATTGGTTTGATCATATTGATATAGATAATCCAGAGGGAGCTAAATTTATAAAGGGATTATTTGATGAATTTTTAGATGAAGAAAATCCTGTATTTTTAGGAGATACAGTTCATTTAGGAATAGATGAATATGATACGAGAGTTGGAGACAAGTTTAGGAAATATGCAGCAGATATGTCTCAATATTTAATAGATAAAGGTAAAACACCTAGAGTTTGGGGTTCTTTAAAACCATTTAATGGAGAAACAATGTTACCAAAGGATACAATCATAGATGTTTGGAGTTTAGGATGGGAAGATCCTAAAGCTAGAATTGATGAAGGATATAAATTAGTAAATGTTCCTCAACCATATACCTATATAACACCATCAAGATGGCATAAGGATTTTATGAATACTCAATATGTATATAATAATTGGGAGCCAGTTCAGTTCGATGGAAATATATCTTTACCTTTAGGAGAGCCTAATCTTTTAGGTGGAAAAATGGCTATTTGGGGAGATGAATCAATGGAAGGAATAGTCGAAATGGACTTACATGAAAGATTGCTTCCAGCTGTTGCAACTATTGGTGAAAAAACATGGAGAGGAAATAGAGAAGATAAAGATTACACTGAGTTTATGAAAATATTTAACTCTCTTGATGAAGGACCTAATACTGAAGTTTCAAGAGAAGTCGAAAGTAAGAGTGATATTGTTTTAGAATATGATTTTAAAACTTCAGATGGAAGGGATACTAGTGGTAATGCATATAATGGAACAATTGAAAATGGAGAGTTTAAAGAAGGCGAGTCAAATAAATATTTAAGTTTAAATGGAGAAACAGTACTTGAAACTCCTTTAAAAGCAATAACTTATCCATATACAGTTTCCTTTGATCTTAAGGTTGAGGAATTAGGTAATGTAATGAATATTTTTTCAGGTTATGAGGGAGAGTTAAAAGTTTTAGAAGATGGAACTTTATCAATAAGAAGAAGTTTTTATGAACAAAATTTTGATTACAAACTACAAAAAGATAAGTGGACAAATATAACTTTAGTTGGTACTTTTGAAAATTTAGCTTTATATGTTGATGGAGAGTTTGTTCAGCAACTTCATAGTAATAGAAAGCATGATAATTCTATAGTAAGTGGACAAGAATTTTATACTACTTTCGTTCTTCCACTAGAAAAGATAGGAGAAGGACTAAAGGGAGGAATAGACAACATCAAACTATATAATAGAGTATTATCTGATGAAGCTATAGGAGGAGAAAAGAATTCTAAAGTCAATTTGGCTTGTGGAAAGGATGCATATTCTTCTTCAAATGATTTATTATACACAAATGAGTGGAGAGCAACAGATGGTAATATTAAAAATGAAGGCTCTAAATGGGTATCAAAAAATTCTGATAATCAATGGCTTATGGTTGATTTAGGAAAAGTTACTGATATAAATGAAGTTTTAGTAAGATGGAATAATCCAGCAAGTGAATTTTCAATTGAAATATCAGAAGATGGTGAGAACTGGAGTAAGATTTCAAGTGTAACTAATAATTTAGAAAATATTAATAGTATAGAGTTTGGAAAAGAAAAGGCAAGATATGTAAGAGTAAATTGTACTAAGAGAACTAATAATTCTCCATATTCAATTCTTGAATTAGAGGTATATGGTGAACAAGAAAAAGCAGATAGTTTACAAGGAGATTTTAATGAAAATGGAAAGATAGATTTAGGAGACTTAGCGTTAGCATCTAAGTATTATGGAAAAGAAAAAGAAGAATGGGATTTAGATGGAGATAAGGTTATAGGTGAATATGAAATTAACTTTATATCAGAAAAAGTTTTAGGTTAAATTAAAAAGAATTAAATTAAGAGTTGGGATGTATTAAAGGTAAATATGAAAACTTATAAAAGTGTTTATTTATGAGTTTTATTGACTGGTTGCTTTTATATACATCCCTTTTAAGTTTTTACATTGTATCGATTCTATTGGTGATTTTGAATAGTTGTGTTATTTTTTATACAAGAGAAAAATGAGAGTGTTTGGAGGAATGAATTATGAATTGTAATAAAATTATTTATACACCAGGTCCTACTAATTTAAGAGAAAATGTAAGAAGAGCAAGAGCTTTAAAAACTACAAATCCAGATGTTGATGTGGATTTTGTTGAGTTTTATAAGGAAACTTGTGATAGATTTGGAGAAATTATAAATACTAAAAATGATTGCTATATACTTTCTGGAGAAGGAATTTTAGGATTAGAAGCTGCTTGTGCATCCTTAACTGAAAAAGGAGATAAGGTTTTAGTAATTGATAATGGCTTATATGGAAGATGGTTTGATGGTTTTGTAACCATGTATGGAGGAGAGGTAACTTATTTTTCAGGAGATTATACTAAAGAGATTGATGTTGAAGCTTTATCTAAGTTTTTAGAGAATAATAATGATTTTAAATATGCCACAGTTGTTCATTGTGATACTCCAACGGGGGTATTAAATCCTGTTGATAAAATTTGTCCATTACTTAAGAGTTATGGAATTTTGACAGTTGTTGATTCTGTATCAGCTATGGTAGGAGAAGAATTTAAAGTGGATAAATGGCAAATTGATATAGCCCTAGGTGGATCTCAAAAGGCATTTTCAGCAGAGCCAGGACTTACTATGGTTAGTATAAGTGATGATGCAAGAAAGGTTATGGAAAATAGAGAAACACCTATTGTAGGTTTTTATTGCAATCTGAATATATGGAAAAATTATTACAAAGATAAGTGGTTCCCATATACAATGCCAATAAGTGATATTATTTCTCTTAGGGTTGCTATAGACAATGTTCTAGAGGAAGGAAAAGAAAAAGTTATTGAAAGACATAGAAAAATTGGAGAAGCAATTAGAAAGGCAGTAAAAGAATATGGGGTAGATTTATTCTTAAAAAATGGATATTCAAATACAGTTACAGCTGTGGAAATACCAGAAGAAATAGGTGCTTTAAACTTAAGAAACCATCTAAATAAAAAATATAATGTACTAATGTCAACATCTTTAGATAAATATGAAAATAAATTATTAAGAATTGGACACATGGGGGAAAATGCAAATATAGAAGATTTAACTTATGTTCTAAATGCTATAGACAAGGCTTTAAAAGATTTAGGATTTTCAAGTGAAAAACATTTAGATAAATTATTTATAGAAAATATTTAGTTTTATTTATAAATTTTTAAGGTGAATTTTATTAAGTTTGTATAATGAAAACTTTGTTTTATTTTAGCTAAAAATTTTAGCCTCAAATTTAGAATATAAAACCTCAAAAAGGGAAAAATTAAATTGTATTGATGTTTATTAGAAATAAGATCGATAGACTATAAATTTAAATTTTGAGGTGGAGTTCATGGATTTAAAAGGAAGTAAAACAGAGAAGAATCTTTTAACAGCCTTTGCTGGAGAGTCACAAGCTAGAAATAAATATACTTTCTATGCAGAGAAAGCTAGACGAGAAGGATACAATAAGATAGCTGATATCTTTGAAGAAACTGCTCACAATGAGATGGCTCATGCAAAGATTTGGTTTAAGTTTTTAAATGATGGTACAGTTGGAGAAACTGTAGATAATTTAAAAGATGCAGCTGGTGGAGAAAACTATGAATGGACAGATATGTATGCTGAATTTGCTAAAGAAGCAAGAGAAGAAGGATTTAATGAAATAGCATTCATATTAGAAAAAGTAGGAGAAATAGAAAAGCACCATGAAGAAAGATATTTAGAATTACATAATCTATTGAAGAATGGTGAAATATTTAAAAAAGATGAAAAACAATTATGGAGATGTCAAAACTGTGGATTTATTTTAGAATCAACAGTAGCACCAGAAAAGTGTCCTGTTTGTCATCATCCCAAAGCATACTTTGAACTAGTTTGCGATAAATTCTAATTATAGTATTTAATAAGGATTAAATTATATTGTTTTATAGAATTAACTTCTTCCGCAAATTAGCATATTACCTATAAAAGATTTATTTTAATCCTTTTTAAATAAATTGAGATCAAGGTTTAGGTTTTAAGATTTCTTCCTAGCCTTGGTCTTATTTATTTTATGACTTTTTATTTATTTTTAAGATAAAATTAAAAAGTTTTATTTGAATGTAACTTGAATTATAGAAAACCCCTAAAAATTAAACAGTTAGAAAAGATAATATAAATTTAATAGTCAAATTTATAATTAAAGAGATTTTAAACTATTAAAAATATGAACTATAAAACTAATATTTGTCCACTTTACACTTAATTGCTTATAAGATATCTTTAAAATATAGAATTTAGATGAATCGAAAGAAAAGAAGCCCATTAATTTGATTATTAAGGTATGATTCTAAGATTTATTTTATGATTTTTAAATTTATCAAGGGGTGAGATGAATGTTATTTCAGATAAATGAACGCAAGAATATTGTAAACGGTTTGTGTGAAAAGCTAGAAAAGGCAATATACAATGTAGTTGCGCCTTTAGAAATAGATATGTATATAACTAAGGAGCCAGTAAGTTATGAAAATAGACTAACTGGAGAGTATAAAAAAGGAGTTATAGGAGAGTCTTGGGGAGAACTTTGGGACTGTGGTTGGTTTAACTTTAAGGGAGAGGTACCTGCAAGTTATGAAGGAGAAAAAATTGTTCTTTTAATAGATATAAGCGGAGAAGCTTTTGTGGTAGATAAGAATGGAAATCCTATGAGAGGGCTTACAACTTTAAATTCAGAGTTTGATTTAAGCTTAGGAATGCCAGGTAAGAGAGAGGTTCCTATGTTTGAGAGAGCGCAAGGTGGAGAAGTTATAGATATATGGGCAGATTGTGCATGTAACGATTTGTTTGGTAAATATCGAGATAATGGAATTATAAAAGATGCATATATTGCAACTTGTAATGAAGAAGTAAAGGCTCTTTACTATGATGTAGAAGTTTTACATGAACTTATGAATCAATTACCAGAAGATAGTGCTAGATATCATACTATATTAAGTGCTCTTTATGAAGCATCAAAGGTATTAAGTATTAAAACTGGAATGAGTGGATGTGATTTTTTAAAGGATGGAGTTGTTACTCAACAGGAAGTTACAATCTTAAATGAAGAAGAAGTTAAAAAAGCTAGAGAAATCTTAAAGAAAGAATTAGACAAAAAAGGTGGAGATCCTTCACTTTCAGTTTCAGCTATTGGACATGCTCATATAGATTTAGCTTGGTTATGGCCAATAAGGGAAACCATAAGAAAGGGAGCTAGAACATATTCAACAGTTTTAGCCAATATGGAAAAATATCCTGAGTATGTATTTGGAGCAAGCCAACCTCAAATTTATCAGTGGATGAAAGAATACTATCCAGATTTATATGGAAGAATTAAAGAAAAAATAGAAGAGGAAAGATGGGAAGCTCAAGGAGGTATGTGGGTTGAACCAGATACTAATGTTCCATCAGGAGAATCTTTAGTAAGACAATTATTATATGGAAAGAGATACTTTAGAGAAGAATTCAAAAAAGAGATGGATACTTTATGGCTTCCAGATGTATTTGGATATTCAGCAGCTCTTCCACAAATTCTTAAAAAGAGTGGTGTAGATTATTTCATGACAATTAAATTATCATGGAACAATCATAACCAATTCCCACATCATACCTTTGTATGGGAAGGATTAGATGGAAGTAGGGTATTATCACACATGCCACCAGAAGGAACTTATAATAGTTCAGCTGCACCAAGGGCTGTTGCTAAGTCAGAGAAAGCCTTCTTAGATAAAGGCTTATCAGATGAATGCTTAATGCTATTTGGAATTGGTGATGGAGGCGGTGGCCCAGGAGAAGAGCATTTAGAGAGATTAAGAAGAGAAAGAAATATAAATGGAATAGCTCCTGTTAAGCAAGAACCTTCAAGCAATTTCTTTAAGAGAATAGAAAAAGATATAGATAAATACAGTGTGTGGAGTGGAGAGTTATACTTAGAGAAACATCAAGGAACTTACACTACACATGGTAAGAATAAAAAATATAATAGAAAGATGGAAATAGCTCTTAAGAACTTAGAGTTAGCAGCAATGCAAGCTAAAGTTTTAGGAAAGGGAGAATATCCTCAAGATGAAATAGAAAAAGTTTGGAAGGAAGTTCTTTTATATCAATTCCATGATATTTTACCAGGGTCATCAATAGGCAGAGTTTATGACGAGTCAGTAGAAGCCTATGAAAAGATGCTCGCTAAGGTAGAAGGAATGACTGAAAAGTTATATAGAGATATTTTAGAAAGTGCAGATAGCAAAGAAGAGGGAGCTATATTAATGAATTCTTTATCATGGAGTAGAGAGCAATGGATTAAGCTTTATGATAGATGGACAAGGGTTAACTTAAACTCTTTAAGTGGAAAAACAATAAGAAAAGAAGAAATTGAGCCATATTGTGAAATTTCAACTTTAAAAGTTTCAGAAACTAACTTAGAAAATGGATTAGTTAAAGTTGAGTTTAATGAAAATGGAACAATTGCAAGAATTTTTGATAAAGAATTAAATAAAGAAGTCTTAAGAGATGACAAAGGAAATGAACTTAGAGTTTATGAAGATAATGGAGATGCTTGGGATTTCTCAGGAGTTTATGAAGATAGACCATCTGAAATTTTTGAGTTAGTAAAATCAGAAGTTATTGTAGATGGACCAAAGGCAACTATTAAGCAAAATTATAAATATGGAGATTCTACTTTAGTACAAGAAATAAGCATTTTAGAAGGTAGTAAGAGAATCGACTTTAAAACAAAGGTTGATTGGAAAGAAAATGGTAAGATGCTTAGAACATCTTTCAATACTAATGTTTATACTAGAGAGGCAGATTGTGAAATACAATTTGGTACAATAAAGAGACCTACTCATGGAAATACTTCATGGGATATGGCTAAGGGTGAAATATGTGCTCAAAGATGGATAGATTTATCACAAAGGGATTATGGAGTTGCTTTAATAAATGACTCTAAGTATGGACACAATGTTTCAGAAACTAAAATAGACCTAAATCTATTAAGAAGTCCAGGATATCCAGATCCAAATGCTGATAGAGGAGAGCATGAGTTTACTTATTGCTTATTCCCACACAGAGGAGACTATATCGAAGGAAATGTAGTTCATGAAGCTCATGAAGTTAATGCTCCAATACAAGTAATTTATAGTGAAAACTTAGGTGAAAACCTAGTTAAAGAAGCAATGGTTTCAATAGATTGTGAAAATGTAATAATTGATACAATTAAAAAAGCTGAAGATGGTGACCAAATGATAATCAGATTATATGAGTGTCATGGAGAAGATGCTAAGGCTAAAGTTAATATAAATCTTCCATATGAAAAGGTAGAAATGGTTAACTTAATAGAAGATAGCATAGATGAAAAAGAATTAAACAAAGAAACAATGCACCTTACATTTAAACCATTTGAAGTTCATACTTTAAAAGTAACATTAAAGTAATTAAGTATTTAAAGCATATTGAAACTTTTATAGAAGTTTAAGCTTTAAAATATAATTAAGAATTTAAGTAATATTTATATAGAAGATAATACTAACAGACAATAAGGGAATTAAAAGAAACACTTCTTATTACTTAAAGAAATTGGTAAGCATAACTTGCCAAGGGGGAAATTAGGTATAAGGAAAAGGCAACCTTTGAGGGAGGGTTGCCTTTTTTGTTTAATTAAAAAATCATATTATATATTATTTATTTTAAATCTGTTTTTAATATAGCATATTGAGCTATATCACAGAATTGACCTTTATTATCTTTTCCCCCTTTTCTAAGTATACCCTCAAACTTCATACCACATTTTTTCATAACTTGTCCAGAAGCAGGGTTAAGAATATGGTGTATTGCTACTATTCTTGTAAAACCACATTGGAATAAATAAGAAAGAACTTCTTTTAAAGATTCACTTACTATTCCTTTATTCCAATATTTTCTGCTAAGACAATAACCTATGTGAGCTTGTTCTAAATAATTATCAATAAATACTACACCAATACTTCCAATAACCTCATTTGGATTTTTTTTTAAGGTTATTGCCCAGTGATAGTTTTCATCAGACTCATAGTCTTTAATCCAATTATCTAAGCATTCCTTAGTCACATTTAAATTTCCGTGAGGAGTCCAAGATAAATATTTTGTAACTTCAGGGTCGTTTACCCAATTTTTAAACATGTTTTCAGCATCATCATAATAAAAAGGTCTAAGAGTTATTCTTCCCGTTGTAATGCATTTTGTTCCTTTATGATTTATCAAATTAATCACCTCTCATAAGAATAATTTAAATATATTATATACTTAAAAATTTACATTTCAATATTTTCTGATTTTTTACTTTAAACTTATATGGATATACATATTTTAAACATAATTAGAGTTTAAAAATATATTTATAGAATCTTTTACTTAAAATCAAAAGTGATATATAATATTGTAAATGTAATTAATTAAAAATATGGAAAAAAGAGAAAGGGTGAGTTAAATGAATAATTTTACTTTTTATAATCCTACTAAAATTAACTTTGGTAGAGGGGTTGAATCCTCTGTTGGAGAAGAAATTAAAAGCTTAGGAGCTAGTAAAGTACTTTTTCATTATGGTGGAGGAAGTATTAGAAAAAATGGGTTATATGATAGAATTTTAGATTCTTTAAATAAAGCAGGATTACATGTAATAGAACTTGGAGGAGTTAAGCCTAATCCTAGATTAAGTTTAGTTAAAAAGGGAATCGAGCTTTGTAAAAATAGTAAAGTTGACTTTATACTTGCTGTTGGGGGAGGAAGTGTTATTGACTCAGCTAAAGCCATAGCTCTTGGTGTTCCTTATGATGGAGATGTATGGGATTTCTTTACTAAAAATATTAAAATAGAAAAAGCTTTACCATTAGGTACAGTATTAACAATACCAGCGGCAGGAAGTGAATCAAGTTCAGGAACTGTTATAACTAATGAAGATGGATGGTATAAGAGATCAACAGGATCACCACTTTTATATCCTAAATTTTCAATGTTAAATCCAGAACTATGCTTTACTTTACCAGAATATCAAATAGCAGCTGGAAGTGCAGATATTTTAGCACATTTAATGGAAAGATATTTCACAAACACAAAGAATGTTGAACTTATAGATAGATTAATTGAGGGAACAATGAAAACAGTAATAAATAATGTTCCTAAGGTATTAAAAAATAAGGAAGACTATGATAGCTTTGCAGAGGTTATGTGGGCTGGAACAATAGCACATAATAATCTTTTAAGCACAGGAAGAGAAACAGATTGGGCATCACATAATATAGAGCATGAATTAAGTGGAATATATGATGTTACTCACGGAGCAGGATTAGCTGTTATATTCCCAGCTTGGATGAAGTTTGTTTATAAACATGATTTAGATAGATTCAATCAATTTGCTACTAGAGTATTTGATGTTAAAGTTGAAGATAAAACTAAGGAAGAGGTTGCCTTAGAAGGAATTAAGAAACTTGAAGAATTCTTCAAATCAATAAATCTTCCAGTAACTTTAAAAGAGCTAGAAATAGGTGAAGATAGATTAGAAGAAATGGCTAAAAAATGCACAGATAATGATGAGCATACAGTAGGTCATTTTGTAGAATTAAACACAGAGGACATCCTTGAAATATATAAATTAACTTTATAAAATTCTAATACTTCATATAGATTTTTATAAAATAATAAAGATGAAATTTTAATATAGAGCCTTATTCAATAGTATAAATTAAGGGAGTTTTTATCAAAATGAATCATAAAAAGCGTTCAAAAATATTATTGGTATCTGGAATAATAGGGACTATTTATTCATTGCTTTTGATTAGATTTTTTTTAGCATATTTTTCTGTAGGGATTATAAGCGATGTTGATATAGAAAAGGCTGTATCAGCTCTAGCGGTTATTATTGTTATACCACATATGGTTTTATTTGTTTTAGCTACAATATTTAATTGGGTTTCTTATATAAAAAATAAAAGAGGATTTGCTTTAAGTGCAGGAATACTTTATTTAATATCACTTATTGTATTTCCAATGGATTTAATTTTTGTTGTTCCAAGTACGATTTTAAGCTTTATAGGATATTTTAGACTTAAGAAAGTAAATAATAGCAAGCAGGAAAATAACTGTATGTAAAATAGTATGGTATGTATCAAAATAATTTTTTAATAAAACTTATAAGTATATTAAGAGAATTAATAGATTATATCTTTTACAAGTTTTATTATTTAGTTTTGATACATATCCTTTTTATTTTAAGTATTGTAAATGTTTAAATATTTTGCTAGTATCAGTTTATCTAAGCTTATAGAGAATATTGCAAATTGTAATTGTAGGAGGGTTAAAGAGAGGAGGAGCTAAGTGTAAACAGGGCATATACTTAGCGAAATATAATGTTAAATAGGGAGCTGGCTCAAAATATAGTTAATAAAATGATGGAGGTTATTCCTTATAATGTAAACATAATGAATCATAAGGGAGTAATAATAGGTAGTGGTGACTCAAATAGAATAGGAATGATACATAATGGGGCTTTAGAAGCCTTAAGGGTAAAAAAGGTTGTTGAAATATCTAAGGATGGGGATAGGGTGAAATCTGGAGTTAATTCACCTATATTTTTTAGAGAAAAAGCTATAGGGGTTATTGGTATAACAGGAAATCCTAAAAATGTTAGGCAATTTACACAGCTTGTAACTGTTACTGCTGAACTTTTAATAAATCAAGAATACACTTTGAATAAACATATAGTTAAAGAAAGATTGAAAGAAGAGTTTATTTATGAATGGCTTTATTCAAAAGAGGCCTATGACTTAGAATTCATTCAAAGGGGAGCCAATGTAGGTATTGATATATCATTAGATAGAATAATACTTGTATTGGAGTTTCAGAAAGATCAATTTAAGGAAATAATTAAAAAAATAAAAAGGTTCATAAAAGAAGATGAGTACTATATAAATTTAACTTCAAATAGAATAGTTGTAATTTTGTTAGATAATAATTTGCTCTTTAAGAGGTTAAAAGAATTAAAGGAAATTATGAGTGACACAAATTCGAAGATAGGATTAAGCTCAAAACATAAAATTATATCAAAATCTATGAATGAGGCAGTGGAAGCAGTAGATATAGGAAATAAATTATATAAAAATGAGTTCTTTTATGATTATAAAAAAGTAAAGGTTTTTAGTTACTTAGATAATTTTTTAGATGAAGAGGAATGGAAAATTATTAAAAACAAGATATTAGAGGAAAATATGGGAGAAGAATTATTAGAAACCTTTATATCTTATATGAAGCATAGTGGAGAGAGAAAGAAGACAGCAGAATCCTTACATATACATAGGAATACATTGAATTATAGACTAGAGAGAATTGAGGAAATAACAGGCTTAAGTTTTGATAATTATTTAGATTTATTTCAATTTTTGATTGCATATATAGTAAGTCAATTAAAATAAAAAAAGGTTTTCTTTGTGCATTTGCATAAAGAAAACCTTTTTATTTTAGTGATATTAGATAATGATTTTGAATATGAAAACTTATACAATGAAAATCGTCAATATAAATAAGAATAAATGAGTTTAACAAGAAGGAGGAATTTATTGTGAATGTAACAGTTACAGCTTTAGGTGCAGTAATTGCATTAGTTATTGCAATCACTCTTATCATAAAAAAGGTTCATCCAGCATACGGACTTATACTAGGAGCTTTAATAGGTGGACTTGTTGGTGGAGCAGGACTAACAGGAACAGTTAATTTAATGATGGATGGAGCAAAAAATATGATGCCTGCTATCCTTAGAATACTTACAGCAGGGGTACTAGCTGGGGTTTTAATTGAATCAGGAGCGGCAGCCAAGATTGCAGAGACAATAGTTGAGAAGATTGGAGAATCAAGAGCTCTTATAGCCTTAGCAATAGCTACTATGGTTTTAACAATGGTTGGAGTTTTTGTAGACGTTTCAGTAATAACAGTATCTCCAATAGCTTTAGCAATAGCTCACAAATCAGGTTTAAGTAAATCAGCTATATTATTAGCCATGGTTGGTGGAGGTAAGGCAGGAAATATAATGTCTCCAAACCCAAATACTATTGCGGCAGCAGATAATTTAGGAGTTTCATTAACTAATGTTATGATAGCAGGTATAGTACCAGCTATATTTGGAGTTATAATTACATGTATATTAGCAAGTAGAATAAAACAAAAAGGTTCTTTAGTAGAATCTGATGAACATATGAAAGAGTTAACAGATATGCCTGGATTTTTACCAGCGATGGTTGGACCATTAGTAGCAATAATCTTATTAATGTTAAGACCAATAGCAGGCATTGCTATAGATCCATTAATAGCTTTACCAGTAGGTGGTATATGCGGAATATTAGCTATGGGAAAAATTAAGCATATTAACAAATATGCAACATATGGACTAGCTAAGATGAGTGGAGTAGCTATACTTTTAATAGGTACAGGTACTTTAGCAGGAATAATTGCTAACTCAGGATTAAAGGATGTTATTATAAGTGGAATAAATGCTTTAGGATTACCAAGCTTTATGTTAGCACCAGTTTCAGGAATACTTATGTCAGCGGCAACTGCCTCTACTACTTCAGGAACAGCGGTGGCTACATCAGTCTTTGGACCAACAATTGTTCAATTAGGAGTGGCACCACTTGCTACAGCAGCTATGATACATGCTGGGGCTACAGTTTTAGATCACTTACCTCATGGAAGCTTCTTCCACGCTACTGGTGGAAGCGTTTCAATGGATATGAAAGAGAGACTTAAACTTATACCATATGAATCTTTAGTTGGATTAACAATGACAATTGTATCAACTATAATATTTGGAATAATATTAAAATAGTTATTTAATAAATAAAGAAAATTTTTAATAAGGTTTAATTTAAACTTAGTATGAATTTTATTAACTTTTAAGAATTATGATTTAAAAAAGAGTTTTTAGTAAAAGCACAGTGGGTTTTAAAATGAAAAGTTAAGATAAAATCTAGTAGGAGGAAATAAAGATGAAATTTGTATTAGCACCAGATTCATTCAAGGAAAGTATGACTTCAATGGAAGCCTGTAATGCTATGGAAAGAGGAATTAAAAAGGTCTTTAAAGATGCAGAATGCATAAAGGTTCCAATGGCTGACGGTGGAGAGGGAACTGTAGAAGCCTTAGTTCATGCTACCTTTGGAAGAATTGAAAGAGTAAATGTTACTGGACCTTTAGGAAACAAGGTGGAAGCTTTTTATGGAGTTTTAGGTAATGGAAAGACTGCTGTCATAGAAATGGCTAGTGCTTCTGGGATTCAACTTGTTAAGAGAGAAGAAAGAAATCCTTTAATAACAACAACTTTTGGAACTGGAGAGCTTATAAAGGCTGCATTAGATCAAGGAATAAAACATTTAGTTATAGGAATAGGTGGAAGTGCCACTAATGATGGAGGATGTGGAATGCTTCAAGCTTTAGGTGGAAAACTTTTAGACAAGGATGGAAATCAAATAGCCTTTGGTGGAGGAGCATTAAAGGATATAGAAAGTATTGATTTAAGTTCTTTAGATGAAAGATTAAAGGAAGTATCAATAGAAGTAGCTTGTGATGTAACTAATCCATTAGTAGGAGAAAAAGGAGCCTCAGCAGTATTTGGTCCTCAAAAGGGAGCAACTAAAGAGATTGTTAAAGAATTAGATAATAATTTAGCTCATTACGCTTCAGTAATAAAAAAAGACCTAGGAAAAGAAGTTTCACACATAGAAGGTTCTGGTGCTGCTGGAGGATTAGGTGCCGCTTTATTACTATTAGGTGGAGAATTAAAAAGAGGTATAGAGCTTGTAATAAAACATACAGAGTTAGCTGAAAAGGTAAAGGGAGCAGACTTTGTATTCACTGGTGAAGGAAGTATAGATGATCAAACTATATACGGAAAAACACCAATGGGAGTTGCTACTGTAGCTAAGGAGAATGGAGTTTCTACAATTGCTTTTTCAGGAAAAGTTGGAGAGGGAATAGAAGGCCTTTATGAAATAGGTATAAAGAGTATATTTAGTATAATGACTGGAGTTTCAACTTTAGATGAAGCTTTAAAAGAAGGAAGTAGAAATTTAGAATTAACAACTGAAAATGTAGTTAGACTTTTAAAATAAAGTTTATGGTCGTGTATCAAAATAACTTTTTATAAAAATTATAAACTGATATAGACCCATAGAGTGAAAATAAAATTTAATACTTGCTTAAAGATAGATAGTTTAAAGTGAACATAAGCAATAAAAAATATATTGTTTGTGTTCACTTTTTTATTATAAAGAAAATTCTTTATAATAAGATATTTTAAAATATATAAGTTAATAAAGGAGAAAAAATATTATTATATTATTTTCTTTAATCTTAAGAATTTTAACTGTTTCCCTCTTTATGATTTATGGGAAAATGCAATATTATCTTATTTTATTAGGATTTTAAAAATTAAAATTAGTAGAAAAAATGAATATATGGTATAACTATAAGAAGACTAATAAAGTTTTAAAAAAGGAGATAAACATAATATATGAAATTTAATGAATTAAATTTAAGTGAGGATATTATTAAAGCACTTAATAATTTAGGATATAAAAATCCATCAGAGGTTCAGGAAGCTTCTATTCCAAAGTTATTAAAGGGTGAAGATATAATAGTTAAATCTCAAACTGGTAGTGGTAAAACTGCAAGTTTTGGAATACCTGTTTGTGAAAAGATAAATATTGAAGAAAAAAAGGTTCAGTGTCTAGTTTTAACACCAACTAGAGAGTTAGCAATTCAAGTTAAAGATGAACTTTCTAATATAGGAAGAATAAAAAAGGTTAGATGTGCGGCTATATTTGGGAAACAACCTTTTAATGAGCAAATTAGAGAGCTTAAACAAAGAGTACATATAGTAGTAGGAACTCCAGGAAGAGTATTTGATCATATGGAAAGAGGAACTTTAGACTTAAGTGAAGTTAAATATGTAGTCATAGATGAAGCTGATAAAATGCTTTCAATGGGATTTATTGATCAAATAAAGGACATATTAGGAGAATTAAGATTAAACAAAACCACTGCATTATTTTCTGCTACATTTTCTAAGGAAATAGAGGAAATATGTGAAGAGTATATGAGAAATCCTATGCTTTTAGAGGTTAAATCAAAAATATTTAATAGAGATAGAATAGAAGAAAGTGCAATTGAAATAGAGGAGAAAAATAAGGGGAAAGCTTTATGGAAATGCCTTTATGCTTATTATCCAGAGAGTGCTATAGTATTTTGTAATACAAGAAATAAGGTTAAGTCTGTTTATAAAATGCTTAAGGATGAGGGGATAACTTGTAATGAACTTCATGGAGATATGGAGCAAAAGAAGCGTATTGAGGTCATGGAAAACTTTAGAGATAAGCACTTTAAAGTATTAGTTTGTACTGATATAGCTGCTAGAGGAATTCATGTAGATAGTATAGAACTTGTTATAAACTATGAGGTTCCAATGGAAACAGAAAGCTATGTTCATAGAATAGGAAGAACTGGTAGAGCAGGAAGAGAAGGAAAGGCTATTACCTTTGTAAATAATTATGAGAAGAAATATTTAGAGAATGTTGAAGAGTATATTGGCTATGAAATAAGAAAAGCAAGTCTTCCTTCTGATGAAAAAGTTAAAGCTGGAAGAAAAATATTTAAGGAAAGTCAAAAGGTTCAATTAAAAGAGAGTGAAAAACCTAAGAAAGAAGTCCATGGTGATATAGTTAAAATACATGTTAATGGCGGAAAGAAAAAGAAAATAAGAGCCTTTGACATTGTTGGATGTTTTAGTAACTTACCAGGTTTAACAGGGGAAGATATTGGAATAATAGATGTTCAAGATGGTTTCTCTTATGTTGATATATTAAATGGAAAGGGTGATAAAGTTTTAAAAAGCTTTAAGGAAGTTACTATAAAGGGTAAAAAAGTGAAAATACAAAAAGCAAGAAAATAATAAGGTAAAATACATTTAAGGTATATGTTGTATTTAAAGTACATGTAAAAATAATAGTGACTTATAAGTTTTTATTTTGAAAATATTATGATTAATTTAAGTATAAGAGTAGTTATAATATTAAATTATGTTGAAGTATATAATGATTATGTAATATGTGGTAAAATTAAAGTAAGATATAGTAAAATATATCTTACTTTTTTTAAAAGGAAATTTTATTTTTGAGAGGTGGTCTGTATGAAGAAAAAGGTTGCTATCTCTATTACAACTTTAGTAATAATATTTTTAATATCTATAGTATATCTAGGGTTGTACCATAATGACTATGTTGGAGAAAATAAGTCATTAAACAAAGAAGTTATAAGTATTATAGAAGGTGAAGAGGACAAAAAGCTAGACTTAATTTCTTTAAATAAAAATATAGCTTTTGAATGGGATGAAGTTTATTTAATAGCTCCATACCAAGATGTAAGTGATTTTTTTAAGGAGATGAATGCTTACGCACCAGAAAAAACATACACCTCAGAAATAAATGATGTGTACATGCTAGCTTTTACTAAATATTCTGACAAGCTAGGGAAAAACAAACTAATAGAATATACTTATATACCAGGAACTTATATTGATTCTGAAAAATTGAAAGATATGGAAGTTATAAATGGAAATTATTATTATGCAAATGATAATTTAGTTTAGATTTTAAAGCTCTAAGTTTAAAACTTAGGGCTTTTATTTAATTAAGAATTAATTTAAAAATAAAAATATTAATAAAATTGCTTTAATATTCATATATTGTTAAATTTAAACACGTATTATAAGTTAGTACAGAATGCTATAATGTACATTGACTTTTATAAGAATATATTTTCAGTAAGGGGGCTAATTATGATTATAACTAGAGACAAAAGATTTTATAGGTTACTTTTTAGTATTGCTTTGCCAATAGCAGTACAAAATTTAATAACCTTTATGGTAAGTATGGTAGATACTTTGATGGTTGGAGCTTTGGGGGAAATTCAACTATCAGCAGTTTCTATAGCTAATAATTTATTTTTTGTACTTACAATTTTAATGTTTGGACTAGCTGGGGGATCTAATATTATGATTTCTCAGTATTGGGGAAAGGGAAATGTTAAAACAATTCATAAGATTTTGGCCATAATGTATAGGGTGTGTTTGTTAATAACTGGTATTTTCATATTTATAGCATTATTTTTACCAAAATACTTTATGGGAATTTTCACAACTGATAAGGCTGTTATAGATTTTGGAGCAAGTTATTTAAGAATTGTGTGCATAGGATATTTGTTCTATTCCATAACAAACTGTACAATAATGATGCTTCGTTCAGTAAAAACTGTTAGTATATCAATTATAGTTTATACTGCTTCTTTAGTGGTAAATTCAATATTAAACTGGATTTTTATATTTGGAAATTTAGGTGCTCCTGAACTTGGAATAAGAGGAGCTGCCATAGCTACTGTCTGTGCTAGAATAACTGAGTTCTTAATAGTTTTAGTATTTATGTTTATATATGAAAGAAAGATTGGACTTAAGATAGAACATTTATTAAAACTTGATAAAGAGATTTTAAAAGACTATGTTGGACTATGTACTCCTGTTTTATGTAATGAATTACTTTGGGCAATTGGAGCTTCTATGATATCTGTAATAGTCGGTAGAATGGGAACAGAGGTTGTGGCTGCTAATAGTATAAATGGAGTTGCTCATCAATTTGTAACAGTTTTTATATTTGGTATGTCTAATGCAACAGCAGTAATTATAGGAAATACCATAGGAGAAGGTAAAAAAGAAAAAGCAAAGGAATATGCCTATAGTATAGGGATTTTCAGTGTTGTCATGGGTTGTATATCAGGACTTATGATTTTACTTATAAAGCCATTTGTTGTTAATTTCTATAATGTATCTTATTCAACAAAATTAATAGCTATGGAAATAATGACTGTAACTTCAGGAATAATAGTATTTCAATCTCTTGCAAGTAATTTTATGATGGGTGTACTTAGAGGTGGTGGAGATGCTAAGTTTGTCTTGATAAATGATCTTATTTTTATGTGGCTTGTTGCTATTCCAGGTGGATTTTTTGTAGCATTTGTTTTAGAACTTCCAGTTGCATTAGTATTCTTAGTTATAAAATGTGATGAAATATTAAAATCTCTTACCAGTGTATATAGGGTAATTAGTGGAAAATGGGTAAATGATGTAACTAAGGATTATGAATTTGAGGAAGTAAAGTGTTAGTGATTTTTAGGAAATAGTCAACAGTTTTGGAAAGTTGTTTTAAGGATATAAGAGCTGATAAAGTTAAATACTAATTAAGAACTTAATTTGAAAGGAGTGTTTAACTTTGTCTCATAAAAATAATAAAAACAGCAAAGATAATAAAAAGACTAGTCAAAAAACTAAAAAAGAAGTAGAGAAAATGAAAAATGAAACTGCTAATGAAATAGGATACTCTAAGGAATCAAGAAAACTTGGAAAAGATAAAACTAGAAATAACCCATATATGGGACCACAATAATTAAAATTGCAGCAAAATATAATAATGGAGAGCTTTCTTCAAAAGAAGCCATAACTTTAAGAACTGAAAGATAAAATAAAAATTAAATAATTATATTTTTTTATATGAAAAGAAGCTGTATTAAAAAGCTAAGTACAATTAAGTTTAATTTATTTAACTATATTTATACAGCTTCTTTTGTTTTTTATTAGAATTTTATTTTGTAAGGGAGCATATATATAATAGGGGAGGTTTATTTAAACAGAAATTAATTATTTTAAAGATATAATAAAAAGAAAAAATTTGTTTAATAATAGATTTTTAGAAAAATCGGTTTAATTATAGGAGAGGATTTATGGGATATATTATAATTTTATTAAGTCCAATTTTAGGATTAATTTTTTCAGAAATATATGTTTTTTTAACTTCATTTATGCCATGGATGTCTGCAGATGATTTTGTTACATCCACTAGTGTGATGTTTGCTATTTTAGGACTCATAATAGTGTTTAATGATAAGGAAAAAACAAAATAAAAATTAGTGCTAGAAATAATTACGATTAAATTAGGTTAGGGTTTATTTAAATTTTAATGACTAAATTAAGAGAGTGTATTAAAATAAATTTTAATACACTCCTATTTTTATTAAATATAGTTTCTTACCTTAACTATTTCATTATTTTTTTTATATATTCTAGGAACTCTGTGGCTGATCATACAAAGTATTTCGTAGTTTATTGTTCCCATAATTTCAGCCATATCATTAGCATCAAATTTTAATCCATTTTCTTCACCTAAAAGAATTACTTCATCACCAATTTTAACATCTTCTATATGAGTTACATCAACCATACATTGATCCATACAAACTCTTCCTATAACATTAGCAAATTGACCCTTTATTATAACTTTGGCTTTTCCACTAAGAAGTCTTGAATAGCCATCAGCATATCCTATTGGAAGAGTGGCAATTTTACTTTTCTTTTCAGTTTTATAAGTTCTTCCGTAGCTTACATACATATCTTCATCTAACTCTTTAACAAAGGCTACATTAGTTTTTAATGTAAGTGCTGGTTTAAGTTTTAAGTTTTCTTTTTTTACTTCTTCAGATGGATAGTATCCATAAGAAATAATTCCACATCTAACTCCGTCTAAATAAGTTTCTGGTAAATCCATAATAGCCCCACTATTAGAAGCATGTTTTAAAGGAATGTGTATTCCATTGTCTTCTAAAGCTTTATTAAAAGCAGTTAATTTTGAAAATTGTTCATAAGTATAAGTTTTATCTTTTTCATCTGATGTTGAGAAGTGAGTAAATAAGCCTACTACCTCAACTCCAGGTAAAGAGCATATTTCTAAAACTTTATTTAATCCCTCTTCATTTGGAAGGAAACCTATTCTACCCATTCCTGTATCTATTGCAATGTGTATTTTAGCTTTTTTGCCAAGCTTTAAGGCAAAGTCAGATAATTCCTTAGCATATTCCACATCATAAACTGTTTGTTCAATTTCATTATTGATTAAATTTTCAGCAAAATTTATAGGAGTATAGCCTAAAATCATAATAGGTGCAGTTATTCCAGCATCCCTAAGTTCATCAGCCTCTGTGATTATAGCTACTGCCAATCTAGAAGCACCATTTTCTAAAAGAGTGGAAGCTATGTCTAAAGCTCCATGACCATAAGCATTAGCCTTAACAACGGCTATTATTTCCTTTTCACCAACTAGGTTTTTTATTTCTTTCATATTATTTGCTATTATATCTAAATCTATTTCAGCCCATACAGGTCTAACACATATATCCATTTTAAAACACCTCAAATTAATTACAGCTTTTGTGATTTTGATTTAATACTTAAATCATTAAATTAAGAAGTTGTAGCTAAATTATTATGCTCATATAAAGTATTACATATAAATCACCATATTTTTTATTAAAAAACTTAACTACATATACTATTATAAGATATTGTAGCATAAAGTGAAGAACCACCATAATTGTAATTTTTATATGGAGTGGTTTCAATATTAAGAATCTGTCATAATTTTTTATAAGTGAGTTCAATAATATCATAATTAATATCTACAAATTAATATGGATTTCTGTAGATATACAAATACTAAGTTGAAGAGGTATTTACTTAATTAAATTATTATTTTCTTTGGATCAATTAATATCTAGATATAAAGAATGAAAAAAAGTAGTGTAATATTAAAATTATTATAAGTTTAATGATAAAATTAAATATAGAAAGGTATAAGCGATTATTTATAGTCTTATTAATGAGTATCTATAAGTCTAGAAATTAAGTTTCAATAGGTTATATGGTTTATTTGGAGGGATAGAATGTTAGATAAAAGTATAGAATTTTTTAAAATAATTTTAAAGAGAGAAAAGGGAAAAGAATTAAAAAATGAAACTTTACCAGAGGGGTTTAAATTTGTTAAGTTTAAAAAAGGTGATGAAAAAGCTTGGGCAGAAATAGAAAAATCTGTACTGGAATTTGAAAATACTAAAGATGGAGAAGAATATTTTAAAAACAAATATTTACCTTATATAGATGAGTTAGAAAGAAGAACTATATTTATAGAAAATAATAATGGAGAAAAAATTGCTACATTTACAGCTTGGTGGAGATATACAGGGGAAAGAAGATATCCATTTATGGAGTGGGTTGCTGTTAAGCCAGAATATCAAGGGAAAGGATTAGGAAAAGCTCTTATCTCTAAAGGAGTTAAATTGATGGTATCTATTGAAGGGGATTGTGATATGTATATACCAACTCAGACTTGGAGTTATAAAGCAATTAGGTTATACAGATGGGCTGGTTTTGAATTTGAAACTGAAGAAAAGTTTCCAGGTGGAATTAAAAATGAAACCATAGAAGGTATTAAAGTAATAAAAAACTTAATATAATTTTTAGGTATATTATAAAATAAGTGAGAAAAGAAACAGAATATAGAACTCTGTTTCTTTTCTCACTTTATTGTAGGTAAGTATATTGTAAATTCAGTGAATTCATCAGTACTACTTACTTGAATTTTTCCATTATATGATTCTACTAACTCTTTTACTATAGCTAGTCCAAATCCATTATTACTTTCTTTATTTTCCTTTGTTGTAAATCCAGTATCAAATATTTTATTTAATATTTTATCTGGAATTTTAGGACCATTATTTTGAATTTTTAAAACAAAATAACTAAAGCTATAATAAGTACTAATTTTTATTGAACCACAACCATTTAAAACTTCAACAGAATTTCTTAATATATTAGAAACTATGCGTTGAAAATCTAATTCGTTTACATTAGTCTCTAATAAATCAGCATTTTCATCTATCAACACAGTAATATCTTTTAAATTAATAGTATTTACTATCATTGATATAATTGAAGTATCATGAGACATAACAATATTATTAATAATATTATCATTGCCATCAATTATGTTTTTTAATAATTCTCCTAATTTCTCATAGTTTCCCATAAGATGTAATCCATATAAATATGATATTTGAGAACCATAATCATGTTTTAATTTTCTTAAGGAGCTAATATTTTTTTCTAAATTTGAATTTAGTAGCTCAATTTCTTTTGATTTTTTCTCTATGTTAGAAAAATATATTATTATAAATATTATGAATATAAACAATAATATTAATATTATTTCTGTAAATATAGGATTATCCTTTGCGTTAATAATAGCATTAAATGAAACTATAAAGTCTAGTACTATTGTAAGAAGTAACAAGTATATAATTGAGCTATTTCTAGACTTTATAGTTTTGTAAATAGAGTATATAGTTTTCTTCTTATATATAGCTAAAAAGGAAATTATATACTGAGGAAAATACATTATAGTTATGAAAAATATATTACTTTCATTTATTAATGATATACTTTGGGATAAGACATTATATACAAAAGATGAAATTATTAAAGTTATAGCAATAAATGAATAAACCAAGCTAAATCCAATAGCTGCAGCTAAAAAATCTTTTTTATATATTAGTCCTCCAATGATTAACATTACTAAGTGAAGAATTAGTGTTGCAACACTGGAATTTCCCATAAAAAAAGTTGTTAAAGATATCATTGTCCACAAAAGAAATATATAAAATAACATCTTCGACTTTGGTTTTTTGCAATCTTCTTTACTACATAAGTTTATTGTATTTATAAACAATACACATTGTAAAAAAGTGTTTATCGTATCAGCTAAAAATATTGATGTATGCATTTTTATCTAGATTTTTTCATAGATTCAGGCATCTCTTCTAATCCTATAGTAGCAAAAGAAGTAGTTGAAGCGTTGATAGTTAATGTAGTTAATAATGCTAACATTGATAATATTGTTTTTTTCATTTTAAGAATCCTCCCTTTTATACTTATTAAATAATAGTAATGTTTGTATCAATAAAGTCCAAGTTATTGTTTGAGAAACCCATGGAATTTTGAAAA
Source organism: Clostridium sp. CTA-17 (assembly GCF_054767895.1). Taxonomy (NCBI): domain Bacteria; kingdom Bacillati; phylum Bacillota; class Clostridia; order Eubacteriales; family Clostridiaceae; genus Clostridium; species Clostridium sp. CTA-17. The sequence continues at coordinate 357,431 of NZ_BAAABF010000001.1, forward strand.
ATATTAAGGTTATTAAAAAAAGAATACTTGAGTTTGTAACACTTAATATTTTATTTTTTTTAATTAAATGTTCTTTAGTCAATGGGAATCTACTATCTATTACTGGAGCTTTATTATAAATACTAAAAATACTAAACAAATTTAAAATAACAATGCTAAATAGATTTAGATTGTTAAAAGTAACAAGCATGATTATACTTGTTGTAATAATTAATGTTGCAATAAAACATTTTAATTGGCTATCTTCATGATATCCACCAATAAATGGCTTTATAAAGCACATACTAAGAATTACTATTAAGCTTTCTTTAAAATATCCAAAGATTCCAGCAATTAAAATTACAGAAATACATTTAATAAATTCAAAGGTCAATACAATTACAACATATTGAATTTGCTCTAATAATTCTTTATCCAAGTCAAGATCTTTTGCTAAATATTCTATAGCAGATTTTAAAAATTTTCTCATAAAGGATCACTCTTATCTATTTTTTATAAACATTAAAATAAATGTAATATGATTACATTATAATAAAAAAACAATTGATTTAAATAGGATACTTCCTTTTTTAAAGGTATATTTACAATTTTTTCATAATGTAGCCAATATATATGTTTTATATTGTAATTTTATAAGGAAATATGTAATTTTTTAAGATGTATTATTAATAGTATTAATAAGTTATACTTATAAACTTAATTAATTTTTATTAATTGGTATTTTTAGGAGAATATTTTTATGTTACTATTATTGAAAGCAGAAAATTAAATTGAGGTTTGAAAAGTTAAATCAAATTAGCAATTTAGATTTAAAAGAGGGGGCTATAGTTATGAAAGTGACTGAAAGATTAGAAAGATTAAGAAAAATCATGAAAGATAAAGGAATTGATTATTATATAATTCCTAGTGGGGATGCTCACCAAAGTGAATATGTATGTGAGTATTACAGGGGAAGAGCATATATGTCAGGTTTTACAGGATCAGCAGGAACTTTACTTGTTGGATTAGAAAAGGGGATTTTGTGGACTGATGGTAGATATTTTATACAAGCATTAGAGGAGTTAAAAGGTTCTGGAATTGAAATGTTTAAAATGAGAATTCCAGGATGGCCAAATTTATTAGAATGGCTTAAAGAAAATGCAAAGGCAGGAGAAACTATTGCTTTTGATGGTAAGGTATTTTCAGTAGGAGAGTATAAAGATTTTAAAAAGTTAGAGAAAGAAAATAAGGTTAATATAAAAATAGATGAGGACCTTTTAGATGAAGTTTGGAAAGAGAGACCAGCTCTTCCTGAGGAAAAGGCATTTTTACATGAAGTTAAGTATTGTGGAAAAAGTGCTAAAGAAAAATTAAGAGAAGTTAGAGAGGAAATGAAAAAGCTAGGCGCTAATAATTATATTATAGCTTCATTAGATGATATAGCTTGGCTTTATAATATTAGAGGAAATGATATTAAATGTAATCCTGTAGTTTTGAGCTATGCCTTAGTTAAAGAAAATGAAGCATATCTTTATTTAGATAAGTCAAAGTTCACTGCTAAAATGGAGAAAGAACTTTTAAATGAAGGGGTAACTTTAAAATCATATGATGAAATAGGAAATGCTATTAGCAATTTAGAAGGGAAGATTTTAATTGATCCAAACAAGACAAGTGCTTATTTATACGAGTGCATTAAGGATAAAAATAATATTGTGGAATTTGGAAACATAACAACTAAGTTTAAGGCTATTAAGAATGAAGTTGAATTAGATAACTTAAGAAAGTGTCAAGTTAGAGATGGAGTAGCCATGGTTAAATTTATGAAATGGCTTAAGGATAACATTGGGAAGATAGAAATAAGTGAAATGTCAGCTTCAGATAAATTAGAAGAGCTTAGAAGTTTAGGTGAGTTATTTAAAGGAATTAGTTTTGAAACTATAGCAGGGCATAAAGAACATGGCGCTATGATGCATTATTCAGCAACTCCAGAGAGTGATTACACTCTAGAACCAATAGGATTTTTATTAATAGATTCAGGTGGACAATACTTAGATGGAACTACAGATATAACAAGAACCTTTGTTTTAGGAGAATTAACTGAGGAAGAGAGAAAAGATTATACTCTAGTTTTAAAAGGGCATATAGGCCTTATGAGAGCTAAATTCTTAAAGGGAACAACTGGATCAGCCCTTGATATAAAAGCTAGAGAACCATTATGGAATGAAGGAATTGATTATAAATGTGGAACAGGACATGGAGTTGGATTTTTCTTAAATGTCCATGAAGGACCACAAAGCATAAGTCCAGTACCAAATAAGGTAGCTTTAGAACCAGGAATGATAATAACTAATGAACCTGGAGTTTATAGAGAAGGAAAACATGGAATAAGAACAGAGAATACAATGGTAGTTATTAAAGATACTTCTTCAGAAGAGTTTGGAGAATTTTATAAGTTTGAAACTATTTCACTTTGTCCAATAGACTTAGCAGGATTAGATATAAGGTTATTAAATGAAGAGGAAAAGGCTTGGCTAAATAATTATCATAAAAAGGTTTATGATTTATTATCACCATATTTAGATGAAGAGGAAAAAGAATTCCTAAAGAATGAAACAAGAGAAATATAATTTAAAATATGATATGATTAACTGAAATCTTGGTATATCTATATAGGGTTATATTAAATTATTGATTAATACTTTTAGGATGAAGAAAATTTTCATAGACATATTATATCTTAAGGAGAATTTTTATGAAGAACTTTAATGAGGTGGGAAAAATAACACTTGCTTATTTTATCTCAACTATAGTATATATGATTGTATTAAATTTGGTTGTTAAGGATGAATTAATTACAACAAGGGAGTCATTAAGAGTAGAATGGGTAGGTACATTGGCTTTTAGTTTAGTATTATTGTTATTAGTATGGATATTTAAGATGAAATTTAAAACATTTTTAATTTTCTTGGGAATTATTTTTCTACTATTTATACCTTTAACAATAAATAGAGAGTCTATTTGGAATTCTTTATGGAGTACACCAGATACACCGGTTTTTATATATTTAACATCGCTATCTTTGTTAACAACATTACCTTTTCATGGTTTAATATGGTCATTAACTGGATATAGGTGTTTAGATCTTTTAAATATTATATTTCCAAGCTACTTAATTATTATGGGTATTCTAGGATATATAATAACAAAAATTAGAGGTTTGATTAAAAAAGAATAGAGTTAATATTAATTTAAGAAATTTATTATATAGTTTCATAAAAAGAAGATGGAATAATTATTCCATCTTCTTTTGTATTTATATAGTTTTCAAACTTTTAGAGGAGTATAATAAAATTAATAGATAAAACTTATGAGATAGACATAACTGGAGGAAGTTTTATGGAGAGAGAAAAAGGTCTGGCTAAAGGAAAGATTTTATCTAAAAAGAAAACAAAAGTATTATTTGTATTAAATATTATTCTTTCTGTAATAATGGCAATATTAATTTTAAAGAAAATATATGATAGAAATTACTCTAATATTATAGGACTTTTAACACCTTTAATTATTATTACTTATAATTTTTATTTTTTAAATTTAAATATTAAAGAAAGAAAAAGATTAGGATGAGATCAGAAAACTAGTTTTAAAAATTTATTGTTCTTAATAAAAATAATAAATAAAAATAGAATTTAGAAATTAAAATACATAAACTTGTATGTTTAGGAGGAATATATATGGCAGATCAAAGATTAAATAAGTTAGCTAAACTGCTTGTAAATTATTCAACAGGAGTTAAGGAAGGGGATTTTGTTTTTGTATCTTGTAATGAGGTTGCAAATCCTTGGCTTACTGAAGTAGTAAAGGAAGCTACTAAAGCAGGAGCTCATGTTGAGTATATTTTAGAATCAGAAGAAGCTAAAGAGGCAAGACTTAAATTTTCTACAAAAGAGCAGCTATTATCAGGTAACTTAATAATGGAAACTATGCTTGAAAAGGCAGATGTTTGGTTAAGTGCATGGGGAGCTAGGAATACTAGAGCTTTTAGCAATATAGATTCAGAAAAAATAAAAGATAGCAGAGCTGGAGAAAAGGGATGGAGAAAATTCTATTCAGGAAGAATGGGAGATGGCTCTTTAAGATGGTGTGGAACTCAATTTCCTACATATGCAGATGCGCAGGAAGCTTCAATGAGTTTTAGTGAATATGAAGATTTTGTTTATGGAGCAGGGCTTTTAGACCATGAAGATCCTGTGGAAGAATGGAATAGAGTAAGCGCAGAGCAGGAAAGATGGGTTAGATATTTAGATACTAAAAAAGAACTTCATATTTTAGCAGAAGGAACTGATATTAAGGTTTCAGTAGAAGGAAGAAAGTGGATAAATTGTGATGGTAGAGTAAACTTCCCAGATGGCGAAATATTTACATCACCAGTTGAAAATAAGATAAATGGACACATTACTTTTTCATTCCCAGGTATTTATGCAGGAAAGGAAATAGAAGGGATAGAGCTTGAAGTTAAAGATGGTAAAGTTGTTTCATATAAAGCTAAAAAAGGAGAAGATTTATTAAAGGCTTTATTAGAAACTGATGAAGGAGCAAGCCACTTTGGAGAAGTAGCTATAGGTACAAACTATGGAATTAAGAAGTTTACTAGAAATATGCTATTTGATGAGAAAATAGGAGGAACAGTTCATATGGCTATAGGAGATTCTATGCCAGAGGCTGGTGGTAAAAATAAATCATCACTTCATTGGGACATGCTTTGTGACATGAGAAATGGTGGAAGAATATATGCAGATGGAGAGCTTTTCTATGAAAATGGAGAGTTTAAAAAAGAAATATTAGAAAAATATAATCTTTAATATTATATATAAATTATAGAATAATAATTAAATTAGGGGATGAAGAAACTCATCTCCTAATTTAATTCTAGTTGAATTTTAAAATAATAGGAGAATAAGAATTATGAGTAATGTATATGAGTTTAAAAAAGAAGATTTAAATGAATGTGCTGAGCTTTTTGTTAAAACATTTAGTAAGGAACCGTGGAATGAACCTTGGAATTTTGAAAGTGCAAAAAAAAGACTTAATGATGTAGTTTTAACTCCAGGCTTTAGGGGAGCTGTTTTAAGAAATGATGAAAAAATAGAAGGCGTTATTTTAGGAAATTTAGAACAATGGTATGATGGAGAGCATTTTTGTGTTAAGGAATTTTTTGTGGATTCAAGTTCACAGGGGAAAGGAACAGGAAAAAAACTTTTAAACGCTTTAGAAAATATACTTATGGAAAAGGAAGTAGGATTAATTCACTTTTGGACTATGAAAGGAAGCACAGCTGAAGTTTTTTATAATAAGAGAGGGTATGAAATTCCAAAGGAATTAATAATGATGAGAAAAAAGTTAAAATAATACATGGTTTTTAAAATAATAAAATTCTAAATGATTTATACAACAAATTCACTTGAAGGATTTGATAGGTAATTGAGAAAATTTATTCGGTATTAGTATGTAAATAAAGAAAATTATAAAAATATAACTGGAAATAAAATTTCCAGTTATATAACTTATATAGAATATTAACTTATACAAATTATTCTACATTTTAAATAGTTTATAAAATTTTGATTGAATATCTATTTTAATAAATATTTTTCAATTGCTTCTACGCATCCATCATTGTCATGTCTGAAACAATAACATCCGCTAAGTTTTTAATATCATCATTGGTATTTGCCATAGCAATAGATAATCCAGCTTTTTTCATAGCTCCTTTGTCATTATCAGCATCTCCAACTACAATTGTTTTTGATAATGGAATATCAAGAAATTCACATAGTTGTTCTAAACCTATTCCCTTATCAATTCCTTTTGCTGAAATTTCTAAAGAGTTTTTTTCTGAATTAGCCATTTCTACTTCTAAACCACTTTCTAATATTATTTGCTTAGTATTATTTCTTGAATCAGGTGATGTATGATAAATATTAAGTTTTTCTATTGGGAAAGCATTCTCATTGTATTGTTTACACAAATCATCCTATTTAATTGTTACTTTTTTATACATGTCTTGATAAACACTCATATGGTAAGCATCCCTTTTATCAAGATTATACTTTTGAATAATAGACTCTCATGTTAATAAGTGAACCATATCATCTTCATAAGAAGCAATATCTATCAATTTTTGTATTGTTTTTACATCTAAAGTCTTAGTATATATTTTTTCTCTTTTTCTATCATAAACAAGTGCACCAGATACACAATTAAGATATTGTATGTCATCTAAAACTTCAAAATATTCATTTAGCTCTGCAGTACATCTTCTAGTAATTAATATTACTGTTTTTCATTGATTTATAGCTTTTTTTATAGGTAGTACACTTTTTTTAGAAATTTTTTTATCACTGTTTAATAATGTTCCATACATATAAAATGCTATTAATTCGCATTCACCTATTTTTTCATTCTTTAAAATATTTGAGTATAGTATTATTGCACCGCAAATTTATTTCTTCTTAGATTTTGGAAAATGGAATAATAGTTAATTTATTAATTATTTGACAAATATAAATTTTGATAGTAATATTGTTATTGAAATTGATATTCAATATCAATTTCAATATTTATTTAATGGAGGTTTTAAATGGAAAAAGAATCGATTTTAAATAATAATTTTTTTATGCAGGGATTTTATTTTGATACAATCGTAGAAATTAGAATATCTTGTTGCTTGAATAAAGGTAAAAATATATTACATAAATCTTTTGACTTATGTAAATATTATGAAGAACTTCTTAGTAAAACTAAAAAGGGTAGTGATATTTACAATATAAATAATAATGTTGAAAAAGGTTTTAATGTTAATAATGAAACACTAAGCATAATAAATAGAAGTTTGTATTATAGTGAACTTTCTAATGGAAATTTTGATATTAGCATTCAACCACTTTTAAAACTTTGGAATTTTAAAAGTGAAAAAAAAAGTATTCCTAGTCAAAAAGATATTGATGAATGTTTAAAATTGGTAAATTATAAAAATATATTGATTGATAGAAATAATATTAAGCTTAGAAAAAAGGGAATGTCAATAGATTTAGGAGGTATTGCTAAAGGATATATAGCAAATAAAATAAAAGAGTATTTAATTTCAGAAGGTGTAAATAGTGGAATAATAAATTTAGGCGGCAATGTGTTATGCATAGGAAAAAAAGAGAATGGAGAAAGTTTTAAAGTTGGCATTCAAAAGCCTTTCTCAGAAAGAGGAGAAGTATTAGGTGTTTTAGAAATATGTGATAAATCAGTTGTTTCTTCAGGAATATATGAGAGATTTTTTAAAAAAGATAACAAGGTATATCATCACATAATAAATCCTAAAAATGGGAAACCCTTTGAAAATGATTTGGTTCAAGTAACTATAATATCTGATGATTCAATGGATGGTGATGCATTAAGTACAATAGCATTATCATTTGGTGAAAAAGAGGGTATGAATCTTATAAATTCTATAGATGGGGTAGAAGGTATTTTTATAAATAAGAATGGAAATATAAGATTTACTAAAAATTTTGAAGGAGTGTTTTAATGAATAAAAAAATTATTTTTTTTATAGGTACTATCGTTTTAGTATCAGTACTTTCTGCGTGTTCCAAAAACGAATTTAATGTAAAAGAAAGTAAAAATGAAAAGTCTAGTATTACTGTTAATTCAGTTAATTTTAAAGATGGAATTTTTAAGGGGGAAGGAGAAGGATTTAATGGGAAAACTAATGTATTGGTTGAAGTGCAGAATGGAAAAATTAAAAGGGTAGATGTTCTAAGCTCTGGAGATGATGAAAGCTATTTAAATGAAGCTAAAAATTTGATACCCACAATAATTGAAAAACAAAGTCTAAATGTTGATTCAATAAGTGGTGCTACTTTTAGTTCGAAGGGGATAATTTCAGCTGTGGAAAATGCATTGAAAAATGCTAAATAGGAGGAGTATTTATGAAAAAAAAATCAAAAATAATTGCTGGTGGGATTCTTATTACAAGTGCAATTGGTGCAACTACTTTTGCAATAATGGATCCTTACAATATACTCAATAAAAAGAATGTGGAAGTTCCAGAAAAAAGTTTAAAACTTACAGAAAATAATGACAAAAATAAAGATGATATTGATAGTAAAAAAGAATTGGATAATATAAATTTAAATGGGATAAAAGATGGAACATATTTAGGAACTTCAAAAGGATATGGTGGAGATATTAAGGTAAAGGTTACTATAGAGAATGGTAAAATTAAAAATATTGAAGTAGTTTCTCATTCAGAAACACCCAACTACTATGAAAATGGCAAGCAAATTATTGATAGTATTATAAAAGAGAATTCTATTAATGTAGATGCTATTTCAGGAGCAACTTTAACTTCTAATGGAATAAAAAATGCTGTTAAAGATGCTTTATCTAAAGCAGGCTTTAATATAGATGCAAATAATAAAGAAACTAGCTCATCTAAGAATAGTAGCAAAACTAGTGGTTTAAAAGCTAATAATATTACTGAAAATATTAAGAGGATAGACTTAAAAGAATATAAGCTTAAAGATGGAGAATACATAGGGGAAGCAATAGGATTTAAAGGAAATGTGAAAGTAAAAGTTATAATAAATGCTGGTAAGCTATCTGATGTTAAAATAATTAGTCATAATGATGATGATGAGTTTTTCAATAAAGCAAAAGGTGTAATCATTAAGATATTGAAAAATCAAGGGACTGTTGGAGTAGATACGATTTCTGGAGCAACTTATTCAAGCAGAGGAATATTAAATGCCGTTAATTCAGCTTTAAATAAAGTGGGTAAGGAGAATTATGGTATATTTGATACGATTAAAGTTTCTAAAAGCAACAATATACCTGAAAAGAATAATACTACACCAATTAATATAAAACATATTATTAAAGATGCATTAAATAAAGTTAGTATAGGGATGAATCAAAATAAGAATAGTAATAACTTCTTAGAGGGACATAAGTTTAAAGATGGAGAATATACAGGGGAGGCAGAAGGATTTAAAGGAAATGTAAAAGTAAAAACTATAATAAAAAATAGTACATTAGTAAATATTGAAATAATTAATCACAATGATGATGATGAGTTTTTCAATAATGCTAGGAGATTAATATTTAAAATATTAAAAAATCAAGGCACAACTGGCGTTGATATAGTTTCTGGAGCAACTTATTCGAGTAGAGGAATATTAAATGCTGTGGATGAAGCCTTAAATAAAGCTAAATCTCAAGATTATATAGTTTCTAATACAACTAACCTTTCTGAAAATAAAAATACATCTGAAAAAAATAATGAAAATTTAAATAATAAGCCTAAAGATAGTATAAAAGAATCTAAGGATACTGTAGAAGAATCAAATAATAAAGTGAATTTAGACAATAATGAACTTAATTACTTAGATGGAAAGTATGTAGGAGTAGGAGCAGGTTTTACTAATAAACCTATTAAATCTGAAGTAATATTTGAAAATAATAAAATAAAGAATATAAATGTTGCAACAAAAGAATCAGGTGATTATGGTGATGATTCTGGATTCTTTAGAAAGACTGCTATAAAAATAGTACCTTTCCTACAGAATAATCCAAAGGAAACAATTAATATTTTATTACTTCATGATGAAATATTAGATAAAATTTTTAAATCAGATAATTATTATGAGAAAGGAAAAGAGTTAATAGGAGATTTTGCTGAAAGTTTAAATGAATTACCTAAAAATTCTAGAGAAGAAATAAAACTTAATAAAATTTCTTCATGTGTAAAGGAGTATTTAAAAGACACTAAGAAAACTAATATTCTTGATGTAGTCTCTGGAGCTACATATAGTGCTAAAGGAATAGCAAGATCAGTGCAGGATGCTATGAATAAATCAGCTAACGATTTTAAAACAGGAAATATTATTAATAATTTAGAAATAAAAATACCTAATAATAAACGTATAGAAGCAAATATAAAAGAAAAATTAGACTTATCTAATTTAAAAATAATTATATCAATGAAAAATGGAACAAAAGAAGAAATAGGGTATGATAAGTTTAAAGAAAATGATATAGAAATTTTTGATAGAAATACAGGACAAGCTATATATCATGGGATGAGTTTAAGTAAACGTCAAGCGTATCATGGTATTTATGCTGTAATAAAACATAAAAAATCTTTATACAAAGATGAACTTCTAATAATTCCACAAAATATTGATAAAAATTATATAACTGGGATAGAATATAGCCTAGATGAGGGAAATTCATGGAATAGATTTAGTGATATAAAGAAATATAAAGATAATATTAATTTTGCACAAGATTTAAAACTTTCTAAGAAGCATGAAGGAAAAAACTTATTACTAAGATTAATTTCAATTAATAATGATGTATATTTACTAAAACCAGATGATAGACATGAATCATTAAAAGCTGATAGTACGGAGTATTATTTAAAAGTAAGCGATAAAGATAGAGCTAGTAATATTAATATTCCAAGCACTTTAAGAATTAATTTTAAATTTGCAGAAGATACACATGAAGAAGATACAACTGATTTAGAAAAAGAAAATAATAATGTATCTGACAATAATCCTAAAGTAGATTTTGAATTACCTATTGATAAAAATATTAAGTATTTAGACGGTAGTTATAATGGTATTGGTTATGGATTTACAGGTAAACCCATTAAGTCTGAAGTAGTATTGGTAAATAATAAAATAAGGAGCATAAATGTTGCAACAAGAGAGTCTGGTGATTATGGTGATGATGGTGAATTTTTTAGAAATAAAGCTATGGAAATAGTACCTTATTTAAAAGAAAATCCTCAAAAAACAATTAATGATTTGTTACTTCATGATAGAATAATTGATGAAATTTTAAAATCAGATAACTATTATGAAAAAGGAAAAGAATTAATAGGAAACTATGCCGAAAAATTAAAGAATATTTCAAATGAGGATTCAAGTGAAGATAAGCGTGGTAAAATTTATTTATGTGTAAAGGAATATTTAAAAGAATATAAAAAAATCAATCTTTTTGATGTAGTATCTGGTGCTACATATAGTGCTAAAGGAATAGCAAGATCAGTTCAAGATGCTATGGATAAATCAGCTAACGATTTTAAAACAGGAAATGTTATTAATAATTTAGAAATAAAAACACCTAATAATAAAAGTATGGAAGTAAATATAAAAGAAAAATTAGACTTATCTAATTTAAAAGTAATTATATCAATGAAAAATGGAACAAAAGAAGAAATAGGATATGATAAATTTAAAGAAAATGATATAGAAATTTATGATAAAAATACAAAAAAGCCTATTTGTAACGGAATGGATTTAAGTGGATACGAACTATATCATGGTATTGATTGTATTATTGAGCATAAAAAATCTTTATATAAAGATAAACTTTTAATAATCCCTAGAAATATTGATAAAAATTATATAACTGGAATAGAGTATAGCATTGATGAAGGAAAGAATTGGAATAAATTTGATAGTCTAGAAAAGTATAAAAATAATATTAATTTTAAACAAGAATTAAAAATTTCAAAAGAATATGAAGGTAAAAAGATATTACTTAGATTAGTATCAGATAACAACACAACTTATTCATTACATCCAGATGAAGAAGATGTAACACTAAAAGTCGATGATAAAGAAGAATATTATTTAGAAGTAAATACTGAAGATAAAAAAAATAATAACAATATACCTACTTTATTAAGAGTAAAGTTTAAATTTATATAAAATAATATTAATTATTCATTTAAATATTAAAAAATCAATATAAATTTATATTTGAAAAGAGTAGTTAAATTTTTGAATTAATAGCTACTCTTTTTATTATATTTAAGAACAACTTATAAAATATTCTTAATATAACCTTAAAAATAATTTGACTTTATTGAATTAATGAAGTATATATGATATTTTTTATAATATTAAAATAAAGAGTAAAAAATTATTATAAAAATAGACTTATTTATTAGGAGAATTTATGAATAGTTCATTATCAAGAAATATAATATTTAAGTTTTTATTAAATACTTTTAATGTTGTGATACCAATAATTATAGGACCATACACACTTAGAATTTTTGGGCCAGACTTAATTGGAGTAATAAATTATTCTCAAACAATATATGGATATTTTTTTATATTTGCTGGGTTTGGAGTTTATCAATATGGGTTAAGAGAAATAAGTAGAGTTAGAGATGATAAAAAAAAGTTATCACAAATTTATACTAATTTATTTACTCTAACTTTTATAACAAATATATTAACAACTATTTCATATATAATATTTGTTCAAATAAATTATTATGGAACAGAAATTTATGTTGTATGTATGATACTAACTTTTAATTTATTAGCCAATATCTTTTATACTGAATGGATGAATGAGGGATTAGAAAATTATGATTTTATAACGATAAAAACAATCATAATTAGAATTATTTATGTAATCTTCTTATTTATACTTGTTAGAAGTGCAAATAATTTAAAAGAATATATTATTCTTTTATCTTTATCAATATTTTTAAATAATATTATAAGTTATATATACATAAGAAAAAAAATACCTTTTGATTTTTCTGATTTAAAATTATTTAAATATATAAAACCTATGTTTTTAGTAGTTATATTGTCTAATGCTAATATTTTATATACACAACTTGATAAATATTTTATTGGTAAATATATAGGTATGGATTCAGTGGCTTATTATACAACAGCGCAAAATATAAGTAATATAATAAATACTTTATTACTTACAGTTATTTATGCAACTATTCCAAGATTATCAAATTATATAGCAAATGATGGGAATGATAAATATACAATCTTATTAGATAAAATTTCAAGGTTGTATTTTTTAATTCTTTTTCCTGCATCTATTGGAATGTTTGTTTTAGCAAAAGAAATAATACTTATTTATGGTGGACATAAATATTTATATGCTATTCCAATACTTAAAGCTTTTGCTATATATATAATTACTATAGGAATTGAAACTATTTTAGTTAATCAAATTATATATATAAAAGGGAAAGAAAAGGAACAAGTAAAAATAACATTTATAGGTGGTTTTGTAAATTTAATTTTAAATATATTATTAATTTGTACAAACCATTTTAATGAAATAAATGCAATTATAACAACATTATTTGCTAATATAGTTGTTATTTCACTAGAATATTTTTATATAAGATTTATCATAAAATTAAGTTTCAATATTTTTAGTTTAGATAAGACAAAATATTTAATTATTTCATTCTTATTTATACCTATAACATGCTTTTTAAGTAAATTTATAACAAATATTACGTTTTTCACTTTAACAGTAATAGTTATAAATTCATTAATTTATTTTTTTATTTTATTAATTATTAAAGATAGTTGTTTATTAGAAATAATAAATAGACTTAAAATAAAAAATAGAATTTAAAAGGAGGATTTTATGAAAAGATATAAAAATTTTATTTTTATTTTTATTTATGTACTTTTAGTAGTAATTTATCCTAAAACTCCATTTCTAGAAATAATATTTAAAAATAGTGAAGTATTAACAAAAGCATCTTTGTATAGCTTCTTTTTAATACATATTGTTTTATTTTTATGTGGAGTATATCTGTATAAAGATAACTATATACAAGGTTTCTTAAAAGTGAAAGAAAAGCCATTAAAATTTTTATTATTTTTAGTAATAGGTATTATAGCTATATATATATCAAACGTAGTTTTTGATATCTTTATAAAAGAACAGGGTAGTAATCAAGAAGCATTAATGTCTACACAAAAATATATAACTGGATTAACAGCAGTTTTTTATTATATAATAACAATAATAATAGGGCCTTTAAATGAAGAATTAATTTTTAGAAATATACTTATTGGAAAATTTAAAAAGTATATTCCAACAATGCTTACATTAGTAATATCATCAACTCTTTTTGGATTAATACATATACATTCTTCCTCAGAATTAGTTCAGGTATTACCTTACATAGGATCTGGAGTAATATTCGGATTAATATATTGGAAATCAAATTATAATTTAGTATATTCCTCTAGTGTACATATCTTAAATAATTTATTAGGTATATTAGCAATTCAATTTTCTTAATAAAAATATAAAATAATTATATATATAAAGAGTGATATTTTAAAATAGTGTTTTAAGAAATAGTAATTTAAGTTAAAGTTTAAGAAAATAATAAAAAATATAGCTGGAAATTTTATTTCCAGCTATATGACTATATAGAATATTAAATTATACAGTTTATTCTACATTCTTATTTAAACATTAATATGCTATTTTAGTATTTAATTTAAATTCTATATATCATTAAACTGTAAGAGAACCATTTTTCTCTAAAACTTCAGCTTCTTTATTTTCATCTTTAGTATCAATACCATCATTTTTGTATTCATAAATTACGCTTATTAGTTTACCACTTATACATACTGCTATTATTGAAAAGAATATTTGCTTGAAATCTAAATAAACTAAGGACATTAATAAAACAATGGCATCTGTTAACATGTAGACATGTTGTACCTTAAGAGGAGTAAATTTATTACCTAATAAGGCTATTACATCATCTCCACCAGAAGCACCACCACCACGTAATACTATTCCAGCACCAACACCGACTCCAATACCTGCTAAAACACTAGCAACTAGCATATTATTAGTAAAGTTAGGTGTTAAAAATCCTATGCTTTCCCAGAATCTATAGGATACTGAGAAGCAAAAAGTTGCAAATATTGAACATGCTAAGAATTTTTTACCAAAGAATTTAAAACCTATTGCAAATAATGAAAAGTCAATGATTAAGTTTGTTATAGATGGAGATATATCAAAAACATTTTTTACTAAAAGTAATAAGCCTAAGACTCCACCTTCTGTTACATTATTTTGATAGTTAAAATTATAGCTACCAAAGGCTAAGATGCTTGAACCTAGTGCAATTAATAAAACACTTCTCAAGATCTTCTTTTTCGATTCCAAAATATCACTCTCCTAAAATTATCGTAAGTTAACTATAAAGAAAATAGCAGACCGAATATGTCCACTATATAGAAATAAAAAATTATGAATTTTAAATTATATTTTATAGTAAATTACTGTATATTTTAATTATAATCTTAATAAATATTAAGAGCAAACCATATAAAATAAGAGTAATAAGGATTAAAGGGGCAATTCTTTAATAGAAATAAATAGTCTCTGTGGTCATCTGTTTTTCTTTAAAGTGTTCATTTTTACAACTGTTTACGAAAGATTGAAATATTGTTGTTAATAGAGAGAAAACTTCATATGAATAAATGGTTAATATATATAAATTTATTTTTATTTGAAATACTATAAAAGAGAGGAAATATATAAATTGTTCTTAAATTTAAAAATGATTATTTTATAGAAAATAGATTTGAATTTTTAAATTGTAGAATAAAACATATGAGAAGGGATGTTATATTTATGAAAGTAATTGTTAGAAAAGAGTCAGAACAAGATCACAAAACAGTTGAACTTTTAGTAGAAGAGGCCTTTAAAAATGCTGAATATAGTGATCATATGGAACATGTTTTAGTTAGTAAACTTAGAAAGGGAGAAAACTTTATTGATGGTTTATCTTTAGTGGCTGAAAAAGAAGGGGAGATAGTAGGACACATATTATTAACTAAAGCTAATATAGAAAATGAAACAGAAAAATATGAAACTTTAGCCTTAGCACCAGTTTCAGTTTTACCTAAATATCAAGGTATTGGAATTGGAGGAGAGCTTATAAGAGAAGGTATGAGAATGGCCAAGGAGCTTGGCTATAACTCAATAATAGTTTTAGGTCATGATAAATACTATCCTAAATTTGGATTTAAAAAGGCTGGAACTTGGGGAATAAAAGCTCCATTTGAAGTACCAGAAGAAAACTTTATGGCAATAGAATTAAATGAAGAAGCTTTAAAAAATATAAGCGGTGTTGTAAGATATGCCAATGAATTTTTAGTAGATAATAATTAGTAATAACTTAATGTATTTATTTAAACACTGATTAAATATTGAAATAATATTTTGTTAATCTAAAGTAAAAAATACGGTGGTTGTATAAAAATAAATTATAAGTTTTATAATTTTCTTATGCAACCACCTTGTTATTTTTATATTAAAGTTTTAAAGTGTTGTTGATTTTTATAATATTTAAAAAGTATTGTTATTTAAAATTATATTTATTTAAATAATCTATTCCAAAGTAAACATATATTATTGATACTAAAAAGCTTAATGGAAGAGTAATAAGCATATTTAAGCTTGCTAAATTTAGTAATGCTAATAATACTAAGCATGGAGTTATTCCATAAGTGTTTAGTTTCATTATTTCTCCAAAACTTACATGGTTATTTCTTATATTACATATAATTTTAGTTATTATGGCTAATATTAAGGTTGCAATGTATGAGAAAGCAATAAATACAATAACCATTAGGGATAAATAAGTGTTTCCAAAGGTTTTCTCTAAACTATTTATAGAATTTTTTAAGTCATTATCATTTAAAGATAGATTCATATTTGAATAATTAGCTTCAGTAATTTTATTATTGTCATATTTAATTATTAAAGATTCATTTCCAAAGGCAATTCCTGATTCATAATCTTTTAATAAGTCTTTTGCAGGTTCCTTATCATTTAGTACAAAGGTCCAATTTTCTTCTTGAAAAACTACAAAGTTAGAATCTTTTAGGTCTAAAACTCCATCTTTAATTTCAAAGGGAGGAATTTTATCTTCAAAGGCAGATTTTCTAGAAATTAAAAATTTATTAAGTTCAGTGTAATTTCTACTAAAAGCTAAAAGTCCTAATAAAAGAGATAAAATAAGTAAATAAAAGAATGCACTGATTCCAGAGGTTTTAATAAGTTCTTTATATCTTTTAGGAGTAAATAAACTTATATAAAATCTTTTAAATAGATTCATATAATCACCCTTTCTATTTTTTATTAGTTTGTTCATTAAATAGAAATTTATTAATACTGTTAACTTTTGTTTAATTAATTTGAAAACGATTTTAAAAGAATGTGTCGTATGTTATCATAAAAATGTATTAAATGTAAAATAAATAATAAAAAGTATTTTATAGGAATTAATATAATTAAATATTGGGGGATTTTTATGATTAAAAGGGATTTTAGAAGAAAGTTAACTATGTGCTTAGCATCTGTTATGGCTTTAAACCTTGGTATAACTGTATCGGTAAAAGCTGATGAGGGATTAAAAAATGAGATGAAAAATAATGATATTACTAAAGATATAAGTATATATCCAACTCCTAAAGATATGTCTATAGGAAATAGTGAATTTATCTTAGAGGATTCAGTTAATATAGTTGGAGGAGATTTAGCAGATACATATGCCTTTGAACTTTTGAAAAATATGTTAACTGAATTTGGCATAAAAATTAATGAATCAGAAATTGAGGGGGCTACTACTATTTATATAGGAGAGAGCGATGACAATATTGAAGAGATGGAAAATACATTAGAAGAAATGAATGTAGACACATCTTCAATAAGCAAAGATGAGGGCTATGTATTAGTAACTGATGAAAATACAGAGGGAAATAAAATAGTTATAAGAGGAAATAATGAAACAGGAACTTTTTATGGGGTAAAAAGTTTAAAGCAGTTAATTAAAAAGGAAGATAATGAGGTTAGCTTAGATGAAGTTATTATAAAAGATGAGCCGAGTTTTAAAATGAGAGCTGTAGTTGAAGGTTTCTATGGAACACCATGGTCTCAAGAGGAAAGATTGGATCAAATAAAAATGTATGGAGAATATAAAATGAATGCTTATATATACGCTCCAAAGTCAGATCCATATCATAGAGAAAAGTGGAGAGAGCCGTATCCAGCTTCTGAATTAGATAGAATGAAAGAACTTATAAAAACAGCTAATGAAAATAAGGTTGATTTTGTTTTTGCAATATCACCAGGTTTAGATATAAAGTTTGAGGGAGAAGAGGGAGAAGCAGATTTTAAAGCTTTAATAAATAAAGCTGAGACTCTATATGATATGGGAGTTAGAAGCTTTGCAATTCTTTGGGACGATATAGAAAATCGTAGTGGAGTTCAACAAGCAGAAGTTTTAAATAGATTTAATAAAGAATTTATAAAAAATAAAGAAGGTGTTAAGCCATTAATAACTGTCCCAGTAGAATATTGGGGAAGCTCAATGCTTAACGGAGAAGAGGTAAAGACATATACTAAAGAATTTGCAGAAACTTTAGATAAGGATATTGAAGTAATGTGGACAGGAAATGATGTTATTCCTCCAAATGGAGTTAGCTTAGAGGATGCAAAGAAGGTTTCAAATATATACAATAGAAAAATGATGTTATGGTGGAACTATCCTGTTAATGATTATAAAGAGGATAAAATGGCTTTAGGACCAATATATGATCTAGATAGAAATTTAGATGAGGAAGTGTCAGGATTTATAGTTAATCCTATGAGATTTTCTGATGCATCAAAGATTTCTACATTAACAGGAGCTGACTATGGATGGAATTCAATTTCATATGAAGCAGAAAAATCATGGGACAAAGCCATTGAAATTATTGCAGGAGAAATGAAAGAAGAATTTAAGATTTTTGCTAATCATTCAACTAGATTAGATACAGGAAGACCAGATTCACCAGAGATTAAAAATACTATAGATAGCTTATGGGAAAAGTGGGAAGCAGGTTCTGATATTAGTTTAGAATTAAGTAATTTACAAAATGAGTTTTCTAAAATGGTTCAGGTACCAAATAAATTAAGAAGTAATTTAGAAAATAAAGCTTTATTAAATCAATTAGATTCACACTTATCAAAGTTTGAGATTTATGGAAATGCTGGACTTAAATCCATAGAAATATTACAAGACATATTAAATAAGGATATGTCAGAGTTTTGGAGTGATAATTTTGAAGGAATAAAACTTCTTAGAAATTTAGATGGAATAAAAGCTACAATTGCTAACAATGTGGTGGATCCATTTATAAGAAAAGTCCATGAAGTTGGAAATGAATATTTCAATAAGGAAACTACTGTTTTAGAGGAGAAGGAATATTCTTATACATCAATTGGAAATATTGCTGACCATAAATATTCAGAATGGTTTATTTCTGAAGAAACGCACGTTCCAAATTATATGTTTGATGATAAAGATAATACAGGTTTCTGGTCAGCAGCACCAGTACAAAAGGATGAGTTCATAGGATTTGATTTAGGTGAAGCTGAAGAGATTAAAGATATATATCTTCTTATGGGAAGAAATAATAATGATACAGATGTTTTAACAAATGGAGTAATAGAGTATTCATTAGATGGAGAAAATTGGACAGAGTTAGAGGTTAATAAGGGAGAGAGAGAATTACTAGTTGAAACAGGAATAAAAGCTAGATTTATAAGATATAGAGCTCTTTCAGATTCTGAAAATAAGTTATATGTTAGAGATTTTAAAGTTAATACTGGAAAGAGTAAGGAAAAATTAATAGGAAATGTAGAAGTTAAAGACTCAAATATTAATAAGTCTTCAGAGGGAGAAAATGAAATTATATCTGCAAGTAATATAAATAAGATTTCCTTTGAAGAGGGAGATTCTATAGGACTTGCTATAAATGATGTTAAAAATGTAATTGGATTTGAAGTCTTAGGAGATGTAGAAAGTAATAAATTTGTATTAGAAAGTTCCTTTGATAATATAGAGTGGGAAGAAGTTTGCAATGGAACTAGCTTTAAAGATGAGACTCCTTTAGTAGGAAAGTTCTTTAGAATAAGAGCGAAGGAAAAAACTGAAGCTAATATTAATGAAATTAAGATTTCATTAGAAGGATATTCTAAGGGAATAGTTTCAACAAATAGAAGAATAAGCTCAAACGCAAATATACATCCTGATTTTGTTGCTGATAATGATTATGGTACATCTTTTGTATGCTCAGATACTATTAAAAAAGGTGACTTTGTACAATTAGATCTTGGGGTAGAAAAGAAAATTAGAGATATAAGCTTAGTTCAAGGACCAGGCGGAGATTATATGGATGGAGATATTGAGTATTCTTTAGATGGAGAAAATTGGACAAAGTTAGGTGTTGTAGAAGGAACTGATACCTTAATAAAAGATTTAGATGTAAAAGCTAGATATGTTAGAGTTATTTCAACTGGATATAAGGATCGTTGGTCAAGAGTTAGAGAATTTACTGTAAACAAAACAGTAAAAGAATTTGAGACTAAGGCTACTTCAGAGGGAACTTATACAGATAGAAGTGAGAATATAAGAGATAATAATTTAAATTCTGCATATATACCAGAAGGTGAAATTAAGAGTGGAGATTATCTTCTACGCAGAATTTTTAATGAGAGATTAGTTTCAAAAGTTACAGTTGCTCAGAGTACAGATAATTTATCAGGAGCGAAAGTTATTGGAAAGACTGTAAATGGAGAAACTTTAGACCTTGGAGTGGTAGATAAGGGATTAAATGAGCTTGTTCTTAAGAATCCAAGACAATTAGTATCTGTAAAGTTAGTGTGGGAAAAAGATGCTGGAAAGGTGGAAATCTTTGAAGTAAAACCTACCTTTGTATCTTTAGATTCCATAATTGAAGATATTAAAAATGAAATTCAGCGTGGAAAAGATGTTTTAGTTGAGCATAAAGATAAAGAAAATGAAGAAAGAACTCAGTTAGAAGAAGCATTAAAAAATATTGAGAATTTATTAAATAATAAAGCTTCAGATGATGAGATTGTAAGAGCATATGAGGATTTAACAAATAAAATAAATAACTTTATTGATTCAGAGTCAAATAAAGAAGAGAATAAGCCAAGTAAACCAGAAGGTGGAGAAAATGGTTCTGAAGGTGAAGGAGACAAAGAAGACTCTGGAGATAAGAATGAAAATGAAGATAATAAGGATGAGAATGGAAATCTTCCAAACACTGGATCACCTTTAGGAGCAGGTGAGTTAATGCTAGTAGGTGCAGCTTTGGCTACACTTGGAGGAGTAACTATTAAAAAGAAAAAGTAATTAAAAAGAAATAAAATTATTTTATAATATAGTAGCTGTATCAAAATAAGTTTTAATTTTGATACAGCTACTTATTAATAGAAATTTTTCTTATATTAAATATGCTCTTAAGAAACATATAAAATCAGTATTAAACAAAAATATAATTATACACTAAATTAAAATTAATATTTTTTATATTTTTCGTGATCAATTTTTTCACGTTTTTTTTCTTTAATTCTACTTCTAATTGTCCAAATAATTAAAATTATAGAGCCTAGGATTATAGAGCCATAAAACAAGGCAATAATTCCTAATATAATCATAAAAACACTTCCTATCTAGGCATCTTCATAAATAACTGCTGTACCATAAGCAACCATTTCAGCAGCCCCTGCAGCAAGAGAAGAAGAAACAAGTCTCATTCCTATAATAGCATTTGCACCTAAAGATTCAGCTTCATCTACCATTCTTCCTATAGCAATTTGTCTAGCTTCTGTAAGCATTTCTGTATAAGAATTCATTTCACCACCAACTAAGTTTTTAAAACTTGAAGCGATATCCTTACCTATATTTTTACATCTTACAGTACTTCCTTTAACAAGTCCTTTAACTTCTTTTATTCCTTTGCCTGGTATTGTTTCAGTTGTTAATACTAACATAATTTATACCTCCTGAAAGTATTTTTATATTTATATTTTAAATTAAAATATATTCTAAATATAAACTTAGTTAATAAAATAATAAATTGAAAAATCAACCAACTAAATTGTTAGATAAATCATATCATAAGTTAAAGTACAATTCAATATATAGTATTAAAAAACTTATTAGAAGATAACTATAAGTTTATATATTACTAAAATTTGTAAATAATTTAATGTAATATTAATATTGTGTGAATAAGAATGGTAGTGTAAAATAATGCTATAATGTAAAATTTTACTTGAAAAGTTATTTGTTTGATAGGGTTTTGGTGTATTTAAATAGGCCTTGAAATCGAAAAAGAATTTTAAAATTTCTTTTAAAAAACTTCATTAATAAATTACTTAATAGGTTTGGTTTTACGTTAAATAATCTTAGAAAAGAGGATAAGAAGATGAAAAATATTGATAATTACACAAGTAACAAAGAGGCTAGAAATAAGATTCTTAAAGAATCTTCTGAATTTGTTACAGATGGAATGAGAAAGTTACAAGAACAAGAGGATGAGAAGAAAAGAGAAGAAGGTATAAAAGAAACTTCTGAAAAGTTAGCTAACTATATGAGAGAGCTAGAAGAAAAATAATTTTTAAATAAGGTGGATAATTAGTAAGGGTTTTAGGGACAAAAATTAAAAAAAATGGGGGAATTATTAGTGGCTTTAGAAAATTCTAATGAGTTAATTATAAAAATAAGAGATTTGAAGATGAATTTTGGAACAAAAGAGGTTTTAAAAGGAATAAATTTAGATATACATAAGGGAGAAATAATAGGCTATATTGGAACAAATGGTGCTGGAAAAAGTACAACAGTTAAAATAATGTTAGGAATTATAAGTGGATATACAGGAACAGTTGAAATTTTTGGAGAAAATATTTTAAAGAGTGATGGAAGTTATAAAAGGAAGATAGGGTACGTTCCAGAAATGGCAGACATATATGATACTTTAACTGCTAAGGAATATTTAACTTTTATGGGACAATTATATGGTATGGAATATAAAGATGTTTTATATAAAAGTAAGCAGCTTATGAAGATATTAGGCATAGAAGATGTTTATAATTCAAGAATTTCAAGCTTTTCTAAGGGAATGAGACAGAAAGTTCTTTTAATATCAAGTCTTATACATAATCCAGATATATTATTTTTAGATGAACCTTTAAATGGCTTAGATGCAAATAGCGTTATGGTTATAAAAGAAATCTTATCTGAGCTAGCTAAAAATGGGAAAACCATATTCTATTCATCACATATAATTGATGTTGTTGAGAAAATAAGTCATAGAATAATTCTTTTAAACAATGGAGTAGTTGCTGCTGATGGTAGTTTTGAAGAGCTTAAGAAAAATTCTAATGAAGAATCCTTAGAAGAAATATTTAATGACTTAACTGGTTTTAATGATCATAAAAGATTAGCAGAGGAATTTACTGCACTTATAAAGGAGTGTAGTTTATGAAAAAGGATAAATCTTTAGTTGTAGTTCATAGATTAAGAGGATTTTATGAAAAGCTTGGTGTTGATTATGAAATGATGAGATTAATATTAGAGACTAAGCTTACAATGGACAGAAGAAGAGAGCCTACAATAACTATGAATAATAAAAGTAGTGATGAGAAAGATAATAGTTTTGGCAAGGCATTAATTCTTTATGGAGTAATGGGAACATTTATGTCTATTCTTATAATTATTAAGCATAATATAATGCTTCAAATGGCTGTTTATTTTGGATTTTTTATGTTTGTAATAGGTACTAGTTTTATAGCTGATTTTGCTTATGTTCTTTTAGATGTTAGGGATAAAAATCTACTTGGAATTACTGGTGTAAGTTCTAAAACTATAAATGCAGCTAAAATTACTAATATTTTGATTTATATGACAAAGCTAAGTTTAGCTTATGGGGGAGTAGGAATACTTGTTTCTTTAAGGTATGGGATATTATTTACTCTTGTTTTTATAATTGAGATTATACTTATTAATTTATTCATGATACTTATAACAGCATTTATTTATTATTTAGTTCTTAAGTTTTTTAATGGAGAAAAGCTTAAAGACATAATAAATGTAGTTCAAATAGTTCTTACTGTTGGAATAATGGTTATGTATCAACTTGTAGGAAGACTCTTTGATATTTTAGATGTAGGTAGTAGATTTACTATAACAAGTTGGTGGCAAGGATTTATAGCTCCTTTATGGTTTGCTGCACCTCTTGAAATAATAGAAAGTGGAGTAATAGATAAGACATTAATAATATTTACAGTGTTAGCAGTTTTAGCACCAATATTATCAATACTTATTTATTTTAAAATAGCTAAAAAGTTTGAAGATTACATTCAAAAGTTAAATGATAATACTTATAAAGGTAAAGATAGAATTCCATTTTCCTTTAGGATTGGAAATTTGGTGTGTAGAAGTAGTACTGAGAAAAGTTTCTTTAATTTTACTGTAAATATAATAAAAAGTGAGAGAAACTTTAAGTTAAAAACATATCCCAATATAGCTATGTCTTTAGTTTTCCCTTTCATATTCTTATTTAACTTTATTAGAAGTTATGAAAGTTTTGCAGATTGGAAAAATCATATGGCTAATTCAAATGAGTTTTTCACTTTGTATATATGTATATTTATGTTGACTCCTGTAATCCTTATGGTTAAATATTCAGATCAGTTTAAAGCCTCTTGGATTTATAAAGCTGTTCCTATAGATGATATGGCTTCAATATTTAAAGGGGTATATAAAGGTGTGTTTTATAAAATGATTCTTCCTGTATATATAGTATTGGCTTTAGTATATTTATGGGTATTTGGACTAAGGATTATTCCTCAAATTATAGCTATATTATTTGTAATAATTATTCTAAACCTAATAACAGTTAAGTTGATGGATAAACATCTTCCATTTTCAGTAAGCTTTAAAGATGGCGAAAAGATGGATGATTTAGGAATAACCTTATTTATTTTTATGCTAAGTGCAATATTGGGAGTAGTTCATTATATAATTAATAGACTTAATTATGGAGTATATATCTTTATCCTTATAGAGTTAATATTAATAGGAATTTTATGGACAATAATAAGTAAGAGCAAATATCATAAAATTAATTAAATAAAAACAAATTAGAGTTTAATAGTTATAGAATATATAAGCTAGAGTTAAATAAAATTAACCTTAACTTTATATATAAAAATAAATTTAAAAATCTTAACCTTATTTTTAAGAAGGTTAAGATTTTTATTATATATTTAAGTGGTAAGATATTTAAATATTAGGTAAGAATATATCTTCACCTAATGGAAGAATATCATTTTTAAATGGGTTTATATCCATAAGGAAATCTATAACTACCTCATGATTATATTTAGGGTAGTGTTTTCTAGCTATGCTATACCAAGTATCCCCTTCTTTTACAGAGTATTTTTTCCCATCTTGAAAAGCGTTAACAGGAACTAATACTGTATCCCCTGATTCTAGTGATGAAGTATTGCTTATTTGATTGAGAGATTTTATAATATTCAAACTAGAATTAACAGTACAAGTATCCTTAAACTTTTTAGCCACGTCACTTAATTTTTCATCATCTTTAAGAGTATATTTTTCTGTTTCTAAATCTTTCAAGTAAGAAGAGTAGCTTATTGTATTTTTACTTTCTGATTTAGAGTTTTCAGATTTGTTTTTATCATTATTTAATGTTTCTTTTGAATTAGTATTTTTATCAGAAGTATTTTTTTTGTTTTCATTAGTAGAATTATTTGATTTATCATTAGCAGATTTATTTTCTGAACTATTAGAAGTTTTTTCTGATTTCTTTTCATCAGTATTGTTTTTATTTTCTTCCTTCTTTTCGTCAGTTTCTTTTAATCTTTCACTTAAGTCATCTTGTGAGTTTTTATCTTTATTCTCAGAGGAGGTATCTTCAGTAACAGTAACCTCTTGAGAAACGGATTTAGATTTCATTAATGTAGAAACCGTTGAATATGTAAAATAACCTAATAAAGCTACACATGTCAATGATCCTACAAGTACTAAAATATTTTTTTTATTCATTTAATAGCCCTCCTAATATGAATTTATACTGAGATTATTGACAGCTATAAGAAAAATATACATAAAAAAGAATCTTAAAAAATATTAAATATTATTTCTAAGATTCTTTATAATCAATAAATTTAAGAGGGGGAGAAATATTATATTTAAAGTTTTCATCTTTATTATGGATAAAAATAACTATTTTTTTGAAAAAAGCTTGATTTGGTCTAAAATTAGAATTATAATGTAAACGTATTAAGATATTGGTTTATATATGTATAGATTTAGTTATATAATTTATTTTTAGCCTTCCAGAGCGGTTAAAGGAAGGCTCTTTTTTTTATCTTTCTCCTATTAGACAAATAAGTTCATTTGAAAGTAATACCTCTTCAATAGGAGAAAAGGCAGCTTCTTTCATATCTAATATAATAGAATCCTTACTTAAGGCCCCTTTATGCATACCTTCTTTCCAATCTGCAATGAAAATTTTCCCCTCTTCTTTTAATACTCTATAAGCATCTTTTAAAAGCTCCTTAGGAGATAATAACTCATGGTGAAGGTTTATCATTACTATTAAGTCAATAGAGTTATCTTTTAATGGAATATGAGTTTCTTGCATCTTTCCGATTTTTAATCTATCACCATAATAGTCTTGAAGATTTATATCCATATAGTTTAGAAACTCATCTGAAATATCAAGGGCATACAAGGTACAATTAGGAATCTTCTCTAAAAATGCACGTGAAAATAGGCCAGTGCCTGCTCCCACATCAGCAATTTTTGGACAATCATTTAAGTCTAAAATTTTTAAAAGTTCTCTTAAATCTATTAAGTTTAATCTTTCTGGATTATTAAGTTTTTCTAAGTTATCAGGATTAAATTTTTCACTCATAATGTTTATACCTTTCTTATAAGATTTATATACTTTATATTATTATCAAAGTAGTTAAATCTTATTATTTATAATATTATATAAAATAAAATTTATATATTTTAATGTAAACATTAAAATAATATTGTGATTTTATCATATTATGATAAAATAATTGAAGTTAGATTAATAGAGTTAATTTTATAGTTAAGTTTATTAGAAGTTTCTTAAACCAATAAATAAAATAACAAAACTCAATGTAATAAAAATAAATTTAATTTTATAATATTGATAATAAGTATTGAAAATACATTAGTGGTATTAAGAGGTGAATTATATTATGAATAATATTGAGAATATAAAAGATATCTTTAGAGATTATAGAATAGGAATAAATGGGGAAGAGGACATGAAAAGATGTTCCGTTTTAATCCCCGTTGTAAATATAGATGGGGAAGATAATATTATTTTTGAAATAAGAAACAATAAATTAAATAGTAATCCAGGAGAAATATGTTTCCCAGGTGGTGCCATAGAAGAGGGAGAGACTCCTAAAGAAGCTGCTTTAAGAGAATGCTTTGAGGAAATTGGTTTAGGAGAAGAAAATTTGGAAATAATAAGCCAATTAGATTTTTATGTTTCACCTAATAACATATTAATTTATCCTTTTTTAGGAGTTCAAAAAAATAAAAAAGAAGATATAAAAAATCTCATTTCAATTAACAAAGAAGAAGTATCTCATATATTATTAGTTCCTTTAAAATATTTATTAAATTATGAACCTGAAATTACCTACAGCAAAATTATAAATATGCCAAAGGAGGATTTTCCTTTTCATAATATAATCGGTGGTAAAGATTATAAATTTAGAGATGGAAGATACAAAGTTATGTTTTATAAATATAATAATTTTGTGATTTGGGGAATGACAGCTAGAATATTAGAAAATTTCTTAAATGTATATAAGGAGCATTATAATAAAAATATTTAATATAGTAATTTAAAAATAAACTAAAACTTGTATTAAAACAGGTTTGTGTTAAATTTTATAAATATATAGACATTTTAAAGGAGCGATTAAGTGGACCAAAGAAGTTTAGAGAAAAAGTGTAAGTTCAATAAAAGGGTTATTCTATTTACATTTTTACTTACAATTGCTACATTAATAGCAATTTGGATTTCTACATTTAAGTATTATTACAATGAAATTAAATGCAATAATGTTACTATGGAGAAATTACCCATAGGAAGCTTTCAAGAAGAGTATAAATCTCCAAACAAAAAATATACTATTAATTCTTATATATGTAGTTCTGGAGGAGTACCTGATTGGGCCGTAAGATGTGAAGTGGTTAATAATATGAGTGGAGAAGTAAGAAATATATATTGGGATTATAAGATAAAATTAATTGATGTAAAATGGATTAATGATAATATAGTCTCAATAAATGGACATAAAATAGATGTTAAAAATGAGGTTTATGATTGGAGAAAAATATAACTAAAATAAAAAAGACAAATACTTTTAGTATTTGTCTTTTTTAATCACATTCAATAATACGTAAATAACACAAAAGTGCATTAAAAATGAAAAAATAATTGCTTTTATCGATGATAAAGTAAGAAAAGAGGGTTTCATCGATAAAACCTTTACATTAATTATAATACAATGTTTTTAAAAATGCAAGAAAATGTTTTCAAAAATAAGAAACTTTTTAGTAATAAATTAAAAAGAATAATTTGTTATTATTATTTATGTAGTATGATCATAAATAATAACTTAAAAAATATTGATTATTTATATGTAAAAATACATATTTAAGAATTAGTTTATAAATTAATACAACAGATGGGAAGGAAAATAGTTTATGGGGTTTTTAGAGAGCTTTGTTAGCTTTATAGTTTATTTGGCTAGCACTTGTGGATACGTAGGAATATTTATATTAAACATGCTTGAATATGCTTGTTTGCCATTTCCAAGTGAAATTGTATTACCTGCAATAGGTGCTAGTGTAGCAAGTGGTAAATATAGCATGATATATGCTTTGCCAATATCCGTTATAGGAGGCGTAGTTGGCACCCTAATAAGCTATTCAGTGGGAATGTATGCAGGAAAAAAAGTAATTTCATTTGCTAAGAGAAAGCATAAAAAAAGTAAATCTATATTTGAAAAAATAGATAGGTTATTTTCTAGGTATGGCAAAATAACAGTTTTCCTAGCTAGATTATTACCATTTACAAGAACATATATATCACTTTTTGCAGGAGCTGAGAAGGTTAATAAAATTATGTTTGTTATATTTTCAGCTTTAGGTATAACAATAATGGATAGTTTCTATCTTCTATTAGGATATTTTGCATATGATAATAAATCATTTATAGAAAAAGCTTTAAGACATTATTCAATAGGATTAATAATTATAATAGTAATAGCTATTTTTTCATATTATATTTATAAAAATCTAAAATTAAAGAAACTTAAAAAAGAGAATTAAGTTTTATTGACAAGTTTTTTTAAAAAGAGTATATTAAAAATAACACGATGTGGTGTTTAGAGAGCAAAGAAGCTCCATAGGAAATCCCTATGGAGCTTCTTATTTTTTTATAAGTATATTTTTGGAAATAGCCAATTTTTATTTATAATTAAAAATTCACCTTAATTATATTAAACAAGAAAGATCAACAAAAAAACTACCCGTAAACTAAAAATATACTTATAAATAAGCTCTTACCCATAATTAATAAAAAGAGGGGAGCTAAAAATGAAAAGGTTTAAGATTAAGACAGAAATACTTTTTGGAGAAGGAGCCTTAGATTACCTAAAGGAACTTAAGAATAAAAAAGTTTTTATAGTAACAGATCCTTTTATGGTTAAGTCAGGGACTATAGAAAAATTAACTAATAACCTTACATCATCTGAGGTTTTTGTATTTAGTGAAATAGTTCCAGATCCACCTATTGAGTTAGTTGTAAGTGGAATAGAAATGCTTAAAGATTTTAATCCTGATGTTGTTATTGCTTTAGGGGGAGGGTCTGCTATAGATGCAACTAAGGCAATAATAGATTTTTCTAAAAAATTAGTTAAATTAAATGATATTAAGTTTATAGCTATACCAACAACAAGTGGTACAGGCTCAGAGGTAACTTCATTTTCCGTAATAACAGATAAGCAAAAAGGAGTTAAATATCCTTTAGTATCAGATGAATTATTACCAGACATAGCAATTTTAGATCCAGAACTTGTTAAAACAGTTCCAAATTTTATAACTGCTGATACAGGAATGGATGTACTTACTCATGCATTAGAAGCATATGTTTCTAAAAATGCAACAGACTTTTCAGATGCTTTAGCTGAAAAAGCAGCTACTTTAGTTTTTAAATATTTATTAAAAGCTTATGAAAATGGAAATGATATAGAAGCTAGAGAAAAAATGCATAATGCCTCATGTTTAGCTGGTTTAGCCTTTAATGAGGCTTCTTTAGGAGTAAACCATGGTATTGCCCATGTTTTAGGAGGAAAATTCCATGTTCCTCATGGAAGAACTAACTCAATATTATTACCACATGTAATAGAATATAATGCAAACATAACAAGCTATAATTCTAAGGAATTTAGTGAAGCTGCAGAAAAATATGCTAAAATAGCTAAAATGGTTGGATTACAAGGATCAAATACTAGAGGATTAGTAAAAAATCTTATAAATGAAATTAAAAAGATGCAAAAGGCAATGAATATGCCTACAACTTTAAGAGAGTGTAAAGTTAATTGTGATGAACTAAAGAGTTTAGAAAATGAAATAGCTCAATTAGCATTAAAGGATGCATGTACAGAAAGTAATCCAAGAGTGCCAGATGAAAATGATATAATATCTATTTTAAACAAAATTAAATAGTTTTTTTATAAGCTTCAAAATAGGATTGATATGCTTAGAAATTATCCTTTTTTGGAGCTTATTTTAGATAGGCATAGATATATACTTAATAAAGAATCAGGTAAAAGACAATAAATTTATTAATATGACAAAATAATATGAAAAATATGTGAATATATTGACAAAGGGCCTATTAAAATTTATAATAAAGATATCACAAAGGTGTGATTAAGTTTTCGAGCAATGTAGCTTCTTAAAGGTATTTCATTTACTTAAAGATAGGAATGAAACTTTAAGGAGCTTTTTTATTAAATAGTTATGAAAAGGATTTAACTAGTCAATAATTTAACGTGGGAAAGTAAGGTGAGAAGCATATGGGAGAAGAGTCAAAACAGAGAATTATACAAGAATATGTACCAGGGAAACAAGTTACACTTGCTCATATAATAGCAAATCCTAATGAGGACATATATAAAAAATTAGGTCTTATAGTGGATAAAAAGGATGCCATAGGAATATTAACTATAACACCAAGTGAAGCCTCTATTATTGCGGCAGATGTTGCTACAAAGGCTTCAGGAGTTTCATTAGGTTTTATAGATAGATTTAGTGGATCTTTAGTAGTAACTGGTGATATAAGTTCCGTTGAGTCAGCCTTAAATGAAGTTTTAGATGTTTTAGGTAACATTTTAAATTTCTCATCAACTAAGATCACGAGGACTTAATATATGGGAAGAGTAATATTTATGGGTAAGACAGGATGTGGAAAAACAACCTTATGTCAAGCCTTAAACAATCTAGAAATAAAATATAAGAAAACTCAAGCCATAGAACTTTATGATAATGCCATAGATACTCCAGGAGAATATATGGAAAACAGGGGATACTATACTGCTTTAATAGTTACAGCAGCAGATGCTGATATTATAGCTTTAGTCTATGATTGTACCTCAGAGGAAAATTATATTGCTCCAGGGTTTGCAAGTATATTTTGCAAAGAAGTTATAGGTATTATCACAAAGATAAATCTAGCTAAGGACAAGTCAGAAATAGAAGTAGCAGAAGAGAGATTAAATTTAGCTGGAGTAAGTAAAATATTTAAAGTTGATACAGTAGATGATGTAGGAATTAAAGAGTTATTTAATTATCTAAACAAATTTTAATTTGAGGTGAACTGTTAATGAAAAGAACTATAGTAATAGTCGATGATGAGCCTATTACAAGAATGGATACAAGAGAAATTTTAGAGGCTAATGGATACGATGTTGTAGGAGAGGCTTCTGATGGTTTTGAAGCAATTGAAGTTTGTAAGAAATATAATCCTAGCTTAGTTTTAATGGACATAGATATGCCTTTATTAGATGGAATAAAAGCTAGTAAGGTATTAACTAAGGAAAAATTAGTTGGGGGCGTAATATTATTAACAGCATTTGAAGACAAAAAGTATATTGAAATGGCTAAAGAAGTAGGAGCCTTTGGATATATGATTAAGCCTGTAAATGAGAAGGTATTTATTCCTACTGTAGAAATGTGCTTATCAAAGGCAGAAGAATTTGATGAACTAAAAAAAGATTATGATAAAATAAACAATAAATTAAATGATAGAAAGTTAATAGAGAAGGCAAAAGGAATACTTGTTAAGCAATTAAACTCAAATGAGAATGATGCTTATAACAGAATAAGAAAATTAAGTATGGATAGAAGAACTACCATGGCTGAAATAGCAAAAATAATAATTGTTGGTTATGAGGGATAATTAATGATTGGAACACTATGTAAAGAATATACTCTTTTAAGTGAAGAGGAGATAAATAAAATAAGAGAAGTTTCAAAATCTCTACAGATTATGGCTGACTTTTATGAAAGTGATGCATTTATAGATGTTTTAGATAAAGAGGGAAACTTTGCTATTGTGGTAGAGCATGCTATTCCGAAAGATAAGCCTTCATTATATAAAGAAAAAGTAGTTGGAAAAAAAGCTTTAAAGGAAAATGAGCCAGGTGTTATAGAAACATTAAAAAATGGAACAGTTAATAAGGATATAAAAGCACTGACTCAAGAAAATAAGTTTGTAAAACAAAGAATACATCCAATTCTTAATGAAGAAAAGGTTGTAGGAGTTGTTATAGTAGAAAAAGATATTAGTAATGAGCTTGAAAGTGATTTCAAAATTGACATAAGTTCTGCAAATGAAAGTTCAGAATCAAAAGGTTTTTTAAATCTTTTAAGAGAAGGTACTTTAATAACAAATAATCTTCATGATGGAATACTTGTTTTTGATAAAAAAGGAAAGCTTGTTATAAAAAATACTAAAGCAGATAATATATATAGTAGTTTAGGATATAAAAGTATAGACTATGGAGATGATTTTAATAAATTGTCTTTAGATAATTCCAAGTTTGAAGATCTTTCAAATGTTATTGGAGAAAAGAGTGACTTAAAACAAATAATAGAGGTTCAAGTGAAAAATTCTTATTTTGAATTAAGTAGAACCTTTATAGATAAAGAAAATTTAAGAATAATTGAGATAATAAAGGACATAAGTGATGTTAAAAATAAAGAGGCTGAGTTAGTTTTAAAATCAGTGGCACTAAGAGAAGCTCATCATAGGGTTAAAAATAGTTTGCAAACAGCAGCCGCATTACTTAGAAGTCAAAGTAGAAGATGCAAAAGTGAAGAGGCTAAGGAATATTTACAGGAAAGTGTAAACAGAATACTTGCCATTGCTACTACTCACGATTTATTATCTAAATCTCAAGGAAATAATATTAAGGTTAGAGATGCACTTGAGGTACTAACAGAAAACATAAAGAAAAGTTGGTATGGATCTAACATAAACATCTATATAACAGGAAATAATTTTTATATAGATGGAGAAAAGCTAACTGGATTACTCTTAATAATGAATGAACTTATACAAAATTGTTTTGATCATGCATTTATTAATAAAGATGAAGGTACAATACAGATTCTAATACAAAGTGATGGAGAAGATAAAGCCATAGCTGTTGTGGATGATGGATGTGGATTTGACTTAGGTTTGATTAACAATAATAATTTAGGATTATTCATAGTTAATAGTTACATAAAGGATCAGCTAAAAGGAAGTATGAATATAACTTCTAACAAAGAAGGAACCAAGGTACTATTAAATTTTAAAATTGAAGAAAATGAAGAATTTAAATAACTATGAACTGCGAAGTAGTGGTTTGAATTGAGCAATGAGGCTTAAGGTTATAGAAAATAAAACTTAGATTTTTAAATCAGGTTTATTTCTGTAGCTTTAAGCCTTTTTAGTTCTTTAAAATAATTATTTAAGTTAAGGAATTTAATTATATAAGTTGATATGAAAAATAACAGCTTATGAATTTTAAAAAATATTAAGGGGGTGAAAGGATGAGAGAGGAACTTTTAAGTGTTGGAATAGATATAGGCACAAGTACAACTCAGCTTATATTTTCTAAGTTAATAGTTGAAAATGAAGCATCAGCTTTTACCGTTCCAAGAATAAGCATTGTAGATAAGGAAATTATCTATAGAAGTGATGTTTACTTTACACCACTTATTTCAAATACTGAAATAGATGGAAGAAAAATAAAAGAAATTATTGAAGAAGAATATAAAAAGGCTGGAATAAATAAGGATGATATTCAAACAGGTGCTGTAATAATAACAGGAGAGACAGCTAGAAAAGAAAATGCAAACGATGTATTACACACATTGAGTGGATTTGCTGGAGACTTTGTTGTGGCAACAGCTGGACCAGATTTAGAAAGTATAATAGCTGGAAAGGGTGCTGGAGCACATATTTATTCTAAGGAACACTCAACCAGTGTTGTAAATATGGACATTGGAGGAGGTACAAGTAACCTTGCACTTTTTTTAAGAGGTGAAGTTAAGGAGACTGGCTGTCTAGATGTAGGTGGAAGACTTATAAAGATTAATCCAAATACAAGAGAGATAATATATATTTCACCTAAAATAGAAAAAATAATAAAAGAAAAGAATTTAGGTCTAGAAATAGGAACTAAGGCAACCGTAGAAAACATTAAACCAGTAGTCAATATGATGGTTGCTTGGTTAGAGGAAAGTGTTGGTTTAAGACCTAAGGATGAATACTTTGATTACATAGTAACTAATAAAAGTATAGCTTTAGAAAATGAGATAAAATGCATTTCCTTCTCAGGAGGAGTTGCAGATTATATATATTATGAGGGAGAAATCCAAGATTATTTTAAGTATGGAGATATAGGAATAATACTAGGACAAGCTATTAAAAATTCAGATTTATGCAAGAAGCTTAAAGTAGTAAGATCTATTGAAACCATAAGAGCAACTGTTGTGGGAGCAGGCTCTCATACAACAGAAATAAGTGGAAGTACAATTACTTACACAAAGGATAGCTTCCCAATAAAAAATTTACCAATACTAAAGCTTAGTTTAGAAGATGAAAGTCAAGGTTCTTATGAATTAGAAACAGCTCTTAAGAAAAAAATAGAATGGTTCAGGTTAGAAAATGACTTTCAAAAGATAGCAATAGCTATTAATGGTAAAAAGAATCCATCCTTTAAAGAGATACAGGAGTATGCAAAAGGTCTTGTAAATGGAATGAAGGATTTGATTGAGAAAGAGGGACAACTAATAGTAGTTGTTGAAAATGATATGGCTAAGGTTTTAGGACAAGCAATATATTCCTTACTTAATTTCCAAAAAGAAATTATATGTATTGATGGTATTAAGGTTGAAAATGGAGATTACATAGACCTTGGAACACCAATTGCAGATGGGAAAGTATTACCTGTTGTTATAAAAACATTAGTTTTCAACTAGTTGGAAGGAGGATAAGAAATGATTTTAAAAACAAAATTATTTGGAAAAGTCTATGCTTTCAAATCTTTAAATGAGGTTATGGCTAAGGCAAACGAAGAGAAATCAGGAGATAGATTAGCTGGATTAGCAGCAGAGTCTTCAGAAGAAAGAGTAGCAGCAAAGGTTGTATTATCAAATATAACTTTAGAGGATTTAAGAAATAACCCAGCAGTTCCTTATGAAATAGATGAGGTAACTAGAATAATTCAAGATGATGTAAATGAAAAAATATATAGTGAGATAAAACATTGGACAGTATCTGAATTTAGAGAGTGGATATTAGATGAAAATACAACAGGTGCTGATATAAGAAGAATTTCAAGAGGTTTAACTTCTGAAATGGTAGCAGCTGTAGCAAAATTAATGTCTAATATGGACTTAATATATGGAGCAAGAAAGATAAAGGTAACAGCTCACTGTAACACAACAATAGGTGAAAAAGGAACTTTATCAGCAAGACTTCAACCAAACCATCCAACAGATGATCCAGATGGAATAATGGCTTCATTATTAGAAGGATTAACTTTTGGTGTTGGAGATGCAGTTTTAGGATTAAACCCAGTTGATGACTCTGTTGAGAGTGTTACTAAAGTATTAAAGAGATTTGATGAAATAAAAAGAAAATTTAAAATACCAACTCAAACTTGTGTACTAGCTCACGTAACAACTCAAATGGAAGCTATAAGACAAGGGGCGCCTACAGACCTAATATTCCAATCAATAGCAGGTTCTGAAAAGGGAAATGAAGCTTTTGGATTTAATGCAGCAACTATAGAAGAAGCTAGACAATTAGCTTTAAAACAAGGGACGGCTACAGGACCAAATGTAATGTACTTTGAAACAGGACAAGGTTCAGAGCTTTCATCAGATGCTCACCATGGAGTTGACCAAGTAACTATGGAAGCTAGATGTTATGGATTCGCTAAGAGATTCCAACCATTCTTAGTTAACACAGTTGTTGGATTCATAGGACCAGAGTATTTATATGATTCAAAACAAGTTATAAGAGCAGGTCTTGAAGACCACTTCATGGGTAAATTAACAGGAATACCAATGGGATGTGATGCATGTTATACAAACCACATGAAAGCAGATCAAAATGATATAGAAAACTTAGCTGTATTATTAACAACAGCAGGATGTACTTATTTCATGGGAATTCCACATGGAGATGACGTAATGCTTAACTATCAAACTACAGGATACCATGAAACAGCAGCTTTAAGAGAAATGTTTGGATTAACAGCTATTAAAGAGTTCCAAGATTGGTTAGTTGAAATGGGATTCGTAGATGAAAATGGAAAGCTTACTAAAAAAGCAGGAGATGCATCTGTACTTTTAGGATAGGAGGGAGAAGAGAGTTATGAACGAAAAAGATTTAAAACTAATGGTTGAGCAATTAGTTAGCCAAATGGTTGGACAAGTTGATATGCAATCAGTAGAAAAAGTGGTTAAGGAAGTTTCAAAAAATCAATCTCAAGTGGAAAGTGATGAGTTTATACCAGATATTACAGAGATAGATATAAAGAAACAACTTTTAGTTGATAATCCAGCTGATAGAGAAGCTTACTTAGAAATGAAAGCTAAAACTCCAGCTAGATTAGGATCAGGAAGAGCAGGAGCTAGATATAAAACTATAACAGCTTTAAGAATGAGAGCTGACCATGCTGCTGCACAAGACTCAGTATTCTCAGATGTTTCAGAGGAATTCATAAAGAAAAATAATTTTATACCTGTGAAAACTATGTGTACTGATAAAGATGAATATGTAACTCGTCCAGACCTTGGAAGAAGATTTTCGCCAGAAACAACAGAGATCATAAAAGAAAAATGTGATAAAAATCCTAAGGTTCAAATAATGGTTGGAGATGGTTTAAGTTCAGCTGCAATAGAAGCTAACGTAGAAGATATTCTTCCTTCAATAGAGCAAGGATTAAAAATGTATGGTTTAAATGTTGGACCTATATTATTTGTTAAATATTGTAGAGTTCCAGCTATGGATGCTGTAGGAGAAGCAACTGGAGCAGATGTTGTTTGCTTACTAGTTGGAGAAAGACCAGGTCTTGTAACTGCTGAGTCAATGTCAGCATATATAGCATATAAACCAAAGGTTGGAATGCCAGAAGCTAAAAGAACTGTTATATCAAACATTCATAAAGGTGGAACAACTGCCGTTGAAGCAGGAGCTCACATTGCAGAGTTAATAAAAACAATGTTAGATAAAAAAGCTTCAGGAATAGATCTTAAATAATAAGTTTGGAGGGAATTAAGCATGAAAAATGATTTAATACGTCCTAATGTTTTAAGCGTTAAGATAATATCAAATGTTAGTCCAGAAATGGCTAAAAAATTAGAATTAGAACCACATCACAAGAGTTTAGGATTAATCACAGCAGACTGTGATGATGTAACTTATACAGCTTTAGATGAGGCTACAAAGGCAGCAGAAGTAGATGTAGTTTATGCTAGATCAATGTATGCTGGAGCTGGAAATGCTTCAACAAAATTAGCTGGAGAAGTAATTGGTATCTTAGCTGGACCAAGTCCTGCTGAAGTTAGAAGTGGATTAAATGCTACTTTAGATTTCATTGATAGTGGAGTTGGATTTGTAAGTGCAAATGAAGATGATTCAATTTGTTACTATGCTCAATGTGTATCAAGAACTGGATCATATCTTTCAAAAACAGCAGGAATAAGAGAAGGTGAAGCTTTAGCTTACTTAGTAGCTCCTCCATTAGAAGCAATGTATGCTTTAGATGCAGCATTAAAGGCTGCAGATGTTGAAATGTGTGAATTCTTTGCACCTCCAACAGAAACAAACTTTGCAGGAGCCTTACTTACAGGATCACAATCAGCATGTAAAGCAGCATGTGATGCCTTTGCAGAGGCAGTACAATCAGTAGCTAGTAATCCATTAGGATTCTAATAGGCTAAAGATATGGGAAAAGCTTTAGGATTAATAGAATTTATAGGATATGTACCAGCCATATGTGCTGCAGATACAGCCTTAAAAGCTGCAAGTGTTGATTTGATTGGAATAGAAAAGGTTACTGGAGGAATTGTAACTGTAAAAATTACAGGAGATGTAGATGCTGTACAAGCTGCAGTGGAATCTGCTGAAAATTATGCAAGTAGAATTGGAAGTTTAAGAAGTGCTCATGTAATTCCAAGACTTGATGATGAGGTAGAGAATCTTTTAATAAATAGTAAAAGTTCAGAAGAAGAAATAGAAGAAAAAATTCAAGAGTTGGAAGAAGATATTAAAGAGGTTTGTGAAGAGATAAGAGAGGAAATTACAGAAACTATTATAGAGGAAACAGAATCTAAAGAAGAAAGCCTACAAGAAGATGTTGTTGAATATGTTAAAAATGTTAATGATGAAGTAGAAGAAATTTCTGAAAAAATAGAAGGTGAATCTCACTTAGATGAAATAGAAGTTTTTGAAATCTCTCAAAATAAAGAAAGCTCAAAAGAATCTTTAGAAGAAGTTATTATAAAACCTGAACTGATAGAAGATAAGGAAGAATATTCAGAGGATAAGACCACAGAGAATAAAGAATCTGATTCTATAGATATAAAAGAAATATCTAAAATGAGTGTTAAGGAATTAAGAAAGAAAATAAAATCCTTAAATATCAACATAACTTCTAATAAGCTTAAGTCTCTAAAGAAGAAAGATTTAGTAGATATATTACTAAAATATAATGAAGAAGGTGACAGTTAATGGAGTTTTTAGATAAAGACTTAGTTTCCATACAGGAAACTAGGGGGCTTATAAGAAAGGCTAAAGAAGCTCAAAGCAAGTTAGCCCGTATGAGTCAACAAGACATAGATAGAATAGTTAAAGCTATATCTGATGCTGCTTATGAAAATTCTGAAAAACTTGCTAAGATGGCAAATGAGGAAACAGGATTTGGTAAATGGGAAGATAAAGTATTAAAAAATGTTTTTGCTGCAAGAACAGTTTATGAATCAATAAAGGATACAAAAACTGTTGGAATAGTAGAGGAAAATGTTGAGAAAAGATCATTTAAAATTATGGTGCCAGTAGGAGTAGTTGCAGGACTTATACCATCAACAAATCCAACTTCAACAGCAATCTACAAAGCTATGATTTCAATAAAAGCTAGAAATGCAATTGTTTTATCACCACATCCAAGTGCAAAAAAATGTATTATTGAAACAGCTAAGATAATAGCTAAGGCTGCTGAGAGAGCAGGGTGCCCAGAAGGAGCTATAGGATGCATTACAGTACCTTCAATAGAAGGAACTAATGAACTTATGAAGAATAAAGATACTTCATTAATCCTAGCAACAGGTGGAGAAGCAATGGTTAGAGCTGCTTATTCATCAGGAACACCAGCTATAGGTGTTGGACCAGGAAATGGACCAGCCTTCATAGATAAGAGTGCAGATGTTAAGTTAGCAGTTAAGAGAATATTAGATTCTAAAACTTTTGATAATGGAACAATATGTGCTTCAGAACAATCAATAGTAGTTGAAAAAGCTATGGAAGATGAAGTTGTTAGAGAATTAAAAGAACAAGGAGCTTACTTCTTAACTGAAGAACAAGCAAATCAACTATCTAAATTTGTAATGAGAGCAAATGGAACTATGAACCCACAAATAGTTGGAAAAACTCCTCAAGACATAGCTAAATTAGCTGGTTTAGAAGGAATTCCATCTTGGGCAAGAGTTTTAATTCCAAGAGAGTGCCATGTTGGACATAAGTATCCATTCTCAAGAGAAAAGTTAACAACTATTTTAACTTTCTTTGTAGAAGAGAATGTAGATGCTGTATTAAATAGATGTAGAGAAATATTACTAAATGAAGGAGCTGGACATACATTCTGTATGCATGCAAATAATGAGGAGCTTGTTAAGAGATTCGCATTAGAAATGCCAGTTTCAAGAATGGTAGTAAATTCACCAGGAGCTCTTGGTGGAATAGGAGCTACAATCAACTTAGTACCTGCCTTAACATTAGGATGCGGTGCAGTTGGAGGAAGTTCTACATCACATAACATAGGACCATTAGATTTAATGAATACAAGAAATGTAGCTTATGGAGTTAGAGAACTTGAAGATATTAGAGAGTTAGCTGTAGGAGCTACAAAGGAAGTTGCTGCAAGTTTAGACTTAGGTGACAAGGAAGAATTAATAAACTTATTAGTTAAGAAGATTATTGAGGAACTTAAGTAAGTTTTAAGATAATTGGATTCTAATATAAATTAAAAACTTATTTAATATTAAATATAATTTTCATTACATAAAAATGAAAAGATGTAAAAAGGCTTAATATGTTTTAGTCTTAGGAAAATTACTCTTAGGACTAAGATTATATTAAAAGTCTAAAGGCAGGTTCTTTAGGCTAATAGATAAATATAAAATTTTTAAATAATTCAAATTAAAAAGATGTAAAAATACATTAATACTAAGATTTTGGAGTTAAAAGCTCTATGTGAAATTTTAACTAAAAAGGTTTAAAATTAAATTAAAGACAAATTAAAGTCTAAATTAAAAAATTAAGAAGGATATTTTGAGGAGGAATTTGTTATGGCAAACGCAAACGCATTAGGAATGATCGAAACTAGAGGATTAGTAGGAGCAATAGAAGCTGCTGACGCAATGGTTAAGGCTGCAAATGTTCAATTAGTAGGAAAAGAACAAGTTGGTGGAGGATTAGTAACTGTTATGGTTAGAGGAGATGTTGGAGCTGTTAAAGCTGCTACTGACGCTGGAGCTGCTGCTGCTGAAAGAGTTGGAGATTTAATATCAGTACATGTAATCCCAAGACCACACTTTGAAGTGGATGCTATATTACCAAAGGCACCAAAAGCTGAATAATAAAAAGTTGTAATTAGGGGTTGCATAAAGAGTCTTTTATGCACTCCTTTTATACATCTAATAGGGGATGTGATAAAATGGCTGTTTTGACAGAAGGTGAGGTAAGAAAAAGATTAAGTAGAGAAGACCTAAAAGCTCTAAAAGAATTTAAGGTTGTAAAGGGAGAAATAATAACTCCATCTGCAAAGTCTTATTTAGCTGAACATAATATAAATTTAGTTTATGTTAATTCTGAAGAAGAAAAATTAAATAAAGAAACAGAACCTAAAGAGATAATAAGAGAAGTCGTTAGGGAAAAAGAATACAAGTATGAAACTGTTTTTGGAGCTAAGTTAGATGAAAAGCCAGAGCATATGACTCATCTAACAGGCAATCTTCTTGTATTTAAAGATCATAAGAGAATAATATTCAGAGGTAAGATAGATTCTCTTGAAGCAAGAATTGTTGAAACACAAGTTCTTTGTCATAAACAAGGAATGAATAAACTTGTAGAAGACCTTCAAGAAATACTAAATCTTATAGGAAGAATATTGAGATGTGAGGTTTTAAGTGAGCCTTTAGAAGATTTTTCTCTTCAAGGAATGACAGAAAAGGATCTTAGAGAAAAATCACATAACCCTAAAAAATACTTTGGTATAGGACATGAAATGCCAACTTATGAAATGGGTGAAATAGTGGCTGCACTAAATATTTTAAGAACTTTAACTAGAGAAACAGAGCTTTCAGCTTATGAAGCTTTTAAAGGTGAATATGGACAAGTTGAGAGAGAAGATTTAATTAGAGCTTTAAATAGACTATCCTCAGTATTTTGGATTATGATCTTTAAAGTTAGAACAGGAAAGTACGAGAAATAGGAGGAAGCTATGGACAATCTATTACAGGACATTATAGAGGAAGTAGTCAGAAGAGTTAAGGATGAAGCTTTTATAGAAGTTGAAGCTTCAGGTAGACATGTTCATTTAACTAGGGAGCATATAGACATATTATTTGGAGAAGGACATGAGCTTACTAGAATAAAAGATTTATCTCAACCAGGTCAGTATGCTTGTAAAGAAAGAGTTACTATATCAGGGCCTAGAGGTAAGATAGATAATGTTGTGGTTTTAGGACCACCTAGAAATGAAACTCAAGTGGAAGTTTCATTTACAGATGCTCTAGTACTAGGATCTATACCTCCGGTTA
This sequence comes from Clostridium sp. CTA-17, assembly GCF_054767895.1. Classification (NCBI taxonomy): domain Bacteria; kingdom Bacillati; phylum Bacillota; class Clostridia; order Eubacteriales; family Clostridiaceae; genus Clostridium; species Clostridium sp. CTA-17. The sequence goes on from NZ_BAAABF010000001.1 coordinate 399,843, forward strand.
AATTAAGTGGAGATTTAGAGAATACTCCAGAAATAACAATTTCAACAGAGAGAGCTTCTATAGCCTTAAATAGAGGGCTAATGGTTGCTAAAAGACATATACACATGACACCAGAGGATGCAATAAAATTTGGTGTTAGTAACAATGAAAGCGTAAAAGTTAAGGTTTTAGGGAAAAGACCTTTAATATTTGATGATGTAATTGTAAGAGTTAGCAAAGATTACAGAACATTTATGCATATTGATTATGATGAAGCAAATGCCTGCGGATTTTCAAAGGGAACTTTTGCCTTAATTGTTGGAAAAGATGAAAAATAATAATTTAAGATATTAAGCTTATACATTAAGTTAGAAGTTAATTATGCTTTAGAAAGCTTTATACTAATTTAATGATATAGAAGTTTTAAAGAGTTATCTTAATTTAGTATATTAAGCTTTTGTAAAGGATTATATAGTTTAACTACCTAAAATATTATAAGCATTTAAATAAGATTTTAGGTAATGTAAGTGAGAGCAAGCCTCTAAATGAAAGGGGGTAAGGATAATATGGACTATGAAAAGTTAGTTGAATTTTTAGTAGATGAAATATACAAGAGAATTCAAGAGGAAAATAGTAAAAGCAATTCTTTAGAAAAGAGAAAATCCATTGTTGTAATTGGAGAGAGTAATGTAAGTTTCTACAGAGAAGCCTTAAAAGGATTTGATATTAATCCATTAACATCAGAATGCAAAGATTGCGACATATTACTTATATCAAAGCTTTGTATTAAGGGACTTAGCAACATAGCTCAAGGAACATGTACAACAAAGGCAGAAAATTTTGCTTTAGAAATGCTTTTAAAAGGTAAGAAAGTTTATATTCTTGAGGATGGTATTGAGTATAGAAAATACAAAAATACGGCTCCAAAAGTTTTATACAATAAATATATTAAGTTTGAGGAAGAGCTTATAGCCTATGGCATAGAGGTTATAGATGATTTAAATAGGATTTCAATAGAAAGCAAGGATGAAAAAGTTTCTTTTAGTGGAATTAAAGAAGAAATAAGTAAAAATCTTTGTTTATGCAGTGAAAATAAGGTTGAAGGAAAAAAGGACTTAGATACTACTGCTATTGCAGATGAGTTCACAATAAATCTTTCAAATAAGAAATTAGTATCAGAAAGTGATCTAAGAAAGCCTCACATAAATGGAGTAAGAACCTTAATAGTTGATAAAAAAGCTATAATTACTCCCTTAGCAAAGGATTATATTCGCATAAATAATTTAAATGTTGTGCTTTCTTAGAGTAGCTTAACTCTTTAAAATATGGATGATTTTTGTTTATGAAGCTAATTAAACTTAAGAATCATCCATATTTAAAATAAACAACCTTTAAAAAGGTTTAAAGTATTTAGGGAAAGTGGCAATAAGAGGATTGGGAGTGAATTATTATGGAAATAGGAAGAGTAGTAGGAAATGTGTGGGCAACTAGAAAAGACGAAAAACTAAATGGACAAAAGTTTTTAATAGTTAAGCTTCTTGTAAGTAAAGATAAGGAAAAAGAGGGCTTGTTTGTAGCCGCTGATAATGCTGGTGCTGGAATTGGAGATATTGTTCTTATAACTAAGGGTGGTGCTGCAAGACAATCAATTGGAAATAGAGAAGTTCCTATAGATGCTGCCATAGTAGGTATTGTAGATTCTATAGATATTGAAGAGGATTAATATGAAAAAAAGTATAGGAGCTTTAGAATTTAGAAGTATCAGCAAAGGAATTGAGGTTTCAAATGAGGTTGTAAAAAAAGCTTTTGTAGAAGTTTCTTACCTTAAAAGTATTTGTCCTGGAAAATTCTTTTTAATTGTTAATGGAGATGCTGGAGAGGTGAAGGAAGCCATAGAATTTGGAGAAAAACTTGGAGAGAAATATTTAGTTGGAAGCTTTATTATAAACTCTATTCACCATGACATAATAAATGCTCTTAAGGGAAAATATTCTCAAAAAAACATAGAGGATAAAGCAATTGGAATAATGGAAACGGGAAAGGTTTCTTCCGGTATATTAGCCCTAGATAAAACATTAAAAAGCAGTGAAGTTAATTTAGTTAAGCTTCAACTGGCTTTTGGAATTGGTGGAAAGCTTGTATATATAGTCTCAGGAGATTTAAGTAGTGTAGAAAATGGAATGAGAGAAGGACAAGCTATTTTACAAGAAAAGGACATTATAAATGTTTCTATAATTCCTTTTGTACATAGTGAGATAGCAAAAAATTTAATTAAATAAATTTATAAAAAATAATTAAGTCCATATTTTGAGAATAAGGGGGAAGAGAAATGTCTATCAATGAAATTATCGTTTATATTATGGTTGCATGTATGGCTTTAGGAGCTATAGACAAATGCCTAGGAAACAAATTTGGAATAGGTGAACAATTTGAAGAAGGTATAATGGCAATGGGTTCTCTAGCTTTAGCTATGGTTGGAGTTATATGCTTAGCACCAGTACTTGCTTCTGTTTTAGGACCAATAGTAACACCTGTATTTAATGCTTTAGGAGCGGACCCAGCAATGTTTGCAGGTTCAATACTTGCAAATGATATGGGGGGAGCACCACTTGCAGCTAGCTTAGCACAAGATCCACAAGCAGGAATGTTTAGTGGTTTAATCATAGGAGCTATGATGGGAGCTACTATAGTATTTACAATTCCAGTATCTTTAGGAATTATAGAAAAGAAAGACCATAAATTCTTAGCAACAGGAATTTTAGCAGGAATAATAACTATACCAGTAGGAGCTTTTGTTGGAGGATTAGTAGCAGGATTCCCAGCAATGATGGTTCTTAAAAACTTAGTTCCAATAATAATATTTGCAATTTTAATAGCTATAGGCTTAGCCTTTGCAGAAGAAGCTATGATAAAAGGATTTAATATTTTTGGTAAGATAGTTGTTATAATTATAACTTTAGCTTTAGCAGCTGCTATTATAGAAGCTTTAACAGGCTTTGTTATAATACCTGGTATGGCACCAATAACAGATGGAATTGAAATAGTTGGAAGTATAGCTATAGTTTTAGCTGGAGCATTCCCACTAGTTTATATAATCACTAAAGTATTTAAAAAACCTTTAATGGGACTTGGAAAAATATTAGGAATGAATGAAATAGCTGCAGCTGGTATGATTGCTAGTTTAGCAAACAATATCCCAATGTTTGGAATGTTAAAAGACATGGATGACAGAGGAAAAATAATAAACGTTGCCTTTGCAGTATCAGCTTCTTTCGTATTAGGAGACCACTTAGGATTTACAGCTGGTTTTAATCCAGAAATGATATTCCCTATGATAGTTGCTAAATTAGTTGGAGGAATCACAGCAGTTATTCTTGCAATGTTCATAGCAAAGAAAACTTTAGGAAAAATAGAGGAGGCTAAATAATTATGGAAAACATAAGTAAGGAATTATTAGAAAAACTAGTAAGACAAATAATTGAAGAAAAGCTTGCTGGAGCAGGTAATAATGATTCAGTTGACTTTATAAGAAATAAAGACAAAAGTGGAATAATGTCAATTAAGCTTCCAACAGTTAAGGTTGATGAATCCAATAGATTAGATACTGGAAACCCAAGAGATGTAGTTTATACTAAGGATTTATTTACATTAGAAGAAAGTCCAAGACTAGGCGCTGGAATAATGGAAATGAAAGAAACTACTTTTGATTGGACTTTAAACTATGATGAAATTGATTATGTTATAGAAGGTCATTTAGACATAATAATAGATGGAAGAAAGATTTCAGCAGATGCTGGTGAAATTATTTTAATACCTAAAGGATCAAAGATTCAATTCTCAGTTCCAGATTATGCTAGATTCATTTATGTAACTTATCCAGCAGATTGGGCAAGCCAAGCGTAATAATTATTATAAAATAAGATTGAAGTATAAAACATAGAGCTTACTTTTTAATAAAAGTAAGCTCTATTTTGGTATTAGGTTAGGTAAATATTAAGATTTTATTTGATGTAGAGTTTGGCGAATATTGTGCTGTGAGAAGTTTTTTTTGCATAATTCATGAAGAAGCAGACAAATTAGTACATTATCAAAAAACTCCCCTACTATGATATTTATATGCAGAGAATTTCAAAATTATTACTAAAAATGGGAAATATTATTTTTAGATTAATGCAAATGTATATTGACATATTAATCATATAGAATTAAAATAATTGTATAAAATTAAATTTTAAAAAATATAATTTAGAATATATGGGGTGAGTAGTATGGAAATTTATGATATTAGCGTAAAAGATATTAATGGAGAAAATGTAAGTTTAGAAAGATATAGAGGAAAGGTCCTTTTAATAGTTAATACTGCTAGTAAATGTGGTTTTACAAAACAGTTTGATGGATTAGAAGAGCTTTATGAAAAATATAAAGATGAAGGTTTTGAGGTTTTAGGATTTCCTTGTAATCAATTTAAGGAACAAGATCCAGGAAGCAATTCAGAAATAATGAACTTTTGTAAATTAAATTTTGGTGTAACATTCCCTATGTTTGAAAAAATTGATGTTAATGGAGAAAATGAATCTCTATTATATTCATACTTAAAAGAACAGAAAAGTGGAATGTTTGGAAGTAAAATTAAGTGGAATTTTACTAAGTTTTTAGTGGATAGAGAGGGCAATGTAATAAAGAGATTTTCGCCACAAACTACTCCAAAGTCAATAGAAAAAGATATTGAGGAACTTTTAGCTTAAGGTTACATATTAATTTAATATTACTTTTAAACAAGCTTTATTTTTTAGGTGCACAAACCATCTTTTCTTTTGGCATTACAATAGATGATTTTAAACAATATTTGCTTTTAGGTGCTAACAGCTTTTTAGTAGTTACTATTAATAGAATATTGATTTTAGGTTAGAAATTTTAATCACACATAAATCCTTAAATGAGAACATAGTATGACATTGTTTAAGTATTAGGGGAGAGGGTATAATTAACATTGGATGAAAGAGATAAGCTTTAAAAAAGCAAGACTTTCTCTTTTATATAGGTGTAATTAAACTTATATGAAAAATACATGTAAGATTTAGTGATTTATTTGAAGTTAGGAGGAGTTTGAAATGAATCTTAAAAGAATAAATTCAAATGATAATTGCTTTAATAAGGCAATGGAAATATACAATGGAAGCTTCCCAATATTTGAAAGAAGAACAATGGATGATCAAATAAAGGCATTAGATGATATAAACTATCATTTTGAGGTTATATATGATAAAGAGGAAATAGTAGGAATATTACTCTATTGGGATATGGGTAGGTATAAGTATATAGAACACTTTGCCATAGATTCTAAGTTAAGAGGAAAAAACTACGGATCTAGAGTGTTAAAAGAGTTTTGTGACCATAATAAAAATGTAATTTTAGAGATAGATCCTCCGATAGATGAGATATCAATAAAAAGATTGAATTTTTATTTGAAATTAGGTTTTAAATTGCAAGATTTTGATTATACACATCCATCCTACAGAAAAGGCTGTAAGAGACATAGTTTAAAGATTATGACTTTTAATCATAATATGCCTAAAGAGGATTATGATACTTTCAATATATTGTTGAAAAGAGATGTTATGAAGTATTCTGAATTTAAAGATAGGTTAAATAATTAGTTTAAAGTATATTTTTATATAAACTAAATAGAAATTGATTTAAGTAGAAAATACAATGGTACTAAATTTAGGCCATTGTATTTTGTTTTTTAGAGCAATAAAACTTTATAATACTCTAAAAAATTAGAAGCATAATAGAATAGCAATATAGACTTTAGAGTAACAAAACTTTAGAAGGATTAGTATAAAAGCTTTTTAAATTTCTAGAAAAAAAGGTTTTTTTTATTTATAATAAAAAAGATGTAGATTTTAGAGTATTAATATAAATTACTAATAGCAAAGGAGCAAAATATGAAGAAGGTTTTAATTGGAGTTTTAGTGTTTTTAATTTGTATTATTTCAGTCTTTTTGTTTTTTGATAGAGAAGAGGAAAGCATAGTTACTGATGTAGTTGAAAAATCTCAATATGGTCTTTTAGTTAATTATGAAGATGGACTTATTGCAGTTGATACTGAAGACGCTGAAATAATTGATAGAGATGGAAAAGAAAATACTCTAGATTGTATAAATGAGGGAGATAGAATAGAAATTATTTATGATGGAAAAATAGAAGAAACTTATCCAGCTCAGATTAATAATGTTTACAAAATAATAATTTTTTAGTTTATATTAAGAGTCTTATAATAAATATATTTTTGAGTTTTGTTGAAAGTTTTATAAGAAAAAGCACTAAATTTATTTAATAGATTTAGTGCTTTTTTATAAATATTTATATTGTTTAAATTTTAATATAGTTTTATATTTATTTATTAATTTAGATAAAGAAAAATTAGTTAATTGCTTTAATTTCAAAAAAGAAGAGATAAAAATATCAATTGCTTAAATCAAGTTTATTAGAAAATTATGTTAATATTTAAATAGAGTAAAAATTTATTTAGAGATAAGGCTATATGAGAGGTTAGGGAAGTGTTACTTTATGAAAAAAAGGGTGTTTTGGGTAAGTATAGTATTTTTAATAATTATAACGGTTTTAGGTATTACAATTAAATTTGATGGTAAGAAAGTTAATTGTAACAGAAAAACAATTAAAGTAGGATTTTATGAATATTATCCTTATTATTATCTTAATAAAAATTCTGTGCCAGATGGCTATTATAATGAAATACTAGAATTAATATGTAATAAGTTAGATTTAAATTATAAGTATGTAGATTGTAATGTAACAGATGCTTTAGAAAAGCTTAAATCTGGACAGATAGATTTAGTCTTTGGAATAAGTAAGACTCCTGATAGAGAAAAGGAATATGAATTTACTGACCACTATCTAAATAATGATAACTTTGCTATATATACTAATAAGAATATAAAAAATGGTGATTTAAAAGCTTTAAATGGATTAAAAATGGGATTTTTAAAAGGAGAAGAAAATAATGAGTGGATTTTAAGGCTTTTAAAGGATAAAGGCATAAATGTGAAACCTATATATGTTTCTAATTATCCTGAAGATGAAGAATATTTACATGATAACAAAGTGGACTTTGTAGTAGAAAATACAAGAAGCAATATAAATTATGAAAATAAAAATATTAAAAAAATTTTTGAGTTTTCTTCTGGACCAGTTTATATAACTAGTAGAAAAGGTAATGAAAAATTAATTGAAGGAATAGACTCTGTCCTTGGAGAGCTTGAAGAAGATGGGGAACAAAAAGATGCTAATTTATATTCTAAGTATTTTGATGAGCATTTAGATAAATTAAAAAATGAAAAGTTATTAGTTGTAATATTTTTAATTATAATATCATTATTTATTTATAAAAAAAGAAAAAATAAAATATTCGCTATAAGAACTAAAAGAAAAATTAGAGACTATATGAAAAATGATAAATATATATTATATTATCAACCTATAGTAGATCCAAAGACAAATGGAGTAAAGGGATTTGAATCTCTTTTGAGATTAAATAAGGATGGAAAAATTTTAACTCCCTATAGCTTTATAAGGGAAATTGAAGACAATAATATGTCTTTAGAAGTTTCTTTATGGCTTTTAAAGAAGGTTATTTTAGATTACAGAATAATAAAAGATTATGATATGGTTAAAGGAAGAGATTTTTATATATCCTTAAATGTTTCATTTAAAGAAATAGAAAATCCTAAGTTTTTAAGATCCTTAATGAAAATTGCAAAAGATTATAAGATTGATGATTGTAATATTTGTTTAGAGATAGTAGAAAAGTTTGGTATGGAGGATATAGGAAGAATACAAAGTGCAATAAGAATAATAAAGGAATATGGATTTTTAATAGCTATAGATGATTTTGGAGTGGAATATTCTAATTTAGATTTATTAAATAAAATTGATTCTGATATAGTGAAGCTAGATAAGTACTTTGCTGATAATTTAGATAAGTCTATTATAAATGAAAAGACAGTGGAATTTATATCAGAAATATGTATCATAGCTAATAGAACTATAGTATTTGAAGGTATAGAGGAACAGTATCAGGTTGACATTGTTAAGGCATTTCCATATGAAAAAATATATATTCAGGGATATTTCTATTCAAAGCCAGTAGATATTGAGACTTTAAAGGATTTTAAATTTAAGGATAGTTAATTTTTAAAGGATAAAAATAGTAAGAATTAAGGAGAAGGATTTATAATATAATAAGGTGGTTATAATTAGGAGGTACAAAAAATGAAAGTATTATTAGTTAATGGAAGTCCAAATAAAGAGGGATGTACTTATACAGCATTAAAGGAAGTAAGTAAAACTCTAGAGGAAAATGGAATAGATACTGAAATATTTCAAGTAGGGAATAAGCCTATAGGTGGATGCATAGGATGTGGTTCTTGTAAAAAAACAGGGGAATGTTTTATGAAGGATGGTGTAAATGAATTTGTAGAAAAAGCTAAGGATGCAGATGGATTTGTATTTGGTTCACCAGTTTATTATGCAGCAGCTTCAGGTTCAATAACTTCATTTTTAGATAGAGCATTTTATTCTGGGGGTAAACATATGGCATTTAAGCCAGGGGCAGTTATATGCAGTGCAAGACGTGCTGGGACAACCTCTACTTTAGATCAATTAAGTAAGTATCTTACAATATGCAATATGCCAGTTGTAAGTTCACAATACTGGAATATGGTTCATGGAAATACTCCAGAGGAGGTTAAAAAGGACCTAGAAGGTATGCAAACAATGAGAGTGCTAGGAAGAAATATGGCATGGCTTATTAAGTGTATAGAATTAGGTAAGAATAATAATATTCTTAAACCAGAATTAGAAGAAAGAGAAAGAACTAATTTTATTAGATAATATGAAGATTTAAAAATAGTTTTTATAAATAGACTCTGTTAGTTAATAGAGAAAATAAGTGAAATATATCAAAGTTAATTTTAATCTTTGATATATTTCACTTTTATTTAGTTATATTCTAATTTTTAAATCATGTCCAGTATTTATTATGTTTCTTTGAAATCTTTATTCTAAAAATTCTTTTTAATGATGAAACTATTATAATTATTTTTGTATTAACTTGATTTGGTATTTAAATATTTAGAAAATATACAAATATTTTAACTTTAGTTAATTTTATAATGTAATTTATATGTGATAAAATGTAGCTAAGAAAATGATTACAAAATATATGATTTATTAAAGGTATTCTTGAAATTTTAGATTACATAAAAAGAAAGTTTATAAGTAAAAATAATACTTCTATAATGTAGATTTTAACTAGAAAGTGGGGAACTAATTATGGAATCAAAGGAAATGAGATTAGCTAAAAAAGCAAAAAAACTTATAGATGAGTTTGAAAGGGTTCAATCAGTTCTTTTAAGTGGAGAATTACCAGAGCAAGAAGTGGAAATAAGAGATGATGGAGCTACTATTGTTCTTAAAAATATAATGCCAGGGTATAGTGGAGAAGCTATGTTTAAGCTAACTCATATATCTGATGTGGTTAAGGCTTATATTGATGATATGGATGAGGAAAATGATGAAATGATTAAGAGTTACGAAGTTGAAAATACTAATTGGCATGAAAGTGACTTGGGGGATATTTACAGAGAATCTGCTATGGAACATTTAGAAAAAGTTGAAGTGGTACAAGATAAAGTTAGGCATACGTATAAGGAACTTAAAAAGATAGAAGAGAAAGCTAGAGAAATTGAAGGACTATAAGATTTAGTTTTTATTTGTAAAGTAAGGTTATATATTAAATAAACCTTACTTTATTTTTATTTATAAATAAAATAACAATATTAATTAAATACATATTTAGGAGATATATTTGTTTGGATTCTATACAGTAAATAAAAGAATAATGAGAATTAATTACTTTAAAATAAGGAGAAGATAATTTTGAGAGGGATAGTTTTATATAAAGGACAAGAATATTACACAAACTTAAGAACGGTTTTTAAAGCTTTTAATGACATTCATCTTGAATATAACTGGCTTATTACAGATTGTTGTGCTTATCCAGAGAATGAAGATATAGAGGAACTATTATCAAGAGAATATTGCTTTATATCTGGAGAAGAACTAGACAATATAATTAAAAAAGAAGATTTTCAATTGATTTGGGGTGTTTTAAGTGGGTTCAATAAGAAAATTACCTTAGAAGAGATTATGAAATATAATTTACCTTATGCAGAAGATAATAAAGATATTTGGGAGAATCCAGTTTGCATTCAACATCCTCTTTCAGAGATAGAGATAATTTCATGGGATAGTGATAAAACAGTTTTAATAAGTAAAGATGAAAATTTATTAATCTGTTTTAAAAGCAATTTTCCCTTAAGTGAAGATTTAGAATTTTACAATAGAAAGTTAAAAAAATAGATTATAAAACTTTAATAAAAAAGAAATTATTAAAAATTTTATGCTTTTTAGAAAGTAGGAAAATACAATGTTTCATTTGGTTTTTAATAGTTTAACTAAAATTTTCTTTGAGTTTTTTGAAAAAAAGTTAAGAAGTTAAAAGAACTTAGATTATAAGAGACATTAAGAGTATTTCCATAAAAAACAAATAGTTAATTGATTATAAACATATAGGTATATGAGTATTTATTATAATACTTTGAACTGATGTATAATGTCAGTATAAATAAAAGGGATGTAAAAAAGGATGTGAAAAATATGTTATCTAGTAAGAAAATAGTAGATGATTATATTAAAAAAATAGATTGGAGAGTCAATGAAAATTCCAATTCACCATATAGTTTTGGGAGTCTCAATAAACATATAATAGCTGAGGTTTCTAAAGATTACTGGCTTAATGAAGTTTATAAGGATAAAAGAATAATAGATGCTTATAAAAATGGAGATATGCATATTCATGACCTAGGAGGATTAACACTTTATTGTTGTGGATATTCCTTAAGAAACATAATTTTAATGGGAGTACAGGGAATTCCTAATATTCCAACTAGTAGTCCTGCAAAACATTTTGATGCTATATTAAATCAAATAGCTAATTTGGTTACAATATATCAAAATGAGATTATGGGCGCTGTTGCTTTTAACTCATTCGATACATTATTAGCACCTTATATAAAGAAGGATAATTTAACATATGAAGAGGTTAAACAAAATCTACAAAACTTTATATTTAGTATAAATAGTAATAGTAGGGCAGGAGCTGAACCAGCTTTCACTAATATTACCTTTGATCTTTTTCCACCAAAAGACTTAGAGAATGACCCTGCTTTAATTGGAGATAAAATTCAAGAGTTCACACATAAGGAATGTCAAAAAGAAATGGACATGTTAAATAAGGCATTTTATGAACTTATGAATGAGGGAGATTATAATGGAAGACCATTTTCTTATCCAATACCAACTTATAATATAAACAGTAATTTTGATTTTGATAACCCTAATAATGATATGTTATTTGAGATGACAGGAAAGTTTGGTTATCCTTATTTTGCAAACTTTGTTAATTCAGATATGGATCAAAGTGATGTAAGATCAATGTGTTGTAGATTAAATCTTGATTTAAGAGAGCTTAGAAAGAGAAATGGTGGTCTTTTTGGAAGTGGAGATAGTACAGGAAGTATAGGTGTTGTTACAATAAATTTACCAAGATTGGCATATAAGTATAAAAATAACGAAAAAGAGTTTTTTAATGCTTTAAAAGAAATATTGATTATAGCAAAAGATAGCTTGGAAAAGAAGAGAAAATGGTTAAATGACAATATTATAAATAAAGATATGTTGCCGGCATTTTCAACTTATGTAGGGACTTTGAAAAATCATTTTAGTACTATAGGAATAGTTGGATTAAATGAGATGTGTGAAAACTTTAATGGAAATAATATATTAACTGAAGAAGGAATGGAGTTTTCAATAAAGGTTTGTAATTTCATAAGAGAAGAATTAATAAACTTTCAAGAAGAAACAGGAAATCTTTATAATTTTGAGGCTACTCCAGCGGAATCAACTTGTTATAGACTAGCTAAAAAGGATGTAGAGGACTTTGAGGATATTATAGTTAGAGGGGGAAGAGAATATCCATACTATACAAACTCATGTCATATGCCACCTAATGAAGTTAAAAACTTAAAGCAATTATTTGATCACCAAGATAAGCTTCAAGTGTTATTCACAGGAGGAACTGTGGTGCATATTTACTGTGATGGAGCTATAAGTGGAGAAAAGGCAAAACACATAGTAAAGACAGTTTGTAAGAAATATAGAACACCTTATGTAAGTATTTCTCCTTTAAATAGATACTGTGAAGAGCATGGATATGTAAAGGAAAGGGTAGAAGAGTGTCCTATATGTGGCAAAAAGCTAGATTTATATCAAAGAATAACAGGCTACTTAAGAAAAGTTGAATTCTTTAATGATGGTAAAAAATCAGAGTTTAAGGATAGAAATCAGTTAAGTCTATGATTATAAAAACAAAGGGCATTGTTCATGAGAGAGTAGAGGATGCGCCTTTTATGGGAGCATTAATAAGTGCAGTAGATTGTAACTTAAACTGCAAAGGATGCTTTAATCAACATTTAAAGGATTTACCAAACATAGAGATGGATTCAGAAGATATATTAGATGAAGTGACAAATGATCCTTTTAATGAAGGAATTATACTTGCAGGACTTGAATGGTCACTTCAACCTAATGAGTTAAGGGAAATGGTTAATTCGGCAAGGAAGAGAAAACTTAAGGTTATAGTTTATTCTGGACTAAGTGAAGAAGATTTTAAGAAAAAGTTCCCTGATATATATGGTTTAAAAGGAGACATGTACTTTAAGTTTGGAAAGTATGATGAAAAATTAAAGGTGAATAATAATATTCAATATGATGTTAAGTTAGCCACATCAAATCAAAAGATATTAAAGAAATAATAGTAATGAAATGGAATGACAAAGAAGAAACTATTGAGTTAAAGAAAGTTTTAGATTAGATAATTACTTTAATATTATAAAAACTCAGTTATTACTGAGTTTTTTTGTATTTTATAAAGAAATCTTTTAGTAGATTTTTATAATATTATAGAAATATAAGCTTCTTAATTGTGTTTATTTTTAGTTCTTTCTCTTATGAAATTTTTTAAGCTAGATATAACTAATACTAAAACTACAAAATATATTAATATGTAGTTTAAGGATAATAGATTACCATTTCTATCAAAACCGAATCGGTATAATAAAAATGATATTGTTACTAATATGATAAAAATTAAATTAACTTTATTTTGGTATTTTATATTAATCTTTTCGTCTTTCATATAAAAGCTCCTTTTTTTAAGATTATTAAATATATTCTTGCATTAATTTTTAAAATTTTCAATTACATGTGTAAAACTGGCAATATTTTATGAATAATTGGGCAAATATAGAGTTTTATAGTGATTAAAAGTATGACATTGCTTACAGCATACCTTTCAAATATGTAATATAAGTGTAATCTAATTAAATATGAGATTTTTACTTAAGAATATATAATTAAGTCAAGAGTTGAGAGAAACAAACAAGAAAATAAATTAAGATATATAAAAGGAGAGAATAGATTATGAAAAAAGCAATGGATTTAGTGAGAGTATTAGTTAAGGTAACATTTTTAGGATATGACGAAAAAGAGGACTTAAAATAATAAAGACAGATGGACAATATAAATAGGATTAGAAAAGAGAATTATTATGTATATGTTAGAATGAAAAAGATTTAGAGCAGAGTAAGCTTTAAATCTTTTTTTTTGCTTAAATCTTTATTTAGTTTATAAGAATTCATTTTAAGGGAGTTTTGATTTTAATTAAGGAATAATTAATCTCAAAGTATGTTGTATATGATTTGGGGAATGATTTCATTTCTGACTTTTTTTCTATATTTTAGTTCACTTTCAGTTTTTCCATTATATATTGATTTATTTTTTATTGAATTATCAGAGACATTAAAAATAGCTGCTATTGGTATATTGCAAATTGAACAAGCTTTAAAAGCAGCAGCAGTCTCCATTTCAATACTTTTACAACCTAATTTCATTATATAATCTAAATGTGCAAATTGAGCAAATATAGTATCTACACTAAAATTGGGTACTATATGATAGCTAACATTATTATCTTTGCATATTTTTTCTGTATTCTTAATTAGAATTTTATTAAGCTTAGTATCTGGATAGTATTTTTCGCCAAAATAGTCTTTTGTTAAGTCTTTTTCTAGGTATCTGCATACCCCATCACCACATACTGATAAGGTAGGTATAATAATATCACCAATACTTATTTTCTCATCTAAAGCACCAACAGAACCAATAAATATAATTTTTTTACAATTAGAGTTTCCTAAGGCTAATATTACATCAGTACAAACACTTGCCCCAATTCCAGTTTTTATGTATGTAATATTTTTATCAAATAACTTACAATTCCATATCTTAATAGAAGTATCTACAATTAATTCAGATTCAATGTCTTTGAATATAGTTGGCTCCCACCAAGGAGCTATAATAACATTTTCTTTAATTGCTTCATCATTACATTTCAATACAGATTTACAAAGCGTATCTTTCTTTAAACCATACTTTTTATGTCCATCTATTAGAAAATTATACATATTACCCTCCAAATATATATTTCTATAATATTATCTTATCATAAATTGGGATGATTACTTATATTAGCGAAAAAGACAATTAACATTTAAATTAATTATTTACAGTATTTTGTAGGTTGTATATAATAGTTTTTAATTACTTAATTTCAAATATTTTCATTAAGGTTAAAGAATTATTTGATTTTGAGTAATTAATGGTGAATAAAAGTTTGTAAGGCATAACTTGTTTTATACCGTAGTTTATTTTAAAGAAAATTATGAGAAGAGTTTTATTTATACTTTTGTTAAGGTGAGAATAAGTTATGTTTTATAGGATAAAGTAAGAAAATTTATGGTGTAAGATAGGGGGAAATACAATGAATAGATGTGAATTGTTATTAATGGTAGAAGGGGACACAATTGAAGTAGAAGCAAAAGTCACATTAGAAAAAGAAATGAAGATTAGTTTTGTATTAAAAGACTCTTTTAATATGTTATATTCTTCTGCTGAATATGACACAGAACTTATAGAACCTAATTTTATTGGCAAGTGCAATAAATATATTTTAAAGGAAGAAACTGATAATTTTACTTTAAGATACAGGGGAAAACCCTATGGATTTTGTACTGAATGCAGTGATGAAAAAGTTTTATTATCATTTTATTGTGCTTGGTATCCAATTTTAGATGATTTTTTATTTGATGATACTAAAGTGATTATAAAAGGTTTAGAGAATTTTATAGTATTAGATGCAGTAAAAGAAAAGGATTTCTGGATCTTTAATAATAAAATACCCTTTGATTGCAATATAAGAGCTTTTAATAAGGATAAAGTATTTTCCTCAGAATGTGATTTCATAAAAATATATTCTGGAAAGGAAAGCGAATTAGGATATATAAATAAAATAGTTGGAGAGTTACATAAGATAAATGAATATTATAAAAGAATATTAGGAGAAAAGGAAAATAATAAGCTACAATTAATTTCTACTGGTATAGAAAATAGTGGTGGATATTTTAGAGAGGGATTTATTGTATTACCATGCTTAGAGGATAATGATAAGTTTATATATTCATTTTTAGGACATGAATTGGCTCATGCATGGCATATGGGATATTCTGTTACAACATATGATGATTGGCTTAATGAAACTGGAGCTGAATGGAGTAGTTTATCATATATATTAAGTATTGGTAAGAATGATTTATATAACAAACAAATTCAATATTCAAGAAAAGCCTTTGAGGAATATCCTATAATGAAACCAGAGGATGGGTCAAGACCTAGAACAGCACACTTTGGAGGAGTTTTGTTATTTGATAAAATTTACGAAAAGTATGGGTTAGATACAATAAATAAGTTATTAAGGTTAGCCTATGAAACAACTCCTAAAAATACTGCTGAATTTTTAAAAAGAGTAAAGGGTGATTTTGATACTGAAATTTATAATATATTAAGTGAGCCTTTTAGATAAATTTTGATTTATAGAAAATAACTTAATAGTTTCAATAATGTTTGTAATAATCTATACAAATATAAGTAATCGTTTCTAAATGAAATTTTAGGGGGATATAATATCAATTAAAATTAGATTAATCTTATTAAGATTAAAGTTATTTGTGTATTAAATAACCAATCAATTAAATAAAATTTGTAAAGGGGAGTTGGCATTGAGAACATATGAGAATAAAGAAGAATTAAAAAAAGAAATTGATAAGTATTATAAAAAGTACATTGCTGAATTTGATAATATACCAAATGATTTAAAAGATGTGAGGTGTGAAGAGGTTGATAGAACACCTGCTGAAAATCTTGCATATCAAATTGGATGGACAACTTTAATTTTGAAGTGGGAAAAGGATGAAAAAGCTGGTTTAAAAGTAAAAACTCCATCAGATAAATTTAAGTGGAATCAATTAGGGGATTTATACAATTGGTTTAATGAAGAATATGCTTTTCTTTCGTTGTCACAATTAAAGCTTCTTTTAGCTGAAAATATAGAAAATATATATAAAATGATAGATTCTATGTCAAATGATGAATTATTTAAACCACATCAAAGAATATGGGCAGATGAAGCCACAAAAACAGCAGTCTGGGAAGTATATAAGTTTATTCATGTCAATACAGTAGCTCCTTTTGGTACATTCAGAACAAAGATAAGAAAATGGAAAAAGTTAATGTTATAAATTTATTAATTATTTTGAGTATATGGAGTGAGAAATATGAAATTTATAATAGTTGGAAGTGGAGGCTGTGTTTCATTACCTAAGCCATTATGTAATTGTGAGGTATGTAAAGAGGCAAGGAGTAAAGGAAGACCTTATTCAAGATGTGGTTGCAGCTTGTTTTTAGATGACATAAATCTTTTAGTTGATACTCCTGAAGATATTGCTTATGGAATAAATTATTGTGATATAAAAGAGATTGATAGAGTTTTATTTAGTCATGTTGATCCAGATCATACTTTAGGAATGAGAGTATTTGAGCATCTTAGGCTAAATTGGTTAGAAGTATCTTGTGGTAAGAATTGTGAAAATCCAATAGAAGTATTTGCATTAGAAGATGTTATGAAAGATATAAATTCAATAGGATTTAAGTTTGGCTCTTATTTAGATTATTACGAAAATGTGAGAAATCTTATTAAGAGAAAAAGTGTAGAGGACTATATATTTATTAAAAATATAAAAGTGAGTTTTATTAAAGTAAATCATGCAACAGTATTTGTTTTTGAAAAGGAAGGAAAGAAATTAATATATGCACCTTGCGATGTTAAGCCATTTCCAGAAAGCAAACTCTTTCTGGATGCAGATTGTTTAATTATAGGAAATACCATTATAGGGGAAGTATTAAAGGATGGTTTTATTTTGAAAGAAGATAATCCTTTAAGAGATGAATTATTTACTATAAGTGACATTGAAGAGTTGAAAAATAAATATAATATTAAGAGGGTAATAATAACTCACTTAGAAGAGGATTGGGGAAAATCCTATGATGACTATGTTGAGCTTGAGAAAGAATTAGATGGTATAGAGTTTGCTTATGATGGAATGAAGATAGAAATCTAAATTATGAGGTGATTTTATGGTTGGGAAAATATTGATGATTGCTTTATTTATTTTATTAGGAATAATGCTATCCTTGGGTAAATGGTCATTTTTAATAGCAGGATTTAACACTATGACCAAGGAAGAAAAGGCAAAATATGATGTTATGTCTTTGTGTAAATTTATGGGTAAACTTATGTTTATAATTGCTTTTTGTATAACATTATTTACCTTAAGTGATATTTTTATGATGAAGATATTGTTTAATATTGGAACTGTTATATTAATAGTTTCAATAATATTTACAATAATATATGCCAATACAGGGAATCGTTTTGAAAGAAAAAATTGAAATTATATAGTAATATAAATTAAAATGGAGCAAAAGTTTTTTGCTCCATTTTTGATTGGATTTTACTGGGATTTATGTTGATATTTTCAATGTAAATTAAGTTTAACTTAAAACAAGAACTTGGTGTATATTATGTACACTATGTTCTTGTTTTAAATAAGATAAATATGGTTTATTATTGATTTGGTGTATTAAGAAAGTTTTCGATTAAATTCTTAGAGTTTATTATATCTGAATCTTTATTTACGATTTCTAATATTATTTTTCCATTATATTGAGGCAACAGTTTACTAAATATATATTGGAAGTCTATTTCTCCATATCCTATAGGTAAATGTTCATGAATAACATCAAAATGTCTATTTGCAATATGAAGAGTTTTAGGATATTTAATATCAATTAGCTCTTGTAAGTGATTAATATTATCTATATGAGCAATATCTAATAAGAATTCTAAATCAGCATTTTGGCTAAATATCTTTTGAATTTCATCAGTAGTTGTAAAAATGGGATCAAGTTTACTATTGTTTTCTAGAAAAAGAGTAATTCCATGTGGTTTAAGTATATTTAAAGCGTATTTAATATTTAGGTTTAATTTGTTTAAGGTTTCTTCGTCTATATCTTCATTTTCGCATATTGGATGGATTATTAGTTCTTTGTGATTTAATTTATTTAGGATATCTAATAGTTTGGGTATGTGCTCTTCAAATTCATTTATGTTTAAAACGGCATGAATAATAGTAGGAAAGTTATATTTATTTATAGTGTTAATAAAATTTTTATCATCTTCATGTAAGCATAATCCCTTATTGTCATACCATAATTGCATAAAGTCAAAGTTATTTTCTTTTGCAAATTTAACTTCATCTTTATATCTATTGAAAAATCGTGCTAAACAACCTAGCTGTGGCATAAGTAATCTCTCCAATCATTTAAAGTAAGTTTAGGTATAAAACTTATATTTCTACATATAAAATACCTTCTGTTCCTATAGGAAGTTCATTTAGTATATCTCCATTTAAAAATTCAAAAGATCCTCCAAAAGCCTTTGATTCTTTTGATATGCTATTAATAAATAGTACTTTTGATTTTAATTTATTTGCTTGATCTGCATATTCTTTTTTATACTGAGATTCAAACTCTCGAATATT
This sequence comes from Clostridium sp. CTA-17, assembly GCF_054767895.1. NCBI lineage: Bacteria > Bacillati > Bacillota > Clostridia > Eubacteriales > Clostridiaceae > Clostridium > Clostridium sp. CTA-17. Next base: position 419,021 of record NZ_BAAABF010000001.1, read on the forward strand.
AAAATCTACAAATAGGGGCCATAAAACAATATCTTTTTTTATTTTTGATACCATATCAATGTTTTTTTCGTGCCAAAAGTCTCCGCATAATCCCACTGAAAAAGTCAAATCTTTATATTTAAAAGTAGAAAATGTAGTACCTTCTTTGTAGTGAGTAGGATCAGCATAGGATTCTTTCCAACCAGGAGATACCCTTCTAAAATTATTTATTATTTCACCATTTTCATTAATTGTCATATAGCTACAATATAATAAACCTTTGTAATTTTCAATATAGCCAAATGAAACACAAATCCCTAGCTTTTTTGCATAATTACATAGGATTTTAATAGGTAAAGAAGAGAGGGAAAGTGCCATTTCTTTATCTTTCTCATAGTTCCAAGATAGCGAATCAAACCCTTGAAGAAAAGCTTCACCAAAACAAATCATATTAGCATTATTTTCTTTTGCTTCTATCATAGTTTCTATAATTGTATTAGTATTTTTTTCAATATCTTTATTTATAAATTCTTTAGATGCTAGTCCTATTTTCATAGTTATGCTCCTTTGATTTGTTTTAGTATAATGTAGTATTTTATTATTGTTTATTAATTAGCAAGTAATAAGGTGTTAAGTCTTGATATTCTATATTTCCATTGGCTTCATAAACAATGGCTAAATGGTCATTTTTAAAGGATAGACAAGAATATCCACCACCTAATTTGTTACCGTCTTCAGGATAAGGAATGCATATTTCTTGAACTCCTTTAGATAAATCATCAAAGTCAATCATATAAACGGCAATATTGTCTCTTATATATTCACCTTTAGTGTTTTTAGGTGCTGAAATTAATCCTATTCTATGTCCATTTGAAGTAGTAGCCTTAATAAAGGAACCTTGGCATCCAGAGCCTTTACCAGTTAAAACTTTACCATTTAAAGGTTCATATATTTCCCAAGTGGTTCCTAAATCGTGAGAGATGTATGCTGCCCTATAACCAGAGTAATCATATCTTGTACTCATAATTAAAGCTCCATCTAATTCTATGACCATATTTTCAGAAGTATTTGAATTAGGAACTTTATTTCCCATTGTCCATGTTTCACCATTATCCTTTGAATAGATAATTAATGAATAATAGTTATTTTCATTATTTTCTCTTAAGGAAATTTGTGCTGGCATAACTATTGTTCCGTCATCCATTACAATACCTGAGCCAACTCCCCCTAGCCATCCAATTGTATTGCTTGGTTGATTTTTTACTTTTGATGAGTCCTTGGTTAAATCTATTTTGTTAGACCAAGTTAATCCATTATCATCAGAATAAATCATTTGGACAGACCAATCACTTCTTCTTGTGGAGGTAGTCATTGCCCAGTTTCCATTTGTATTCCATGAGCCTGCAATTAATATTATTCTACCTGTATTTGTAATAACTGTTGTAGAGTCCATTACACGAGAATAATTAGAGTCAATACGATTATTTTTCATTGCTATATCATAGCTCCATGTCTTTCCAAAATCATTACTACGTGCAGAAGCTATGTCTATATAAGCATGGTCATCAGGGCCATTATAACGAATATCTGAAAAGGTTAAAATTGTGCCATCATTTAATAATTGTATATTGGGAATTCTAAAATACTTTGAATTCCATATGTTACTATCCTTGTTAAATAGTATTAGTGGTTCTGGTTTATGGCTTATATCTAGATTCTTTTCAAAGGTATTGTTTTTGTTACACATAAATATAATCTCCTCCATAAAATTCATATTTACCCATTCATTTAAAAGTTATTTTTCATATAAATAGGCATAAAAACCTAATTATTAAAAACTCCTATCTTGAAAAATATAGAAGTTTTTCAAATAAATTATAACAGCATTTGAAATTCTTTACTATGGAATAATGTAAATATAATTGTTTTTGGAGTTTTCTATAAAATTTTAGTTTTTATAACTTTAAGAAGGTTTAAGTTTAATAGCTTTAATTTAAGGAGATTTTAATAAAATAATAGTTTTTAAAGAAAGGAAATGGGAGTGAAAAAATTTTATATTTCAGAGAATCTTTAATAAAGTAATAATTTCTAGAGAAGTTATTAAAGATAATTAGCCTTCTTTAACAGTTAGGATGATATAGAAGGATTGAACTCTAAAAGTTTTAAAATATAAGGTATTAAACAAAGGACTTATATTTTTTGATATAATTAAAAGGTGAGACTTAGAATTATTATAAACTGTGAGGAAAAAGATGAAAGTAAGAGTACCAAATTATTTTAATGAATTTAAATGTATAGCATCAGAGTGCGAAGATACTTGTTGTGCTGGATGGGAAATCGTTATTGATGATGAAACCTATAAGCGTTATGAAAATGTGGAGGGTGAATTTGGAGAAATCCTAAGAAGTAAGATAGTTAAAAGTGATGGGGAAAATATTTTCCTTTTAAATAATGGGAACTGTTCCTTCTTAAATGAAAAAAAGATGTGTGAGATTTATATTAATCTTGGAGAGGATCATCTTTGTTATACTTGTCAGCAATTTCCTAGATATACTGAAGAATTTTTAGATTTAAAAGAAGTAGGACTATCTTTATCATGTCCAGAGGCTGCAAGAATTATTTTAAGAAAGGCTGAAAACACTACTTTTAATTTAAGTGAAGAGGATAAGTGTGAAAATGAGATGCGAGAAGAGCTAGAAGATGATTTAAGCTTATCATGTGAAAATATAAATTCATCAAACTGTGATTTATGTAAATCTTCCAACTTAAAGAATAGTGAAAATAGAGAGTGTTTTGACTTGAAAAATAGTGAAGACAGTGAATGCAGTAATAGTGAAGTGGATAGCTTTACTAAGGATGAAGACTACTTTAATGAAGGCATTGATGCAGAGGTTCTTTCAGAGTTTTTAGAGTGTAGGAATATTGTCTTTAATATTATAGAACGCAATGATTTAGGTTTAGGGACAAAGGCAGCCTTAGCTCTTGAATTTGTTAAAGAGGTTCAAAACAAGATAGATTTAGGTGATATGGATGAAATCCCAGAGCTTATGGAAGAGTATAGGGATGAAAATTTCATAAATACACTTTTAAAGGAACTAGAAAGTTTTAAAGGAAAAGAAAGCATAAAACATAAAAATCTATGTGAATATTTAAATGTTTATAAGAGCATAAAGCATATAAATTCAAATGATCCTTTAGGGCTAGAGAAAGCATTAAAGTGTTTTGAAGGAAATGAGGAGTTTTATTTAAGAAAGCACAAGGAATTTAATGAGTATTACAAAGAAAATTTATATAAGTTTAAAAACATACTTGTATATTTTATATTTAGATATTTCATGAAAGCTATTTTTGACTATGATGTCTCTGCTAAGATAAAGTTAGCTATAATCAGTACATTAATGATTAAGGAGCTTGCTGTAGTAAGGTTTATAGAGAATAATAATGAATTTACAGAGGAAGATATGGTAGAGGTTAGCCGTATTTACTCTAAAGATATTGAACATTCAGATGAAAATATAGAAAATTTACAAGAAATATTTGAGACAGAAGAAATATTTGAAGTTGATGAAATACTACCTATGTTAATGAATGACTTCTAAGTTTAGATAATAACAATTAGATTATTTATGGAAAGAATACTATAGGTAATTAAGAAAGTTTTTTTGACTTACCTATAAATAGTTACAATTTTAAATCTTAATGATTTTTCTATTAAAGAGGATATTTAATAAAATGATTAATTGAAAAAGTGATACAGGTTTAATGAGTTAATTTTGGGTATAAATAAATTAAGCTTTTAAAAACTTAGGCTTTTTAAATTTATTAATGATTTCATATAATATAATTTGCTTAAGTTTTAACTTATTTAATAAGTTGTAATCTTGTATAAGGTTTTGGGATTAAAAAATTAAAGAGAAATTAAAATAGAGGCTATATATAAGGTTAAATAATAAAAAAGAGTATTTTAAGTTATATATTTATGTAATTTAAAACACTCTTTTTTTAAAAGTTTTGTTTAAAAAGTTATTTAAACCATTCATTTGGTGAGGGATTAAAATAGTGAGCATTAAACTCTACAAATTTATAATCTTGTATTCCATAAAGTTTAAATGGTTCCTTTGATAAGTAGGCTTCTAATTTTTCTACAGATTCTGATTTAATAACAAATATGCCTCCACTCATGTCTGATTTAAGTCCAGAGACTAATATTATTCCTTCATCCATTGCCTTTTGAGTATAGGCCATATGTTCTTTCATTATATCTTCATTAATCTTATCTGAATCTTTTAATATACCTTCAACAATAAAATATTTCATTTCTTATCCTCCAAAATTAAGTATTATAAATATATTATAAACTAATAGTTAATAGTATTTAATAATATTTACTAAAATAAACTTTTGAGGTTAGAGGTGGAATTTCTTTTAAATATGTTTAGACTTAAAAATGATTGTAAATATATTATTGTGTTAATTTAAGAATCTATATATAAGTCTTATTATTTTATTGCTAGTGCTTAAAATTTTTTTAAGAGGTGTACTTTTAGGAATTAAGGTTATTTAAAAAGTTTTTATTATTAATAAAGGAATTTTAATTGAGCATTAAATTAAGATGTTTTTATGTACACTTGAAAAACATCTTAAAAGTAATAATCATAAATATCCTTAAATTAAGATTAAGCTTAGCTTGTTAAAGAGCCTTTTTTGTATAGCTTGTATAATAGATAGGCCATTGGAACTATGCTAATTATTTGAAAGCCATTAACAAACTGGAGTATTTCATGCTTAGCTAGTGGAGGGGGAAGGGTTGCAACTAGGTTATTTAGCATATGCATGAATATAACTAAAGGAAGAGACCGAGTTTTACTATATACAAATCCTAAAATAATTCCTAATATAGAGGCATAAACAACTTGTACAGGTTCTCTATGGAATAATCCAAATAAAAGACCAGAGAGAATTATGGGGGTTGCTCCTCCTTTTATCTTATCTATTTCGTTAAAAATTAATCCTCTAAAAAGTAACTCTTCAACAATTGGGCCAAATAAAATTACAGATAAAAATATAAATATATAGGCTTCATTATTTAAGCTTTCAGATATTTGAGAAAAATTTTGTAAGCTATTTTTTACAAGGGTAATAGAGGATAATATTGTATCTGCAAATATGAGCCATAGAGCAGAGAGTCCTCCCATACCAATTGAAATTAAGGCATATTTAGGAATGTCTTTTCTTGGAAGTTTATTAATAATTTTGTTCTTGTCGTATTTCTTACATTTATATATAAGAAGATAAACTAACATGGTTAAAAAACAAGCAAATCCATCAATCATAAAGAAATTTGAGTCAATAAAATTAGGTGGTAATAGTCTTAAGGGAGTCTTTGTTATAAAGCAGCAGAATAATAAAAATAAAAGAGAGCCTATAAAGGATAAAATGTAATATAGGGCTAAAAAAATAAATATGTTTAGTATGGCTTGAAATAGTTTAATGATTTTTTTCATGATTCACCTCAACTTATAAAAAATAGTCTAATGAGCTTTTGTGATAAATCTTTCCTTAAATTTTCTTATTAAAGAAACTTACATAGCAAGGGTTAAAAAGATATTATGATAAATTTCCTTTTAAATGATGCTAATATATTAAGTGTAGGAAAATAAGTTTAATAAGTTCTTATAATAAATACTCAATTTAAATTTTGATTAGTTCTATAAGTTCCATAATTTTTAGCTTGGGAAAGAACCTAGATGAGATAATATATGGAATATAAATTAATTATATGCATAATGTTTATGGGAAATAGCTTAGTTATTTATAGAATTAATTAGGGAATAACTGATAGTACCAAGGCGGTTACATATTATTTATATAAACTGCAATTTTTATGTTATTAGAAATAATGGATTTTATAAGAAGGCTTAGGGATAAAAGATAATTACTGTTTATAATATATTTATTGATAATATGTTATAAGAAAATGGTTGTTTCAGAAGAAAAAACTTGTAATAATCTATATTTATTGATAATTACTATTTTAAAATAAAGTTTTATGGTATATAATGTAAGAGTAGTAAATTTTATTGAGAGATTTAATTTTTAGGTAGCTTAATATTATCTGCCTAATACATACAAAATTATTACTCGACATAATAATTTTATGGGCTAACTAAAAGTTAATATTTTCAGAAAGAGAATTAAGCAGTTATAGGATGAATTAAAAGTTCCTCTTATAACTGCTTATATTTTTTCGTTGTCTTAATTTTGTAATATTTTCTATCTAAAATATTAATAGAGATATATTTAGAGGGATAAATTGTTTTTTTATTAATAACAGTAATAAAAAGGGATTGGCTTTTAAAATAATTATGAGTAATTAGATCTTAAGATGAGGTGGTAGTATGGATTCTATTAAGGAACAAATATTTCAGCTAGAGAATGATTTAATAAAGTCTGAAGTGAGAAAGTCAGCAGAGAAAATAAATGAAATATTATCAAATGATTTTGTTGAATTTAGTAGTTCAGGAAGTGAATATCATTATAAATGTGGAGATGTTTTTCAAGATGAAGAGGATGAGAGAACATTAGATTGGGAGATATTAAATTTTAAGGTGAAGAAGGTTGCAGAGAATTGTATTTTAGCCACTTACAGGGTAATAAAGCATGATGAGTTAGATGAGAGAAAGAGATATTCCCTTCGTAGTTCTTTGTGGACAGAGGAAAATGGAAAGTGGAAGATGTCTTTTCATCAAGGAACACTACTAGCAGGTAAAGAAGGAAGAAGTATTTTTTAGCATAATTAAATAGAATATTTGATTAATATATCAAAGAGCTTGTATCAGAATTTAGTAAGTATAAGACTTTATTAATATGTTTTTAGAGGGTTTATCACTTAAATTTTGATAGAAGCTTTTTTATTTAGTATAAAAAATTTGTATTGATAAAGTGAGTGGTGAATTTATAAAAAAATGGTAGAATATACATAAGAAGGTGTGCTAAATGAAATTAAGAAAGCTTAATTTTTTAAAAAAATACTTTCTTAAAACTTTTATATAGACTTAATGGAATATTTGTAGGGAGAAGAGTTTGGGATTATTAAAAAATGTTTTGAGTAAGGGGGAATTATGAAACATAAAAAAGAAGTGTTTATAGCTGCGCTTATAATAGTGTTTTTAATAGCTATAGGACCAAGTATTAAGAAGCAAGTGGGGATTTATACAAAAGGTAAAAATATTGAGAAGAATTATTCTAAAGATTCATTATATGATATTTATATAACTAATGGTGAGGGATTAGGATTAATTCAAATTAGTAATATTGAAAAGGGAAATATAAATTACTCAAAGATAGATAATATCAATGTAAAGTATGATTCAGCTAACTTTTTATTTATTGAGAAGGACTCAAGGGGAAAGATATATGTTCCTTATTCCTCTGATATAGAAAATCCCAAGAATGCAAATATACTTTTAATTTTTAATGAGGGAAAGTTAGAGGATGAAATAGAGTTTGATGATATAAGAAATCCACAGACTGTAATAAGTGATAGGGAAAATAATAGGATTTTCCTTGAGCAGAATATTACTGTTCAACCTGAAGATTCTCAAGGATTAAAGCTAAAGGTGATTGATACAAATAGCAAGGAAGTAATTAAGGAACTTTATTTAAAGGGATATATTAGAGATTATTATGTGGGGGAAAAAGAGATAGTTCTAAGCCTAGAAGGGGCTAAGAAGTTAGGTTTTTTAGATGCACAGGACAGAAGTTTATATGCCATAAATAGAGAAACTTTAGAAGGAAGAGAAATTAGTAAAGAACCAATATGCAATGTTGTTAATGCCCTATGTGGAGATTCTAAAGGGAATAATGTAATATTTACTAATATAACTTTAAAAGAAAGTGGAGATTTAAATAAAAATGAAATTATTGTCATGGACAGTAATGGGGAGATCAAGGAGAGAAAAGAGGTTCTTTATGATATGAATGGTAGCTTTTATGGCAATGAGAAATATGAGTATGTATTAAATGGAAAAATTCATAATAAGAATAATGGTTTTCTTACTTTTAATAAGGAGACACTTGAGTTTGAAAAATTAGTTGATGGTATAAGGGATATAAGTTATATAGAGAGTTTGGATGGTTACTTATTTATATTAACTAGAGATTCAAAGATATTTATATATGATGAAAATACTTTAGAGCAAATAGGAAGCATAGAGTTAGGGTGGGAGGTTTCACACAGAATGAAGGTTATTAAAAAGAAAGGTTAAATTGTCTTAAGAATATGATTAAATATATAGATGGGGGGAATTTCAAATGAATACTGCTCTTTGGATTTCAATAGTCGGTGCTATTTTTTGTGCAATTATAGCTGTATTTATTGAAAATAAAGAAAAATAATTATATTTATTATGGAGAAATTAGTAATGGGAAAAGGTAGCATTGAAATAAATATTGATAGAGTAATATTTATAGGCTTAATAATAGAATTTATTTGTACAGCATTTATATTTTTTAACTTTACAACACTTTATGATAATTTGAACTTAATAATAGATTGCTTAATGACTTTAAATGTAATTATATTTATACTTAGTATAATTTATTTTAAGTACAATAAGAAATTAGCTTTAAGATATACCATAATAAGTTTAATATTCTTTTTCTTTTCAGATAAATCAATGTATAGCTTAATACTGGTTATTATTTTAATAATGCAAGGCAAGGGAATGTACTAAAAACAGAAAATAATTTTAAAAGAGAATTGAATTTTTCATTCTCTTTTTTTATATTTATTTATAAGATAAGAATTTTTATTTGGGGTAAATTATTTATAAGATAAAGAGAGAATTTGAAGTATCTAAAAAGAAAATATAATTGAAAATATTAAGATGTTTATAGACTAAAGAGAAAATATAAGTTTATGCTTTTTACAGATAAGATGTTAAAAAAGAAGTTTATAGATTAAGATAAAGATAGGATATAAAATTATGGAACACATAGACAGAATGTTGCATAGGTGGATTATTTACAAATTGAAAATTATATAGAAGGTGTTTTTATATGGATAAGATAAAGAATGAAGTTACTAAGGAAGTTAAGGACCTTACAAAAGAGGATTATTTAAGCATATTGGAATTTTTAAAGAACCATGCAGGAGAAGAATATAGTAATCCTGAAAATGAGGAAAATATTGAGGAAAAGAATAAATACATAGCTTTGAGAGAAGAGGCACAGGAGACTTTAAGTAAATTTAGAGCTATTGGAGATTTATTTAAGGAAGAGGGCTTAGTTTATGAAAAAAAGGGGGCTTCAAAGTGGCTAGTTGCTGCAAGGGTTACAAGGGTTAGAAACTATCTTTGGATTGAGCTTAAGGAGCCAGAGAAGATGGGCTTTTCAACTAGCATATCCATATTTGCAGATAAGATTGAGGAAGGAAATAAGCTTAGATTTAGAGTGGTTTTAGAAACTAAAGATTTAAAAAGTGATGAAGGGGACTATGTTAGACATTTTAGATTTTTAGAGGAGTTAGATCCTGAAGAGGATAAGTTTGAGTATTGGGACAATTATAGTGATTATAGTTATTTAGAGAGAGGAAAAACAAGTGATATAAGGGCTTTAATACAGGATGTTAAGGAAAGAAAAGAGTTAAAACTTCAAATAGGAAGAACATTATATTATGAAGATGTTAAAAGAATTAGCAAAGAGGAAATAAGAGAGTTTTTTGAAGATGCAGTTAAGGAGCTTAAGCCTTATTATGACTTAGCTGTTGAAGGAGAGTATTCCTTATTAGGGGAGGAAGAGCTAGGAATTAGTGAGGAGGGAGAAGAGTATTTAGAAGAACCAAAGATTCTTAAGGTGAAAAATCAAATTCTATATGGTCCTCCAGGAACAGGAAAAACTTATAATGCCATAAATAGAGCCTTAGAGATTATTGATTTTAAAAAGTATAAAGACTTAATAGGGAATGAAGGGGAAAGAGAAAAAGTAATTAAGGTTTTTAATGAACTTTTAGATGAAGGACAAATAGCCTTTTGTACATTTCATCAAAGCTATGGATATGAGGATTTTGTGGAAGGCTTAAGAAGCAATGAAAGTGGAGCAGGATTTGTTCCTAAGGATGGGATTTTTAAAAAGCTTTGTAGAAAAGCTTCAAAAAGTCCTAAAAACTATGTGCTTATTATAGATGAAATCAACAGAGGAAATATTTCTAAAATCTTTGGAGAACTTATAACCTTAATAGAGGATGATAAGAGACTTGGGGAGAAAAATCAGCTTAAGGTTACTCTTCCATATTCAAATGAAAGCTTTGGAGTGCCAAAAAACTTGTACATATTAGGAACTATGAATACAGCAGATAGATCCATAGCCTTACTAGACACAGCCTTAAGAAGAAGATTTGAGTTTTTTGAATACATGCCTAAGGAAGAACTTTTAAAAGAAGATGCTTGTGGGATTAATTTAAGAGAGTTTTTAAGGGTGATTAATGAGAGGATAGAATATTTATTTGATAGGGAACATACAATTGGACATTCTTACTTTTTAAAAGAAGACCTTACCTTTGAAGAGCTTGTTTCCATAATGAAAAATAAAGTTATTCCGTTGGTGCAGGAGTATTTCTATGGAGATTGGGAAAAGGTAGAGTTAGTCCTTGGAGGTTCTTGTAAAAAGGGAAGAGCTAATAGATTCATAGAAAAGAGTAGAATTGACACAAGAAAACTTTTTAAGGGAATGAGAGTGGATTCTTATGGAGAAGAGTATAAGTATTCCATAGTGGAGCATCCAGAAAAAGAGGCCTTTCTAAATATCTATGAAGATGAGGAATAGACCATGAGGCATATAGTTATTAAGGAAAGCTATGAATCCCTTAGGATTGTAGATGACTTTATAATAGATAAAATAAGAGAACAAAGGGATTTAGGGAGTAGAAAGGACTTTGAAAAAGGTAGTAATCACTTGGAAAGACTAAATTTAGGTGATGAAAATTCTAATGACTTCTATAATCATAGAGGAAAGAATTATGAAAAAGAGAGTTTAACAAATAAAGGTGACTTTCTTGATAATAATTTTGACAAAAATTTTACTAACAACAAGGGTAGTTTTAGTAAGGTTGGAGAGTTTTTTAGAGAGCAAAGTTCTTTAAAGGATAACTTTAAGAAAGAATTTCAAGAGAAACGGTCTTTAGGCGAGAATTTTAAGAAGAGGGTTAAAGAGAAAAGTTTTCAAAGAGAAAATGATTTTTATAGAGATAAAGAAGAGGATTTTTATGATTATGAAGGAGAAGATTTTTATGGGAATTATGGCTGTGAAAAGATAATAAGCAGAAGAGAGGCTCATGAACTTTATAACTATGCTATTTCTGAAAAGTTAGATATGGATAATATCCTTTGGGAAAGGGATACCTTAAGATTCATAAACTATGTTGGATATATAAGGCTTTCAACAGTTTCCATAGAAATACTTCCTAAAATAAGTCTAAATGATAGTGCAGAGCTTGAAAGAAAAGCCTTATTAAATATGATTTCTAAGTGTGGAATTTTAAAGGTTAATTATTCAGAGATCAGTTCATTAAAGTTATATAAGCAAAGTCTGAATGAGATACTGGCATATTTATTTAGCAAGAAACTTCAAAAAGAGCTTGGAAAAGGAGTCTATGGGGAGTATGTTTATATTGAGGAGAATATAAATTCCTTAAAGGGAAGCTTAAGAGTTCAGGAGCAAATTAAGAACATGGCCTCACATAGTTCAAAGGCTTTTTGTAGATTTGAGGAGTTTTCTAGGGATAATAAATTAAATAAGATATTAAGTTTCTTTGTAAAAGAAGTCATGAAGAATGTGAAAAACAGAGAAACCTTAAAGATTTTAAGAGTTTCAGAGATGATTTTAGGAGATGTAGATGAAAGAAGTATCACCTTAAATGAGGTGAATAATTTTAGTTTTAACAGGTTAAATAAACCCTTTGAGGATGCTTTTACCTTAGGAAAGATGATTGTTTTAGGAGAGTCAGCTCTTGGAAACTCAGGAGGAAATAAGGCTTATTCAATACTGTTTAAGATGAATGAAATCTTTGAAATTTATATAGGAAAGCTTTTAAAGGAACTTCTTTATGAAGAAACTGTTCATATGCAGCATTCAAAATACAAGCTTTTAATAAAGGAAGAAAGCAATAGAGGAGTGTTTAAACTTATTCCTGATATAGTAATTGAAAAGAGTGGAATAGAGAGGGTAATAATAGATACAAAGTGGAAGAGCATAGAGAGTAAGTTTAATAGGCATGGGGTTAAGAGAGAAGACTTGTATCAAATGTATGCTTATCTTACTAGATATAAGAATGCAAGGACAGTTATACTTCTTTATCCTTATAATGAAAGAATAGAGGGTGAAGATGGAGAATATTTAGAGTCTTGGTACTTAGATGAGGAAGAGCATAAAAGAGTTAGAGTTTATGCAGTAAACCTTGAAAATGAGAAAGAAACTTTAAAATCCTTAGATAAAATAGTTAGAAAGTATCTTGAAGAATAAATTAGATTAAAAGGGGAGATAGAAAATGGGATTTTGGATTTTTATGATGATTATGGAATTATTAATACCACTTATAATGATTATTTTGGGTAAGCAATTTAGCAAAAAGGCACCAAAGGAAATTAATCATTTTTATGGTTACAGAACTTCAATGTCAATGAAAAATAAGGACACTTGGGAGTTTGCACATAAATATTGTGGAAGGCTATGGCTTAAAATAGGATGGATTATGTTTGTGGTATCTTTTATTATTATGTTATTTGTCCTTGGAAGAGGTGAACAGGCTATAGGAACTTTAGGTGGAGCACTTTGTATGATTCAGTGTGTAGTTTTAGTTGCCTCAATATTTCCTACAGAGAGAGCTTTAAGGAAGAATTTTGACAAGTATGGCAATAGAAGAAATGTGTAGTTTTGATTTTATTGCCTAACTATGATTCATTAAAGAAATTATAGGTGGATTGTCCACCTATAATTTTTTATATAAAAACTTTGTGAATTACTATTTAATATTTTTTCCTATGTTAAAGGCATTACCAACAAAGTCACCTATTTCCCAATAATTATTGTCCATAGAGTAAATAAGTGGATTTATCTTCTTTGTATCTGGAAAACCATTTGTAAGTAGGTCTTCATTAACATAAGTTTCTGTTATTTCACCAATAAATACTTCCATATCATAAATTTCGATTATCTTTGTTACTTTACATTCCATATTTATTGGACATTCCTCAATCAGTGGAATTTTATTATTACTTTCATAAAAACACTTAAAAATTTGTGATTTATCAATGTTATTTCCTGAAACAAGCCCGCAATAATCAACTTTTTCAACTAAATCTGCTGAAGGTATATTGATACTAAACACTTGATTTTCACTTATGCCTTTATTTGTATAATGATTCTTTTCCATTGATATATAAATAACAGCAGGGTTAACACTTATTATTCCGCAGTTTCCTATGGTTGTAAAATTAGGCTTATCATTTATAATTGTGCCTATTAATACTGATGGTATAGGATAAACTAAAGGAAGTTTATTAAATTTAACTTTTGACATTTTACCACTCTCCTAACCTTTTTATTCCATATAAATATATTAACTTACAATTGTTCTAAAAAGTAGTAACTTAATATATAAATTAGAACAGTTCCCCAAATAGTTCTGAAAAGTATTTTAGTTTTTTTTACACCTCTTTTTTGCAAACCCTTATCTTCTCCAAAGGGAAATATTACATTTAAAGCAGGTGCTATTAATGAAATAGCTATGAATAAATATTTTGATATAGGATTATTAGGTAAAAACATTATATTAATAAAGAAAATTAATAAGAGTATTATAGAAAAAATCTTTACTGGAGTTTCAGTTTTTTCTCTTTGTTTCATATATTTTTGATATTTAATATTGCAAGTCTCAGAGCAGCAACAAATTTCACTTGTTCCTTCATATGTTTTGTCACAGTATTTACATCTCTTAAGTATTAAATTATCCATAGATTACCCCTTTTCATAAACTAGAATATTTCTGCTTTATAGCTATTATAATTCTAAGAAACCATGAAGATTCCTTTTTATATTTAATATTACAATTATTGTAAAGTTGAATTTTGATATATTGTAAAAAATATAAATAAAAAATAACTATTTTTAAGTAAATGTTAATTATTGTTATAAATTAGAAAAAAATACATGGGATTTAAGGTTAAATAGAAAATTAGAGTAAGAAATTAATATTTGTAATTGGTATATAATTGAAAAAGCAAAAGGAATAAATACATTTTAAAAGGAGTTATGATATGAAGAAGAGAAATTATTTAATTAGTTTATTGGCTGTGGTACTTAGTTTAGGAGTTTTAGTTGGATGTGGAGATAAGACAAACACTTCTAATGAAGGGGCTTCTGTAAATAGTTCAGAAAATAGTGAGGCTACTAGTTCAAAAGATTCTGCTGATGTGGCAAAGGATAAGGGGGAAGCAGATAAAGCACAGGCTAAAGATTCTGATTCTAAGGATAAAGAAGCTACAAATAAAGATGAGAGTGAAAAGAAAGAAGATAATAGTAAGAATGATAGCAGCACTAAGGAGACTGCTAAAGTAGATAATTCTAATAAAAAGGAAAGTAAAGGATCAAGTAATTCTTCCAAGAAGGAAGAGGGTAAGAGTGCTTCTAAAAAGGAGAATTCAAAGGATGAAAGTAGCTTAGCAAAAGCAAAATCAGAGTATCTTCAAAAGATGAAAAAGATAGATAATGAGTCTGAGAAGTTAGATAAAGAGTATGAAACTGATGAGGGATCAACACAAGGAGGAATGAATATTATTAGCGGAAAGCAAGCTAAATTATATGATGATGAGTTAAATCAAATTTATGATTACTTAAAACAAAATTTAAGCAAGGAAAAAGCTAAGGAACTTGAGAAGAGTGAAATGGCTTGGATTAAAGAAAAAGAAAGTAATATAGCTGAAATAAAGAAACAATATGAAGGTGGTTCAGTTACTCCTCTTATGGTAAATTCAGAGGTGGCAAAGGAAAGTAAGGAAAGATGTTATTATTTAATAGATAATTATATGAATTAGAATAGATGGGGAAAGTTCTAAAGCTTTCCCCATTTTTCAGTTTCTATGAAATTATTATATACTTGATTTGATAAGTAAACTATTTCTTTATTAAAGTTCATTGCTTTAAGGAGTTTTAGGGCATTTCTTGTATTGGAAGGGCCTTTTTTTAGTTTGTAATCAAAGATTACTCCATCCTCTGTAACAGTTTCGCTAAAATGATAGTTTTCATAGGTTTCAAGGATTTGAGTTAATTCCATATCATGAGTGGCTACTAGCAATTTTCCATTGGTATTTTCAGCATATTTTAATATGGAGGCAGAGGCAGAGATTCTCTCTATGGTGTTTGTCCCTTTTAGTATTTCATCAACAAAGGCTAAAACTCTAATTTCTCCATTTAAAGAGTCAAGGAGCCTTTTTAGACTTTTTATTTCTGCAATGAAGTAGCTATCACCAGCTAGAATATTATCTCTTATTGCCATAGATGTTACCACCTTAGAAAACTTGCATCTATATTTTGAACATAAAGCAGTGTTTAAACTTTGAGCAAGTATGCAGTTTAGAGCTACTGATTTTATGAAAGTAGACTTACCAGAAGCATTTGACCCTGTAAAGAGAATATTATTCTTTATAAGTATGGAGTTTTTCACAGGATTATCAATAAGAGGATGATATAGATTTTCTAGGACTATATCCTCACTTTCAATAAATTCTGGGGTAGTGTATTCACTTAGACTTTTTCTATAGTAAGCAAGACTTAAGGCAAAATCTAACTTGGCTACTATATCATATATCTTATAAAGATTTTCCTTGTTTTTTTCCAAGATTTTAACTGAATTTTGGTAAGCTATAATATCCACCATAAAAAACATCTTTATGTAATCAAAAATAATATCAATATCAGTAAAGGAGTTTTCCTTCTTTTGAAAGCTACCACCATAAATTTTCACCTTATTTAAAGCCTTGAAATTATGAAGGGCAGAGCTTATCTCATTTCTAAAGAACTCAAAATCTTTATCCTTAATTTTAGATAGGCTTCTACAAAGATTAATGTTATTTAATAGGTAAATCATAACTTTAAACCTATTTTCTAAAAATATTTTTTCACTTTGGTATGACAATATGTTTATGCATAGAAAAATAAAGCTAAGTATAAGGCCAACCTTTGTGTAAATAAAGGATAGGAGTATTGAAAATATAAAACCTAAGGATAATAAGGGATATTTATAATAACTAGGTATTTTACTAAACTTAGGATTGTAAATGAAATTGATTAAGTTAAGGTCATTTAACTTGCCAACTTTAAGTAAAAGCAGTGATACTTTATTTCTTAATTCTTCATTGGTGGTGAATAGGGTTATAAGATTTTCTAAGCTTGTCCACTCATCTTCATTGTAACTAATTTTTCTAAGTTTATAGTATAAATAGGCTTCCCCTAAGCTTGTCTTTGTGTAGTTTATACGCTTAAAAACTGTATCCATATCTAGATCATTCCAAGTTAGTTCATCAATTGATTCACCAGAGGATTCATTTTTCTTACGAACTTCATAGTGATTTTTTAGAAAGGTCATATCAAAATCTTCAAGATAATCCTTAGGCTTGTGTCCAAAACTTTCATTTAAGCTTTTAATAAATTTACCTTTGGATTTCATGTTGTAATAAACCACAGATAAAATAACTAGGATTATTCCAATAAAAATATATAACTGCATTGGTTTGTTTCTCACTTTCTTTTTAATTTTCTTTAGTTAATGTAAAATCACTTACTATTTTAGCATAATTTTCTATAGAATTTTGGTTATATTGTTTAAAAATGTATAAGTTGTAAATAAAATTTAAATATATTATAATTTGTTTAAAAGAAATGTTAGGAGAAGAAATTATGAAAGAATTTTTCTGGGATATTTTACCCGCTATATTACTTGTAGTTGTTTTTTTAATAGTTTTAAATGATTTTAGGAATAATAAAAATTTAAAAAGGAATAAGAGATATTCTAAAGAATCAGATGATATAAATAAGAAAGAAGGAAAAAGAGTAGATTATATGTCTATTGGAATGTGTTTTGGAATAGCAATAGGTATATTTTTTATAAGAAAATTTGGATCAATTGCGCTTACTTATGGAATTCTTTGTGGAATGTTAGTCGGAAAGCTTGTGGGAGTAATAGTTAAAAGAAATTTTTAAGAGAGAGAATTGCACAAGTTTTATAAAGAAGATGTTGGTGAATTGGGAGGATAAGTAGGCATAAGAGAGGATGTACATGCTTTAGAAGGAAGTTATTAATTTAATAGGAATTTTATAATATAGTTTATAAAGAAAAAGAAGTGGTTTAATTTTTTAGGTTAAATCACTTTTTTTCTTAAATTAATATGAGCAAATGAAAATTGAGGTAGAGAGGATTTCTTTTAATTAATGATTTTAAAATATGGTAATGAATAAATATTTTTATGTAGATAGTAAGAAGATGTAAGGGGAGAGGAAGTTAAGGGGTTTTATAGGTAAGAGATTATTAAAAAATCTAACCTATAAAAACTTAATCTTTATTAATATTTTGTTTTAAAGAGAATTTAGAATATAGTTTTTATTTTGAATCCTTTGAAATTTAACTAATAATAGTGTCTTTTAAAGAGTTAGACTTTACTTTCTTTGTAGAGTTTTCTCAATAAATATATCATTGGAATTATGGAAAGTACTTGTATTATAGAAATAAATATTGAAAGTGGCTCAGGGGCAAAGGTAAGCAAATTATTTAGCATATGTAAAAACATTACAATAGGAAGAGAATGAGTTTTACTATATACAAAAGCCCAAATAAGCCCACTAATAAAAGTATATACAATTTGTATTGGCTGCATATGAGCTAGTCCAAATAATAATGCAGATATAATTATTGGAAAGGCACCACCTTTATATTTAGCAACTTCGTTAAAGATTATTCCTCTAAAAATAATTTCCTCAACAATTGGAGCAAATATTACCACTGATATAAAAGCAAGAATAGTATTGCCAGTAAATATTTCGTTATGCTCAATAAAATCTTGTAAGCTACTTTTGATAAGAGGAGAGTACTTTGATATAAATTGTACAAGAAGAAGCCATAAAATTGATATACCGCTATCACCAAGAGAAATTAAAGCATATTTTCCAAAGGTGTTTAAGGACATAGGATTATTAATCTTTGGCACATTAAATTCCTTTTTTCTATAGGTTTTAGTAAAGAAATATATTCCTAAAATTTGAGTAATACAGTTTACTGTGAGCATTGTAGTGTCATTATGAAAATTTATCGAAATATCTGTTTTAAATACTAGATTTAATACTAGAGAAATTGGTACAAGGATAAAAATTGCTAAAAATTCTATTCCTATATAAATAAATATTAATGAGAAAATACTTTTCGTAAGTTCTAGTGTTTTATTTTCAGATAAAGTCACAAATAGCCCTCCTTTGAATTGTTTTATATGAAATATTTTAACATTATTTAACATAATATTCAAATATTATTAAAACATAGAATTGGATTTTAAATTATTTTAGTTTTGTAACTTTGTTGATTTTAAGTCAAATATTGCAAGGAGGATTTGGGATGGATTATATTTAATATAGAATATATTAGATTATATTAAAAAAGTTAAGTATGAACTGGAAAAAGAGGATATATAAAATTATTAAGATTAAATATAATTTAAATTTAAGGGGATGGTAAAGTGAAGACACATGTTATGAATTTAAGTCTAGATTCATTTGAAATGATAGAAATTGGTACAA
The DNA here is from genome assembly GCF_054767895.1 of Clostridium sp. CTA-17. Lineage (NCBI taxonomy): Bacteria > Bacillati > Bacillota > Clostridia > Eubacteriales > Clostridiaceae > Clostridium > Clostridium sp. CTA-17. The sequence goes on from NZ_BAAABF010000001.1 coordinate 437,837, forward strand.
AAACAATTGAAATGCGATTATATGATGAAAAGAGGAAGAAAATTTCAAAAGGTGATTATATAAAGTTTATAAGTACAATGAATGATAATAAACAATTAGATGTTAAGGTAATAGATATTTATAGGTACAATAATTTTGAAGAATTATATAAAGAATTCAATAAAGTAAAACTTGGCTATAGGGAAGATGAGATTGCACATTATACTGATATGGAACAATATTACTCAAAAGAAGATATAGCTAAGTATGGCGTAATTGGAATTGAATTAGAAGTAATTAATAAAAAATCATAACTTGTTTTATAACAATATTGAATAATTTTACTTTAATAAAAGAGGGAAATAAAAATAATTAAGTGAGGTTTTGATATTTAACATGTTAAGTGTAGGGGACAATATTATGTTAGAAAATGTAAGATTAATTTCAAAAGTTAATAAAGTTGAACGTAGAGAATCTTTAATTAAAATACTTAAGAAAAATGATTTGAAATATAAAATACATCATGAGAAATTTGGTAATCATTTTGTTGATAACATAATTGTTACTTTCAATAGTGAAATAAAATTGCCTAAGTTAGTTATTGGTGCACATTATGATAATATTGAAGGAAGTTGTGGGGCAAATGATAATGGTTCTGGAGTTAGTATTTTAATAGCGGTAGCTAAGTATCTTAAATTAAATAAAGCTAACATGCCTATTGATCTTGTATTTTTTGATAGAGAGGAATATGAGGATAGGGGAAGTGAACAGTATATCTTTAGTACTGGAAGAGAGAACATATATGCAATGATTAATATTGATACTTGTGGGTTTGGAGATATGATGCTCATAGGGCCTGAAAAGAATTTAGGAGCAATGAAAGAGAAAAAAATAATAAGTGAAGGATTATTAGATAGGGAATATATTGAGATTATAAAAAGAACTCCTGGTTCTGATGATAGAAGCTTTGAATCTGAAAATATACCTAACATATCTATTGGGGTAGTGCCCAAAGGGGATGTGGAGATAATACAAAAGCTTATTAAGTTAGAACTTGAAAATAAAATTCCAACAAAGGATCTTATACCTAATCCTCCAGAGTTTATGGGTACAGTTCATAATGGAGATAGAGATTGTATTGAAATAGTTGAAGAGAGTTCTATGAAAATAGTATTAGATTTTATTATTAATATACTTGAAGAGTTAAGATTTTAATATATTATTGTGGTTAATAATTTATCTAGGGGGTAATAAGTGAATAAGAGAGTCAATTTTTCGCGTGTGATATTTGTTTTAATCATAGTCAGTATATTAGTAGTATCTATAACTTTATCAAATAAAAGTGAGAAATTCTTTATTATAAATGATGAAAGCTTAAAAGCAAAGATTGAGATTTTTTTAAAAAACTTTTTTAGGTTTGAAAACTTTGATAGGGAGATAGGTAATTCTATTGATACATCTAATGTTGGAATGTTCTTTACTATGACCGATGAGAGATTATTGTATATATATGAAAAAAGGTTTTTGGTAAACCTTAGAGAAAACTCTGAAAAAAAGAATATAAATTATGATATTGAGATTAAAGAAATTTGTGAAGGTGATAAAGGGGAGTTAAAAGTTTTGTTTAAGTATAGCAGAAGTTTTTATTCTCTTATTAGGAGTAAAGAATGCAAAGAACAAACTTTATATGAGGCAATTTTATTAAAAAATAAAGATGATTTTAATATAGAAAGAATATATGAGGTTGAATCTTTAAAGAGGGATAGTTTATTAGATTTTTTTTATAGTAAAGATAAGCTATATGAGAAATATATTGAAGATGAATTCATTAAATACAAAAATTTATCTAGGATGATGTCTTTATAATAAGATAAAGTTTAATAACATGAAATTATGAATCTTTGTAGTAAAAGAGATTATAGGGAATTTTGTGTGAAAACAAAATTCTCTACAATCTCTTGTAAATTCTTATATTAAAATTTATTTATGGTCTTGAAGCCAACGCATTGCTGTGTAGGCGTAAACTGCACTACCACTAGATAAAACTTCTTCATCGAATTTAACCATTGGGTGGTGTTGTGGATATGGATATCCTTTGTCTGGGTTTCCAGCAGCTAAAACTAACATGATAGCAGGAACTTTTTGGCTTATGTAAGCAAAGTCTTCTGAGCCAGAGGTTTTAGCAGATTTTTGATTTCCAGCCATGGCATTTAGTTTGGCAACAGAGAAAGTTTTATCTTCCCCTAAAAGTTCTTTTATGTATTTTTCAGAGCATATAGTTAAGTCTTTATCGTTAACTAGGGTTGGGCATCCACTTCCCCAGATTACCTCAGCTGAAGCTCTAAAGGATTTTGCTGTACATTCTGCAATTTCTTCAATTCTTTCCTTTATAAATGAGCGTGTTTCTTCATCAAAGGTACGAATAGTTCCACCCATAGTAGCTGTGTCAGGGATTACATTGGCAGCAATACCAGCATTCATTGTTCCAATTGTTAAAATTGCTTGATCGCTTATGGCAAGTTCTCTAGCATGAATTTCTTGTAATGCAATTAAAATGTGAGCAGCTACATTAAGTGGGTCAACCCCAGTATTAGGCATAGAACCATGACATCCTTTTCCTTGAACTTTTATTTCAAAATAATCAGCAGCTGGGGCTCCAATTCCAGGTACAGGAACAATAACAGTACCAGCATTAAAAGGCATTCCTGCCATTACATGAATCATTAGTGCCTGATCAACCTTTGGATTTTCTAATACTCCTGCTTTAATCATATCCTTAGAACCTTCAAAAATTTCCTCAGCAGGTTGGAACATAAGTTTAACAGTTCCTTCAATTTCATCCTCATATTTTTTTAATAATCTTGCAGCTCCAAGCATCATAGATGTGTGCATATCATGGCCACAGGCATGCATTTTTCCACTTTGGCAAGAAAACTCAACATCTGATTCCTCTTTTATTGGTAAGGCATCCATGTCACCTCTGATTAAGAAAACTTTTCCTTCCTTTTTTCCACCTGCTAAAGCAATAAGTCCTGCTTTACCACATTCTATTGGCTCATAGCCCATATCAATTAACTCTTTTTTTACAAAGGCAAGAGTGTTTTTTAAATCAAATCCTGTTTCAGCATGTGAGTGTAAATATCTTCTGTTTGAAACAATAGTTTCTTGAAGTAAATTAGCTTCTTTTAATAATTCTTCTGGTTTCATTTATGTTCTCCTTTCAAATTCTAGTTATATTCTATTAATATTTTATCACATTAAGAAATTTAAATTAGTTTTTATTATTTAATGAGTAGGATTTAATTTTATGATTTTTAAACATTAGTGAGATAATAGAGTTGGCGGTATTATTTAAGAGACCTTCTTTTTAAATTTAGAGATTTTAAATTAAGAAATAAGAAAAGAATTTAAAGTCATATTTAATTATGTGCTATAATTTCATTGGTAATAGAAAGAGAACGATTGTAATTGATGAAATAGAATTATTGGTGAATAGGGGTGGTATTTTGAATAGCAGAGAGAAAAAATTAAGAGTTTTATTAAAAGTTGGACAAGTATTAAATGAAAACTCTATAACATGGGCAGTAGGAGCATCATTACTTTTATATTTTAAAAAAGTTACCAATGAATTTAATGATATTGATATTATGATTGATGAAAAGGATGTTGAAAAAGTAAAAGAAATACTTTTATCCTTTGGTGAATTACAACCTAAAAATCCTAGTTTAAAGTATAAAACTAAGCACTTCTTGGAATTTAAAGTAGAGGGTGTGGATATTGATATTATGGCTGGTTTTACTATTGTATCCAATCAAAGGGAATATTACTTTCCACTAGAGAAGAATGAAATTGAGGATTATTTTATATTAAATGGGATCTCTATTCCATTACAGTCAGTTCAAAAATGGCGTACTTATTATGAATTAATGGGAAGAGAAAAAAAGGTGAAATTGATTAATAGCAAAATAAAATAAGGGTATTTATAAAAATAATTTTTATTACTATATTTTGATACAGCTCAGTTTTTCTATATTTAATTTAATGTTGAGGTATATGGATAAAATTGCAGCTAAAATTCCAGAAAGAGGCTTTGGACATACTGTAATAGTTGAATATATATGGATAAAGTGGCTAACAGCTTTTTTTATACTGTTTCATAGTTATTCTATATAGAATTTCTACATAGGCATATAGATATACACTTAATAATATAAATCTAAAAAACATATTTGTATTATTGATAAAAGTATCTAAATAATATTCATTTATGATATAAAGTGGTAAAAGGAAGGTAAAAAATATAATCATTCTGGTCTTATAGTTGAAATCTAAATCTATATCATTATTTAATGAAGCTAAACCAAGAAAAAATAATAGCTTTCTTATTAGACTTACTTTTTTCATAGTTAATCACCTCTCTTTAATTAGTATAGTATTATATATTTAATTTTATCTTACTAAAGAAAACAATTACAAGACTTAAACTTTGTATAAGTCTATGCTAAAATTATACTGTTAAGTTTCTTTTAAAATAAAGATTTTAAATTATTATTAAAGTAGAGAGGTGACTTAAGCTAAAGGTTATCTATTATGCCAATAGAAAGTATAATGTGAATGTTGTTTAAAGCCTAGGGATTTATAAAAATCGCTATCTGAAATAACATAGGCTTTTTTAGCTCATAAACTATAAGCTCTTTTAAGAGCTTCCATAAGAATCATTCTAGCAATTCCTTTATTACGATATTCTGGAATAGTACATACTGGCTCAACATAGACAGAATCAGTTTTATCATTAAACCATAAACCACAGTATGCAACATACTCATTACATTTATTTTTAGCTATTACATGTAACAGAGGATTCAAATGTGGAGCTGATAACATTAACTTTTGTTTATTAATAGTATCTTTATTTAAAGGTGCTTGTCCTTCATGATTAAAACCTCTCCATAATAACTCATGGTGCTTATACAAGTCCTTTTTTATATCAATATTTTCTAAGGTTATACCATTAATAGGTTCTAAATTAAAATTTACCTCATCTAGTTTAAGCTCAAGTATATTTTCAGTCTTCTCATTCTTTAAAAAAACATTATTTTTCAATATCTTTAAAGTTTTACTGTCCTTATCATTCCAAGTTTTACAATATTAATAAGTTGTTGGTGCGGTTTTATTTAGAGATTTATTTCTTTATGATAAAGTAGAGAGAGTATAGAATATTTATATAAAGTGAAACTTCTTATTATTTTTTTAGATTATGTTTTAAATCATTAATGATTTTATGTATGTTTAAATTGATAGTGGATTTTAGAGGCGAATGGATATATTAGAAAAAAGAGATAATTAAGTTTTATTAGAAGATTGAAAGTATAGTATTTAAATACTAATTTGCTTAAGATAGATTTTGTTTAAACCTTTAATTTTTGGAGGGGAAGATGAGAGTAGAGATAATAAGAGAAAATAAGAAGAGATTTTTAGATTTATTGTTATTAGCTGATGAGCAGGAAGAGATGATTGATAAGTACCTTGAAAGAGGAGTTATGTTTGCTATGTATGATGAGGGATTAAAGGGTATTTGTGTGGTAACTAAAGAGAATGAGAGAATATATGAGCTAAAGAATATTGCTATATATGAAGAGTTTCATGGACAAGGCTATGGGAGGAAATTAGTTGAGTATATTTTTGAGTATTTTGAAAGTGATTGTGATGTTATGTATGTGGGGACAGGAGATAGTCCTTTAACTGTACCTTTTTATAAAAAGTGTGGCTTTGTAGAGTCTCATAGAGTTAAGAATTTTTTTATAGATAATTATCATAAACCAATTTATGAAGGTGGAAAGCAATTAGTTGACATGGTATATTTAAAGAAAGCGTTTTAATTACATGAAAATGAAAGTATTTTAAACTTAAAAGATAAAACATTAAGGTGAGGATTAGAGAATGGATGTTAGAATATACAAAATTGATACAGGAATAACAGGAAGAAATTTTAGTAGTGATAAGAGGACTAATTTTCCTATAGGAGGAAAAACTAATTCTTTTTATTCAATTGGTAACTTAATGAGAGGAATAGAGGACTTTTATTTGGAGGGGAATCTTTATTTTATAGATAAGGAAGAGGAACTTGAGAAGTTTTATAATCCTTTGGGGGATAGATGGGTTGCAAAGAAGAAATATTACATAAGTCACCCTAAGAAAGCTAGAGAAAACTATCTTGTGGAGGCTAGTAAGTTTCATGAGTATATAGTTAGGGAGCAACTTTTGGAGATAGCAAATTATCTGCATTGTGATCTAAATATAAATTCTTTAAAGATAGAGGTTGAAGAGGGAAATGACTTTTCATCATATACTAATGTAGCTCTTGAGGAAATGAATCTTAATAATGGTGGAAAAGTAGAATTAAAGGGAGATAAGACTTTAGAGATTAAGTGGAGTGAAAATTATACAATGGATTATGAAGCTAAGCAGGAAGAGAAAGAAGTTGATTGCTTAGAAAGTGAAAATATAAATGGTAAAAATGAATTTCTGTGGATAGATGATTTTGACGGCTTAGTTAATAAGGTTCAGGAACTTAAGGCTTCTAATAAAAGAGGAGAGAAGGCAGGTTTAGAGGAAAATTCTTTAAGCAAAGGAGAAACTTCTTATATATTGGAAATAGATAATTCCTTTGGAATAAGTAATAAAATAGGAAAGAAGATAGGGGTTAATCCTACTTGGCTTAAGAAGTTCTCTTTTAAAATAATATTTTAGAAATAAGATTTAATAAAAGGTGCTGTATTAAAACTTTTATATAAAACTTATAAATGGTAGAAGAGATAATCTGAATAAGCTTTAGAATTTAAGTTATTAAGTAGAGTAATTCGTGATAAGAAGAGAAACTGTTTAATCAAAAGGAGTTCTTATTTTTATCAAATTATTCGAAGCAAGTAATTTCTAATGATTATAATGAGACTAAAGTTCTATTAGGGAGTTCAATATCAAAGTAAAGTTCAAGAACCAAAGTTAAAATTTAGACTTGAGTTTAAAATTCAGTAACCCTCATAATATATTTATAAGTTTATTTTTATACAATGAAGTTGGTTTAGTTAAGGCATTAGATTATACTTTGGAGTTTTATTTCTAGCTATGTTTAAGAATAGTGTTGATAGTATGTAATTTTTTAAGGGAACTTTTAACAAGTTCCCTTAATGTACATTTTAAGAATATTACTAAGCAACAATCATAATATTGTAGTTTTATTAAGAATATTACGAAGCAATAATAATATTCTAGTTTTATATAGACTATTAATTATGCTTAGGATAATATAATGCCTTTTTCTATTTTATTTCCTTTTAAAAATTCTTTTACCTCAAGAGGTTTCCCACCTGGAAACTGTAATATTTCTATAATCAGAATACCTTTCTTGGTAGCCACTTTAATTCCTTCATCATTTGCATCTATAATATAACCAGGCGGGTCAATAATATTTGCTTCTAATGACTTGGATTTGAATATTTTAACTGGAATATCTTTATAATAAGTATAAGCAGTTGGCCATGAGTTTATATTTTTATATGGCCAAGAACTCAATCCTCTTATTAAATTATGTATGTTAATACTATTGTCATTCCAATCAATCTTTGCCATTTGTTTGTTTAACATCTTTACATAAGAACTTCCATCATTGGGTTGTTTTATTCCACAAATTTTACCTGTTATAATTCCATTTATTGTTTCTCCTAATAGTTCAGCACCGTTTATTTTTAATAAATTGTATAATTCTCCTGCTGTCATAGATTCAGATATTTCAACCTCACTTCTCATGAGCATATCACCTGTATCTATACCAGTATCCATTAGTATGGTTGTATTTCCAGTTTTTGTTTCTCCATTTATTAAACACCAATTTATTGGTGCTGATCCCCTATACATTGGAAGGAGAGAGGCATGTAGACAAATGCATCCTAGTCTTGGTATGTCAAGTATCTCCTTAGTTAATATTTGACCATATGCTACAACAATAATAAAATCAGGTTTTAATTCTTTTAATTTATTAATAATTACAGAGTCTGTTCTTATTTTTTCGGGCTGAAAAATTGGAATTTCATTAGATAGTCCTACCTCTTTGATTGGTGAAATTGATACCTTTTTACCCCTTCCACTTGGCTTATCAGGTTGTGTTACAATGGCACTTACATTAAATTTCTCTATCATTTTCTTCAATGAGGGAACTGCAAAATCAGGCGTCCCCATAAAAACTATTTTCATTATTGCTACCTCCCTTTTATACCCCAAAATATGTTTCATAGTTATTTATTATTTACACAATATTTTACAGTTATTCATTTCTTTGAGTATATAATATATAAGTGTTCAATTTCAAGTATTTAACAGATGTTATATAAATTGCTTCTCTGATCCTAAAATCCTTTAATTATGAAATGAAACTATAAACTAGTAATACACTTATTAGAGTTTGTTTAATTTTTGGAAGCGTATAATGGGTTTGCAGTACGAACCATTCCTGAGAATTCTTTTTTCAATTCTGAAAATGCTAGATTAACCTCATCAGGTATATGAAGATGGGCAATAAAATTTTTACCTTTAGGGCCATATCCATCTGAATTATCAGATAATCTTGGAATTTCACCCATTAGAAGAGTTATATAATGATTAATGTCCCACATTCCTAAAATATCATTCTCATAAGCAAGTTCACCATCTTTAAGGATTACTTTTGCATTGTAGGTAGCAAAGTTTATAATCTTAATATCACTAGAAACATATTTACGAAGTCCAGCTTCCATGCGGTGTTGCATAGTTGCATCTTGCATGATTATTATGCTATTAAACTGGATGTTATTCTCCTTTAATAGTTCTAATAGATATGTAATATTATTACCACAATTTGTGGAGTTGCATTCTAATAAATCTGCTTTTAAATTATATTTGTATTTTAAGTATTCATCAAAAATTTCAGCCTCTGTTAAGTCTGAAGTATCTACATTTGGAAGTTGAGAATGCATTTTCTTGCGTAACACTTCTGTTGTATGACCAGCACCTCCAACAATGACATATTTTTTGGCTACATTATTTTTAATTCCTTCTGCTAAAAGGTCACCTCCACAAATTATGCTTCCACCAAAGAGTACCATTACATCAGCTTGATCTATGTCATACTTCTTTTTCAGTTCTTCTTTTCTTAAAGAAGGAATGTCTCTTTTTCCGCAAAACCTTCCTAACACATTAATATATTCTGCTGTTTTTTTCTTCATAAATTATACCTCCCAAAATAAAATTAACCCAATTAAGCTTATAAAAACATAAAATTTATAAATATTTATAAATCTTATAAAGGTCTTTTATTTCCTAAAAAAATATCATGTTTATTATTAATAAAATTATAGCTATGGAACTAAAGCCTATGGAAAAATAGTCATAGTATTTTTCTTTTGAATTTTTAGTTTCTTTTAAAAGTCTACTTGATAAGATTAATTGATCCCCTAAAAGCACTATTAAGAGTAAGTTTATTTTCCCTTTTAAAAACACATATTCTGCAAAGCCTACAATTAATAAAAATATATAGATATAGGTATAGGCCTTGGGTAATGTTTTTCTTATCTTACCTTCTAGTTTTAGATTTCTTTTGATTTTAAATCCAAACCTTAATACTATAAGAGCGATTAAATATAATGACAATAAAATTAATGCTGTTATAAGTTCAATTTGATTTTTAGACATTAAAATTCCTCCTTTGTGAAGATTATATTTTTTGTAAAATTAAATAAACTTGTCCAATAGTTTATGTTTTTATTATACAGAATTTATGACTTATAATTTCAATAATATATAAATTCAATAAAATTTATTTAGTTATAAGGAAAATTTAAGAGAAATAATCTTGGAAAATACCTTGTAAAGCGATGTATATTTGGATAAAATTAACTTGAGAATATTTTACTGTAGAATAAATTTCTTAAGGGTAAAAGAGTTAAAGAGTAAGTTTAATAAATCTTTGTTAAAGGTTCATTTGATGAGGATTAAATATTAAAGAGTATAAACTTAAGGTTTATTAATTTTATGCTAAAAGGGGTGATGGCTTGGACAGAGAGATATTAAAGGGTTCTTTAGAAATAATTTTATTATCTTTATTAAAGAATAATGCTATGTATGGATATGAAATTTCTAAGACAATAAAAAATTTGAGTGAAGATGCCTTGATAATTGGGGAAGGAACATTATATCCAGCTTTGAAGAGATTAGAAGAGAAAGAATTAATTAAGCATTATTTTGTTGAATTTGAAAATTCAAAGAAAAAGCGAAAATATTATGAGATTACTGAAGAGGGAAAAAGAGAATTAGACTTAAAGCTTAAAGATTTTTCGCTAATTGAAAAATTGATTAAAAGTTTTTAGGAGGAGAGAAGGATGAGGTTAAGTGAGATTTTGGACTATAAGTTAAATAAACTTGATATGTCACAAAAGGAATTGGAAGAGTTAAAAATGCAACTACTTGATAATGCTGAAGAGATGAAAAAAGACTTCTTAGAGGAAGGATTTTCAGAGGAAGAGGCACAGAAAAAAGCATTGGATTCAATAGAATTAGATGAGCTTATTACATCAATAAAAGAAAGTTCAATTAAGAAGTATCTGACTCTTAATAGAATACTAGCTACTATATTTGCAGTAATTTACTCTGGATTTTTAGTAAAGTGTATTTCTAACAACGCTGGAATGGTTAGTGATCTTTTGGAATCAAGCTATATTCCTTTTAGATTTTTAATTAATTTGGTAAAACATCTTATGAACTATAAAGGGCCTATATACGAAGAACTTTACATATTAGATCAATCTTTTATATTAATGTTATTTATTCCTTTTGGTATATTAATTCCTATAGTAATAAACAAATGCAATTCATTAAAAGTAAACTTAAAGATATTTATAGTATTTGTTTTATTTTTTAGTTTAATATTCTATCCTAGACATTTTAATTTTGACTTAACTGTATTAAGAATATTAGCTTGTATTTTAGGATTTTATATTTTAAGGTTTTTTATAAATAAATCTAAGGCTAAACAATATTAAACAAGTATATTTAGATGTTTTTTTATTCTATCTTTATAAGATAATAAATGAAACAATAGAAAAGATTAATGATTAAAGTAGATTAAAAAGAGATAAATGTATTTAGAGCTTTAATAGAAAATATTTAGTTAAATGCTTAAAGTGGATTGAAAAGTATAGATACTAATAAAAAAGACTAGTTAGTAAAAAATAACTAGTCTTTGGTCATTTTAGGAGTAATAAAACCAACCTAAATAAAGTTAACTTGTGGTTCTACAAAAGTTAATTTATGACTTTAAAAAAGTTGCTTTGTGTTTTATATCTTGATTATAGACAGAAATAAGAATTTTATACATTTAAAAGTAAAATTTATAATTTATATTTTTCGAAGGCCTTTTTTGTGCTGATGTTAAAATCTTTGAAGAATAGAATTAGCCAGATAATAAAGGCTATGATTGCACAATATTGGCTTACAAAATAGGAGAAGAGTGCCCCTATAAATAAAATCATTGCCCATAGGAAAAAAGAGTTTCTCATATCTAGGCTTATTCTTTTTTGATCATATTTTTCTCTTTCAGCTTTGGAAAATGAGTTGAATCCACTAACAAGGATTGCTCCTTTTTCCTTTAAAATAGCAAAACAGATTGAAAAGACTAAGAAAAATATGCCTAAAGTTAAACATGCTACTACACCTACATTCATAGTATATACCACCTTTAAAATAAGTTTTTTTAAAAATAAGGTTTATAATTAAATATAATATAAAACTAGAATAATAATTCTACTTAGATAGTTTTTTAATTTAAATAGTAAAAATAAATAATCTTAATTTCTTTTGTCCTTTTTCTTCTTATCAAAGAAACCCATAATGAATAATGCCATAAATATTGGTACTAATATTTGTAATAATGATTTCAATATTTTCACCTCCTAAAACAGCAAAATACCTTAATCCTACATATTTCTATTATATAAGATATAGGAGGCATGATTCTATATGAAAGTGGATAAGTTATCTATTCATTTTACTTTTTAGTTGGCATTTTATTTGCTTTGTTTTTTAAGAAAGTAAGTTTTAGGTTTTAAAGTAAAGCTTTAGAGTTTCAAGCAAAGTCTTAAATTGGAAAGTAAAGCTTTAATTTAAAATAGAGCATTTGCTTGAAAGAAAATATGGGTTTCCTTTTCAAGCAAAGCTCTAATTTAAAAGTAAGTTTTTAGAATTTTAACCTTTGAGGTGTTATGGTTTTAATGTTTTATGGTTTTTTAATTCTTGAGCTTTAAGCTTTCTTTATTAAATTTGGTTTTGTAGGTTTTTAGGCAAAGAGCCTCCAAAGTTGAGTGGTGATGAAGCAAATAACTATGCCTGCCACTGTTGGGATTAGGAAGCTTAAGGCTGTCCATTTAAAGCTCTTAGTTTCCTTTTTGATTGTCCAGAGGGTTGTACCACAAGGATAGTGCATTAGGCATAGTATCATAACATTAATTGCAGTTAGGATTGTCCATCCATTAGCAACTAATAATTCTTTAAGCTCATAAAGGTTGTCTAATTCTAACATTGTGGTGGCTCTTAAATAGCTCATTATTATTATAGGCATTACTATTTCATTGGCTGGTAATCCTAAGATAAAGGCCATTAATATATATCCATCTACCCCTATGGCATTAGCAAGTGGACTTAAATAGTTAGCACATATTGTTAGAATTGAAGAATCACCAATCATTATATTAGAGAATATCCATATAACTGCCCCTGCTGGAGCTGCAATTGCTATGGCTCTACCTAAGACATATAGAGTTCTATCAAATATTGATCTTACTATGACCTTTCCTACTTGAGGTTTTCTGTATGGAGGTAGTTCTAATATAAAGTTTGAAGGCATTCCTTTTAGTATTGTCTTTGATAGGATTTTTGATACTAGTAATGTCATTAAGACCCCTAAAATTATAACTACAGTTACTGTAAGGGCTGATATAAAACTTTCTTTTATTCCAACAGATATTCCACCTATGAATATGGCTGCTATGGAAATTAGCATAGGAAATCTTCCATTACAAGGCATAAAGGCATTAGTTAATATAGCTATAATCCTTTCTCTAGGAGAGTTAATTATTCTACATCCTATGATTCCGGCTGCATTGCATCCAAGTCCCATACACATGGTAAGGGCTTGTTTACCACAGGCACAGCATTTTTTAAAACATTTGTCTAGGTTAAATGCTATTCTTGGCAAATATCCTAAGTCCTCTAAGAGAGTGAACATAGGGAAGAAAATTGCCATAGGAGGTAGCATTACTGAAATTACCCAAGCTAAAGTAACATAAATGCCGTCTATTAATATTCCTGATATCCAAGAAGGTAAGTTTAGTCCAGAGAAGAAGTCTCTAATGTAAATTTCTCCATGGGCGAACATATTAGCAAGCATTTCAGATGGGTAATTTGCTAAGGTTATGGTTATCCACAAGACAACTAATAGGGTCATTATCATAATAGGTATTCCTGTTGATTTTGACACAAGTATTTTATCTATTTTTCTCTGGAAGTCAGTATATTCTTCTCCACCTTTAACAACCTTATTTCCTATTCTTTCAGCTTCTTTTATTATGGATTTTATTATTATATCTTCTACTAATTCATCCTTATAATTTTTATTAAGCTCATCTTTTATTTTACTTATCATATTTATATACTTTTCTTGAATATTATATTTATTGTATAAGGATTTTAAGATGCTTGTATTTCCTTCTAGAATTCTAAGAGTTATCCATCTTTTCTTTCTTTTAGGAACTTCAAGGGTTTCATCTAGTATGATTTCTATTTCTTCTATTGCTTTTTCTATAGGAGAATCATAATTTATTGCATTTTTTTTGGAGTTTTTTAGGGTGATTTCTTTAAAGATGGCTTCTTTTAATTCTTCTATGCCAACTCCATTTCTGGCAGATGAGGAAACAATGTTTGCGTTTAGTTCTTTTGATAACAAATCTAAATCTATTTTTATGTTATTTTTTTCTGCTTCATCAGTTAAGTTTACGCAGAGGATTGCCTTTTCTGTTATTTCAGATATTTGTATAAAAAGGTTTAGATTCCTTTCTAGGGAGGTTGCATCAGCTACAACAACCACTATATCTGGATCATTAAAGCATATATAATCCCTTGCGATTTCTTCTTCTTCTGAATTTGATAGCAATGAGTATGTTCCAGGTAAATCTACTATCTTTATGGTTGAATCCTTAAATTCATAGTATCCTTCTGCCTTAGCTACTGTTTTTCCTGGCCAGTTTCCAGTATGTTGATTTAAACCAGTTAGAGCATTAAAAACTGTACTTTTACCTACATTTGGGTTTCCTGCTAATGCTACAACATAGTCTTCCTTGGTGTTTCCTTTTGATTTTTCTTTAGATAATAAGCTAATTCCAGTAGAATTTTTGTTTAAACTCATATCTTTTTCTCCTACTATTAAATTACTTCTATCTCTTCACATTCTTCTTCCCTTATGGCTATTACAGTTCCTCTTATTAAATATGCTTTAGGGTCTCCAAAGGGGCCACCATATAAAACTTTTATATCTGTTCCTTCTATTATTCCTAAGTCAAAAAATCTTCTCCTTAGTTCTCCCTGTGCCTTTATGTCAATAACCTTAACAGTTGATAATAGTTCAGCTTCATGTAATTTCACATTTATTCCTCCTTCTAAGGCTTAATCTAAGATTATTTCTTTTTGTTTTATGCAAGAAGTTTAGAGTTTAATTTATTAACAGAACAATCCATATAATAAACTATGATAAAAAATAATTTAGTGTGATTGAAACTTTAGGGAGGATTGATATGGGTTGCATATGTGGATTAATAAGGAGTTAATAGACTATGCTTTAAACTTAAGGAGATTTAGTTAGATTTTTTGAAGTAAATGTATAATTGAAAAAAGTTATAAAGCTTTATCTTACATATATGAGTTATTTGCTTGCTTTGAATGGGTATATAATTAAAAATTTTATAGGGAAGAGTTATAAGAATAAAGAGTGATAAATTTAAAATATTAACAGTTTTGTTATATAATATTAGTAACATTCTGGGGTTTTATGGGGTGATTTTTAATGAGTAAATTTTATGATGAAGCAATTAAGAAACTTGATTATGATGAAAGACCATTATGTTATTTGAAGTGTTCTCTTTTAACTTTTGTATGCAGAAGAGGATATAGATAAGGGATACTCATTATAGCAAATAAAAGAGTGTTTTTTTATGAGTTAAATTTAGGTTTTTGGCATACAGAAAGCTTTTTATATGAGGATATTTCTTCTATTTAAGAAAGGGAAGGAATAATGAGGAAATCTATAGTTATGAATGTAAATGGAGAAGTAGTTAATATATGAAATATACTTTCTGGAAGTGTTTGAAGGTTTACAATAAGGGTAAAAGATAATATTAAGTTAGGAAAAGGAAGAGGTTAATGAGAGATAAAAAGTTTTTAAGAAGAATTATAGAAATTTTATTTATATTATTACTAATAGTACCTTCACAGCCTATTTATGCAAGAGCAGGAGGCGGTGGAGGTGGTGGTGGAGGTGCAGGCGGTGGATATGCTTCATCAAGTGAAAGTGGTGGTGGAAAAGATGGGGCCAGTGCCTTTGATTTTAAATTTATTATGAAACATAAACTTCTTTTTGGATCAGTAGCTTTTTTCTTGCTGTCTGGAGGGGTAGTTTTAATGTTTGTGGAGATGGATAGGTATAGTAAAGTGGTTAAGCGTAAAAGTGATAAGCTAAAGGAGTTAGCCTTAAAGGATCCTTACTGGAATATTAATTATATAAAATCTGTTGTGGAAGATACCTTTTATAGTATTCAGTATGCTTGGAATGATGATGAATATGAAAGGGTTGAGAGTTTACTTACAACTTCATTATATAATAAGCATCTTAAGGTTTTAGAGGAGCTTAAAAGTGAAAATAAGAAGAATGTCTTAGAGGATATTCAGTTTAATGGGTGTAGAATAATAAGTCTCTTTGAGGGGGATGAAAAGCAATGGGGATTTATTTGGGTTGAGGTTAATTTCTCCATGAGGGATTACATAGTTAATACAAAGGGGAAAAGAAGAGTAATAGAGGGAAATGATAATTATAGCAGAAGTGACTTTGAGTATTGGAAGTTTGTGTATATTGAGAATACATGGCTACTTTCAAATATATTGCAGAAAAATGAAGTGGGTTCAGGCTATAAGAAGTTATATAGAGAGGCTGAAAATGCCTATGGCTCTATTAATATGAAGAAGGTTTAAAATGTAGGAGGGGTGAAATATGGAGTTTAATATCAATAGTGTATGGATAATTATAGGGGCTTGTATGCTGATGATTTTAGTTAGTGTTATTAGTCAAATGAGAAATGATCTTAAGCATATGAGGATTACTTTAGATAAGATTGCTGAAAAGTTTGGAGCAATTGAAATTGTAACAAAGGAAGAAAAAGAGGAATTAAAGAGACTAGTTGCAGAAGGAAAGAGTGTTGAAGCTGTAAGAAGGTGCAGAGAGATTACTGGGCTTGGACTAAAGGAAGCTAAGGAGTATGTTGATGGGCTTGGTAGGGAGAAAGGGATATAAGTTTTTTATTTTTAAAAATGGAAATAAAATTGTTTTAATGTTAAAATAAAACAGTAAATACAAATATATAAAGATTGTTTTGAAGTTTTATAATTATATGAAAGTAAGGAAACTACTATTTTTATATATTTGTATATTGTAAAATTAGGAGCATTAGAATGAGTGTATTACAGGATATAAAGGAAAAAGTTATAAAGGATAAAATTGAAGAGGTAGGATCTAAGGGCATCATTGAAGATAAATATCTTATTAGGAACAGGCTTATTGTTAATTCCCAAAGAGGAAATCTTTTAGGGGAACTTAAGGAGAGTCTAAGGGAGTGTAAGAGTTTTTATTTTAGTGTTGCCTTTATTAATTTTAGTGGGCTTCAACTTCTTTTGGATTCTTTTAGGGATTTAGATGAAATGGGAGTTAAAGGGAAGATAATAACTTCTACATATTTAAACTTTACTGAGCCAAAGGCTTTGGAGAAGGTAAAGAGTTTTGAGAATATAGATTTAAAGATTTTTATTGCTGACAGTGAAAAGGGGTTTCACACTAAGGCTTACATATTTGAGAATGAGGATAATTTTAAGATTATAATTGGTTCATCTAACATAACTCAAAGGGCTTTAAAGAGTAATGTTGAGTGGAATGTTATGATTATTTCTAAGAAGGACACTGACTTTGTTAAGGAAGTTTTAGAGGAATATGAGGGAATATGGAGCTCAACTGGAATTGTTGATGATGAATTTTTAGAGAAATACAATGAGTTTATTAAAAGTATTAAGGAAAAGCAAAGAGAAATAGCTATTGATTTTAGTGAGTATGAAGTTATAAAACCTAATTTCATGCAAAAAGAGGCTATGGAAAACCTTGAAAGATTAAGAAGTGCTGGAGAGGATAAGGCTTTAGTTATTGCAGCAACTGGAACAGGAAAGACCTATATGTCAGCCTTTGATGTTATGGCCTTTAATCCTAAAAGGTTATTATTTTTAGTTCATAGGGAAGAAATTTTAAGAAGTGCAGAGAAAACTTATAAAAGCTTATGTAAGAATAAAAATATCACCATGGGATTTTACACAGGAAATGCAAAGGAAAAGGAAGCTAATTATTTATTTTCTACTGTTCAAACCATGTGCAGAAATTTAGAGGATTTTAATAGGGATGATTTTGATTATATAGTTATAGATGAGGCACATCATAGTACAAGCCCTACTTATGAGAGAATATTAAATCATTTTACTCCTAAGTTTTTACTTGGAATAACTGCAACTCCAGAAAGATGTGATACTGGAGATGTTTTTCAGATTTTTGATAATAATGTAGCTTTAGAGATTAGATTAAATGAGGCTTTGGAGCATGAACTTATTGTACCATTTCATTATTTTGGAATAACTGATATAGATGCTGTTGATTATAGCAATGTTGATTTGGATAATATTTCTGAGATTTCTAAGAGATTAATGATTAACTCAAGGGTTGATTTTATTATAGATAAGATGAATTTTTATGGTTTTGATGGAAGTAAGCAAAAAACAGTAGGATTTTGCATAAATAAGGAACATGCCTATTACATGGCTGAGAAATTTAATGAGGCTGGTATTCCTAGCATAGCTTTAACTGGAGATCACTCTATAGACAAGAGAACAGAGGAAATAAAAAATCTTGAAAATGAAAACCATGAATTAAAGGTTATATTTACTGTTGATATATTTAATGAGGGGGTTGATATTCCTTCAATTAATCAGGTCTTAATGCTTAGACCAACTAATTCACCAATAATATTTATACAACAGCTTGGAAGAGGATTAAGAAAACATAGGAGTAAAGAATTCTTAACTGTTTTAGATTTTATAGGAAATCATAACAAGGCCTTTTTAATAGCCTTAGCCTTAAAGGGTGGAAGATATTATGATAAGGATAGTTTAAAGGTTTCAGTTGCTACAGATTTTTCTGATATTCCAGGATGCTCTAATATTCAGATGGATAGAATTTCTAAGGAGAGAATATTAAATCAGCTTAACACAGAGAATTTTAATAGCTTAAAGTATTTAAAGGAAGAATATAATGAGTTTAAATCTCTTTTAGGTGGAAAGATTCCTTATCAGTTAATGGACTATGTTAAGTTTGATGGAGCACCAGATCCACTTAAATTTATTAATTATGGAAAGACATATCAGGGATTTCTTAATAAGGTTGAAAAGACTTATGAGGCTTTAGAGCTTTTAGATGAGAATTTTTATAAGGTGTTAAAGGAATTATCAGATAAATTACCTCTAAAAAGACCTCATGAGTTTGCAATAATTAAGGAATTAATAAGTAAAAGTGATTTAAGTGTGGATGAGGCTTTAAAGGGAATAAGAAAGTATATTCAATCTGTAGATGAAGAGACAGTTAAACATGCCTTTAGAACACTAAACCAAGATTATTATGATTCAAGGGAAAAGAGTAATTGTATTAAATTATTTGATTTAATTGGAGAGAGATTAGTAAAACTAATAAGCTTTGAAAAGATATTGGCAGATAAAAGGTATAAGGAAATCATAGTGGACTTGTTAAACTATGGACTTATAACCTATGAGAAGAGATTTGGTAGTGAAAACTTTGGAGTTCCATTTTTTAAGCTATATGAGCAATATCAAATGGTGGATGCAGCACTTCTATCTAATTATGAAAAGATACATAGCTCCTTTAGAGGAAGTGGACTACTGGCAAATGGAAAGGAATACTTCCTTTTTGTGGACCTAAATAAGGATGAAGATATAAAGGAAAGCATTAACTATAAAGATGAATTCCTAAGTAGAAGATTGTTCCAATGGGAAACACCAAACAGTACAGCACAAACATCTGAAAGAGGAAAAAACATAATATTCAATAAGGAAAGAGGAATTAACCTGCACCTTTTTGTTAGAAAATATAAGGAGATAGACAGAAAAGTACAGCCTTATATCTATATAGGAAAAGGGGATGTAGTTAAGTATGAAGGGGAGAAACCAATAAAAGTTGAGATAAAGCTTCATAATAGGGTTCCAGAGAATTTGTATGTGGAGTTTACTAAGAGTGTTTAATTGAAAGAAGTATTTAATATTTTTTATAGAATAAAGGAATAGGTGAAAAGAAGTGAATAATTATATTGAAGAATTTTTAGATGGTTATATTAGGGATGATACTTATAATTATGCTGTAATGATAAATGGAGATTGGGGTTCAGGAAAAACATTTTTTGTGAAAAATTATATATGTAATCATAATAACAAAGAAAAATTTTTATATTTGTCATTATATGGAATAAAGAATTTAGATGAGATAAGTAAAGATATTTATGCACAAATTATTAGAAAGAACTCTATTTATGCTAAGACAATAGGTAAATTAGAAGAGAAAAAAATAAGTGTTTTAGGTAATATAGGTGGAAGAATAGCGATAGATTTATGTAAAAGTAATGGAATAAATATCGATGGAATTAAAAATATTTATAAAAATCTTGTTGATTTAAATAAGTATATTTTTGTATTTGATGATTTTGAACGTAGCTTGGTTGATATGAATGAAATTTTAGGGTATATAAACAATTTAGTTGAACATAGTGGAATAAAAGCAATAATAATTACTAATGAGTCTAAAATAGCTGATGAAAGCTATAAAGAAATTAAAGAAAAGTTGATAGCTAATACAGTGAGATATGAACCTAATATAGAAATAGTTTTTAAAATTCTTATAAATGAGCTGAAAGAAAATGATGATATAAAAAATTCATTGTTAGATAATATAAAAATTTTAGAGAATAAAAATAACAAAAATATTCGAACTTATCAATTTTTCTTATCTAAATATAAAAGAGCTTATAAAAAACTCTATGATTTATATGATGGAATGATAGAAAAGAACTTATTGAAAAAAATTATTGAAGAAATGTATGATTCAGCAATAGCTTATAAGAATGGACAAGAAGAAGATTCACCAAGAAATTTAGCTTTTATATCAAATTATATTTATTTGGATATTTGGGATATGAATGAAGTTGAAAAAGTTACAAAGTTGTATATAGAAGAAATAAAAAGAAATAAATGTCAGTATAAATTAAATAAGTTAACTTGTTGGTACGTACTAGAAGATGAACAGATAGTAAGTTTGTTGAAAGAAATTAAAGAAGAGATAAAAGAGGATAAATATAGTGCTAAAGATTTTGTTAAAATAGTTAGGCTAGGATTAATTATTAAAGATAAAGGTTTTGAAGAGAAATATCTTAAAGATATTATTAATGAAATGAAAGAAAAAAGTTATAAAAGTCAGGAATTAGAATCTGTTATTTGTTTAAATGATGGCTATTTTAGTAATAATCAGGAAAAAAATAAACAAATGAGTTTAGAATTTAAAAAAATTATTAGTGATATTGCTAGAAGTTTTGATGAAAATTCAAATAAAAAGGATATTAAAGCAATATGTGAAATCTTAAAACAAGATAATTGGATTGAGAGACTTCAAGAATGGTTAATAGATGATAAATATTTAAATAATAGAGAAAATTTTGGACTATGTATAGTAAAAGATTTAATAGATAAAATACAAGATTTAAATAATAAAGATATATGTAAATTAAGAAATCTATTTGATGAGTTTATTTTTTATAAAAAAGATAAACTATTTTTAGAAGGTTTAAAGCAAGAAGTAGAAGCATTAATTTATAAAGAAAATAAAATAGTTAAAAAAGAATTATTAAAATGGTTTAGTGAAGATATAGAAAGGGCTTTAAAAGAATTAAGATGAGTATATTAAATTGGGATGATTTTATTCGAAAGATTTATTTGAATGTGTATGTAAAGAATAGGAAGGTTTTTGGTTTGATAAACAAAAGGTAGAGTAGATTTTAATAGATATATATTATAACTTTAAAATCATAGATAATATTTAGAAAATAATTTAGAATAATATTACACTTTTGAAAGTAGACAAGCACCATATGGGTCAATAGCATTTAGAGAACATATTATAGAATATAGATATAATAATAACAAATTAGATATGTTTACTTCATCAGAAATAGTAATATTAAAATTAATGATCAAAAGGAAGAATTCCATGAGGCATTGGCTACAAAACATATAGATAAAAGGTCATATAAATATGATTATACTTTATATGTAGATAATATTAAAATGAAAGAAGTTGGGTTGGTTTAGTTTGATGTATTTAGAGCTTTATTATCAATACCTAAAAAATATGTAAAGCATATTATTGCTAGAGATGAATATTTAATTTCTATATTGTTAAACTCTAGTATAATTTAATTTAATAATTATATGAGACTTTCAGATTTACAAGTAAAATAATAATATTTATTTTTATAAATTTTAGAGAATATAAATATATATTATGATAAGTATGGAATTAAATTGTTTTAAAGGGAATTATTATGAAATTGAAAATTTTAAAAGCTTTTTCTGGAGATTGTATTATAATATCTTTTTTTAAAAATATTGAAAAAAATTATAATATATTAATAGATGGCGGAATAACTAAGACATACTATACATCCTTAAAAGAAGAACTTTTAAGGATCAAAGATAAAGGAGAAGTTATAGATTTATTAATAGTGACACATATTGATAATGATCATATTGAAGGAATAATAAAGTTTTTTGAGGACGATGAGTTTGATTATGATTTTATTAAACAAATTATATTTAATTGTGTTAATGAGTTAGGAGATGAGATTAAAATAACAGAGAAAAGTCAGTATTGTAGCTATAGAAAAGGAAACACATTAAAAAAAGAATTATGCAGAAGACGACTATTACCAACATCAATGGTATTAGCAAAAGAAAAGATAGCATTAGGCGAAATGAAAATAACATTTTTATCACCTATAAAAGAAGATTTAGATAAATTAATTTCAGTTTGGAATAAAAAAAATATAGGATTAGAGTATTGTCAAGGCAAAAAATCAGATTATGCTAAAACAATAGAGGAATTACAAAAAAATGATGATAAGATAGTTGATACATCAATTACAAATAAATCAAGTATAGCATTTATTGCTGAATTTAATTCTAAAAAAGTAATGATGTTAGGGGATTCTCATCCAGATACTATAGTACAATCACTTAATGAATTAGGTTATTCAGGGTCAAATAGGATGAAGATTGATTATATGAAGCTATCACATCATGGGAGTAAGAAGAATTTAACTTATAAATTGTTAAATTTAATACAATGTTCAAATTATATTATTTCGACTAATGGTAAACATATGCATCCTAATAAAGAAACATTAGCTCGTATCATTAAAGAAGAAGAGAATGTTAAATTTTACTATAATTATGGAGTGTATAAAGATATTTTCACAAATGAAGAAATTTTAAGATATAAAATCAAAAATAGTCTTATTGATGAAATAATTATTAACGAAGAATAGTGAGGAGTTAAATAAGATATGGGGTATTCAAAAGAAAAATACATAGGCTTTACAAGTGAAGATAACATTGGAAGTGGTTTTTTAGTTAAATTAAAAAATAATGACGTGGATATGGTCTTAACAGCAAAGCACTGTATTTCTAATGATAATATTGGAAAGTTGGAATTTTTAGATTTAAATTATTCAATAGTAAGGATTTTTAAGAGTAAGAGATTGGATATTGCTTGTATTATCATAAAGAAAACTAGTTGTGAAGATGAATATAAATATTATGATGGTGAGTTTAAATTAGAAGAAAATTATAAATACTCACTTTATGGTTATCCAGCATTAAAAAGAGAAAATGATATGAAAAACGAAAAATTTAATCTGAAATATATAGATTGTATAGATAAAAATCTAAAATTTAAAGTAAAACGAATAAACGAAGATGAGACAGTTAGTACTCCGAAGAAAGAATTATTAGAGGGTGTATCAGGTGCACCTGTTACTGTTTTAAATAATAATGATGAGTTTTTAGTAGGAATGTTTAATAAATCTGAATCTTATGATTTGAAATATAATGAGATTAATGTAATTTCTATAAAAGAAATTTTTGATGAGTTAAGAGAAGAGAATTTGATATATTTTAGAAATGGCAATATTAATGACGGAATTGTATATAGAAGCTCTGATATAGAAGGTGATAATAAATTATCAGCATTGCTTATAGGTAAAAGTGGTTCTGGAAAGTCCGCGTTTATTAATTCATTTTTAAAACATGCCGATTTATTAGATGGTAGTGGAGAAGGACAGACAACTAGAACAAATGTTGAGTATAATATATTTAATAAACTAGAAAAAGATAAGAGATATATACAAATAAAATTCTTAAGTAAAAAAGAATTTGTAGAATTAAGAATGAATCAAATTGAAGATAAGTTAAAAGTTTATATGGATGAAGATAAAGTAATGGAATTTAGTGAATTATTTCATTTAATAACTGATATTAAAGGTTTCTTTAATTATAAAGAGCTTGATTTTTATGATGAAGTATCTTCAGAAATAAAGGATAATTTTAAAATTTGGTTTAATGGAAATATAAAAAATGAATATACATTGCAGGAGTATAAGGAGTTAAAGTCAAAGAATGAGTTAAGTGGAGAAGAACTAAAAGAGGAATTTTATAGTTTAAGAGATATTATTGAGTTATTTTATGAAATGATTTATATTTTAATAGATAAAAAAATAAAGATAAACTCATTAAATAAAAAAATAATGTTGAATGATGAGATGTCGTCAGAAGAGAAGAAGTATATAGAATACTCATTGAAGTCAGTTAGTGAAGGGGATAAAAAAACTTTATCTTATAGTGGACTGATTTCTAAAATTATCATTAATGATAGTATTTGTGATGAATATATAGATTTATTTGAAAGATTAAATATAAAAAGTTTAAAACTTATAGATACGTATGGGCTAGACCATATTGACGAGTTAACAAAAGAAACCTTATTTAAAAGACTACCTAAGATATTCGATGATTATCAAGAAATTGAAACTGTATTTTATATAAGAAAGTTAAATACGGATTCACCGACAGATATAGAAACAACAATGACAGCTTTGTACACAGTAAATCCAAGAGTAACATTATATGCTATATTTTCAGAGATAGATAAGAATGATAAGGTCTTAGACGAATATAAGAATAACCATATTATCAATTTGAGAGAAATGAATAAGAAAAATAAAATTAAGGCTATTGAGTATTTTATAGAGAATGAAGAGGAAGATGAATACTTCAGAATTAAACATCCAATTAAGGTTAAAATGATAGAAGATGGAGTGTCAGAACAATTAGCTAGTAGTATATATGATGTCTTAATTGATAAATTGACACCATATTGTGCGGCTCCTAAAAGGATAGAGAGGTATAGATTTATAGAAAACAATACTTTTCATTTAGAAAAGTTGCTGAGATCTATAATCAACAAGGAATATTTAGGAGATGAAATAATAGAATTTGAAAGAATAAAAAAAAATATAAATAAAGCAAATATTAAGATAGAAGAGATGATTAAAAAAATATTTATGATAGCTACAATAGATAATTGGTATAACCATGGTAATTGGAAGACACATGAAGCGAATATAAGTCGAATAAAAAAAGGTGAATTAGGGTATTGGGGAACATATCGTGATACTTGGAATTCAAGATTTTCAAAGGGGTATGATGATGTTTTTTCTAAATTATCAGATGAAGATTTTATAGAATTAATAAATGTAGATCCTAAAATGAAACAAGCAGCACCTATAAGAAAATTATTAAATAGTTTCTCAAAGAGTTTTATTGGATGTGAAAAATATAATTTTTACCAATTTATTAATAATAATAATGACAATAGATGTTCTAACTGTAAATTTAGTAAACAGTGTTTTAGAGAAATTCTTATGAAGAGCTATAGAGAAGGTGAGTTTGAAACCTATGTTTCCAATAGAGAGAAATGGTTAAATGAAATATGTAATTTTTATTCGAGATTAGATAGTATTTTGGATGAATTAAAAGATATATTTATAGAGAAGTTTTTAATGTTTTTTGAAGAAGAATGCAAAGTTCATAATAATAGAATAATTGTTGATAAAATTAATAAGAACTGTAGCAAAGAAATTGAAAGAATTAGAAACTTAATTGAAAAATATAATCCTGAATGTTCAAAAATACAAATTTCTGAAATTATTTCATCTTGTATAAATAGTAAAGGAAAATAGATTTATGATTAAATTTCAATATTTAGGTGCGTAATTCTAGAGGAATGATAGTATATACTTATATATTTAAATAACTAATTTAGATTGTCATTACATATATTAATGAGTCCATAAAAAGATGTATAACTTTAAGTGGGAGTAGTAATTTAGATGAAATATTAAAATATGCAGAACTATCAAGTTCATATAAAGTAGAGTTAAATAAGGAAATGAATATATTTAAATATGTTAATGATATAGAATAAAAGTTCTAGTAGAGAGAAATTTATTATTTATAAATATTATAAAATTATTAGATTAGTTTGAAGTTACAATAGAAAACATCCCTTAATATCTTAAATATTAAGAGATGTTTTTTATTATTAAACTTTATAGAATAAAGCAATACATACTTTTAATATTTATGTAAGGTATAAATATTTATCCGGAAGTTTTATGAAGAGTCATAGTCTAACTATTAGAAAGGTGAGTAGTTGTTTGAATAATAGATATGAAAATATAAGCGTATAGTTATTAAATATACAAAGACATTTTGTATGGAATGAGGATTAGATTGAAAAGATTTTTGATTCCATAAGGAGTATTTTATGGAAGTTCAGATTCATTGTAATTTGACTAATTTATTTTTAAAAAGACAAAATATAACAAAAATGATATAATTATTTTTGTATTAATTAAATGGAGGAAATATTGAATTATATGAGTAAGCAAAAGACATTAACTATAAATAAAAATTGTGTATTTAAACCTAAAATAGAAGATAAAGCTGATTTTGAGGAGTCATTTTTTAAAGATTCATATGCTGAAGCCAATAAGTATTTAGAAGAGATTGTGAATTTTGAATATGATAAGAATGATAATAGTAATGATTTTAACAATATAATAGCTTTTGTAGGTGATAGGGGTTCAGGTAAGACTTCTACAATGAAAAGTTTTAGAAAGAGTTTAGATAAGGATTATGAAATTAAAGGTAAAAAAAATAATTTTGAATTACTTGATATAATAGATCCAATGCTTTTTTCAAATAAAGATTCAATTATTGAAATTGTTGTTGGACAGATGTTTAAAGAGTTTAAAGATACAAAATCTGATGATAATTTAATGAAAAAAAAGGTATTAGCTAAGAAATTTGAAAAGGTTTATAAGGATTTAAAAATAATAAATAGTAGTAAAGGTAGTTTATTAGAGCAATCTTATGATAATCTTGAAGCACTTGTAGATTTATCATCAGCTATTTCATTAAAGGAAGATTTAAGTAATTTAATAAAAGCGTATATAGAATATAAGGAATCTTCGGATAAGTTTATTGTAATTTCAATTGATGATTTAGATATGAATTTAACAGTCGGAGAAAAAATGTTAGAGGATATTAGAAAATACTTAATTTTACCGAATGTAATAATATTAATGGCTGTAAAATTTGAACAATTAGAAGAAGTTGTTAGACAAAAATTTGTAAATGACTTAAAGGGAAATTTAGATTTAGCAAGGTGTATAAATAAAGAAAAAGAATTTAAAGAGGGTATTGATAACAAGACAGAAAAATATTTAGAAAAATTAATACCTTTTAGCAGAAGAATACATATGCCTAAACTTTCTGCAAATGGTATTAATTTAAAAATAGATGATTTTCATAATATAGATACTAAAGATAAGAATGGAAAAGAATTAAATAGCATATCTAGCATTATTAATTATAATTTAAATAAAAAAATAGGATATATAATTTTTGATAAAGATCATTATAACGCTATTATTACACAGAATTTACGTTTGTTTATTGATTTTATTATGATGTTAAATAATATGAAATCAAGAGATGAAAGTGAAAATTATAAAATAGAAAATATAGCAAAATTTAAAATTTATATAAGAGATATTTTGATTTCTTATATAAATGATATAAAAAAAAGAAAAGAATTAATTGACATATTAGAATGTGAATTTAATAAGTTAAATGGTAAAGCTTTATTTTATTTAAATGAATGTATTAATGAATATAGTAAGGGTAGTAAGGAAATTGAAGACACAATAATTAAAGAAAGAGTAGAGTGGATAAATAAAAATAAGCTTATTATAAATGAAGAAAGAATAGAGTATGGAGATATAGTTACTTGGGTAAAAATGGTAAAAATGATTAAAGCTAATTTACTTAAAGATGATTCAATAGAAATGTTTAAATGTATCTATTCTTTAAGATTATTAGAAACCTTTTATAAAAATCCTATAACTCTATTTAAAGAGACAAGATTTAATTTTGTTGGTGATTATTTTAGTCTCACTCATAATAAAAATTCAGGATGTCTATCAAGAGATGTTAAGTTTAGCACTAAAGAAATGAAAAAATTTACGAATTATGATTTTAGATTTGCAATTTTTGAGATTATATTTTATAGAAGTGAAAACTTAGATAAATATAAAAATTTAGATAGATACAATAGATTGATTAGAAGAGAGAAAAAAGAATATCTAATAGAGGATGAATTTACTAATTTTACTAATTTTGAATTGAGTTCTTTAAACATGGTTAGTTACTGTATGTATAAAAATATATTAGATGTATATATCGAGAAATATAAAGAAAAGATTGATGGAAATTTACAGGGGCAAATAAAGTATTTGAAGAATGAGTTAGATGATTCTGTAGAGAGTGAAGATGAGAATAAAAAGATAAATCTAGATGAGCAGTATTCATTAATAATAAACATTGATTTTTGGATGAAAATATTAAATGAATTAGATAGTATTGTTCAATCTTATAATGGTAAATCTCCATTGGAATCAATGGGTAAGAATCTTGAGAATATAAATGAGTTATTTAATAAGTTTTGCTCACTATATAATATTGAATTTAGCTATGAAAATAATAGAAAAGATAGAATAGTAAATGAAGAAAAAATTACTGAATTTAAGGAGTTTATAAAAAATAATGGAGTCTACTTAACTAATAATCCAATAAGCTTAGAAAACTATACAAAAGCTAAAGAAAATATAAAGAAACTTAAAGAGTACTTAAATAGCAAAATAAATGCTGAAGGTATGAGTAGATTTGAAAGTTCAGCAACAGATAAATTAAATTTAATTGATAAAGAGCTTAAAAAAGATCAAGAACAGAATTATAATTTAGAGGAGGTTAGAAAAGAAATTAGCAAAATAAAAACTTCTAAAGAACATGAAGGTTCGGATGAAAATAAAAAAAATATTGCAACCTGTATTAAATTGGTAGAAGTATTAGAAAAAGATATTGATGATAAAATAGAAGAATTTAGAAATTCTAGCGATAGTGAAAATAAAAAGATGTCTTCAAATAATAGTACTATTATTTTTAACAAAAACAAGTTTTCAACTAATTGGACTTCTATGATTAATAAGATAAAAGTAGATGATAATCAAAATAATAAGAAGAATGATCAAAACTACGGGAGATTATAAATGGATATTTTCAAAACACCTTTAGTGATTATTTTCAAAGAACAAAATCCTTATCGTATTATTTCTAATTTTTTTAGATATGATAATTTTAAAAATAATAATAGTAATAGTATAGATAAGGAGATATTTATTAAACTTTATCAGGAAGAGGAGTCACAAGTTTCAAAAGATGAAACTTTAAATGTTTTTAATATTGTAAATGAAGAGATGGATAGAAATGTGAATAGCAATAATTTTTCAAAATCAGTATTTAATCTTTTGGTTAATTACAATGAGAGCTTACTAGATGATTGTGGTAATGATGTTAGATGTAAGTATAAGGAATTATTAAAATGGAGAAGTGTTACATTAAAATTAGATCCAGATATGTTTATTTGTTCTTTTCTTGCATATAAAGATTTATTAATTGGGACAAAAAGAGAAAACTTTTCTTGGGATACTATAATTAAAAGTAATAATAGAAGGCTTCATAACATGCTATCTAAAGGGATGTCAGAAAATCATTTCCATTTAACAGGCTCTGCTCCAATATTTAAATTAAATTGGGTATCATTAATGAATAATATAAATGCAAAGGATATGGCTAATTTAGATTTAGAAAGAAACAGGCTAGGAAAAGATAAAGATGGAGAAGTTAAGATAAATGAATTAATGGTGATAGCTGCGCTAATAAGAGTAATATTATTTAAAAAGTTAAATAATGAAGAGGATAAGGATTTAATAAATATTCTTGGAGAAATTATAGATACAGAAGAGGATTTATGTTCGAGAATAAACTCAGAAATTCTTAAGATTAATGGAGATGAATTACAAAGTGAGATAAGCTCATTAAAATATATTTATGGAGCTAAAATACAGAATGAAGATGGAAAAGAAGCAGTTGATTATGCACTGCCTGTTGGAATAAAAGCGTCTAGTAAAAAGATGAAATTGTTTTTAGGGGAAAGAGTTTTTATGTATAATTGCTTCAAGAAAATTTACTTAAATGATAATAAAGATGATTTTGTAAAGTATTCTGATTTGTTTTATGCTTATTTAATAATTAAAAATAAAGTTAGAGGTGAAATTATACAACAAAATGATAAAGTTGGATTCTCAAATTTTGAAGATTATCAAGTAAGAAAAAGTAAGTATTTAAAAAGTGATTCTATACTAAAAAAATCTCTTGAACCTTTAGCAATTTTAACTTCTATAAAAACACAGAATATTAAATCATTAGAAGCTAGAGTAGTTCCAGATTATGTGGTTAGTGAAAATTGTAAATATATTGACGATAAAGATAAATTGATTTGTAAAGAAATAATTAGTGATAATAATAATTTTTGGATTACAGAAAATTTAAAATCTGTTGTAGATGGGTATAGAAACACATGTTGTTTAAATGAGGATTTATCACTTAATGAAATGAAGTTAGTTTGTGGAGAGAATAATATAATTCCATTAGTTGAGAAAATTAAAGAGAAGTATTTTTATGTGTATCATTTTCCTAAAATGGTTGATGAACTTGAAGCAAAATTGGTTGATGAACCAGAAAAAAAGGATACGGAGTATTTGCAAACTTATTTAAAATGTAGACATTATAAATATAGAAAACAACTTGAAAAATGGGCTAAATCTCTAGCAGATATGAGAGAGAAAAATCAGGAGTATGCTTCAAGGGTTTTAGGTATAGATGCATGTGCAAATGAATTAGTTGCAAGACCAGAAGTGTTCGGACAAGCTTTTAGGTATTTGAAAGAACATCTTCCATCAAAAGATTATCTTGGTGAATTTAATAGTAAAAAAGCTTTACCACAGCTTAGAGCTACATTTCATGTTGGAGAAGACTTTTTAGATATTGTATATGGATTAAGAGCAATAGATGAAGCAGTTTATTTTTTAGGTTTTACACATGGAGATAGATTAGGACATGCAATAGCTTTGGGCATAGATGTTGATGAATGGTATAGGAATAAAATGTATAGAGTATATCTTTCTAAACAAGAAGTATTAGATAATATTGCTTGGTTAATTAAGAAGATACGAGATTATGAAATTGATATTCCTTTAAGTTCTTATGATAAGTTACAGAGTATTTATAATAAATTTTATAGGGAAATTTATTTGAATAATATAAGTGACAAGAGCATAATATCTGTTGATACTTACATAGATGCATGGAAGCTAAGAGGAGATGATCCAGAGTATTACTTTGATTATAATTTTGAAGATAAAAGTAGTGAGAGTGATAATAAACTATTGCAAAATACTAGTTTTTGGAATAGGTGTGCATGTATTAAAAATGAAAGTAATAAATTAGTTCGTGAGCTTTATCATAGATATCATTATGATACTGTAGTAAAAAGTGAAGGATATAAAAAGACAGTATTAAAAATAGAAAGTTATTTGATAGATATAATTAAGAAGGTTCAAAAAGAACTGCAAATTGAATTAAGAAAAAAAGGGATAGGTATTGAAACAAACCCATCTTCAAATGTTTTAATAAGTACATTTAGAAGATATGATAAGCATCCAATATTAAATATGAATAACTTTGGACTGCAAAATAGAACAGATGATATAAATGAAACTACACAATTATTTGTTTCTATTAATACAGATGATCAAGGTGTTTTTGATACATTACTAGAAAATGAATATGCTTTAATGGCAATAGCATTAGAAAAAGCTAAAAATGATGACGGAAGTTATAAGTATAATCAAGCAGATATTTATAATTGGTTAGATGGTGTTAGACAAATGGGAATAGAACAAAGTTTTAGAATTCCTAGAGAGTAATAAATAATTTATATAGATGAGAGTTAATTGAATTTGATAATATTTTGGTTAATATAGATAGTTAATACATTACTATAGAAATCTAGTTAGTTGTCATAATAAAAATAAAATTAAATTAGCATAAAAATTTTCATGATGGATTAACTTTGATATTTATAATATATTATATATCCGATAAAAGACTTCTTACACAAATTTTGTGCAAGAAGTTTTTTTATTTTACTATTAATATATTAAAAGCATAGAAGTTATATTTTCCATTAAGAAACATTATTGTTATAATATAATTATAAAATTGTGAGTAAAATTATTTTAACTTTAAATAGATTACAGGGGAGAGAGAGTTTTTATAATGACTTATCAAAGTGAACATGAATTAGAAGAATTATTAATTAATCAATTAGTTGAGCAAGGCTATGCAAGAGTTACTATACCTGATGAAGCTGCTTTAGAGAAGAATTTTAGGGAGACTTTATTTGAGTTTAACAGGAAAAAACTAGGGGATGTGGCTTTTACTGATAAAGAGTTTGAGAGAATACTTATTCATTTAAAGAATAAGAGTATTTTTAATAGTGCTAAGATTTTTAGGGACAAGTTCATTCTTGAGAGAGAGGATGGAACTAAGGTTTACATAGAGTTTTTTGATGGAAAGGATTATCACAACAACATATTCCAAGTTTCTAATCAGATAACTATGGAAGGTAAATATGTTAATAGGTATGATGTTACTATACTTATTAATGGTTTACCTATGGTTCAGATTGAGTTAAAGAGAAGGGGTAAGGACTTTAATGAGGCTTTCAATCAAATAGCGAGATATAGAAAACATTCTTTAAAGGGGTTATTTAGATATATCCAATGTTTTGTTATTAGTAATGGTGTTGACACTAAATACTATTCTAATAGCGATAAGGAGATTAAGTGTGAGTTTACTTTTTTCTGGAGTGATGAAAAGAATAAGAGAGTAACTAACCTTAGAGAATTTGCTGAATCTTTTTTAGATAGAAATATGTTAAATAAGATCATAGCTAAGTATATGATTATTAATGAGAGTGAAAAAAATCTTATGGTTATGAGACCTTATCAGATATATGCAGTTGAAGCTTTAATGAAGAGAGCTAATGAAACTAACAATAATGGGTTTATTTGGCATACTACAGGTTCTGGAAAGACCTTAACTTCTTTTAAGGCAAGTCAGCTTTTAGCAGATGAGGAGAAGGTTAAGAAGGTATTTTTCTTAATAGATAGAAAAGATTTAGACATCCAAACTGTTGAGGAGTTTAATAAGTTTGAGAAGGATTGTGTTGATACAACTGATAATGTTAGAACTTTAATAAAACAAATAGAGGATGTAAACACAAGACTTATTGTAACTACCATACAAAAGTTAGCTAGGCTTTTAAAATCAGAGAAATATGCACATAGAATGGACAAGTATAGAGATGAGAAAGTTATATTTATAATAGATGAGTGTCATAGATCTCAATTTGGAGAGATGCATACAGCTATAAATAAGCATTTTACAAAGGCTCAATACTTTGGATTTACAGGAACACCAAGACTTCCAGAGAATAGGAGTCAAGATGGAAGAACAACAGCGGATATTTTTGATAAATGCTTACATCATTATTTAATAAAAGATGCTATTAATGATGGCAATGTACTTGGCTTTTCTGTGGAGTACATTAAAACCTTTGATGGTGAGGTTAATGAGTATGATGATGAATATATAAAGGCTATAGATAAAGAAGAAGTCTTTATGAATGATGAACGTATAGAGAATATAGCTAAGGATATAATAGCTAATCATGATAAAAAAACAGCAGGAAGAAAGTTCTGTTCACTTTTTACAGTTCAAAAGATTCCAATGCTTGTTAAGTATTATTATGCTTTTAAAGCTTTAGATCATGATTTGAAAATAGCAGCAATTTTTACCTATGAGGATAATGAAAATTTAGATGGTAAGTGTGAACATTCAAGGGAGAGCCTTGAGCGAATTATAAGTGATTATAACAAGATGTTTAAGGAAGATGATATAGACTTTTCAACAGATACTTTTAAGGAGTATTCAAAGCATCTATCAAAAAAGATTAAAAATGCAGAGATTGATATAGTTATAGTTGTAAATATGTTTTTAACAGGGTTTGATAGTAAACCACTTAATACTCTTTATGTGGATAAGAATTTAAAATATCATGGACTTATACAAGCATATTCAAGAACTAATAGAATATTAGATGGCACAAAACAGCATGGTAATATAGTTTGCTACAGAAATTTAAAAGAGGAAACTGATGAAGCCATATGTTTATTTTCACAAACTGATAGTACAGATGTGGTTTTAATGGAAAGCTTTGATTATTATTTAAAGCTTTTTCAGGAAAGACTAGATAAATTATATGAGATTGCACCAACAATAGAATCTATTGACTGTATGCAGGATGAAAATGAAAAGAAAGATTTTGTAGAGGCCTTTAGGGAATTAACAAAACAGTTAACTAAGCTTAAAACCTTTGTTGATTTTGAGTTTGATGAAAAAAAGATAGGAATATCAGCTCAGAAATATGAGGATTATAAGAGTAAATACTTTTCTATATATGAAGGGGTTAAGAAAGAGGGAAAAACCTCTATATTAGTAGATATAGACTTTTGCATAGAGCTTATGCAAACAGATAAGATAAATGTTAACTATATACTAAACTTAATAAGAACTATAGATTTTGAGACAGAAGAGAAAACTAAGAAGGATATAGAGAAAATTAAAAGGTTATTAGATAATGCTGATAATGAAAATTTAAGACTTAAGTCAGAATTACTTAGAGAGTTTTTAGAGAAGGTTGTACCTAATATTACAAAAAATGACTCAGTAGATGAAGCCTTTAACGAATTTTTAGAAGATAAGAGAGTAGATGAAATAGAATACTTTTCAGAGGAAGTTGAGATAGATAAGTTTAAGGTTAAGGAATATGTTTCAGAATATGAGTATTCAGGAAGAATTGATGGTTCTGAAATAAAGGATAATTTAAGTGGTGGTCTTTTAAAGAAGAAGAGACTTGCAGAAAAGATAAAAACTTTCATAATAAATCATGTTAACAAGTTTAATTTTTAAGTTTAAAAATAGAAAAATAAAATTTATTTTTATTTGCTTTCTGTAAAATATTGCCTTTTAATAACAATTATTGTAAACTGAAAAAGAGGTGATGTTATGAAGGAATTTCAAGGGAAAAATTTACCTGTAGAAGAGCTTTTAAGTCTTAAATTTTTTAATTTGCATGTAGGGCAAAGAAGATATGAATGGACAGAATCTCATGTAGAAACATTCATATTAGATATAAAAAATTCAATAGATGATAAAGAGAATACTAATAGTAAATATTTTATTGGGACTGTAATTTTAATTGAAAATGAAGATGACAATCAAATTAAAAGTTTAACTATAGTTGATGGTCAACAAAGAATTACAACAATATTATTAACAATATCTGTATTAAAGGATATATGTGCAAGTAAAGCTATTTTATCTACTGATGAAAAGTATAAGGAGTATGCAAGTTTATTAGATCAATATTTAATGACTAAGGATATATCTCAAAAGGGACCCGTATTTAGGTATCGTTTGAGTGTATCAAATAATGATAGAGAAATTTTTGAAAAATTAATTAGAAATAAAAAGATAGAACAATCACAAATAAAAACTTTATCAAATGAAAAATTAATTGAAGCAAAATTAAAAATAAAAGAAATAATAAATGAATATTCAGAAGAGGAATTGTTTTCATTTATATTTGCATTATTAAAGACTGTAGAAATAGTTGAATTGACGACTAAAGATGAAGAAACAGCTTATGTATTATTTGAAAATATAAATACTAGGAGTTTATCCTTAGGACCTTCTGATCTTATGAAAAATATGTTTTTAAAAAATATTGACGATAATATGAGAGAAGAATTAGAGGGGCAATGGGATGAGTTTATAAATAATCTTACTCCGGCTCGAATTAATAGAAAAAATTTTCCAGGAGGAGTAACACCAACAAATTTTCTTAAACATTATATAATGTCCAAAGGAGAATATATAAGTAAAAAAGATATATATTTATATTTTAATAAATTAGATCTTAATAAAAATGAAATTTCTAAAGAATTACAAGTTTTAAAAAATAAATCTTTAAAATATATAAAGTTTTTAAATGGTGAAGGAAATAAATCCATTTCAAATATAAAGTTATTAGGTCTTAAGCAAACTATCATAGTATTGCTTGCATGCTCAGATTTAGATGAAAATACTTTAAAGGAAATAAGTTATTTGCTTGAAAAAGTTGCATTTTGTTATGTTATAGGAGATTTAAGAACTAATACTTTAGAGAGTATATTTACAGAAGTTGCAGGCTTAATAACTAATAAAAAAATAAATGAAGCTAAAAGTAAGTTGAAAAATCTTATTAACGATAATAAAGATATAGTATTAGAAGCTTTTAAAAACAAAATGTTTGATACTAGACTTAAAAAAAAGAAAGCAAAATATATTCTAGTTAAACTAGGAGAGTTATTAGATAATGTTGATTATAGTACTTTAGAAATAGAACATATATTACCAGAAGAAAGAAGTAAACTTTGGAATATATATTCAGGCGAAGAATGGTATAGAGATATAGATATGTATAATAAATATATGTCTAATATTGGTAATATGACTCTTCTTAAGAGAAATGATAATGCATCAATAAAAGATAAGTATTATACAGAAAAATGTAAAGTTTATAAAAATTATGGAAAGCTAACATCGACGATTGTAGAAATTCCAAAGACAGGAACTGTAAATACTAAGATGGATAAATTACTTTCAGCATGTAAGTATATTCCAACAAAGAATTGGGGACCTGATGAGATTAAGAAAAGAGCAATTTGGATGGCAAATTTAGCTGAATATATATGGTTTGATAAGGAACTTTAATATATTATTAATAAATAAAAATAAATCTGAAAATTAAATATATTCAGATTTATTTTTTGTTTGTAGAATTTTATTAAAATTAAGTAATAATTTCTAGTTTTATATAAACTTAAATAAATAATAAAAAAATTCTATTGAATAAGTAATTATTATTAATTTAATATAAAATATTAATGTAAACAAGAACTAGAATTATAGTGATAATTCTATAAACGGGAATGGTTTGTATTGTGATAATGTAAAATATTAATGGTATAATTAAATATATTATTAGTAATTTAATATTTATAGAAAGCAGGGAAGACATAATGAGTACATCCGAAATACAAAAGGAACAACAAAGTAATTTACAAAGTAATTTATGGAATATAGCAAATGATTTAAGAGGGAATATGGATGCTAGTGAGTTTAAAAACTACATACTAGGTCTTATATTCTATAGATATCTTTCAGAAAATGTGGAAAGTAGGGCTAACAAGCTTTTAGAAGAGGATGGAGTTAGCTATGAAGAAGCTTGGGAAGATAAGGAGCTTAGAGAAGCTCTTAAGGAAGAGTTAGTAAATGATATAGGATATTTTATTGAGCCTAAATTTTTATTTGATAAGCTTTTAGCTAAGATAGAAACTGGTGATTTTGATATAGAAATCTTAGAGGAAGCTATAAATAATATAACTGAATCTACTTTAGGACAAGAGAGTGAAGAGGAGTTTGACCATCTTTTTGATGATATGGATTTAAAATCAACTAAGCTTGGTAAGGATGTTAAAAGTAGAAGTGAGCTTATAGCTAAGGTTATGGGAAAAATAGCTCAAATAGATTTTAGATTTGATAACAGTGAAATAGATATACTTGGAGATGCTTATGAGTATCTTATAGGACAGTTTGCAGCTAATGCAGGTAAGAAAGCAGGAGAGTTTTACACTCCTCAACAGGTTTCAAAGATATTAGCTAAAATAGTTACAATGGGAAAAACTGACCTTAAAAATGTATATGATCCAACTTGTGGATCAGGTTCATTATTACTTCGTGTTTCTAGAGAAGCAAAGGTTAGAATGTTCTATGGACAAGAGAAGACTTCAACAACATATAACCTAGCAAGAATGAATATGCTTCTTCATGGAGTTAAATATAGTGATTTTAATATTAAAAATGATGATACTTTAGAGAATCCACAACATGTAGATTTAAAATTTGAAGCAATAGTTGCAAACCCTCCATACTCAGCAAAATGGAGTGGGGATGATAAGTTCTTAGATGATGAAAGATTTTCAGCTTATGGAAAGTTAGCTCCAAAATCTAAGGCAGATTTTGCATTTATTCAACATATGATACATCACTTAGAGGATAATGGAACAATGGCAGTCGTGCTTCCTCATGGAGTGTTATTTAGAGGGGCAGCAGAGGGAGTTATAAGAAAGCATCTTATAGAACAAAGAAATGTTTTAGATGCAGTAATTGGACTTCCGGCAAACATATTCTTTGGAACATCAATCCCAACAGTAATACTTGTATTTAAAAAGAATAGAAAAAATGCAAATAATATAATGTTTATAGATGCATCAAATGAATTTGAAAAAGGTAAAAACCAAAATGTCTTAAGAGATAGGGATGTAGAAAAGATAGTAGAAACATACAAAAAGAGAGAAAATGTAGATAAATATGCATATGTAGCTACTATGGAAGAAATAAAAGAAAATGACTATAACTTAAATATACCAAGATATGTAGATACCTTTGAGGAAGAAGAAGAAATAGATATAATAGAAGTTCAAAAAAACATAAAAGAACTAGATAAAGAAATAGAAGAACTAAAGAAAAGTCTAGAAGCAGACTTAAAAGAATTAGGTCTTTAGGAGGTACAAGGATGAATAGAAATGTGCCAAAGTTAAGATTTAAAGGCTTTGAGGATGAGTGGAAAAAAGAAGTTTTAGGAGATCTAATTGTAGAAAAAATAGAGAAAACAGAGGATAAAGGCAAATATCCACTATATAGTTTAACAATAGAATCTGGAGTAGTTCCAAAATCTGATAGGTATGAAAGAGAGTTTTTAGTCAAAAAAGAAGGCAATTTTAAAATTGTAAATAACAATGATTTTGTTTATAATCCAATGAACTTAAGATTTGGGGCATTAGCTATTTATAAAGGAGATTTTCCTGTAAGTGTATCAGGGTATTATAATGTTTTTTCTTTTAAGAATAGAGGATTAGAAAAGTTTTGGGATAATTATTTAAAAACTCATAGAATGATGTATTTGTACAATACGATTGCTACTGGCTCATTAGAAGAAAAAAAGAGAGTGCATTATTCACAATTTAAGGAATTAAAATTACCTATGCCATCCTTAAAAGAGCAAGAAAAAATAGCAAATTTCTTAAGTAGAGTAGATAGTATAATGGGAAAACAAGAAAAGAAAGTAGAATATTGGAACTCTTACAAAAAAGGAATGATGCAGAAAATATTTAAACAAGAAATAAGATTTAAAGATGAGAATGGGAGAGATTATCCGGAGTGGGAAGAGAGAGCTTTAAAAAAAATAATAAAAGAAGATTTGTATCCAGTAAATAAGCCTAATGTAGCATATGAGAAATTAAGCGTAAGATCTCATGCTAAAGGAACATTTAGTAGTAGAGTGGATGATCCAGCAACAGTTGCTATGGATACATTATATGAGGTAAAAGAAAATCAGTTAATTGTAAATATAACATTTGCTTGGGAACATGCAATTTCAATAGTTAAAAAAGAAGATGAAGGAAAGTTAGTTTCTCATAGATTTCCAACATATAAATTTAATCCTGACTGTTATTATAAGTTTTATGAGTATGTTATTAAACAAAGTTCTCTTAAATATAAATTAGGACTAGCCTCACCAGGAGGAGCTGGTAGAAATAGGGTTCTTAATAAAAAGGAATTCTTAAAAATAGAGGTTCAACACCCTTGTTTTGAGGAGCAAACAAAAATAGCTAATTTCTTATCAAATATAGATAGTATAATAGAAAAAGAAAATCAAAAATTAGAAGAATTAAGACAATGGAAAAAAGGATTGCTACAACAGATGTTTGTGTAGAAATATTACTATAAATTAATAGGGTTATATACTTATTAACATATATATAACTCTATTTTTGGTATAATAAATTAGTAAATATTTGATATATTGGTTATTAGTACATATTGGGATTGTGAGTTATAACTGATTAATTTATTAAGAAAAAGGGGTTAAGGAGAATGTTAAGTAATAAAAATTATACTAGAATTCTTAATTTGTTAGATAAGTATTTATGGGAATATAAAGTTTCTGAGACTGGATTTAATTATACTGGAATCATTTTAGATTATCATTTTGAAAGTTCTATATTATCTGTAGATTATATGGACATAGAAGATTTTTTTGAGGAAAATGGTGAGTTAGAACTTAAAGAATGTAATACATTAATTGAGCAGTATGAAACTTTGAATACAGAAAAACGCCTGAGATTATTAGAAAATATTTTAAGTATATTAAATCTTTCAACTAACAATAAAGAAAAAAATCAAAAGCTTATAAATAGAATTATAGATATATTAAAAAAAGATTTTGTAAGAGTTGAGAAAGAGAGTGATAATAAGATTATAGTTAGACAAGATGATATTGTTGGTGAGGGCTCTTATTGTAATGTTTTTAGGATTAATGATGTTGTTTTACGTAAAGAGTTAAAAGATGAATATAAGTCAGATGAAAAATTAATTAAGAGGTTAAAGTATGAGTTTGAAAATATGAAAAAATTAGAAGAATGTCCGCAGGTTCTTAATGTATATGAATATGATGAAGCAAGTAATTCTTATACAATGGAAAAGGGTGAGATGAGTCTAAATGATTATTTAACAAGCTGCAATAATAGTATTAGTTTAGATGAAAAAATAAAAATAATTATAGATGTTATAAAAGGAATAGTATTTGCTTATGAAAAATCAATAATACATAGAGATTTACATCTAGGTAACATACTTAAGACTGGAAATGATTTTGTTATTTGCGATTTTGGTTTAAGTAAGGATTTATCAATAGAAAGAAGTATGAAATCTTCATATACAGAGAAGAATAATCATATTTTTGTAGATCCCTATGCAATGGGTGATTTTACAAAGTTAGATCATAAAAGTGATATATATTCAATCGGAAAGATAATAGAATGGTTATTTTATAAAAATAATGATGAAAACCCATTTAAAGCTATTGTTGATCGTTGTATTACTAGAGATAGAAAAATAAGATATGATTATGCTAGTGATGTTTTAAAAGATATCGAAAGTATTATTAATGATAAAGATAAAGAAGCTGAAAGAGAAAGTACAATTGATGATATAATTAACTGTAGGTTTAATGTTAAAGTATATAATTATATAATGAGTTTAGTTAAGAGTTCTAGTATTGGAGTTTTTATAGTAAAACATAATTTAAATAATTTTGGACAAGTCATATTAAATTTTGAAATTTTGCAACAGAGACAAATACTTAGTGCTATTAATAGTGAGTTTGAAAAAGCTACAGGATGGAATGGATGGGATAATTATGATATATTTGCTAATATATCATATTACATAATTAAAAATTCAGATGATTCAAATATGAAATCAATAGCTATGGAAATATTACAAGTTTGTGCAAATAATAGATATTATGCAACTAGGTTATTAGAAGAGATAGAAAGTTTAAGGGTATAAATTCAGTAAAAGGAGATATTTATGAGTAAAGAGATTGATAATTTTTTAGATAATTATATTAAAGATACTATCTATGATTATGCAGTTATGATAGACGGAGAATGGGGAACAGGAAAAAAATTAATGTTTAGATAGAAAAAGTTGAGTTAAGTTTATTTGATTTAATTAAAGTTAAGAATTGGAACATGTTAAAAAATGATGTTAAATTTAAAATAAGTATATTATAATTTTAGTAAGTAATAACATTTATTAGTGTGTTATTACTTACATTTTTATATTTCTAATATTAAGAATTAAGTTTAATCAAAACTAAATTCAAAGGCATATTTAGGGATTTAGCCATATCTTCAGCACTTTTTCCTTCATACTCTTTTACCATCTCATCTGATATAAGTAAGTGTGCTGCAAAGATTCGAGCATACCTTTCAAAGTCATCCTTTGGTTCTAATGAGGAATTAGTTACAAGGTGTATTTCTTCTTTTGGGTGAATTAGAAGGTATCCTAATTCATGGGCACATACAAGCCTTTTTGTTTTTAATAAACAATTCTTGTTTAAGTGGATGAAGCTTTGTCTTTTATAGGTATGGGAATAGCCATATACTTCTCCTAAGTCTTCTTCTAACAGTATGATTCTCTTTGCTAATGTTATTTCTAATGGATCCCTTAATCCATATTTTTTTACTAATTGGTTTGCTAAATTTTTTATATTCATATATATTTTGGATTGCACCAATGAAACTCCTGATTAAATTTATGAGTTTTGATGCAAGTCCTTCACCTACCTTTCAAATATTTTATAATGAAAGGATATTGGTGTTTTAAGCAGGTTTAATTGATTTTAATTGGCTAATTTGCTTTAGAAGAAAATTTGTTTTTAGCAATTAGTTTTGCCATTTTCATTGAATGTTCTAAGCTTTCCTTAAAAGCTTTTCTTGTTTCACCATCTAAGAGAAACCCCTCAAAGGATATATGCTTTTCAAAATTATTTAAGTTATTTAGAGTTTTTTCTAAATCTGCTTTAATATTTAATATTTCCTTTTTTGAAAGGGAGCCAGTTGCATAAGGATTGTTCAAATCATTATTAATTATTTGCTTTTTAACAATCTCATTTTCAGAAAGCTCCTCACTTAGAGGTTTTAAATAATAATCTTCTTCTAAGAGAGTATCATCAAAAAATGATTTTAAATCAAGCTTTAGAGATGTGGATAATGCCTCAATAGTATCAAAGCTAGGATTATACCTGTTATGTTCTATATCTGAGAGATAAGAACGAGATATACCTGCCATTTCAGCTAAAGCCTTTTGAGTTAATTTTCTCTTCTTTCGCAATTTTTGTAGCCTATAAACAATAAACATAAGTTAAATTCCCTCTTTTGTTTTAAAGTTTTGATTTTTTAAACTAGTATTGATTTATAAAGATATATTAAGACCTAAAAAGTTTCTATTGTTATTTATTTTTGTAAAATTATCATATATAAACCATTGTTTAAAACAGAGTCTAAAATAAAATTTTAAACTGAGAAAAAGATTAAGATAAGATACTTAAATTGTGTTAAGTGTAATATAAGAATAAAGTTTAAAAAGGTATGTTATGCTATAATTAATAAAATATCTTAAATTAGAAAATACAATATATTTGAAAGGAATAGAGAATGAAAAAAAGAAAAAGACTTTTTCTAAGTATCATTTTTTTCGGTACAATTTTAAATTTAATTCTTATATTTTTAGGGCTTAAAGTATTGGTAAAGAGGTTAGAGATAAAAATTAATGAAGAGCCAAAAGTGGTGGAGGCACAATTTCCTTATAATACAGAATTTGATAATTATAATATAGAAATAAAAAAGCCTAAGGTAGTAAATCACTACATTCTATTTGATTACACTATTTCCACAAAGGATAATTCTCCTATAGAAAAGGAGGATTTCTACATTACAGGTAGTCCAAGCTTTCCAGATATAGCATATTTTATATCATCACAAAATGTTTTAACAAAGGTAGAGAACAATAAAATGAGAATTGTTAATGTTGGAATAATTGTAGCTAGAAAAGACTATGATAAATATGTTAATAATTTTGATTTTTTAGTAAGTGCTAGAGAAAAGGGAAGTAGTAAAAATCTCTTTGAGGAAAAAAGGGTAGATACAACTATAAAAGTTGATGGAGTAGTTTATCCAGATAAGGAAAACTACAAGGAGATTAAAAAGACTTTTAAACTAGATGATATTGATTTTGAAGTTTTAAGCATAGGAGACTTTGACTTTGGAAGCTGTATACCTATATTTGTAGGAAATATAAGTGAGGAAAAAGGCAAAGAAATAGAAAATAAATATGTCCTTAGAGTTGAAGGGGAAAATATAAATGCAATTTATGACTTAGAAAAATGGGTTGGATTTTATGAGCAGGTAATAAAAAGATACAGTAATATAGACCCAAGCTACAATGCAAACTCCCAGTATGACCAGTTCTACATGGGAAAAATCTTCTATAATCCAAAGGAAGTAAATAAGGACAATGTAAAAATATATCTAATAAACAAGGAAACCAATGAAGAAGTAAGAATAAATTAAACTTACATCCATAAAAGAAGTAAAGATAAATTAAATTGACATCCATAAAAGATTTGCAGTAAAAACCTTATTGCAAATCTTTTTAATATAAAGTGAAAAAACATCCATCTAAGAAAAATCTATAAATCAAAAAGTATCTCTAAGGTACCTCTTCC
The DNA here is from genome assembly GCF_054767895.1 of Clostridium sp. CTA-17. Taxonomy (NCBI): domain Bacteria; kingdom Bacillati; phylum Bacillota; class Clostridia; order Eubacteriales; family Clostridiaceae; genus Clostridium; species Clostridium sp. CTA-17. The sequence continues at coordinate 482,190 of NZ_BAAABF010000001.1, forward strand.
TATAAAGTAAAATCTCCTTAAGTCAAAGGGGTTATTAAGTGAGCATATCTTAAAGGAAAAGTATATTCTAAGGTATAAACATACTAAAGTCAAAAAGATATAGTGAAAAAGCTCCTTAAAAGGGAACCTAGCCAAAGATAGAAGCTAGAGAGCATATGACTTTTTAGAAGAAACCAATCCAAGTAAAAGCCAACTAAAAGTTTTATTAAGTGATAATGCATTGAAGCGAAAATCTAACCTAGGTAAAAATATTACCAAGTAAAAAACAGTCTAAATCCCAAAAATCTAAGGTGAAAAAAAGTATTTCAAGTGAAAAAATGCTTTCAAGTAAAAATCTCTTCAAGCAAATATATTTTAAAGTTAAAAAATACATTTAAGTAAAAATACTTTTACAGAAAATTATAGGCTATGCAGGAATAAAATCTATGGGTATTTATATATATTTGAATAAATGAAGTAAATTTTTTTATAAGAAAAATCTTTTTAGGAAAAAAGAGAAAAATAAATTTTTAGGGAGTAGAGACTATGGCTAGAAAGTGTTTTTTTATTGATTTAGATGATATGCCAAAAACTGATGAGGATATTTGTTTAGAAGTTGAAAGGTATTGTGGGAAGAATAATTTACCTTTTGATTTTATTAAAAAAACTTCACCTGTAATTGCTAAGATTAAGGATAATAAGTATGAAATAACAAAGAAATATGAAAATGGAAGGTTCCTTAATCGTTGGATTTTAAGCTGTAAGGCAGTAAATTAAGGCATAAAGCGTGATGGATTTTTGAAAATGATTCTACTGTTTTAAGTTGTAAATTATTAACTTAAAGTTTAAAGTGTAGTGGGTTTTAAAATGATTCTACCTTTTTAAGTGGCAAAAGAATAAATTAAAGCATTAACTTTATTTAAAATTCTAAATATATTGAAAAATATGGATAATAATTATATAGTAGATATAACAGAATTCATAAATGCTTCATGAAAAGAGTAGTGAACTACTTATAATAACTATATAGCATAGAAAATAGCTACTTTTAAATAGTGTAAAACAGCTAATTTGAAATTGCATTTACAATAAAATAGCTAATTTAAAATAGCACATGTACTATCTACTTTTAAATGGTGTAAAATAGTTAATTTTAAAATTAATTTATTCAATATAATAAACTTAAAAATTAACTTTATTAAGGGGGATTAGAATTTATGTTTAAAAAAGGCTTTTTAATTGATTTGGATGTGGAACCTAAAACAGATGAGGATATTTGTTTAGAAGTTGCAAAATATTGTGGAAAAGATGGCTTGGCCTTTGACTTTATTAAAAGAACTTCACCTGTAATTGCCATGATTGATGGAACCAAATATGAAATCCAAAAGAAATATCAGAGAGTTAGATTAATAAATTGTTGGGTTTTAAGCTGTAGAGAAATAGACTAATATTAATTTATCTTAAGATAAAAAATGCATATTAAAAAAATTATCTATAAACAGAGTTTTGCATGGAGCATATTAAAATAAAGAGGAATATTAAAAAATTCTAAATAAAAGTTATATTAAAAAGTTGCCAAAATTTATCTTCATAGTTTTAGCACATTATAAATTTAAAAATAAAAGAAAAATAGGTAGATCACATTTTGAGGTCTATCTATTTTTTTATAACTTAACTCATAAGATTATTGATTTTTATAATAACCATGGTATAGACTATTTTTATAATTAAACATAGGATTAAGAGAAGTACTTAGATTTTTTATAATAAGGGAGAGGGAATTATGGGGAAAGAGTATTTAAAAGCAGATGAAAAGGACTATGAGGAGTTAGTTGACTTTATAAATTATGTATTTAGTCATTCAGGTGGAAAAACGGATTTTCCATCCTTATTGCCTAAGGTATATAAGAATAAGGATAAAATTAAGTACCATCATATAATAAAAGTAGATAACAGGATAAAGGGCGTAGTAGGGGCTTTTCCACTAACCTTAAGCCTATTAGATGAAAAAGTAAATGTTGTAGGAATTGGAAGTGTATCAGCTCATCCCTATTCAAAGGGACAAGGCTATATGAAGGAACTTATGAATAAAGCTATTTATGAGATGAAAAATGAGAATGTGGATATGAGTGTTCTTAATGGGTATAGACAGAGGTATGAACACTTTGGATATGAGCCTTGTGGACAACATATAAACTTTAATATTCTACATGTAAATATAAACTATAAGCGTAATGAATTAATTAATAAGGGAATAAGCATTCATTTATTAGATGAAAATGATCCTAATATAGTAGAAAAGGCATATAGGCTCCATTCTAAGAAAAATGTAAAGATAGAAAGAAAAAAAGAAGAATTCTTAGATATATTAAAATCATGGAATTGCAGAATTTACTCTGTATTTAAAAATGGCGAATTTATTGGATATATTTCCTCAAACAATGGGTTTATTGAAGAAATAGTTATAGAGGATAACAATGATTTAAACTTTGTCATAGCTTCATACATAAAAACTTTTAATCATAGGGAAGTAAATGTAAGAGTTCCAATCTATGAAAGAGAGAAAATATCACAGCTTTTAAAGATATGTGAAAATTACTCAATTACTAAAAATAATAATTTTAGAATATTTAACTATGAAAAGATAGTGAGAATAATGCTAAAACTAAAAGCCACTTATTCAAATCTAGAAGATGGAGAATATAACATAAAAATAATAAACTATGGAGTTTTAAATATTAAAGTCCATAAAAACAATGTGGAAGTAAAGAAAGTTGAAGAGAAAACTTATAAAGCTAAAGGAATTTTCAACAATAGTGAAAATGAAACCTATAAAGCAAAGGAATATTTCCATAGTAGTGGAGAAGAAACCTATGAACACAATGAAGCTTTAAAGAGAAGTAGGAAAGAAATCTATAAAGACAAGAAAGCTTTAAATAGCAGTGAAGAGGAATTTAATATTGAACTAAATGAGTTAGAAGCAATGGAGTTTTTATTTTCACCAATAAAATCCTACTTTAATTTTGATAAAGATATTCCAAGTTTTTTAAATAGCTGGCTACCACTTTCATTATACATAGACAATTTAGATTGTGTGTAATAAATTAGGAAGAGCTAATAAACATTTAAATAGTGAATAACCATTTCACTAAGCTTATTATGAAAAGAGCTAATAAATAGTTTATTATATCAAAAAATAGCCTCATAGGAGTTCTTATAGGAAATATAACTTTTTTACAAGTTTCTAAAATAACTTCACAAGAGTTATTAGATAGAGCAAAGAGAATTGCATATAATCATAAAATAATCTTAATAGAAAATAAGAATAAACCTTATCATTTACTTGCAAATGATAAGGCTTATTTGTTTTTTAATATATTCATTTAGTAAAGAACTTTATCATTTAGGTTAAAATTATAAGGTTCTTTTATCTTACACAAGCATAAGAAGATTTATTATATCTTTTATGAATATTTTTATTTTTGATTTTCCATATCTTTATAATAAGGGGTTATTATCTCATATAACAATGTGAGAATTTCAATAACTTTAAAGAAAGTAATTTTATACTTCCTAAAGTATATGCCCTGCAAATTTTTCTTGTATAACAAAAAGTGCTACAACATCTGCAATACAAACAATAAATATACTAAGTTGCATTTGTGCAAAAGTTAAAATTTCAGTAAATCCTAAAATAGAAAAGACTATAAATACTACGCCTAAAAGGAATAAACATCCTCCCATAAAGCTGCAATAGTTTTTAATGTCCTTTACTCCTCTTAGATGATAATCATGTATTAAGCTTGTTTTTTTCTTAACCATTATCAAATACCCAAAAATAGAGAAAAGTATTCCTACAGCACCTATAATAATAAACTCAAACATAAAATCACCTTCCTAAAAACCAAAAGTTTAATATAACCTTTGAAAATCTTCTGCATATGACAGCATAAAGAGAAAGTCTTCTAAAAAACCAATGGCTTAATATAATTTACTATACTTTTATGGTAACATTTTGAAGCTAGAATGTTAATATTTTTTATTAAGTTTATATACTTTTTAAGTAAGAATAGTAAAAAATTAAATTGTTACACCAGAAAATAACCCCACAAGAGTTCTTAGAGGGAGTAAAAGCCATTGCACCTTTCTTCCATGCTTTATAGAGTAAAGAGTTAAGAGAATTAAACTTGCATAGTTAAAATTTTAATAGTTTATAGTAATATACCTCATATTTATACTATGGTAAAAGATTTGAAAAGCAGACACCCTATATTTATATAAATTTAATTTTATTTACATAATTATTGGCATTATAATCCATAAATTGTATATATAATAAGAATATAAAGTTTTGGACAACTGTATTAAATTCATAAAAATAGTAATTATGAGGGGGATATATGAATAATAATCTAAGATTTATATTAAAAACAACAGGAATACATATTTTAACCTATATTTTATGTGGAATAATTTTTTCTACCATATTTAGTTATGATAGATTATTTGCTATGAATGGGGTAGATGGATTCATGAAAGATGTTGGAGGTTCAAGTACCTTATTAGGACCTTTAGTACAGGTTATTCGTGGGATTTTATTTGGAGTAGTGTTACTACTATTTAAAGATACTTTTATGGGGAAAAAATATGGATGGTTAAAATTGTGGGCTATATTAAGTATAATAGGAATAATAAACACACCAGCACCTGCTCCATTTTCAATAGAAGGTATAGTGTATACCAAGTTACCATTAGAGTTTCATTTAAAAGGAGCACCAGAAATTCTTATTCAAACGTTACTATTTTCATATCTATTAGCAAAGCCATCTAAAAAGAGAAATATAAAATTTATTGAAGATAACAAAAATGAATTTGTTTCTGCAATAGTTTGCATGGTGTTATTTTCTTTATCAGGTATAGTATTAGCATTTATAAGGGGAATCGATATTAAATCCTCAGTAGGTGATATAGGAGCTTTTGGAGTTATGTTTATAGCTTCAGTATCTACATTTTTTATCTCTAAATATTATCCAAAAATAGAAAGTAAATTCAAGGATATTATAGTCATAATTAGTTTATATTTTTTATTAGCAATTTTGCCATATATATATAATTTAATAACTAATTCTCCTTTTAATACTAATTTAACTTTATTAATAAATATAGTACCTACTGCAATAGTTTTATTGGTTATAAAGGTAAATTATCATAAAAAATAACATAATGAATCAAAAAAGTTCTAGATCATTTATTTGGTTTAGAACTTTTTATTATCTGTATTTTAATATTGTGGGAATTTATGGAATAAAATTTGGGCTTGTGATATTATAACACTTATAGATAAGCAGAAATTTTATGGTAGGGGTTGGTTTAATGAATTTTATAGATACATATGATGAAATTTTATCTTGTTTTTCATCAAAGGAATTTAATATAGCACTTTGGGAAAATTATTCAAATGTGATTTCAAAGGAATTATCTAATAAAGTTCAAAGGGATATTAAAGATTATAATTACAGAAAAGATATATTGCCTGTAATTGAAACAGCTCTAAAAAGTAGGGAAAAATTAAAGCAAGTCCATGAATCATTTATAGCAGTTTCAGATAATATTAAATATAAATTCAAGGAATTATTTGAAGAAGATTTGGATTTAGACATTATTCTATACTTAGGTCTATGTAATGGAGCTGGCTGGGCAACATCACTTCATAATAAGAATGTTGTTCTACTTGGAATTGAAAAGATTATTGAACTTAATTGGTGTGACAAAGAGGATATGTTTGCTTTGATAGCTCATGAAATAGGTCATATTTGGCATAAAACTAAGGGGGGATGTTTTGGAAAACAAAAAAATATTAGTGAAAAAGCACTTTTTCAACTTTATAGCGAAGGAGTAGCTATGTTATTTGAGCAATTACTATGTGGAGATGAAAATTATTATCATCAAAATCAAAATGGATGGATAGATTGGTGTGAAAAAAATTTAATTGAACTAAAGAGAGAATACTTATTAAGAATTACTAATTCTGAAAGTGTACAAGATTTCTTTGGAGATTGGAATAGTTACAAAGGTCATACAGATGTAGGATATTTTATAGGATGTAAATTTGTTAGATTTCTTCTAAAAAAATATTCACTTACAGAAATGCTTTGTATGGAAATGGATTTAATGTTGAAAGAATATATTAGCTTTTCAAAGTTAGGAAGGTAATTAATAATAAAATAAGAGCAAAGGAACTTCAATTGGCTTTCCTTTGTTCTTAATTTATATAAGTTAAACATTTCTACTTGTAGATTTATATAAAATTGGTATTGTCAATATTATTAGAATCACACCCATAAAAGCAGGGGAGGAATGACCAAGAGATACATAGATTTGTCCTCCTAAAATAGGGCCAATTATTCTTGCTAGAGATTGAAGAGCTTGGCTACCTCCTTGAATCCTTCCTTGTTCACTAGAATCAGCAGACTTAGATAGCATTCCATTAAATGAAGGGCCAAAAATTGAATCTCCAAAACCAAATATAAACATGCCAACTATGAAAAAAGGATAGAATGTAAAAATAGCTGATGCTGCAATAAGAGCATATCCTATAATTTCAGAGACTATTCCAAGAATTGCTATCTTTACATCACTAAGTTTCATTAAAAGCTTTGGCATTATTAAACCTTGTGAAATAATATCTTGAATACCCATAATTGAAAACATAAGTCCTATTAATGTAGGGGTCCAATTGAAGGTATCCATTGTAAATAGTGAGAAAATTGATTGTAAAGATCCATTAGGTATCCAAATTAAGAAGGCTGAAATAAGTAGTCTTTTTAAGTTTTTCATAGAAAGTACACTCATAAGCTGTGTAAATGGATTAAGTCTTACAAGGGTAATTTTCTTAAGTCTATTATTTTCATGAAGACTTTCAGGCATATATAAGATTCCATAAATAAAGTTTAATAAGGTTATTATTGCTCCAAAATACATTGGAACAGCATAGCCAAATTTGGCAAGCACTCCACCTAGAGTAGGTCCAATGGCAGCACCTATACCTGCAATTGCACTTATCCATCCAAAATATTTAGTCCTCTCTTCCTTAGAGGTTATATCTGCAAAATATGCAAAAATTGTGCTTATGCTCCCACCTGTTACACCATCTATTATACGTCCAAGAAATAGTACCCATATAGAGCCACCTATACCAAAGATTAAGTACCCAATTGAGGAACCTAAAAGGCATATTAAAAGTATGGGGCGACGTCCATATCTATCACTTAAAGCCCCAAGTCCAGGAGCTACAAAAAATACACAAATTGCATAAACTGAGGTTAGTAGAGTAACGAAGAAAGCTTGTTCGCTAGCACTACTTACATAAGGCTCAACTAAAAATGGAACAACAGGGGATATAATACTAAAGCCCATTCCACAAAGGAATACAGATATAAGACCAAAGAGGAAAGCCTTCTTATCCACTGTTTCTCCATTCTTTTCTTTATTATATGATTTAAATTTAGTCATTTAAAATCTCCTTTCAAAAGTTAATATTGTTTCCTTGTCAACAATAATAAATTAATTTTGTTTCTTTGTCAACAAAATTTCAAAAACAAAAAAAGCAGTTCCTTCTTAATAAAGTTGGACTGCTTGTATTTTTATTATTTAAATTTATTTTAATATTTTTTTTATTTGCTTTAGGTAAAACTCATTTTAAATTATTCTGACTTAATATTTACCCATGTTATCACAGAATTAGACGCTAGATATGAACCATTTTAATTTATTCTGACTTAATATTTAACCCAATCTTCTTTATTTCTTCATCTAAATGATCACTATATTTTTTTGCAAAGTCAATCATACAATCAAATTGTTCCTCAGTTATTTGCTCAAAGACAGCTTTATCACGTTCTTGAAACTCTTTATGGAGATCATCATGAATCTTATTAATTGCCTTTCCTTTTTCAGTAAGTTTAAAATAGATTTCCTTTTTGTTGTCTTGCTTTTGGTAACTTTCAATAAGGCCCTTTTCCATAAGTTTCTTACTTAACTTGCTTATAGCACCCCTAGTCATATAAAAGGACTCTGCAAGTTTTGTTACATTACAATCTACATTCTTAGCAATATATTCAATAAAATGTATTTCAGAAGGCTTATACCCCTTAAGACACTTTTCCATCTTAGACTTATTAAGCCAAGCTAGCTTGTTAAACAAGTCCCTAAAACCACTTATAACCTGTTCCTCTTTGTTCATGGTCTGTCCTCCCATCCCTTGATTCATTAAGAACATTATATTAAACTTTTGTTTCTCTTTCAACAATATCAAGGGGTAAACTCAGGAATTGGATGAAACACTTAAGGAATTTCAAGAGAATTTCTTAAATATCCTAATATACATTTAACTTTCCTTTTATTTAAGGATTTTCATAATAAGTTTGCAAAAATAGCAATAGATAGCGAAAAGAAATACATATTAAATGAAGAAAAATGGTATGATTTCAATCATAATGTTTTAAAATATATAAGAATTAATGAAAGACTAAATAGAAACTTAAAATTAGACGAGCAGTTTAGTTATTTTGGAGGAATAATAGATGAGTCCATATTATAGATATAAAAAAACAGGAGATTTCTCCTGTTTTTTTACTTTTCACTTACTAATTGCTTTACAGCTGGAACATCAGCAGGAGCCCATGAAAGAGTTTCAAGGTAATCTACTGGAAGCCATATAAGTTTCGCATGTTCACTAGCCTTTGGAGTCCCATTAACAAGTTTACATTTTAATGTTATTAAGTTAACTATAACCTTCTCATATTCATGAGTATTATCATTAAATGTAGATATGTATTCTATATCACAATCTAATTCTTCTTTAATTTCCCTAACTATTGCTTGTCCTACAGTTTCCCCTTCCTCAATCTTTCCACCTGGGAATTCCCATTGCTTAGGAAGAGTCATATCCTTTGATCTTAAGGCACAAAGAATTTCTTTCTTTTCATTTTCAATTATAGCACCAACTACTTTTACTGTTTTTTTCATGATTTTTTCTCACCTCGAAGATTATTTTATCATAATTACAATTGAGATCAAACTTTAGATTAACTTATAAATAATTACTGGTTATATTTAGATAAGAAATGTAATGTTAGATTATCTATGACACCATTATCATTTGTAGTAGTAATATGTTTTTTGTAACTGCATTTAAACTTAAAAGTTTTAGCTATATTAATCTGTCTTAGAGATTAATATAAATTAAAGTTGATTTTAATTTATACTAAAATCAACTTTTTTTATTCAGTAAATTTTAAAAAGATAAACCTAGAACTTATTTTCTAGCTAAATATAGCTCTATGGTGTCATATACTTTTAGCAAATTATTATGTTCTAAAATAGCTTCCTTAATTTCTTCTTCAAATCTTGCTTTTATGGCTAAGTTCATGGTTATATGATCTGAATAGGTATTTAATAGGGATATATAATCACAGGCATTAAAGGCTCTAGTTTTGTGATATAGTTTAAGTTCAACATCTTTAAATCCATATTTCTTTAACTTTTCTAAAAGTTCTTTATAATGCTCTTCATCATTTTCTATAGGTTTAGCCTTTGAGGGCTTATATCTTTCATATATACTTTGAATTTTTTGGTGCAATAAGTCATCCTTACGACCTATAAAGGGTTTATTCCAAAATAATGCTAAGGTTCCACCAGGCTTTAGGAGTTTAAATGCCTTTGGGTATCCTATATTTTCATCAATCCAATGGAAGGCAGTTGCAGAATAGATAAGGTCAAAGGTATTTTCATCACATTTAAAATCCTCAAAGGGAACATTTAATATATTAAAGTTTTTATAGGCTTTAAACTTATTTTTAGAAAACTCTGCAAGATTTTCTCCAAGTTCAATAGCTCTTAAGTCACATCCAGTTTTAAGAAAGGGAAGAGTAGCTTTTCCAGTACCAATTCCAATTTCCAAAGCCTTTTTATGCCTATCTAATTTTGAATATTCCATAATATCATGAAATAATTCCTCACAATAGGTAGGCCTCCATTTCTCATAATTCATAGCATCCTCATTAAAGGTAAAACGCTTGTCCATAATACACCTCTTAAAAATTAAATTTATACCATAATATTTTTTATACAATTTTTATTATATTACAAAACTATTTTAATGTGGGATTAAAACAAGTAATTGCTTGGACAATTGGTGGAACTCTATTTGGACTATTATGTTATGCTATTTCAAAATCAAAGATAAAGAAAGTAGTGTAAATTTAGAAACTTGCTAACTAAAGTAAGTTTAATAAGATTTATTTAACTTGGGAATTATATTATATAAAGGAATAGGTTTTAAAGAGAGTTACAGGAGTCTAGGTAGAAGAAGTAGAATTATATTATAAGAACTAGAAATATATTATATAGAAGAATAAAGTTAGGATAAATAAACAAGGATTATAATTTTAGATTTCAATATTATATTGTAAAATAGCTTTGCTTTAAGAAGAAATAGCATTTTAAATTTAGCCTTCTATTTGCTAGGATTCTTGCAAAAATATAAGAAATATCAGTTGACCAATACGTAAATTTTAATCTTATATTTACTAAGTTTCTTGAAAAAATATAAGAAATAGTAGCTAAGAAAATATTATCTATTATATATTGAAATAAACATAACATTAGGAGTATTATATATTGCAAAGGAGGGGTTTTGTATGAGTGAAGAGAACAATGAACTAATAATTGAAGAAGTTGAGATAAAGGGTAAAAAGCGTAAAATAAATTTAGAAAAATACGCAAAATTCTTTTCTGATAAGGACTTTTTTGAGAAATTAAGAAAATTTGCTAAAAAGGCTGGTATCAAGGTAGGTTACACATGTCTATTGCTATATTACACTTTAAAAAAGGATACAACCCCTAAGTGGGCTAAAAGCATAATCATAGGTGCCTTAGGATACTTTATCTTTCCTATAGATTTCATTCCAGATATTGCACCAATTGTGGGATACACAGACGACTTAGGACTTCTAATACCTGCCCTTGGAGCAGTAGCTTTTTACATTGATGAAGAAGTAAAAGAACAAGCCAAAAAGAAACTAAAAGACTGGTTTGGAGAATATGAGGAAGATTCTCTAGAAGACATCAATGAAAAAATAAGTAGAGGCTAGAAAATCACTAATACGGTTGTAGAAATGAGGAATACACATGAATTTAGATACAAATAATCATTCAGTATTCAAGTTATCTTATCACTTAGTATTGGTTATAAAATATCGTAAGAAAGTAATTAATGACAATATTTCAAATAGATTAAGGGAGATACTTGAGAATATTTCACCTAAGTATAATATAACTTTAGAAGAATGGAATCATGATAATGATCATGTTCACTTACTGTTTAGAGCTCCTCCAAATACAGAAATATCTAAATTTATAAATGCTTATAAATCAGCAAGTAGTAGGCTTATAAAAAAAGGAATATCCAATTATAAGAAAACAACTATGGAAAGAGTATTTTTGGAGTAGAAGTTATTGTTTATTAACTACTGGTGGAGTACCTATTGAAGTAGTAAGGAAGTATATTGAAAATCAAGGAATGAAATGAAGTGAGATTATGTTAAAGGCTTATAAATACAGAATATATCCCAATATAGAACAACAAATATATATTGCTAAAGCTTGTGGTTGTAGTAGGTTTATATACAATCAAATGTTAGCTAATAGAATTGAAGTTTATGAAGCTAATAAAGACATATTAACACCTAAAGAAATGGCTAAATTATACTTAACACCAGCTAAATTCAAAAAAGAATATGAATGGTTAAAAGAAGTAGATTCGCTTGCCTTAGCAAACGCTCAATTAAATTTAGATACTGCTTATAAAAATTTCTTTAGAGATAAATCTATTGGTTTCCCAAAATTCAAAAAGAAAACTAATAGAATAAGTTATAAAACTAATAATCAAAAAGGTACTATATATATTGAAAATGGATATATAAAATTACCTAAATTAAAATCTATGGTAAAAATAAAACAACATAGATTATTCAAAGGTGAAATTAAAAGTGTTACTGTTTCTAAAAATCCAATGAGACAATACTTTGTTTCTGTATTAGTTGATACTGAAAATATAAAATTACCTAAAGTTGATAAAAAAATAGGTGTAGACGTAGGACTTAAAGATTTTGCAATATGTTCAGATGGATATAGAGTACCTAATCCTAAACATCTTAGAAAATCAGAAAAAAGATTAAGGAAATTACAAAAAGATTTATCAAGGAAACAAAAGGGGAGTTCTAATAGAAATAAAATTAGGTTAAAAGTAGCTAAATTACATCAAAAAATAGCAGATCAAAGAAAAGATTTCTTACACAAATTATCTACAAAGCTAATTAGAGAAAACCAATCAATAGCAATAGAAGATTTGAAAGTAAGTAATATGATGAAAAATCATAAATTAGCAAAAGTAATATCAGAGGCTAGTTGGTATGAATTTAGAGTAATGTTAGAGTATAAGGCTAAATGGTATGGAAGAAATATTATTGTTGCTCCTAGTAATTACGCTAGTTCTCAACTATGTTCTTGCTGTAGATATAAAAATAGTGATGTAAAAAATCTAGGTCTTAGAAAATGGACTTGTCCGAACTGTGGAACAGAACACGATAGAGACTTAAATGCAAGTATAAACTTAGAAAATTTGATAGCATAAGCTATTGATTATAGCGAGGTCGGTGCTACCTTTTGAGCTTGGGTAAACTTGTAACATTAGTTATATTGACCAAGAAGCTCCCACTTCAAGCTTTAGCTAAGTGGAGAGTAGTTCACGTTTATAGTGTATTTAGACAACAAGGAGTTAGTAAAGCAATTTTTTTATACAAACATTGCTCCCTTTACATATTACACTTTACCTGTCTGTGGGATACCTGCTGGCAAGGTTATTTTTGAAATAGAAAATAGAAAGATTTACTTAAAAGCAAAGTTAAATGATTTTGAAAAAGGTGAACACATTGAAACCTTAAGTGAAATAGGCTTTGAGGATTTAGATGATTTTAGCATTAATAAAACAAAAAATAAGGATGTTTACCACATTACAATGACCAAGAAAAAACACAGCGTTGGTCTAAATTGTAGCAATGGTTTAAATGATGATCTGGCTAAGGAAATAGTTGATTATGTAAAGGAGAGTGCTTAAATGCATAGTTCAAAGAAGCTAAATTCATATATTGTAGCAAATCTAATAATCATAGGCATTATTTTAGTAATCAGCATCTTAATGCATAGAATTAGTATAATATTTTTCTTGAATTTAATTTTAATAGGAGCTTTAAATATTGCCCTTTTAAATAGAGTAAAATATTCCTTAGACCTTTTAAGAAAACTAAGGAAACTAGAAGATGTGGATTTTCCAAAATTTAAGGATATCTCAATGGTGCTTTTAGGAATTTTATTTTCAATAGTTACATATACAAGCCTATTTTTAGATTCTCTTGGAATCATAGATATATCCAAAACCCTTGGAGAGAGTGGACAAACCAACAATATACTCCTATCTATCATACTTTTAATAATTTTCCTTTGGGCCTTTATAACCAATTTATCAGGAGTAATTGTAACAGAATCCACTAGCAAAGGAAGAAAATTCTTTGACCTTAGTGAAAACACTGTAGGCCTTGGAAATGAAGCTCTAAATAGAGCAACAGGCTCCTTTAAGGATGGAATTATACTTGGCTACTACATTTTCTATTTTAAAAATATACAAGTAGCTTACAGAGATAAATCAGGAAACATCATTGTAGAAGGATACGACAAAAGCCCCTTCAAAATAACCATTACAGCAAAAAGAAGTAAGAAGTATTTCTCCAAAATTTTAGATGTAGATTAAGGTAAATAATCTAGAAATACACCTATAAATAGTAAACTTATTAAAGCTAAAATAGATTTAAAGTTAATAATTAAATATAAGTTTATAAGAGTGCTAAAAGTATTAATGTATAAAGATAATAAAAATGATACCAACATGGTATCATTTTTTAAGTTTATAAATTAACTTCACACTAGGAGATTTTTTTATTAGTTTCCTTTAAAAATAAATATTTATTCTTAAGGAAAGTTATATAAAGTGGGAATAAAAGTTGTTTCCAACCATTCATATAATTACCACAATCAAAAAATATGGTTTCATTATCTGAAATAGAAAAATTCAATTTAGGGCTTCTACACCAATCTATTTTTAGATAAATTGTGTGATTCCCTTTCTCTAAATTTATTTGTTTTGTTTCCCCACATTTTATCTTTCCATAATAGGTATCATCTATAATTATCTTATAAGATCTCATCACATCAAGTAAGTTATCTCTATGTATTATTATCATAAATATCCCACCTTTTATTACCGTAATTTATATGTATATTTTACTAAAATTTAAACAAATAGTAAATGAAAGGAGGAGGGTTTTGCTAATTATGTATAATAAGAATATAAAGCATTGAGAAATTGAATTATTAAGTGAAGTATGGGCGGTGTGGAGGCTTAAATGAATAAATTAATAAGCATAAAAGAATCTTGTAAAATACTAATAATATACTTTATTACCACTATTGTTGCTATGATAGTTGCTGGAGTGATTGTAGAAAATGAGTTTTATAATGAATTGAAAAATTATTTATGGGTTTTAATTATATTTACATTATTATTTTTAGTGTTAATAAAATTATTTAGGGTAAAATTTAAATCCGTATTAATTTTTTTAGGAATAATTATGTTTTTACTTTTATTTATACTCTTAAACTTAGAATGTTTTGTTTCAATAGCAAGTGTACCTAATGCAGATATATTTCCAACAATGTTTTGGCTTGCTTTATATACAACATTGCCATTTCAAAGTGTAATAAATCTTTTAGTAGGCTATAACATAGAGAGTTTGTCATACTTAATACTTCCAACATATATGGTAACACTAAGCTTATTAAGTTATAAGGTACTTAAATCTAAACCTCAAAAAAATAATCAAGATAAGTAATTTAAGTTTTATAATAAGAATTTAAAAGTAAAAATGGACATGCTATCTGTCCATTTTTACTCAATAATTTGGAAATAAGATAGTTTTAAAAATAATGGAAATAAATAAAACTTTACCAACCTAAAATTATATAAAATTATCTTTCAGACCTTGAAATAACTAGAGTATAAGCTAATTTTATATTGGTGGTTTAAATTTAAGTAAGACACTGGTAAAATAATAAGAGAGGTATTGAAATAACTAGCTTAAAGATAAATATAAAAACAAAGAAATGGCTATTTTACAAGCATTGAACTTTAACATGGTATGTATTTAAATTTTAAAGCTGAATAAGTTAATGCCTTTTTGATAGAATTGAACTTTAACATGGTATGTATTTAAATTTTTTTTAGTAGCATCAACATAAGAAGAATAAGCAATTGAACTTTAACATGGTATGTATTTAAATCCCTGCCCAATAGGAAATATAGATTTACTTCCAGAAATTGAACTTTAACATGGTATGTATTTAAATCCAATACCACCAATAGGTTTATCAACTGGTTTATCATTGAACTTTAACATGGTATGTATTTAAATTCAATTAAAACTTATTGATTTACAAACTAAAGAACTATTGAACTTTAACATGGTATGTATTTAAATATTTTCATAAACTTTTTTATAAAATGCTGAAATATACATTGAACTTTAACATGGTATGTATTTAAATTGTAATATCAGTTAGCTTTAAGAGTAAATATATTACATTGAACTTTAACATGGTATGTATTTAAATAAAAATATAAAATCAACGTCGGGAAATGATGATGATTGAACTTTAACATGGTATGTATTTAAATACATGTTATACTAAACATAGAGGTGATAGAAAATGATTGAACTTTAACATGGTATGTATTTAAATTTACATGAATACACTAACAGACGAAATGGAATATAATTGAACTTTAACATGGTATGTATTTAAATTATACTTACTTATATAAAACGCAGAACCTTGACTAATTGAACTTTAACATGGTATGTATTTAAATTCGTTAATATATTCTTTATGGTAATAAAATGATATTATTGAACTTTAACATGGTATGTATTTAAATCAAAGTCCTATTGGAATAATTAATCTTGCTTCAAATTGAACTTTAACATGGTATGTATTTAAATTCGAGAACCTTTATAGAACCTTCTCCTACCAAAGTAATTGAACTTTAACATGGTATGTATTTAAATAAATGAATTTAATAGTAGGGATTTTAAGACTTTTCCATTGAACTTTAACATGGTATGTATTTAAATATAACTTTTTTATTAACTTGAGGTTTAGTATCATACATTGAACTTTAACATGGTATGTATTTAAATAACTTTTTTTAATCCAAGAGAATTTGCTCGAAAAGAATTGAACTTTAACATGGTATGTATTTAAATCAATTATTTAAATCAATAATTTTTGGAGTAAATAAAATTGAACTTTAACATGGTATGTATTTAAATTTAGAAAGATAAAATTTCCATTCTAGGATATTGTCATTGAACTTTAACATGGTATGTATTTAAATGTAAGTTCAGCGTTTTCCAACACCTCATTTACTTCTATTGAACTTTAACATGGTATGTATTTAAATTGTTTTAAATCTTTAAACTTATAAGCTTTATCTTTAATTGAACTTTAACATGGTATGTATTTAAATAGATAAACCCCCATATTATTATAAAAACATTCCTTCATTGAACTTTAACATGGTATGTATTTAAATCCGACTACTTGAGAATCTACACCTTTAGAAATTCGATTGAACTTTAACATGGTATGTATTTAAATGCTGTTATCATTTGTATACCTCCAAAAAAATAATATATTGAACTTTAACATGGTATGTATTTAAATTTGGAAAATGCTTTTGAAAACTTATGATAAACCATGATTGAACTTTAACATGGTATGTATTTAAATAAAGAATATAAGAAAAATAATAGGAAAAGAACTTATTGAACTTTAACATGGTATGTATTTAAATATGATTTAAGAGCTATGCAAACAGAAGCTAAGGCAAATTGAACTTTAACATGGTATGTATTTAAATGCACAAGAGCTATCTTCATAAACTTCTAATTGTCTGATTGAACTTTAACATGGTATGTATTTAAATAACTTAGCTAAAGCAGTTTTAGAAGTTAATTCTGCATTGAACTTTAACATGGTATGTATTTAAATTTCTCTTCTTGCAATAAATCAGTTTCTTTAGTCATAATTGAACTTTAACATGGTATGTATTTAAATTTATAATTTTAGGTTTTCTTTCTTAAAATATTTATGATTGAACTTTAACATGGTATGTATTTAAATTTCTAATTCTTGTTTCTATGTCAAAAGGGTTTCTTATTGAACTTTAACATGGTATGTATTTAAATCCTTTTATAGATTTTCTAATATAAATTGCTATTTTTATTGAACTTTAACATGGTATGTATTTAAATATATATTCCTTAGGCTTTCTATCCTCTTTCAACCATTGAACTTTAACATGGTATGTATTTAAATTCACTTAAATAAAAATCAGAAGAAACATAAAAACTAATTGAACTTTAACATGGTATGTATTTAAATTTAAAAGAAATGGTTCGTCAATATGCACAAGTACAAATTGAACTTTAACATGGTATATATTTAAATGTTGCTAATTTAGATAAGCAGGTTAATGGTGTTAAGATTGAACTTTAACATGGTATGTATTTAAATCTTGATAACGGGATAGCCGATTTATCTGACGATAGAATTGAACTTTAACATGGTATGTATTTAAATTGAATTGGAAAATTTGCAATTATATTAATATTTTTATTGAACTTTAACATGGTATGTATTTAAATCTTTTTAGGTAGGAATAAATACAGTGTACTTCATTAATTGAACCTTAACAGTATATGTATTTAAATAAATAACTTCGTAAAATATATATTTTATGAATAAAATTGATATATGTATTTTTATATAAGGACTTTAAATATTAAATTGTTGAAATAGGTATATTTCTATTACTATTTCTAAGCTACTTAAAATACTTTTATTATTAATTAACATTTTATTAAGTAATTAATGTTATAAAAATATATAAATTTATAAAATAATTATTTAATTTTTAAAATTTACTAGTTAAAAGTTAGAATTATATCTATAATAAGTAATATTTTTATAAAATAAAAAGAAAAGATACTTTAAAATATTAAAATGATTAAAAGATAAATTTTGTAAAAATAACTTTTATTGGTATAATTAAAACATCAAATGTATTTAATTTATATAATAAAGTTTTTAATAACTCGTAGAGTATTTAAAGAATGTCTTTAATGCATAAAATATTTTAACCATAACATTAGATGTACTAAACAAAAGATAAACTAAATTATTTGATTTTTCAATTAATTATTTAAAATCAATTTTAATAAAAATACATTAGATTTATAGGAGGTGAGCGTAATGAAAGTTTTTCAACTAAATGTAAAGGTATATCTTTTAAAAAGTATAAAGCAGGAAGAGACTTTAAATAAAATTTGTAGTTTTATAGATACAACTTTAGCTAGAAATCAAGAGTTTTTAGAGCTACATAATAAAAACTGTTATAAGATGTATAGTTTTAATTCCTTTTATCCTGTAGAAGAAAATAGAATTTATAAAGAGGACAAGATATATACTTTTCAAATAAGAACTATAGATGTTAAGTTAGCAAATTACCTTTTAAATGAGCTTCACAAAAGTTACACAAGTTCAATAAAGGGGATAAAGGTTGAAGTCAAAGAAATAAATAGACATCATATTGAAAAAGTGTATTCAATAACTCCAATTCTTATTAAGAATGATTTCGGGTACTGGAAAAATCATATGAGTATTGATGAATATGCTAATAGATTAAAAATTAATATGATTAAAAAGTACAATGAATTTACTGGAGAGAATATAAAAGAAGATTTTCCTCTATTTAATTCATTAGAATTTAACAATAAAAAACCTATAGCTATAAAGTATAAAAATATTAAGATCCTTGGTGACAAGTTAACTTTAAATATAAGTGATGATGAATTATCTCAGAAAATTTCCTATATGTGCATAGGTGTAGGAGCTGGGGAATGCAACGCCAGAGGATGTGGATTTTTAAATTACAGATGGCTATAAATTTTTTTAATTATTAATGTTAAAAATAACTATAAAAGTCAAAAATAAGAATTAGAGAGGGGGAGGAATTTTGTTAGATCAAGTTAGAGACTACATTTATAGTAATTTTGGAGAGACCTTAGAAAATAGAATTTTAGATAATTATATGCTTGCTGATGGTACTTATATAATAGTAAAGCCAGATGGAAATGGACAACTTAAGGAATTTTATAGAGCTGATATTATTTTTGATAAAAAGCTTAAAAAAGTTGATACCACCATAGAAAATTTCAAATTGCTATGTAAAATGGATTACAATAGTAAGCTTATAGACATGAATAAGCCAATTGATGGGAAAAAAGTTATACACAGCAATAATTATTTAAGTTTTTTTGTTAAAAAGGAAAGTTTAAAGCCAGATGAAAAAACTGGACAATCTAAATTAAATCAAGAGCGTATAGATGAATACTATAGAGTTTTATCTAATTTAGAAGAAAAATATGCTAAAAAAGGAAAACAATCTTTAGAGCTTTATAAAAATGTAGAAAAGGAAATAGGAGAGGTTGATTTAGAAAAACTGTCTAAGGTAAAAGCTTGGATTGATGAGAATATTTTTAATTTAGATATAGATTTAAAACAGAAAAACTATTTAAAGATATTCTTCTTATTTAATGAAGATGATTTTTATAAGGAAGGTAAACGTTATCTGATTCCTAATATTTATAATAATAATGATTATAACTTAGAAACAAAGGATCATATATTAGGCCTTCCCAATGATAATATGGGATTAAATTCAAAAAAGCCTTATTTAGAGAATAAAACAAGAAGTGTAGTATATCCATATTTAATAAATCAAGAGGAAGTATTAAAGCAGAAAAAGGTATTTGATTTTCTTTTTAACTTAGCTTCGCAGGGAAAAAATAATATCTATTTAAATGATTCGGAAATCTTTGCTATTAAGGATGGAGAGCTTTTAGATAGTGATTTTACTGGAAACTATATAAGAATTAAAAAGGGAAAAGAATGTGAAATTCATGACTTTGACATGATTTCAAGCTATTCTCCTAAATTAAAGAAAAAGTTTGAGTTTAAAAATATATTAGATGCACCTAGAGAAAACTTATATAAAAACAGAAAAAAAGAAGACACTTGGGAATATGAAACTATTACAAAAAAGAAAGATATGCAAAGTTTAATTAACATAATATTTTTCAATAGATTTTTAGTGACTAATTATTTTTTAGAGGATATTTCAATTAAGGAAACAGACATAAAAAGAGCCTTATTAATATCTAGAGAGCAATTATTTAAGTGGCTTCATAAGGGCGATGAAAGTAATGTTTGGAGTGTTTTAAATAAGGCTTCAAGATTAACCTTAAAGAATTCATTAAATAATGGATATTTTACAAAGGCAATAAATCAGTTTAATTTGATTTATTCCTTAAAGGAGTATTTTGAAGGAGGAGAGGAAAGTATGGCTGATATTCTTTTGGGCATAAGAAAGGATTTAAGAAGCAAGGTCTTAGATAATAAAGAGGATTATATAAATAGCGATAGAGAGTATTTTTTTGCAGTTGGTCAATTAACTTCATATTTACTAGGAAAAAGCAAGGGGAAGAATAAGCCTTTATCTTTAGCTAATCCTATAATAAATGCAAAGAGCGATAAAACAATAAAGGACAATTTATTTAGACTTTATAAAAAATATAATTACGATTTAGATTCAAATAAAGATATAAGATTCAAAAGACTTTATAGCATGGTTTTAAGCTATGAAGTGGAAGGAAAGATACAGGGAGATTTAATAACTGCAGGATATTTAAGTGGAAATATAATGTTTGAGAAAAAGGAGAGTTAGATTATTATGGATAAAAGAGTTTATGGATTAATAGGCATTTCATCAAGAATGGCAAATTGGAATGCTGATTTTACAGGTTTCCCAAAAACAACTTCTGAAGGAGATATATTTGGAAGTGATAAAGCCTTAAAATACCCTATGAAAAAAGCATGGGATAATGCAGGAGAGAAGGTTTTATATATAAAATCAATGAAATTTTCAGAAAGTAAAAAAGGAGAGGTTTCTTTAGTTCCAAAGTCATTGAAGGAAAGATATGAAGATTTATTTGATATTGATGATTTGAAAAAAGAAAAGGATGGCAGAGAGGTTTTAAGAAATCTTTTTAAAGCTAAGGATGTAAAAAACTTTGGTGCTACCTTTGCAGAAGAAGGAAATAATATATCCATAACTGGAGCAGTTCAAATAGGACAAGGATATAATATTTATGAAGAGGCAGAAGCTGAAGAGCAAACCATATTATCACCATTTAGAGATGGTTCTGAAAAGCCAAATAAAAAGGATGATGAAGAGGCAAAAAATTCAACCTTAGGAACTAAAATAGTAACACCAGAAGCCCATTATTGTTATCCTTTTGTTATAAATCCACTTGCATATAAAGAGTTTGTAGAATTAGAAGTTACAGAAGGATATACAGAAGAAGATTATGAAGCATTTAAGGATGCAGCTATTTCTTCAGCAACAGCCTTTGCAACAAATTCAAAAGTTGGTTGTGAAAATGAATTATCAGTATTCATAAAAACTGATAGTACATTATATTTGCCTAACTTAGATAAGTATGTAAAGTTTATAAAAGGAGAAGAAAAAAATACCTTTGAATTAAACTTTAAAGAAATTTTAGATGGATTAGAAGAGAGAATAGAAAGCATAGAAGTTTACTATAATCCTCTAACAATCAATGTTAAAGCTAATTTTGAAGGAGCTAAATATTACAATATCTTTAGTAAAAAAGAGGTGTAGTATTATGAAGGCTTTAAAGTTTACTTTAGAAGGAAAAACAGGATTTTTTAAAAGACCTGATGTGAATTCTAATCTTTATTTTACTTATGGTCATATTCATAAGGTGGCTTTACTTGGGATTTTGGGAGCTATATTAGGTTATGGAGGATATAATCAAAAAAACTCAAAATATAAAGGACAAAAATCTTCTAAGGAAGAGTCAAAGCTTCCTGAGTTTTATGAAAAGTTAAAGGATTTAAAGGTTGCTATAGTTCCAAAGAATAAAAATGGAGTTATAGGAAAAAAGATAAATATATTTAATAACTCTGTAGGATATGCTTCTCAAGAGCAAGGTGGAAATCTTATTGTTAAGGAGCAATGGTTAGAAAACCCTTCTTGGGAAATCTATATTCTTTTAGATAATGAGGAAGCTGAAAAACTTTCAAAGGCCATGATTAATAAAAACTATGTTTATATGCCTTACTTAGGCAAAAATGATCATATGGCTGATATATTAAATTGTGAAATTTGTGAATGTGAAGAATCTTTAGAGGTTAATTATATAGATAGTTTCTTTAAAAAAGACACTTATAAACTGTCAAATAAACCTAAGGAAGATGATTTTGATGATTTTAGTGAGTTTGATGAATTCTCTGAAAATAATAAAGATGTAACCAAGGAAGAACCTCTATATAAATATGAAGAGTTTTTACCTTTATCCCTTGATGCAGAAACAATCATGTATAAAACAGAAAGCTTAGTTTATACAAATAGTTATTTAGAAAAAGAAAAGTATAGTTTAATTTATAAAATAAAAGATAAAACTATTCAGTTTATATAGAAAAATGGCTACATCAATATGCTTAATAAATTTTAAGCAGGATGTAGCCAAATTTTTTAGAAAGGAAAGAGATATAATATGTATTTTGAAGCTTTAAATTCATTAAATATAGATGATTTAATAAAAGAAGAATATACAGTTTTAGCTCATATAGAGGGAGCAAATAATGAAAAAGAAACATTAAAAATGCATATAGACTTATGTAAAGAGTATTTTAAGAAGATTTATAGAGAGAAGAATTTAGGAAAGGTCTTTTTAAATTTTGAAAATATCTTTTTAACCAAACCTTCTCATGATGAAGAAAATTTATTTAGAGAAATGTTAGTAGGCATAATAACTTTACATGATATGGGAAAGATTAATCCAAACTTTCAAGAGATAAAGATGAAAAATAAGCTAGACATTAATATGGAATTAAATATAGATACGAATCATTCCATTTACTCTTCAATAATTTATATAGATTATTTTTTAGGGAAACTTGTAAAACTTAATAAAGAAGGAAAAGTTAAAAAAGAAAATCATAGTTCCTTTTTTACACTTCTTATTTTAAATTCATATATAATTTCTAAACATCATTCACCAATAGATAATATAAACTTATACACAAGTAAAGAAGGAAGACTTTTATCTAAGTTTGAAGAGGAAAAAATTGAGGAACTTAAAAAAATAATAAATCCTATTTATTTTAGAAATTTAATTTTAAATAAAAGGCATATTGAAAAAATACTAGAAAAATATAAGGAGTTCAGTAAAAGCATATTAGAAGGTAAAGATTCCATAAAAAAAGAAATAGGAACATATACCTATGAAAGATTTATGCTTTCAATTTTAATAGCCTGTGATTACTATTCAACTTCAGAATATATGAATGGGACTAAAATTAAGGACATAGGAACTATTAGTGACATAAATAAATTTTATGAAACCTTTAAAAGTGGAGAGATTTATAAGCTTATAAGAGAATATGAAAAGAATCAATATGGCAAGGAAGAGAATTTTTCTAAGGTAGAAAATATAAATGTTTTAAGAAATGAAATGTTTTTAGATGCTGAAAGAGAACTTTTAAAGAATATTGATAAGAATATATTTTATTTAGAGGCTCCCACAGGAAGTGGAAAGAGTAATGTAGCAAATAATTTAGCTTTCAAAATAATAGAAAATGATCCTACTAAGAATAAGATATTTTATGTGTATCCCTTCAATACTTTAATAGAACAAAATTTAGTTACCTTAGAAAAAATTTATGAAAATAATAAAGAGGTTTTAGAAGAAATAGCAGTTATAAATTCTTTATTTCCCATTAAAGAGGTAAAAGGAACTGATTATGAAAAAGAAAAGTACTTTGAAGATTTAGAATACAGTGATTATTCAAAGTCATTGCTTAATAGACAGTTTTTAAATTATCCAATGATTTTAACTACTCATGTTTCCTTATTTTCTTATATGTTTGGCACTATGAAGGAGAATATATTTGCCTTTCATCAACTAGCTAATAGTGTCATAGTCCTTGATGAAATACAGAGTTATAAAAATAAAATATGGAGAGAAATAATAGAATTTTTAAATGGATTTTCAAAGATCTTAAATATTAAAATAATAATAATGTCTGCAACTCTTCCAGATTTAGAAGGGCTTCTTATAAAGGCTGATGTAGAAAATTCATATGAAAAAAGTGGAGATTTAGATGAAAAGTATAAAGGAAATTTAGTTAGGTATGAAGAGGAGAAGGCTTTAAATAATAAAAACTCAGTTAGATTAATAAAAGATAGAGACAAATATTTCAAAAATGAAAAGTTTAAAAATAGAGTAAGGGTCGATTATTCTTTAATGGACTTAGAAAAAGATGAGATTTTTGATGCCTTAATTGAGAAGATTAAAGCTTATGATGGGAAAAAGAGAATAGTAGAATTTATAAGTAAAAACAGTGCTTATAAGTTTTTTGAAGAACTTAAAATAAGAGAAGAATCAGAAGAGGGGTTTGGTGAAATAAGGCTTTTAACTGGTGATGATAATTCAATCGATAGAGAAAAAATAATAAATGAAATAAAAGGGAACAAAGATAAAAAAGGACTAGACAATGTAACCTTAGTAGCAACTCAAGTTATAGAAGCTGGTGTAGATATTGATATGGATATAGGATTTAAAGATTCTTCCATATTAGATAGTGAAGAACAATTTTTAGGAAGAATAAATAGATCTTGTTTAAAGGAAGACTCAAAGGTATATTTCTTTAATTTAGATAATGCAATTAGCATATATAAGGGAGATGTTAGAAAAAACACCAGTTTAACAATAGAAAATAAGGATATTAGAAATATATTAATTGAAAAGGACTTTGATTATTATAACCAGTTAGTTAATGAGCCTCTTTTAGATAATACTAGTTCCTATAATGATAACAATACAGAGCTATTCTTTAATGGACCTGTTAGGAATCTTGACTTTAAAAATGTTGAGGAAAAAATGAAGCTAATAGATGATGATAGAAATGATATTCAAGTTTTTTTAGCTTACGAGATTGAGATTGAGAATAAGAATACTGGAAGTGTTTATAAAATAGATGGGGAAGAAGTATGGAAAGAGTATAGAAATTTATTATTAAATAATGAAATGAACTATGCTGAAAAAATGATTAAATTATCAAAGGTTAAAGCTAAAATGAATTACTTTATTTATAGAATAAGAACAAAGCAAAACTTTAATTATAACGATAGAATAGGAGAGCTTTTATATATAGAAAATGGATATGACTTTTTTGAAAATGGAAAGCTTAATAAATCTATATTTGAAAAAGATATTGGAGAATTTATATAAATTATAGAGGTGAGAATTTTGAAGGTTAATGGAACTCTTATAAATTATTACTTTCATTGTAAGAGGCAATGTTATTTTCATGGAAACAGATTTAACTTAGAAGATAATAGTGAAACTGTTAAAGTTGGAAAGGCTCTTCATGAAGAAAAAAGAAAGGGAGATAATACTGAGTTAGAAATAGACAATGTTAAAATAGATAAACTTACAAAGGAATATTTAACAGAAATTAAAAAATCAGATGCAGATGTGGAAGCTGCAAAATGGCAACTATTATTTTATTTAAAGGTTTTAAAAGCTAAGGGAATTGAGAGAAAGGGAAAACTAGAGTTTATCGAAAAAAATAAAACAAAAAAGAAAACTTTAGTTATTGAGTTAACTGAAGAGAATGAAAAAGAATTAGAAGGTATTGTTAAAAACATAGAGGAATTAATTTTAGAAGAAGAAATTCCCAATGTCATTAATGAACATAAATGTAAAAAATGTGCTTATTATGAGTATTGCTATATTTAATTTGTGAGAGGAGTAATAGTATTATGGCGAAAACCAAATATATAAGTTCTATGGGGGAGCTTACAAGGAAAGATAATTCCTTATGTTTTAGAAAAGATGGGAAAAATGTCTACATTCCAGTAGAAGGAACAAGTGAAATTTATTGCTTAAATGAGATTAGCATAAATACTAAATTATTAGATTTCATATCTAGAAATAATATAATAATACATTTTTTTAACTATTATGAAGGGTACAGTGGAACTTTTTATCCTAAGGATAAGTATAATAGTGGAAAATTGCTTATAAAACAAGTTAAGGCTTTTGAAGAAAATAGATTAATAATAGCAAAAAGTATAGTAAGTGGTATAGGAGAAAATATTTATGAACTTCTTTATCATTACTATAAACATAATAAAAAGGAAGTTAAGGGAACTATAGATTGGATCAAAGATGAATTTTATCACAGAGTTAATAAAGCTGAAAATATTAAAGAGTTAATGGCAGCTGAGGGAGAAGTTTGGCAGAGATTTTATTCTGAGTTTAAGGTTATTTTGCCGGAAGAATTTATTCTGAATAAAAGGTGTAAAAGACCACCGGATAATCCTATTAATGCATTAATCTCCTTTGGAAACTCTCTTTTATATACCAAGACAATATCAACCATATATAAAACTCATCTAGATCAGAGAGTAAGTTTTCTACATGAACCATCAGAAGGAAGGTTTTCATTAAGTCTAGATATTAGTGAAGTTTTTAAGCCAGTAATAGTTTATAAAACTATTTTTGAATTAGTAAATAAGAAAATGTTAAAAGTAGACAAGCATTTTGATAAAAAGGTCAATTATTGTCTTTTAAATGAAGAGGGGAGAAATATATTTATAAAAGCTTTTGAAGAGAAATTAGACTCTGTATTTGTCCATCCAAAGTTAAAGAGAAGAGTAACTTATAAAACAGCTATGAAATTAGATTGCTACAAGCTTATTAAATATATAATAGAGGGTAAAGAATTTAAACCTTTTAGCTTAAGAAATAAGTATTAGTCTATCTTAAATTTTCTGCAGTACTTTATTTGCTTAAATTTTGAAAGTTTTTCTTTATTATTGGTATCTTTTAATTATTCTAAAGGCTTGTAACCAAGATTACTTATTTTACCTATTTAAAGTATTGGTAGGTCTTAATTGATCTATATAGGCAGAAAAATATTTAATTATGTAAATTGACTGTCTATAAAAGATGGTTCAATTATTTTACACTCTTATTATTTTCTATATTAATGAGAACAAAAAATAGTATTGAATATATACTTGTATTTTATTCTAATTTTAAAAGAAGAATTAACGTTTTTATATTTAATTAAAACATAAAAGGAGATGTAAGATATGAAAAGTAAAATGAATTATAATTATGCTTTTGTATTTTACGATGTAAATGAAAAGAGGGTAAATAGGGTATTTAAAGTTTGTAAGAAGTATTTATCTCATTTTCAAAAATCAGTTTTTAGGGGAGAAATAACGCCTTCTAACCTTATAAACTTAAGAAAAGATTTAAATAAAGTAATAGAAAAAGATGAAGACTTCATATGTATTGTTAAATTATTAAACGGAAATGTATTTGGAGAAGAAGTGCTAGGAATTCAAGAAGTAATTAACGGGGAAACACTGATACTTTAATAATTAATTCAAAATAACATATAATTTTACCAGTGATTTAAGTGGAAAAAAAGTTTGCGAAATCCTTGAAATAACTAGGTTTTAGGCTGATTTTCGATACCCTCTTTAATTCTTAATAAAACACTGGTAAAATTATAGTATAAGTATTGAAATAACTAGATTAAGATATATTTATTAAATTTAAGAATGGCTATTTTACAAGTATTGAACCTTAACATGATATGTATTTAAATGTAGAAAATGAAGTTGTAGATAGGGAGAAGAGGATAATTGAACCTTAACATGATATGTATTTAAATTTTATAAAACCTCTTTACATTTTAGTTTTATAAAAATTGAACCTTAACATGATATGTATTTAAATCTCTGTATGAAAGAATATTTTTTTCTAGGCTTTATTATTGAACCTTAACATGATATGTATTTAAATCCAATTTTTACTTTATATAAATTTTTAAATATAGAAATTGAACCTTAACATGATATGTATTTAAATTGGTATCGTACACTAGAGTACGGATATTTCACATTCATTGAACCTTAACATGATATGTATTTAAATTTATAAGTGCCTGCAATGAATTTATTTCTATCTATATTGAACCTTAACATGATATGTATTTAAATTTTATAAACAAATGTCTACCGCCACCAGTAGTTGAAATTGAACCTTAACATGATATGTATTTAAATTAAACTCAACTCCTTCTTACAAACTTAACATGATAAATTGAACCTTAACATGATATGTATTTAAATTACCACTTTCCATTTATAAATATAGTTTCATCAGAAGATTGAACCTTAACATGATATGTATTTAAATATAACAGTTGATGAAAAAACTGGAGAAATAACAGGTATTGAACCTTAACATGATATGTATTTAAATTTTATTGGAAAATTAGCAATTATATTTATATTTTATTGAACCTTAACATGATATGTATTTAAATTTTAGTGCTGTTGCAACAAATCAATTTATAAAACAAATTGAACCTTAACATGATATGTATTTAAATTATCAGAAAACCTCCAAAATACAACAATTTACTTCATTGAACCTTAACATGATATGTATTTAAATACGGGAACCTTTCCAAGAACCCCATTGATGTCCAAATTGAACCTTAACATGATATGTATTT
This sequence comes from Clostridium sp. CTA-17, assembly GCF_054767895.1. Lineage (NCBI taxonomy): Bacteria > Bacillati > Bacillota > Clostridia > Eubacteriales > Clostridiaceae > Clostridium > Clostridium sp. CTA-17. The sequence goes on from NZ_BAAABF010000001.1 coordinate 511,092, forward strand.
AAATTCCAAAATAGAATGAGCAGTAGGTAAAGAAACAGTATTGAACCTTAACATGATATGTATTTAAATATAACTAACAAAGTCTGATGCTCTTTACCTAAAACATTGAACCTTAACATGATATGTATTTAAATACTGGTTTTTCTTCATTTTCAGAATCAACCTTAACATTGAACCTTAACATGATATGTATTTAAATCCTTAAATTTATTGTTATTTATAGTAATAGTTATTTATTGAACCTTAACATGATATGTATTTAAATAAAAATTGTTAAGTGGTATAGTTACTGTAAACATTCATTGAACCTTAACATGATATGTATTTAAATACAATTCCTCCGACATACACATAGTTTTACCATAACATTGAACCTTAACATGATATGTATTTAAATGAGAAAATACAATAAAAAACATAGAAAGAGCATTAATTGAACCTTAACATGATATGTATTTAAATCCAATACTAAGCATTGAATTAATAGGAATTATCCATTGAACCTTAACATGATATGTATTTAAATTTAATCAGAGTCCATTTATTTCTTCCTTTCCACATATTGAACCTTAACATGATATGTATTTAAATCTTTCTATTACAGGAACCAAAGGATTTGCATATACATTGAACCTTAACATGATATGTATTTAAATTTTAAAAATCTTTGGCAAGCCCATTTATGTTTTTCATTGAACCTTAACATGATATGTATTTAAATGAATATTTTAGTTGAATCTTTATTAGCGGATGTTCATTGAACCTTAACATGATATGTATTTAAATATGTAAAATTTAATATAAATTTAAGGAAAGAAAAAGATTGAACCTTAACATGATATGTATTTAAATGAGAGGATATTATTACAATACTGGAGGAGCTTTCTATTGAACCTTAACATGATATGTATTTAAATGGATTTGATAGCCCCCCCTACTGATTAGACTCAAAATTGAACCTTAACATGATATGTATTTAAATTAATATAAATAAAATCCATTGTCTTGTCCAATAGATTGAACCTTAACATGATATGTATTTAAATTGATGTTTTAGTACCTATAAAAATAGACAAGTTCGCATTGAACCTTAACATGATATGTATTTAAATGATGTTGTTGATTCTTATATTTATTCTTTAGATTAATTGAACCTTAACATGATATGTATTTAAATGATGTTGTTGATTCTTATATTTATTCTTTAGATTAATTGAACCTTAACATGATATGTATTTAAATGGAACAGAAGATGCTCCTACTTCTAATAACATAGCAATTGAACCTTAACATGATATGTATTTAAATAGGTATGGTTATTTCTCCAGAGCAAGTTGAAAGTGTATTGAACCTTAACATGATATGTATTTAAATGAAAAATCCTTTTGTCTTTGCTTATCAATTCTTGATATTGAACCTTAACATGATATGTATTTAAATTTTTTATATTGGTAAATCTGATGATTGTGATTATAGATTGAACCTTAACATGATATGTATTTAAATGAATCTTCTCTGAAAGGTTCTACACCTTCCTCTATAATTGAACCTTAACATGATATGTATTTAAATGCGTTTAGCTAGAAAATATTTGGATTATGGATTAAATTGAACCTTAACATGATATGTATTTAAATCCTTTTTTATTTTTTATATTAACATCACTTCCAGCTATTGAACCTTAACATGATATGTATTTAAATTTACGAAATTCAGTTGTTAATAGTGCTAGAAAACTTATTGAACCTTAACATGATATGTATTTAAATCGGTACTTGATGTTGAGTATGATGTTGACAGGTTTGATTGAACCTTAACATGATATGTATTTAAATTATGATTTAGAATATGATACTTTAAACTATGCATATTGAACCTTAACATGGATGTATTTAAATATTAATACTGAATTCACTAAAAATTAAGTAACTAATTTATATTGTTTTTCAGTATAATATAATTACTTAATGTCTTTCTATATAAAGTTTTATAATTAAGTAGGGGTATAATATGAAAAAACTAGCTTTTATTATAAAAAATATTTTGAAATTCTGGTGGTGGCAAGATATAGAAAAATCTAATATTTTTATAAGGGTTATGAATCTTGGAATGGCTTTATTTTTAAGCTTTTGTCTTTTAGCATGGATGTATGGAGAAAGATTTAATATTATATTAAGATTATTTATAATTATTTATGGAGTACTATGTTTCATGTCTTTTTGGCCAGTTTCATATTTACTTGATGAAAAGGATAAAGTAAAAGGAAGTACATTTTACATATTTCAAAATATTTCAGTATTTTTCTCTATTATTATATTAGTTGTTTATATACTGAAGAATTATGATAGAGTTAAAAGCTAGTAATATAATTTAAAAAATATAATCTTAAAATCAAAGGTTTATAATATAAAAATAAACTGATAAAATATAAAAATAGTATTTTATCAGTTTTATTTTTTATCTTAATATTCATAAGTTACTATGTGTTCAATCTCATTCTTAAGATTAGTTAACTTTTCTCTAAAGAATGTAGGATAAGCGCGATAATTACTTAGTTTTTCTATTGGAATCCAATACATTATTTCCTTAACTCCACCAGTATAGCTATTACTATTTAAATTACGTGTTCCTCTAGGTTTCATTAAAAAATAAAAACATATTTCATGACAGTTTTTACCTTCCAAACTTCCATCACCTTTAAAGAAGTTTTCATGTATAAATACCAATCTATCAACTTCATATTCAACTCCTGTTTCTTCAAAGACTTCACGCTTTACAGCTTCTTCAGCTGATTCTCCCATATGTACTCCACCACCAATAGAGTAGTAGTAATTTTCCCTTTCATTACTAGCGAAAAGAACAGCCCCATCTTCAATAATAATTGCACCAGCACGATAACGAAACCAGTTACTTTCCTTTACAAAACCACAATCATATTCCATAATATTAAACCTCTCAAAATTATATTTCAAGATTAGTTTATTCCTTATAAAAAAATATTTCTAGTATTTTTTACATTTTATTCAATTTATAATCCATGAAGGATATATAATAAAAATATAAATACTTGTACCAAAGTTTATAAGATAACTGTGAAGTTACAAGAGTAATTAATTTAATAGAGGTTATTTTCATAGTATTTTAACTATGATTGCTATAAAAACTGTAGAAAAAGATTAAGCAGAAGTTAATTAAATCTTTGAAGCAGTTTATTTAGGTGTTATAGGAGGAATAGAAAATGAGATTATTACTAAGTGATAAAGAGTTAAATATTAATTTTTTAGAGAGTGATGAAAATAAATATATTGATTTGTCTAAGCTTAGAATTTCAAATTGTATAGGATGTTTTGGTTGTTGGACTAAAACTCCTGGAAAGTGTGTTATTCGTGATGATGCAGTAAAGGTTTATCCTATTATTGCAAAGAGTGATAAGGTGATTTATGTAAGCAAGGTTAAATATGGTTCTTATGATACAGTGATGAAAACTATGCTTGAGAGAGCTATTCCAATTCAACAAGCTTTTATTCGTCTTTTAAATGGGGAGGCTCATCATGTTCAGCGTGATTTAGCTATGAAGGATGCTATTATTATTGCATATGGAAATATAGAAGATGAGGAAAAAGAAATATTTAAAAGATTAATAGAGCGTAACTCTCACAATATGAATTTCAAAAGTTTTAATGTTATTTTTGTAGATGAAGAGAATTTAGAAGAGGTAGTAGATAAGGAGGTTAGAAAATGGGAAAAGTAATTATTATAAATGGGAGTCCAAGAGCACCAAGATCTAACTCTAAAGAGTATGGAGAAATCTTTAGCAGTTATTACAAAGGACAAGCTGATACTTTTAATATTACAAAGAATAATCATAAAGAGATTTGTAGCAAGATAGGAGAGTATACAGATATACTACTTGTTTTTCCACTTTATGCAGATGGACTTCCAGTTACAATGCTTAACTTTTTAAAGGTTCTTGAAGAAAATCCACCAAAAAACAAACCTAAAGTAAATGTAATAATAAATTGTGGGTTTATAGAGCCTGAACAAAACAATGTTTGCATTGATATGGTTAAATTATTTTGCAAACAAAATACATATGAGTTTAATTCAGTACTATCAATTGGTGGTGGGGAGGCTATTTTAGGAACACCTTTTAAAATCTTTGTAAAATGGAAAATAAAAAAAATAGCAAAGGCTATTTACAATAACACTCCTGAAAACTTAAGGGTTACCATGCCTATATCAAAAAACATGTATCTTAAGGCCTCTACAAATTATTGGATTAACTACGGAAAAAGAAATGGTATTACAAAATCACAGATGGAAATAATGAAGATTGAATAGTTATTTATTTTATTAGGATAATAAATGTTATTTTTGAATTTAAATCAACTTTAAAGTTTATAAGTTATCATAAAAATAATAGGTTTTAAAAAGAATAAACTCTCTTTAATAGAGGACTCTAGTATTAATAATTAGATTTTATAATTAAAAAATACATAATAAATTTTATATCCTTAGGTATTAGTATAGCTTGCCTAAGGATATTTTTATTTGAATTATTTACCAAATGGTTTGTGTGAGATATAATTATGTGTAATAATTCCCATAAATTCATATAATTATAAAGTGTTTAATGAAAAATATAACCGTGAAATAAGATTTAAAAGGGGGAGAAAGTTATAGGTTTAAAAAGATTCTTATCAGCAATGTTATTTATACTTATAAGTACTTTGGTTGCCTGTGGTAATAAGGTAGATATAAGTACACCATTAACAGAAGAGCAAAGGATAGAGGATTTTAATTACTTATATAAGACAATTGAAGAAAACTATCCTTTTTTAGAGACAAATAAAAGACTGAATAATGTAGATTGGTTAAGTAAAAAGGAAGAGTATTTAAAAAGAGTAAAAAATACCAAGAGTGATATTGAATTTTTGATGACTTTAAATTCTATATTAAGTGAGTTAAATAATGGACATACTCATATGATTACAAATTCTAGCCAATTCAGAGATTTTAGAGAAATTTATTCAATGAATAAAGGGTGGCAAAAGAAGGTACAGTTACCTGTATTGAATAATAAAAAAGCCTTAGCAAGATATAATATTGATAAAAATGAAAAAGTACAAGTTTTGAATCAAGAGAAAAATGAAAAGACAGAAGGAATTAGGAATGCTTCCACTAAAGATATAGTTGAAGGAAAAATAGGATATATTTATATACCTCAGATGATAAGTTATTACAACATGGGAAATGATATTGAACTTATTGATGAGTATTTAAACAATATTAAGGAGTATCAAGCTCTAATTATAGACATAAGAGGCAATGGAGGAGGAGATAGTTATTATTGGATTTCATACTTAGTTCCAAAGTTGATAGATAAAGTATATGAAAATACAACTTATAGCTTTTGGAAAGATGGAGAAATTATAAATAATTATTTGAAAAAGTCAAAAGTAAAATACTCTACAGGATTTGGAGAGGTGAAAGATTTAGATACTACAAAACTTGTAAACTTACCAGTAGAGGTTAAGGAGGATTTCAAGTACTATAGTAAAAATACTATGGAAATAAGCCCAAGTGAAGATTCCATAAAATTTAAGGGGAATATATATATGTTAGTTGACAAATTAGTATATTCATCATCAGAAGCATTTGCCTCTTTTGCAAAACAAACAGGATTTGCAACACTTATAGGTGAAAGAACTGGGGGCGATGGTATAGGTTCTGATCCACTTCTTCACATGTTACCTAATAGTGGTTATGTATTCAGATTTTCTAAAGATATGGGAACAACTGCTGATGGAACATCTAATGAAGAATTTAAAACAGAGCCAGATTATGAAATTCAGTATGCTGGAAAGACTGGAAATATTGAACATGATTATTGCATTAAAAAGGTATTAGAATTAGAAAATATTAATAGATAAAGCAAAAATGCTTCTTAAAAAGCTAACTTTAAAAGTCATGGGAAAGCATGGTTTAGATAAATTTTATATCCTTAGGTATTAGTAAAACTTACCTAAGGATATTTTTATTATTAAAAATTAATTAAATTTAATAAAAATTTGAGTCTAACTTTTAACAGTTTAACCTATAGTTAAGTTATTTAATTTTAAATTAACTACTATTCAATTGTAGCTTAGTATATCACTTGATAAAATAATACTATCAAAAGCTTTTGTTATTATTAGCCAAACAAGGAGTAGAGATTATATGAGAATAAATGAGATTATAAAAGAAAAAAGAAATGCCCAAGGATTAACTCAGGAACAAGTTGCCATGTATCTTGGAGTATCAACACCAGCAGTGAATAAGTGGGAAAAAGGAACTTGCTATCCAGATATTACATTACTACCAGCTTTAGCAAGGCTTTTAAAGGTTGATTTAAATACCTTACTTTCATTTAAGGAAGATTTATCAGAGCAAGAGATAGGAGTTTTTGTTAATGAGTTAGTAAAGATAGCTAATAATGATGGATTTCATATAGCTTTTGAAAAAGCCATGGACAAAATCTATGAGTATCCTACCTGTGATAAATTAATTTTAACAGTTTCTACAGTAATGCAAGGAAGCATGTATATGTTTGGAGTTGAAAGTAAGGAGAAGTATGAAAAGCAGATAGAAGAGTTTTATATTAAATTAACAAGAAGTGATGATATAGAGATTAGAAATCAAGCAGTTTCTATGCTTATAAACATATATTTAGGAAGAAAAGAGTATGAGAAAGCACAAGAGTGTGTGGATAAATTACCTGATATTACTTACGATAAAAAAGTATTACAAGGAAATATTTATAATAAATCTGGTGAATTTCAAAAGGCTGCTGAAATTTTTGAACAGAAGTTACTTTCAGCCACTACTGATATATTTATAAGTTTAATTTATATGCTTGAAATAGCCTTAAAGGAAGGTCGAAATGAGGATGCTAATTATTTTGCAGAAGTTATAGATAAGACAACAAAATTATATGATTTATGGGAGTATAATTCATATAGTGGGTATTTTGAAGTATACAAAGCAGAAAAAGATGTAGAAAACTTTTTACTTGTATTAAAGAAAATATTAGATGTAATGGGCAAAAAGTGGGAGCCATCAAAATCTAAATTATATAAGCATATAAAAAGTAAAGGAGACGAAGAGGGATTTAATGAGCAACTTCTTTCTAACTTTGTAAACATACTAAAAAATGATAAGAGTGAAGAATTAGATTTTTTAAAGGACAATGATGAATTTAATAATTTATTAAATTCATCTATATAATAAAACTTTAGATATAAAAATTATTATTTGATAGAAATTAAAACATTACCATATATTAAACTCAAAATAATTAATAACAGATGAAATTAATAAAAGAGATTAAATTTTAATCTGATTTTAATCTTTCTTATATTTTAGATTAATTTTCTAAAAGTATTATATAACCAAGATGAATAAGGAAATTAATTCGTGGAGGTAATATAAATGGAAAGAAATGAAATGATTAATATTTTAATTAGAAAGGCTAATATAAATGAGGAAGAGGCACAAGAGGTGCTAGAAAAATGTAATTGGGATCTTTTAGATGCTATTGTTTACTTAGAGAGAAGAGGAAAAGTAGAAAATAATGAAGTTACAGCACTCACTATAGTTGAGGTGAAGGAAGAAAAAGAAGATAAGAAAAAGCAGGATGAGAAATTTGGTGGCATTGGAGAAATTGTTGGAAGAATGTTTAGGTTTATAGGAAAATTCATAAAGAAATCAAATAAGAATTTCTTTGAGATTAGAAAAGACAAGGAAAAACCAATAAGAATATCTTTAACAATATCAACCCTCTTCTTAATATTTTTATCAGTACCAACTATAGTTTTATTAATCGTAGGATTATTCTGTGGATATAAATATTCAATTTCAGGACCTGACTTTAATTATGATGGAGTAAACAATATTTTTGAAGAAGTATCAAAGTCAGCAGATCATATTAAAAAAGATTTTAAAGAAGGATATGAAAAATAGTTTTTAGATAGTACTATTAAAGGAGCTACATCAAAACTCTTATATAAAACTTTATAAATATATTCCGAGAATTACTGGATTTTAAGTGAAAGTCTAAATTTTAATTTAGATTCTTGAACTTATACAATGGAACTTTAGTTACATTGTAGTCATTAATTATAGCAATTACTTCGAATAATTTGCTAAAGCTCAGAACTTAAGTGAAAATCCAAATTTTAATTTGGCAATTTGAACTTATGCAATGGAACATAAGTGACATTGTAGTCCTATTAATACGATGCTTAGCTTATTAACGCAAATTATTCTACGTAATAGCTTAAATTCTAAAGGACATTCAGATATTTTCTTCATATTATTTATAAAGTTTTATTAACAAGTTATTTTGATATAGCTCCTTTATTTTTGTAGTGTGGAAATATTAGGGGGATGGTATAATTTAATTATTATAAAGAGAATTAAAGTGGGAGTTTAAAAATTTTAATACTAATGTAGGAGTAGTGAGCTTCAGTAAATATGGAGGATTATTTATGGAAAAGCTTAAACTTGTAGATAAGTTAAAGAATAAAGCTAATATAAGCTATGAAGAAGCTAAAGATGCTTTGGAAAAGAGCAACTGGGATATGCTAGAGGCTATGCTATATTTAGAAGCACATGGAAAGGTGAAAAAGCCGTCCATTAGTATATTTTATACTAATGAATCCAAAGAAAGTTACAATGACAATGGAGAAGAAGTTAATCTTAAAGAAGATACAAATGAAAATAATTTTGAAAATAAAAATGGTTTTGAAGGAGTTTTTGAAGCTATATGCAAAGCTATAGATACTTGCAATAATATATTTATTGAAATAATAAGAAATAGTAGAGTGATTTTAAAAATTCCTTTTACTGTACTAATTGTACTTTTGTTTTTTGCATTTTGGATAGTTATACCTTTAATGATAATTGGACTATTATTTAATATGGAATTTTTAGTATCTTCTAAAAAGATTGATGTAGATAAAATAAACAAAGTATTTAAGGAAACATCAAAAGTAGTTAAAGACGTAAAAGGTAAGTTTACTAACCATATGCACTAAAAAAAATTCTTACTTAAGGGGGTTAATGAATGGTTAAGATTTTGATTGTTGAAGATGAAGAAAAAATAGCAAGATTCATAGAATTAGAGTTAATTCATGAAGGATATAAAGTAATAAAAGCAGATAATGGGAGAACAGGTCTTGAAATTGCAGAGAGAGGAGAAGCTGACTTAATTATTCTAGATGTTATGCTTCCAGAAATTAATGGCCTTGAAGTATTAAGAAGAATCAGAAGAGTCTCAGAAGTTCCTATTATAATGCTTACGGCAAGAGATGCTGTAATGGATAAGGTTTCAGGGCTAGATGCTGGAGCTGATGATTATATAACAAAGCCTTTTGCTATAGAGGAATTGCTTGCAAGAATAAGAACAGCTCTTAAAAAGAGGGTATTTACAGTGAAAAAAGATGAAGATGTAATAAGATGTGGATTATTAACCTTAGACAAGATGAGACATAAAGTAATGTATGATGATACAGAAATAGAATTAACTAATAGAGAGTTTACTTTGTTGCAAATATTAATGGAAAATAAAAATATAGTATTAACTAGAGATGTGCTTATAGAAAAGGTATGTGGTTATAACTATGTTGGAGAAACAAATGTAATAGATGTTTACGTAAGATATTTAAGAACAAAGATTGACGATGTTTTTAAGGTTAAAATAATAAGTACAGTACGTGGTGTAGGATACGTAATAAAAGATGAGTAAGAAGAATAAACCTAAAAATGTTACCTCTATTGCAATAAAGATTAATGCTATTTCTGTTAGAGATTTATTTTTTAGATTTTTAGCAATTGACATATGTTTAATAATTATTTTAATTATTCTTTGGTGTATTCAAGCTGAAAAAGATTTCTATGGAGAATTAGTGAAAAATGCACAAAGGTCATTTAACTTTTTTCCTATAGAAAATTCAACCTATACAGTTGTTTGGAGTAATGGAAAGACCATGGTTAAAGAAGCTGGTGCTTTTTTATATTATGTTAGAAAAATAGTTATAATTTTAGGAATAGTAGAAGGAGTATTTTTATTAGAAGAAATAATATTTGGTACAGCTAAAATTAGAAAGACCTTAAAACCACTTAATGAAATAGCAGAAACAGCAAGTAGACTTAGTAATATGGACTTTGATGAGGAAAAATTTCAAAGTCTTGAAGATGCTATTTCGAAAATAAGTCCTGTAACATCTGATGAGAGAATACATATAGGTGATAGCGAGCTTAAAGGATTAGAGGATGCAATAAACAAGCTTTTAGACAGGATGAGGGATTCTTATAGGCAACAAGCAAGGTTTGTATCAGATGCATCTCATGAACTTAGAACTCCTATTTCTGTAATTCAAGGATATGCTAATATGCTAGATCGATGGGGGAAAAATGATGAGAGCGTATTAGAAGAGTCTATTATAGCAATAAAGAGTGAATCTGAAAATATGAAAAATCTAGTTGAGCAGCTATTATTTTTAGCTAGAGGTATTAATGGAAAGACTCAGCTTACAATAAAGGAATTTTCTTTAAATGATATGATAGATGAAGTTTTTGAAGAGTCTAAGATGATAGATAAAAATCATGTATATAACTACATTGAATCAGAACATATAACTGTTCAGGGTGATATGGCTTTGCTTAAACAAACAGCTAGAATACTAGTTGAAAATGCAACTAAATATACAGAAGAGGGAGAAACAATAACGCTTAAAGTAGGTGAGAATTCTAAAGGAGAAGCTTATTTTTCAATTCAAGACAATGGAATTGGCATGGATGAGAATGATGTGCCTCATATATTTGAACGTTTTTTTAGGGCTGATACAGCAAGAGTTAGAAAAAATGGTGGAACAGGGCTTGGGCTTTCTATAGCAAAGTGGATAATTGATAACCACAAAGGGTACTTTAGTGTTTTAAGTAGAAAAGGAATAGGAACAAGGATAACTGTTTACTTACCACAAAATATTAAGTAGCAAATATAGTTCTAAATTGGATTTAATAGAATGAAAATGGTGTCTTTATAGGAGTAAATTACACCATGGTTGTGATTGTAAAAATTAATAATAAGATTAGCATATATTATATAATGAAATTTAAGGAGAGAATATGAAGTTATTAGCAAGTGATTTTGATGGAACATTATTAGTAGATAAAAAAATTAATAAGAGAGATATTGAAGGAATTAAAAATTTACGTAAGAAAGGTCATAAATTTATTATATCTACAGGTAGAACCCTTCTAACTATGGAGGGCGTAATTGAAAAATATAACTTAGAGTTTGATTATTTGGTTCTTTGCAATGGAGCTGTAATACTTGATAAAAATAAAAATGTAATAAAAAATAACCTTGTTGATTTTGAGGCAGTTAAAAAGATTGTAGAAGAGTTTGCAGATCAAGATAAAATAATGATTTATTTTGATGATGGAAGTGGAATGAAACTAATAGAAAATAAAAGCGTTGATATGAAAAATCTATATTTTTCTGAAGAAATTGAGTTTGATTTAGTAAAAAAAGAAGAGATATTAGATTTAAAAAGTGGAGCGGTAATCTTAAGTATATGCACCTCAGATGCCTCTGTAGAAAGAGGAGAAGAAATAAAGAAAAGATTAATAGAAATCTTTGGTGATGAGCTTTCCATATTCAGAAATCAGTTTTTTGTGGACATATCCTCAAAAGGTTCATCAAAAGGGGAGGGCCTAAAGGAAGTTTTAAAACTAGAAAACAAAAATCTTAATGATATATACACCATAGGCGATTCTTTTAATGATATATCTATGTTTGAAATAACAGATAATAGCTATACCTTTAATAGGGCAGAAGAAGGCGTAAAGGCACATGCAAATAATCACGTAGACTATGTTCATGAAATTGTTGACCATATAATAAAATAGGGATGAATACTTTTTTATTTTATTATCATCATAATCAGAAGATAGATATATTATTTATTGATTAAAAAATATAAGAAAAAGGGTGCATATTAAAATATTTCATTAATAAAACTTATAGATACATTTTAATATGGTTAAAAACGTTTATAGTCTTATAACGAATTTTAATAGCACCTTTTTTATTTTAAGTTTATATTTTGAAAGAAGACAGGTATTTTCAAACTTTCTAATACTAATTATATTTCTCAAAAATTTTATAATTCAGGATTTATTTAGCTCAATAATAGTTTGCATATTATATATATAAATCCATTAAGATTTCATCATAATAAGACCCTTCAATGTTAAAGTAATTTTTATGAATTCCTATTTTCTTAAATCCATATTTTTCATACAGTTTAATAGCATTAACATTATATTCTCTAACTCCAAGACTGATAGTTTTGATTGATTCTTTATCTTTAGCAAATTTTATAAGTTCTTCCATGACAGCACTTCCAATTCCAATGTTCCAATAGTCTTTTCTAACAGAGAGTACTATCTCACTATTGTGGGATATTCTTTTCATATTAGGTGAACTTAGTTGCGCAACACTTACAATTTCATTATTAATAGTTCCTATCACCATAAAGAAATTAGAACTTTGATTTATTCTACTAATATAAGCTTTTTCCTGTTCTACTGTAAGTGGAAATTCTCCTTTACCAAAAAGTAAATTATTACTTTCACTACCTACAGTATTAAGGTACTTAATTATGTCTTCAGCATCATATTCTAGTGGTTTTCTCAATATTAATTTTTTACCATCTTTCAAATTTATACTTTTAAGAATATTATTATTCTGAATTCCCATAGAAAGCCTCCATTTTATATAATTTAAAGTTAGAAAATAAAATTTTCTCTTTAATATTTTATTAGTTTAGTATGATTTTAAATTAATGTTAATCTAAATATTTTTTTAGAGCTTAAATAATTATTTGTTTTTTCTATAAGATTTAAGTACTATTACAGCATTTATTATGAAAATAGGGAATAGTACAAACATTCCTATGAAAAACCAGTGGTACTGTATTAAAAATAGTCTTTTAAAAGGCATATCCCAATAGGATACTTCAAAGACAGGAACTGCCCCATCACCAGAGAATTCATAAGTTATATCTGTTACTTTCCCATAAACAGTAAGGGAACCAATTTCAGCTGGATCAGAAACGAGGTCATAGGGTGTATTGCCTACAAGTTTTATAAGAGAAGTATTTGCTTCAGGATAAGTATCTTTTAAAAGTTTTTTTAACTTTTTTGAATCTTCTTTAAGGTAGTGAGTTGCTCCAGTAACAGCTTCATAATAGACCTTTAGCTTTATATCACCTTTTTCAATAGATGATCTGCCTATTAATTTAATTGGTGAAAATATGAGAAAAGTTAAAAGTAGAGCATAAATTACCACAAAAATCTTTTGAAACTTCATAGTTCACCTCCAATAAGTATGTATTTTTCTAAATTATTATGAATGTCTATGCTTAAAATTTAAAAAGTTTTATTTCAAAATAAGATTGTATTTAAGACTAATGTAGAGTATTTAATTATATTTCTTAGAGCTATATTAAATTTTTTAAACTATATTATCTAAATAATCATAGCTAAAAGTGTTTTTTTAAATATATCTTGGAATAAACTTTGAAAACTTAAAAGATCTTATTAAAAGTTTAATGAAATCATCTTTCTAAGCAATTAATCACCAAGTATACCCAAATTATAAATATAATAAAATTCTATCATAAAGCAACCTTGGAAAATTAAACTATATGTAAAATTTGCTAAAGATATATAATTAGGTAAGTTTTACTTTGTGTTAATTGTTTCCAATAGGTTCTTTTGATATGATTAAAAAGATAGTAAGTTAAACATATTAAAAGAAATTAAAAATTTCAGTATTTAAATATAAATTATAAGATTATTAAGAAATAAATCATGATATTTTACATAGATAATAAAAATAAAATTAGTTATGAACTTTAATTGAAATAACTTTAAAGGAGGATTTGTTAAGTGAAATTAAACATGGAGGGAATAATAAATGAAAAATATAATAACTATTCAACACACTCAGTCTATTCACCATACTAATGGAATGATTGGCTCTTGGACTGATTGGAATTTATCAGAGCTAGGAATAAAACAGGCAAATAATATTGGAAGGAATTTATCAAAGGAATTAGGAAATAAAAAGTATGTTATGTATTCTTCAGATTTATTGAGAGCTAAGAATACAGCAAAAATTATAGGTAAATATTTAGGAGTTGAACCCATTTTAGCTAGGGAATTAAGAGAGAGAAATCTAGGAAAATGTGTTGGGAAATCAGTAAAGTGGCTTAAGGAAAACATTGAAAAACAAGAAAAGTCTATTGATGATAAAATGTTTTCAGATGCAGAAAGTAGAAGAGATGAGTGGAATAGATTATTACCATTTTTTAATAAGCTAATGGCAAGTGAACATGAAAATATAATTATAGTTTCTCATGGAGATTTACTAAGTGTATTTAATACAATGTGGTTAGGACTGGAAGTTGAAACTCTAAATAAAAGTGAACTTTTTGGACTAGCTGGTGGAGTTACTTTCATGGAAGAAACAGCGGATGGAAAAAGATTTATCAAAAGAATGAGTGATATGTCTTATATAAAATAATATTAGTTTTTAAAGCAAAAAATTCAAATACATCATAGAGAATTTTAAGTAGAGTTTCAAGATATAAAGCTTTGAAATGTAGTATATTTAATAAAATTTATTATACACCAAAAGGTTTGTTTAAAGCTGTTAAATATAAATTTAATGATTATGAAGGGTAACAACTATGATATTTAAAATTGAGGATAAAGATAGAAAAGAAAAAATATCACGAGAAATACTATATGAACTTCCAGAGTAGTTTGGGTTGCCAGAGAGTATAGCTGAATATATTAGTTGTAGTAATGAGATGCCTTTTTGGGCTGATATAGAAAATAGACAAGTAAGAGGCTTTATTGCACTAAAAGAAACAAGTCCATATGCTTTAGAGATTTATGTAATGGGAGTATTAAAAGAGTTTCATAGGTATAAGATTGGTACTAATTTATTTAAAACTTGCTATGAATACGCCAGAGAACGGGGATATTTATATATGCAAGTTAAAACGGTAAAAGAAGGTTGCTATGATGTTTACGATATAACAAATGCATTTTATAAAAAGATTGGATTTAAAGAGTTTGAATGCTTCCCTACACTTTGGAATCAATGGAATCCTTGTCAGATTTATATTATGTCCATTAATTAATTTAAAAATATAAACAATGGTAAATTAAGTTTAACTCAGTAATTCTAATGCTTCAGTAGCCATAGTTAAAATATTTTCTTGAATATTATGTGCATTTTTTAAATCTTCCTTGTTATACCACTTAAGAATTTTAGATTCACCAATTTCAGGTGATGTCTCAAAGGAAGTAGTTGTTGCATAATAAACAAAGTCTATATGTGAATGATTAGGACTTACATCGCCTAAAATTGTGTGTATAGGATTTATGATTAGTTTTTCACCAGATAAATCACATGATTTTTTTAGATTTATGTCTATAGGATTATATAAAGTTACATTTAATCCAGCTTCTTCTTTTGCTTCACGAATACATGCCTCTTCAGGCAATTCATTTACTTCAATATGTCCACCTAAAGGGAGCATTTTTTTAGCTTTCTTATGTAAATGTAATAATACCTTATCTTTACATACAATAAATACTGAAACAGTAAAATGTCTATCCATAAATTTATCTCCTTAAATGTATTTAATAGAATTAATTAGTTTTTAATTACTTACTTAAATTATACACAATTATTATTTAAAAACGTAAATGTTTTAAGTAACATAATTAGACAATTTAAAACAAGAAAAGATTTTTCATATAAAGATTTTTTTATTAAAATTTAAAATTTTAAATTCAATCCCAGTTTTGCACGAAAATTGACCAGTTATACCGAAAATATTAACTTTTTTTAATTGAGTGAATATAATTTAATTAGAATAAATTAATATTAATAGGAGTGAATAGAGTGAAAAGGAAAAAGATTGTTTGTAGTATTTTAACTGTATGTTTTTTATCGTCTTTATTTTTTCAAAATGTAACGGTATTAGCAAATGAAAACACTATTGAAAACGTTACGAGTGAAAGGCAAGAGCAAAACAATGAAAATTATATATTCTTATCAGATTTAGAATATATAAAGAGCATGTCTAATACCTCATGGGGAAGTATAAAAATGGATCAAAACATTTCTGGAGGTAAAATAACTCTAAATGTAGATGGGGAAGCTCTCCAATTTGATAAGGGAATAGGAGCACATGCCACTTCAAATCTTGTTTATGATGTTTCTAATTATTCTCAGACTTATTCAAGATTTACCACATACGTAGGAATTGATAGATCTCAATGGGATAAAGGGAATGGAATAAAAGTTACCGTTTCTACTTCTGATGATGGAAAGGAGTGGAAGGAATTATCTGTAACGGATATTCTTAAAGGAAATAAAAATGCAGCATTTATTGATGTAGATATTAAGGGAGTTAAATATTTAAAACTCCATGCGGATGATAATGGAGCTAACGGTAATGATCATACTGTCTATGGCTCACCAAGAATTATGAAATCAGATTACGATATTAGTAGTGAATATTTAGCTGGAATAAAAAAAGTTGAACAATATGATGAACTTATAAAAAGTAAATATGAAATTAATTCACCGATTACTGGAGAATATGAAAAATTATTATTACAAAGAACATTTGTAAATAGAGCTGGATTTAATACACTTCAATCTGTCGCAAAGTTAGGTAAAAAATATGAAGATACAATTAGTTGGCTTATAAATGATGAAAATGCTCTTAAACTTTATGTTACTGGAGGAGAGATTGAAGGTGGAAGTTACAGTAATTCAATGAAGGCATTAGCAGATATTTATGAAAAGCATAAGAGTGATTTTAATGATTCTACTAATGGAGATTTATATTTAAAGATGGCTATTTCTACATCACTTAGCCATGCAAAAGACATAAGACTTTGGACAGGGAATGCTCAGGTTTCAGATCCATGTACAAGGTATGAGATATATAAAGACCTTTATAACAATGGATTAATGGCTCAAGGTGGAAATACTGAATTGTTTAAAAATTTACCAGTTGAGCTTATGAGATGGGTAACAGATAACAAAATTGATGATGAAGAAATAAATTGGCTAGTAAATCATGCCTTAGATAAAAAGGCTCAAGGTGGTAATTATTTAGATGCTTACACATATATAAATTACACATCAGGATTTGATTATAATAGAGATAAATATTATGATCAATCAAAATTTGATGAATGGAATAATAAATACAATATAGAATCTTTAACTGGATATGGAACAAAAGGCATTCATAAATTATGGATGGTATTTGAAGAAGGATCAGTATGTGGGGGACTTGCAAAAACTTATGCAAATCTTTCTCAAGTCTTTGGAATGCCAGCAGCTGTTTTAGGACAACCTGGTCATGCTGCTACTTTAACTTATAGTCAAAATTCTCAAGGAAAGGGAATATGGAGCATAAAGAATGATATTTCAGGATGGGTACAATCTGAGAAAGGTGAGAGATTACCTTTAGGATGGGGTTCTAAGGATTGGGATTCATATTATTCAGTAAGTTATATACTTTTAGCTCAGAAGGCTCTTGATGATTATGATAATTTAATAAAAGCTGCATATTATAATTATCTTGCAGATGTATATAAAAATGATTCAGAAAAACAGATAGATATTTATAATAAAGCTCTTGAAGTTCAAAATTATAATCTTGACTCTCTTGTAGGACTTATTAATGCATATAAACTTGCAGGTAATAAAACAAGTAGTGATTATTTAAAACTTTCTGAAAAGGTGGCAGATGGACTTGCATTCTTCCCATTACCGTTTGTAGATGTTATGAAACTTATAGAAAATAATGTAACTGATGATTCAGATAAAGTTATTTTTGATATGCTAAAAACAAAAACACTTAAGAGAGCTACAGAGGCTACAGAAAGTGATACTATTCAACCTAATGCATGTAAGACCATGGCAAATCATCTTTTAGGACAGAATAAAATAGAACTTGCAACATTTTCATTTGATGGAGAAAATGCTGGAAAAATTAAAATTAACGATGTGTATTCAAATTCATCAATAAGATGGGAATACAGCTTAGATGGATGGAAAACTAAAAAAGAAACTGATGCAAAGGAAGTAACTTTAAGTAAAGAAGAACTTGAAAAATTAAATAAGGATCAAGATATTCAAATTTCACTTGTAGGAACTTCAGAAATTTATACAATTGATATAACTCAGTATGAAGCACCTAAAGATTTATATGCTAATGATCTTGAAAACCAATTTAGAGGGTTTAATGGGAATTTAGAGTATAGTGAAGATGATGGTAACACATGGAATAAGTACGATGTAGAAAATACTAGAATTCTTGGAAATAAAAAAGTTCTTGTAAGATATCTTTCTTCAGGAACAAAAATGCAAAGTGAACCAGTAGAATATAGTTTTACAGAGGATAATCAACCTGATACAAGAAAGTATATTCAATTAAAAAATGTATCACTTTATAAGTATTCATCTCAACAAAATAATGGGGATGCTGCTGCCTTAAATATGATAGATGGAAATATAAACACAGGATGGCATAATACATGGGCAGGAGAGAAAGATAAGTATTATTCAGTAGAGTTTGATAAACCAAGATATATTACTTCTATAGAATATAAACCAAGCGGTACTAATGGAATATTAAAAAATGTAGATATTTATACAAGTATGGATGGAACTCAATGGGAAAAATCAGGTGAAATAAGAAACTTAAAAAATAATTATGACCTTAAGGTATTAGATTTAAATCAACCAACAGAAGCTAAATTCGTTAAACTTCAAGCTGTTAACACCTATGGATATCCTAATGATGTTTTCTTTACAGGAAGAATGCTTAATTTCTTTGAGGATATTAGTAAGACAAACAATCAGTAATATATAAATAGAATAAATAAAAGTTTAAGAAATAGAATAAATTTTAAAGACTATGTATATGGAACTAATATGTTAAAAGTATATTAGTTCCATTTTTTTATTTTAAATTATAAATTATTTAAATTAAAATAAAATTTTAGAATTAATAGATTCATTTTTATATTATAATGGAAATTTTATTTCCATTAAATATTTTTTTAAAAATAAATTGTGAAATATGATATAATTTGTTAAAAGAATTGTTATATTTTGAATATAGATATTGGAGTGTTAACTTATGAAAAGAAGGAAGAGATTTATACTAGGAAGTATCCTAGTTTTTCTTTTGTTAGTGATTTTTTATCATATATTAATTTTTAAACAAGAAGAAAGAGAAAGAGTATTAAAAATAGGATTCTATGATAATTATCCTTACTTTTATATTAATGATAATGCAAAGGTTTGTGGATACTATAATGATTTAACTAAATCAATAGCTAAAAGATTGAATTTTAAGGTTGAATACGTAAATTACAAACTTTCAGAATTACTCAAAGAGCTTGAAAATGGAGAAATAGATTTAGTAGTTGGAATAAATAAAACTCCAGAAAGAGAAAAACTTTATGAATTTTCAAGCAATTACATAAATGAAAAACAATATAGTATATATACAAATAAGAATATACAATATGGTGATTTACAAGCTTTAAATGGTATGAAAATGGGATATATAGAAGATGAATTAGATAATGAGTGGATTTTAAATTATTTAAAAAGTAGGAATATAAATGTTGAACTGGTTAATGGGTCATCTTACAAAGCAGTAAAAACTTTATTAGCCGAAAATAGAGTAGATTTTATTGTGGATAATTCAGATAGTGACATAAAAAATAAAGGGAAAAATGTTAAAGAAATTTTTCAGTTTTCATCTGGACCTAGATATATTATAGCCAAAAAGAATAATAAAGAATTAATAAATGAAATTAATGAAGCGCTTAAAACTATGGATCTTAACCCTAGTAGATATAATGATTTATATTATATTAATAATTTTTTTAATGATGTTAGTAATAGACATATAATTATTATAGTTGGTTTTATTATATTGCTGATTTCAATTGAAAAATTGGAGAAGAAGGTAATTGAAAGAGTTAAAAAGAACAGAATTATTAATGATTTAAAAAAAGATAATTATATCTTGTATTATCAGCCAATAGTAGATTTTAGAGTTAAGAGAGTACGTGGAGTTGAGGCTTTATTACGTTTAAGAAAAGATGGTAAAGTATTAACTCCATATCATTTTATGAAAGATATAGAAGATGCCAATATGATGAAAGAAATTACATTATGGGCCTTAAAAAGAGCAATTAAAGATTACAATATTATAAAAGGTTACGATAATATAAATGAGAAAGATTTTTATATTTCTATAAATGTATCTTTTAATGAAATAGAAGATTTGAAATTTTTAAATAAAGTAATAGAAATAGTGAAAAATAGCAATATAGGAGAAAATAGTATTTGCCTAGAGATTGTAGAAAAGTTTGGAGCTGATGAAATAAATAAAATACAAGAAAATATAAGTCTTTTGAAAGAAAATGGAATTTTAATTGCCATTGATGACTTTGGTGTAGAGTATTCTAATTTGGATTTATTAAAGAAAATTGATTCTAATATAATTAAATTAGATAAATTTTTTGTTGATGAACTTAATGATTCAGAAATAAGTGTTAAAGTAATAGATTTTATATTAGATATTTGTAAATCATCAGATAAGTCTATAGTTATTGAGGGGGTAGAGGAAAAAGAGCAGGTTGATATAATAAAAACCTTTCTTTATGAAAAAATTTATATTCAAGGGTATTATTTCTCAAAACCATTAGATATTAAAAATTTAGGTAGCTTAAGTTTATTATTTTAAAACTTACCTATATCCTAAAATTTTTGATTTTTAGATATTTTTTAAATATGGACTAATTTTAGACCTATAACTCTAAATGAAAAAAGAAAATTGTGCTTTCTAGATTTAAATTAGCTACTTATGAACAAGTGCAAAAGCTTTATAATATTTAAAGTGGAATTATGAATAGAATTACATAAATTTGTAAATGATAAAATGAGTAAATATTTAGAGGAAATAAGCAAGAAGAATAGAAGTAAGTAATTAGTCTTATTTTAGGAGGTAAAAAGGGTGAAGATTGGAAGAGTAAGAGAGGATGCTAAGGATGCCTTTAAAAGTCTAATTGGATTTGAATTTATTTTATTAGATTTAAAACTTCAAGATAAAATCATGGTACTTAATCCTTTGACTATAGAGGGCTTTGAAAAATTTTATTATGAGATATTTAAAAGATTTGGGAAAGAGGTAATCAATGAAAAATACAAAGATTTCTTAAAATATATGATGAGTGAAGAGTGTGGATTTGATATTTGCTCAGATATAGATAACTTTAAGAATTTAAGAGATTTTACTGATGATGATAAGAAAAATTATAATTTTGCTCTACAAAACTTCAAGGGTAAATATGGTTTACAATAAACAGTATAGAAAGCTAGATTCCAGCTGTTAAAGGCAGATAAGAGTGGTGCTAGATTTTACAATAAGCAGCATAGTAAGCTAGATACTACAAAGAAATAAATTTAAAAGATGGAAATAAAAGTTTACAATAAAAAGAATAGTAAGATTGATGCTATAAATTTTAAAATTAGCTTAAGTGAAAGCTAAAATATATATTAAGACCAACTTAATTTTTCAAAGAGTTTCTATAAACAAAGAAACTCTAATGAATTATTAAGTAGGTCTTTTATTTTGGAAATAAATTTAAGTTTAAAAGAGTGATAAAAGCAAATATGTAACATCCTTATATATATAGGCATAGTATATTACTATAACGAAATTACAATATATGTAAAGGATGGATAAATAATATGTATGATTGTACTGATGACAAATTTAAATTAGAGTATGCACGTGCATATATATTGCCTCAGAAATATGAAAACTTATATTCAATCTGTAAAGGTTTCTGGAAAGGAACAATCTTTAAAGATTTATACAGACCATATAAAGAAAATAAAGAATGTTAATGAGGTGAAATTATGAAAGCACTAGAATTATTAGATGATATACAAAAGTTACAATTTTATGCAGTTGAATTAAATCTTTATCTTGATAATTTCCCAGAAAACAGAAAAGCTACTGAGGACTATAAAGAAATATCTTCAAAATTAAGCGAATTAATAGAAAGATTTGAATGTGAATATGGACCTATAAGAAATTTTGGGCAGGCTTATGTAGAGAATCCAGTTGCATGGATTGAACAACCTTGGCCTTGGGAAATTAGATATTAGGAGGATTTAATTATGTGGTATTATGTAAAAACTTTAGAATATCCAATAAACTTAAAGTGTAATGATCTTAGAATGGCAAAGTTTTTAATATCTCAATATGGTGGACCTGATGGAGAGTTAAGTGCAGCACTTAGATACTTAAACCAAAGGTATACAATGCCAACAAATAAAGCAAAAGGATTATTAACTGACATAGGAACAGAAGAAATGGCTCACGTAGAAATGATTGCAACTATGATTTATCAGTTAATGGAGAATGCTTCTCTTGAGGATTTGAAAAAGGCTGGACTAGCTGAACGTTACACAGACCATGGTAAAGCATTATTTTACTCTGATGCTCAAGGAAATCCATGGACAGCAACTTACATTCAAGCCAAAGGAGATGTTGTAGCCGATTTACACGATGATATGGCAGCAGAACAAAAGGCTAGAGCAACTTACCAATGGCTTATAAACTTAACTGATGACCAAGATATAAAGGAAATCTTACGTTTCTTAAGAGAAAGAGAAATTGTTCACTTCCAAAGATTCGGTGAAGCATTAATGGATGTTCAAGACAAAATGAAATGTAAAAAATAAGTAGAACAAAAGGGCTATATCAAAATTTATTTTGATACAGGCCCTTTATTTATATTTTAATCTAAAATTTTAGTTTGGAGACTTTGCAATTTCAATTGCCTTCTCTAAAAGTTCATCTTTTCCTTCCCTTATTCCTTGAATAGTTGGCTTTACATATACGTCAGGTTCAATCCCTATTCTTTGAGTTTCAAAGCCTTCAGGAGTATATACACCTATGCCAGTTATGTGAGTTATTATTCCACCAGGTAAGGTGAAGGCTGACACATTACCATCTGCACCTATAGAATTTTCTCCAATTACAACTGCGTTAGGTGACTTTCTAAGGGCCATTGTAGTAAATTCAGCATTACTTTGAGTACATTCATTAATTATTATTACAATTTTCCCCTTATAATAATCCTTATTATTTTTTCCAACGGAAAAATCTTCAGTATATACAAATTCACCAGGTATTGATTGGTTAGCGATTGTCATTTTTGAAAACATAGTTTTTTCTGGTAAGAGATAATCAGGCATTGTATAAGTTATCATATCTGAAGGATAATACCTTAAATCAACAATTATTCCATCAGTATCTTTAAACTCTTTCATAATTACCTTTATTTCATCTTTATCTAAAGCTCCAGGGTTTATATATCCTATATTATTAGTTAAAAGCTTATGGGATCCTCCATTTATTTCATTAATATCAACTTCTTGTAGATCATAACACTTAACTTCCTCAATTAAATCCTTTCCATCTCGTTCTATTTTAAGGGGTAAGCTATCATCAGAAGTTCTGAATAAAAAATAGCTTAAGCCATTTACTATAGCTTCATCACGAGAAAATGAAAGATATTTAGATTTTTCCTTTATTACTTGGAATATATCTTTATTATTAATTTCTAATATTACATCTCCAACTTTCAAATTGCAGTGATCTTCATATTTATTAATTATATCTGTAACAACAATTTTATCCTCAACTAAAAGAAATTTAATAGGTGCAATATTTACTCCCCAATAATTATACAAAGTATAATTAAAATCACTAATAGATGCATGAGAATCATGTATTCTTGAAGTTAATTCTGATAAGGTTAGTTTATATGATAAATCATTATCACTATTTATAATTTTTGGAATAAACTCATTTAACACCTTATTCCAGTCCTCACCTATAACAGTTCTGTATGGATAATAATACTCAATTATATTCCAATATCTAAAAAGAGCTAGAAGCTTGTATCCATCATCATTATAGTCAATAGAAGCATACTTGTGTTCATTACCGAAATTTGGATACACAGAATCTTTTTCATAATTTACATAAGCCTTATCTCTATTAGAAATATAAGTCTTTGACATTTTAATTAATAGTGTGCTAAGTTCTCTGCCTAAATAGTTTTCATCACTTATCCAATTAGTATCTGCCTTAATCTTAACTTCATCATTTTCACTATATGAGCTTTCTTTGAACTCTCCAAATTTATTAAGCCAAGTATATAAAATATTGTTTACTTCATCTTGATTTTTAGATTCTAATACCATAGGCATAATTCTGAAAAGTTCAAAATCCCAGTTTTTTGAACCATCTACTACTTTAGGGTGATAATACTTAGCAAATCCCCAAACCCTGCATAGTTTATTTAAACTTTCAATCTTAGTATTATCTAAATCATAAATAGTAATATTTGATCCTTTTATAAATTCTGTATTAACGGAATTTCTATTATTATAATAAAATAAAACACCTGAGATAATTATACCTATAGTTATAATTATTAAAACTAATTTTTCTTTTGAGCTAAAGATTTTCTTTTTATCATCCATTTTTATATCTTCCCTTCTTGATAAATTAGTTTATTAGTTAGGGTATGTTTCCTTATTATTCATTTTGATATATAAATTTAATATTTCTTTATATTTACAACATATCTTTTAAAGCAAAACTAAGTTCTTATATAGCTCATTATGCCTAATATATAAGCATTAAGAAACTTTTTTAACTTAATATATAATAATTCTTTTAGCTTAAATTACCCATATTTATTATATTTTTTATGTGGGGAAAGATTAAAAGTAGACTAGTTTTATATATTGGTATTTTAAAAAAGCATAATACAAAGCTATTTAATCTCTTTACAAGCCAATTCATAACCACCACGAGCTATTGTAATTTCTACTTCATAGATCACATTGTCTAATTTGAATGTTACAGGTTTTTCTTTACTTATAAATTCAACATTACTTTCTTGCTTTAAAATCGTATCACATATGGTATTAGCTGAAGGGTACTGTAATGAATCCTTTAACTCAACAACAAAAGTTTTCCTAAAAAGTTTCATTATTAAAATCACTCCTTTTTATAAAATTATATGCTTAGATGTTATATATTTACATTTATTATACCAGGATAGTATCACTTATAAAGAATTTTAATGAAATATTTACTTAAAATACATAATATAAAATATTTTTACATGATATAATAAAGTTGTAATAAAAGTAAAAATATGTATATAAATGTTGAGGATGTATTTTAAATTAGAGTATAGCCTTTAGATGAATGGTGATTTTTATTTAATTATTAAATTTAAGGCGATGATTTTATTTTACTGATCTTGTTACACAAGATAATTAACATATTAAAAGTTTAGAATACATTTTTAATAGAAGTGTACAATTAATAAGCAATTAAATAATATATTAATTAGTTATAGGGGAACTAGTTATATAGATTTAATAAGTTTATTAAGTTTAATTTTTACTAGATTATTTTAGGGGGTGTTATAGAGGGGAATTTTGGTCTTATGTAAATTATAAAATTTATTATTAATTTTATAATTTAAGAAAACGTTTTTAAGCAATCATAAATAAATATATTCTAATTTATAATCTGTTAATTTACTATGGAAATTTAGTTTGATTCTTTCAGAAAAAAAGGGGTTCTTAAAGAATCAATTTAACAGTTAGTGGAATTTATAGGGGGAATATTAATATGATGAAATATTTTCAGAAATTAGGTAAATCTTTAATGCTACCAGTTGCTGCACTTCCAGTAGCAGGTATATTAATGGGAATTGGATATTGGCTAGACCCAAGTGGATGGGGTGCTAATAGTGTAGTATCAGCATTCTTATTAAAATCTGGTGGAGCTATTATAGATAATATGGCAATCTTATTTGCTATTGGGGTAGCTGTTGGTATGTCAGATGATAATGATGGAGCAGCAGGTTTAGCAGGTCTAGTATCATGGCTTATGATAACTACATTATTATCTAGTGCCGTTGTTGCAATGATACAAGGAGTAGATGTTGAAGCTGTTAACCCAGCCTTTGGAAAAATACAAAACCAATTTATAGGTATCGTAGCCGGTTTAATAGGAGCTAGTTGCTACAATAGATTTAAAAATACTAAATTACCAGATTTCTTAGGATTTTTTAGTGGAAGAAGATGTGTTGCTATAGTAACAGCACTTGCTTCAATAGTAGCTTCTTTAGTTTTATACTTTGTATATCCTGTAATATATAGCGCATTAGTTTCATTTGGTGAATCAATAATAGCTATGGGACCAATAGGAGCTGGTGTTTATGGATTCTTCAATAGATTATTAATACCACTTGGTTTACACCATGCTTTAAACTCAGTATTCTGGTTTGATGTTGCTGGTATAAATGATATAGCAAACTTCTGGACTGGAACAGGTACTTTAGGACAAACAGGTATGTATATGTCAGGTTTCTTCCCAGTAATGATGTTTGGTTTACCTGCTGCTGCTTTTGCAATGTATCGTTGTGCAAAAACTAATAAAAAGAAGGCTGCTGCTGGTATATTATTAGCTGCTGCTTTATCATCATTCGTTACAGGAGTAACTGAACCATTAGAATTTGCATTCATGTTCTTAGCACCAGCTTTATATGTAGCTCATGCTTTATTAACAGGAATATCTATGGCAGTTGTTGCTGCTTTACCAGTAAGAGCAGGATTTAACTTTAGTGCTGGTTTAGTAGACTGGATATTAAGTTTTGCATCACCAATGGCATTAAATCCATTATACTTATTAGGTATAGGTTTAGTAGTGGGAGTTATATACTATGTAGTATTCGTAGTTATGATAAAGAAATTTGACTTAAAGACTCCAGGTAGAGAAGATGATGAGGATGATGATTCAAATGCAGTTTTAGCAAATAATAACTACACTGAAGTTGCAAAAATCATCTTAGAAGGACTAGGTGGACCTTCTAATATTACTTCAATTGATAACTGTATAACTAGATTAAGATTAGAAGTAAAAGATAATACACTAGTTAATGAGAAAAAGATAAAATCATCTGGTGTTTCAGGAGTTATAAGACCTGGAAAAACAAGTGTTCAAGTTATAGTTGGAACACAAGTACAATTCGTAGCTGACGAGTTTAAGAAGCTTTGTAAGTCTAAGAATTACGTATAATAATTAATATGGTTAATATAAAGGTTTTATATTAAAAGTTTAATATTTAGATTAAGACTTTTAAATAAAAAAATAATAAAGTATCTCTTATATTTAAAAATAATTCCAGTGGAGTAGTTAGATATTTCTACTGGAATTTTTTTATAAGAAACCCCAATTGTATAGAATTTAAAATGATTTGTATAAATGTATAGATTTTAATTCTAATTAATTTGTATATATTGTAAAATAAATTAATATAGTTATTAGAATATAGATTGGGGAGATTTTATGAAACAAGCAGATTTAACAGGAATTCTAGTACTTGCTTTTTTAGGTGGAGGAATATTAACCTTTTTAGGGACAATAATTAAATACTTTAATGCAGGAGATATTCTTAATGGCTTTGATGAAAAGAAGCATGATAAAGAGAAAGTATCTAGAATTGTCGGAATGGATTTTTTGATAATTGGATTAAGTGTAATAATAATTGCTCTTATTAGTATATTTATAGATAAGAAATATTATAATGCTATAATGATAACACAAGGAATTATCATTGTTTTGGGATTAATAAAAGCTTTATATGATCAATTCTTTAAATGTGGTAAAAATTAATTGCAAATAAATATGAAGATGGGGTGTTTTTATGTTTAAATTAAATCTAAAAGAAGACGATATTCTAATGAAAATTACTGTTATGAAACAAGTGAGTAATAAAGATGCAGCTATAAATTTTATATCAAATTTAGTAACTAGAGCTGGTGGAGATGTTGCGTATAAAGTTAATCTAATTACAACTAAGGATTCTCTTTATTTAGAGCATGTAGGACATGCATCCTTAGGTTATGCTGAAGAAACAAGAGAGGTTGATCAGATACCATTTGAAGATTTAAAAGAATTTTCAGTAACTACTAAAGATAACAATGAAGAAGTAAAAATAGTAACTACTAATAAAGAATTTAATCTTTTTAGAGACAATTCAAGAGGTGATAATTTAGCTTTAACTATGGCTAAGGTAGTAGAAGATCTAAAGTAATATAGATTTAAATTAATATAAAACTATAAAAATACGTGTGTTTATTTAAATTTACAAATTAGTAATATAATTCATAAAGGGATAAATAAAAAGCTAGTAAGAGAAAAGGGAAAGTTCTTACTAGCTTTTATTGTTTATAATTGAGTATCTATAAATTAGTGGTTTTTTAGGATTTAATTTTATCTATAAAGTAATCTTATAAAAGATGAATAAATTGTAAAAAAATATAAATAATAAGTCGTTTTTTATAATATTACATAAAAATTTATAATATCTTATATTGAATATAGAATTAAATTTTTGTATTATATAAATACTAAAATAATATATTGGCAAACCTAGGGAAATCTAGAGACGCAAAGCTAAAGGGGCTAAGGTTATATTATAACTATGCTAGCCAGTTGCCGAAGAATTAATATTCTTTGTTTTAATAGAGTTAATTTATAAATATATACTTAAAGTATGTATTTATTTTTAGAGCTATTTTTTAGGCAACTATCCTTTAATTAATATTAAGGATAGTTTTTTTTGAATAAAAAAGATCACTCTATTATATGGTATAGACGTAGGTAGATAACTCTTGGTTACATATAAATATGAGGGGGAAAATTATGAAGAAAAAAATATCTAAAATTCTTATTGCATCAATGATAATGTCAAATGCAAGTCCAATCTTAAATGTTTATGCTAGTGAGGTTATAAAGAAAAAAATAACTTCTATAGAGGAAAGTATAATAAATCAAGCATCTATAAATCAATTCAATTTAAATAGCTACGAAAATTTTGAAGGGTACAATGAAAAATATAAAGTACAAAGAAATGAAATAGTTTCAATAACAAATAATGGTGGACAATATTCATCAAGCTCTATAGATAAAGCTATAGATGGTGATTTATCTACTCACTGGGAAACCGGAAGACAAAATAGTTCTGATTTTACAAATGAAGTTGTAGTTGAATTTAATGATTTAGAATCAATAGATAGAATAGCATATGCAACAAGACAAGATGGAGCAAGAGGAAAGGGATATCCAACAGAGTTTGATATATATGCTTCACAAACTGGAAATGATGATGACTTTAAATTAGTTTCTCAAGGGACAAGCAAGTCAACAGGAAACCTTATGGAGTTTAAGTTTGATACAGTACAAGCTAAGAAAATAAAATTTGTCTTTAAAGTAGCAGATAGAAACTGGGCAAGTGCTTCAGAGTTTTGGTTTTATAAGGAAGATAAAATCATGGATAAGGTGAATTCTATATTCACAAATGAAGAGAAAAACAAGGTGAATCCAGAATTTGACACTATAGAAAAATTAGATGTTTTTGAAAATGAGATTAAAGATCATCCATTTTATGAGAGTTTTAGAGAAATAATAGAAAATGCTAAGTTAGTTTTACAAGGAAACAATGTAGTTTACAAGGATGCCTTAGTAAGTAAATTTAAAGATTTTAATGATGAATCATTAAAAAAATATAATGAACTATTTAAGATAAATACATCATCAATAACGACTAATGGAGGAAATTATGCAGAGAATACAATAGATAGAGCTATTGATGGCGATGTTAATACAAAATGGCATTCTGGAAAGCAAAATAGTTCTGATTTTACAAATGAAGTAATAATTACTTTAGATAAATTAGAGACTTTAGATAGAGTAGTTTACACAAACTTAAATATGAGAGGATTTGCTGAGGCCTTTGACATATATACATCAAAGACAACTTCTGGAGATACCTTTGAAAAAGTTACTTCAGGAAACAGTAAAGTAACAAAAGACTCAATAGAAATTAAGTTTAATCCAACAGAAGCAAGAAGAGTTAAATTTGTATTTAAAAAAGGATATGAAAACTGGGCTTTAGCATCAGAGTTTACTTTCTATAAAGAAGATCAGTTAAGAGATAAAATGAGTAGATTATTCACAGATAGCACTATGAGTCAAGTATCTGAAGAATTTAATACTTTAGACAAAATAGAAAATTTAGAATCAGAAGCTAAGGAGCATCCTTTTTATAATGATTATAAAGAAGAATTAGAGAATGCTAAGTTAATTATTGAAAATAAAGAGGTTCAATATACTGATGCTAAAGTATCTGATTTCTTAAATCCAAATGATGAATTACTTTTAGATTATGATGCCATTTATAAGTTAGATAAAAGCAAAATAAAATCAATAAAAACTAATGGTGAGCAATATGCATCAGAATCTATAGATAAAGCTATAGATGGAGATTTCAATACAAAATGGCATTCAGGAAAACAAAATACAGAAAGCTTTACAAATGAAGTTGAGATAGAGTTAAATGAATTAACTACTTTAAATAGAATAGTATATACAGCACCTCGTGGTTCAAATAGAGGATTTGCTGAAGCTTTTGATATTTATACATCAAGAACAACTAAGGGAGATAATTATCAAAAGGTAACTAGTGGTAATGCTAACATAACACAAAATTCTGTAGAAATAAAATTTAATCCAACAGAATTTAAGAGAATTAAGTTTGTATTCAAAAAAGGTTATGAAAATTGGGCCTGTGCTAGTGAATTTGGATTATATAAAGAAGATAAAACATCAGATAAAGTTGATAAACTATTTACAAATGGATTAATGAATGAATTATCAGAAGAATTTAATACAGAAGAAAAATTAGCTTCATTAGAGGAAGAGGTAAAAAATCATCCACTTAAATCTTTATATGAAGGAGACTTAGCTTTAGCTAAGGACTTAATAAAAAATCCTAATAAGTTTCAAGCTGTAAAAATATACACAGCAGAACAAAGAGGTAGATATACAGAGGAAACATATATGAGAAGTATAAATGGTAATGCTTATGCATCCTTCCAATCAACTGGTTTATATGTGACTGCTGGTGAAGAGTTTGAGGTGTATGTTGAAGCAGACAGAAATGGTGTAATGCCTCAATTATGTTTTGGACAAGTTGGCAAAGGACAAGGGGATTGGAGAAGATGGTTAACCTTAAAGCCTGGAAGGAATATAATAAAAGCTCCAGAAAATATAAATCCAAGTGCGGTATATATAGTAAATAATGCAAATAAAAATGATCAAGCTTTTGCACCTAAAATAAGATTAGAAGGGGGAACAAAATTCCCTACGTATATATATGGTGAAACAGATCCAAGAGAATTTGCAAAAGAAGTAAAGGCTTATGCAGAGAAAGTTGAATATAGTGATGAAGCTTTTGCAAATGGTAATCCTGAAGGAAAGGTTTATAACATAATAGAGCTAGTATCCGAAAATTGTATAATAACTACAACTGCTAAAGGAGCAGTTAAAGCTTTGGACATTATGGAAAAGGATGATTTAACAGTAGAGGATACAATGAGGGAATGGGAAGAGATGTATGACATGTTCCAAGGTTTCCAAGGATTTGATAAAGATGCAACAGAAGAAAAACATAGTTATTTCCCTAATAAATTTATAGCAAGAGTATTTTTAGGTGTACCTTTAGGATATGCAGACCATGGATACACAGGATATTTAGGAAGTAATCCTGTTGAAAGAGATGAAGGTTTCTTTAAGCAAATAGTTTTACCAATAACTCATAAGAATAATGATAACTGGGCTTATAATCATGAGTTTGGTCACATATTCAATACTCAATATGTTGTAGATGGAGAAGTAACAAATAACCTTTATGCTCAAGAGTATAGAAGAATCAAAGGATTAGGTGGAGATAGAGCCAATTGGAATGAAATGATGAAGAGATTCAAAGGTGAAGATTTTGCAATGCATTATTTTGAAAGATTAGGTGTGTTATCTCAAATAAATATAGCCTATGGATATGATGCTTATGCAAAAATGTCTACTTATGTTAGAAATAATACTGAACAAATAAAATCTGTAAGAGGTTCTGATCAACAAAGATTAGCAGTGGCATATTCATTGGCTTTAAATGTTGATTTATTAGATTTCTTCGAAGGATGGAATTATATAGAAGTAACAGAAGAGATGAGAGAGGTAGTAGCTCATTTACCAAAACCAGATAAGAAAATAGAATACTTATATGGTGCTGCTTATGACTATAAAGGCAATGGATTTAATGAAAATCTTAAAGTACAAGTTAAATCTAAAATAAATGAAGAGGAAAGAACAAATACTCTATCATTTGAAATAGATTCAGAAAATAGAGATGACTTATTAGGATATGAGATATTAAAAGATGGTAAGGTTATAGGATATACTATAAACAATAATTTTGTAATCAAAGATATTGATTTAAGTGAAAATGCAAGTTATGATGTAGTACCTTATGCTAAGGATTTATCAACTGGTAAGGCTGTAAATATTAAAGCTTTTTCTCCAAATTTGGATATACAACAAGAGAGTATGATTGTTAATCTAAGAAGTGATTTTAACCCTGCTGATTATGTGAAGGGAACAACTTATAAGGGAGAAGATATAAGTTCTAATATAAAGATAGAAAGCAATGTAAACACAGCTGAAAAAGGTAAGTATGAAGTTAAATACACTTTAATGGATAATGATGTTAAAGTAGAAAAAATTATGAATGTAGAAGTTGTAAGCTCATATGATTACTTATCAGATGAAGAGTGGGAAAGTGTAGAAACTCAATGGGGAATTCCAAGAAGAAATACAAATATAAAAGGTAGAGTAAATGGAGAAATTAAAACCTTTGATAAGGGTATAGGAATACATGCTAATGGAAAAGTGGTATATGATTTAGAGGGAAAAGATTATGATATATTCGAAGTCTTATTAGGTGTTGATCAAACAATAGGAGCTAACAATAATTCAAGTATTTCTTTTAAGATTATAGCAGATGGAAAGACTTTAGAAACAACTAAGGTTTTAAGATATAACGATAATATGGTAGAAATAAGTGTTCCAGTTAAGGGCGTTAATAAGTTGGAAATACAAGTTAGTGATAGTGGAAATGGGAATACATCAGACCACGGTATAATAGTAAATCCAAAGTTATCAACTAATAATGTGAAGCCTAATATAACAACTGAAGATACAGTAATAAATGTTAAGGATAATTTTAATATATTAGATGGTGTTACTGCTAATGATGTTGAAGATGGTGATTTAACATCAAGCATAAAAGTAAAATCAAGTGACTTTGAAGCAAATAGAGGTGGAATATATACTGTAGTTTATGAAGTTACAGATAAAGACGGAAACACAGTTACTAATGAAAGAAAAATATATACAATAACTACAGCTGAAAGTCTAAGCGATAAGGAATGGAAATCAGCATCATCTGGATGGAGAGACGTAAAAAAAGACTTAAGTGTTGAAGATAATAGAATAACTTTACTTGGTGAAAATGGACAAGAAGTGGAATATGATAAAGGTCTTGGAACTCATGCAAACTCAGAGATAGTTTATGATTTATCAGGTAAAAATTATGGAATGTTTGAAACTTATGTTGGTGTAGATAGAGAAATGAGAAACTCTAATGAGCCATCAGTAATCTTTGAAGTTTACGTTGATGGAAAAAAAGTATTTGATAGCGGTGTTATGAATGTAAACACTGAAAGAAAGCATGTTTTAATTCCAATAGCAGGAGCAAGTGAGCTTAAATTAGTCGCTAAAGATGGTGGAAATGGAAATGCAGGGGATCATGTAGACTGGGCAGATGCAAAAGTTTATACTACAAGCGATAAACCAATATTAACTGGGGAAGAGGTAGCCTTAAATATAGGTGATTCATTTGACCCATTACAAGGAATGGTTGCTAAGGATCCTGAAGATGGAGACATAACAAAGAATATAAAAGTTATAAATAATAATGTAAATACAAAAAGAGGAGGTAACTATGTAGTATCCTATGAAGTTACTGATTCTCATGGAAATAAAACTACACTAGATAGAAAAGTATCAGTTGTCAATGCTTATGATTATATAAGTGATAAAGAATGGAAATCAGCTAATTCAGGTTGGAGAAGTGTAAAAAAAGACCTAAGTGTTGAAGATAATACTATAACTTTACTTGGTGAAGATGGACAAGAAGTGCAATATAATAAGGGGATTGGAACTCATGCAACTTCAACAATAGTATATGATTTATCTGAGGAAAATTATAAGTTCTTTGAAGCATATGTTGGTGTAGATAGAGAGATGAGAAATTCTAAAGTATCATCATTAAGCTTTGAAATTTATGCTGATGGAAAAAAAGTATTTGATAGTGGGGTTATGAATTCAGATACTCCAAGAAAGCATGTTTTAATTCCAATAGTTGGAGTAAGTGAACTTAAATTAGTAGCTAAAGATGGTGGCAATGGAAATGGAGGAGATCATGCAGACTGGGCAGATGCTAAGTTATTATATGCAGACTCTAAGGATTTTACTGCTTTAGAAAAAATAGTTGAGGAAGCAAGAGGATTAGATGAAAGTCTATATACAGAGGAAAGCTTTAATAAATTACAAGTTACTTTAGAAAAAGCTAATAAAGTATTAGAAACTCCTAATCCAGAACAATCATTAATAGATTCTAGCATTATAGAGCTTAGAAAGGCTATTGATAATTTAGAATCAGCTATTGATTTAACAGAGGAAGTTAATATACCAGATAATAATTTAAAAAAGGCTATAAAAGATCAATTAAATATATCAAGTGATGTAATAACAAGAGGAGATATGAATAAATTAACAAGCTTATCAGCAGTAGGGAATGGAGTAAGTAACTTAGAAGGATTACAGTATGCTATGAATCTAGAAAGTTTAAATCTTGACTACAATGAAATAAGGGATATATCTCAAATAAAAGATTTAAAGAAACTTAATAATGTGAGTATAAGGGAACAATATATAGTTATAGGATCACCAAAAGAAGTTGATGGCAAGTATGTTATAAATGAATCTTTTGTAGGAAAAGATGGAATAAGA
Source organism: Clostridium sp. CTA-17 (assembly GCF_054767895.1). Taxonomy (NCBI): domain Bacteria; kingdom Bacillati; phylum Bacillota; class Clostridia; order Eubacteriales; family Clostridiaceae; genus Clostridium; species Clostridium sp. CTA-17. The sequence goes on from NZ_BAAABF010000001.1 coordinate 546,347, forward strand.
CTAGTTCCTAAAGAAATAAATATAAGAAGAAATACAGATGGATCAAATATTGAAGTATCAAATGTTGATGTTCAAGGATCTTTAAATGATGGAAATTTAGAAATAGATACTAAGCTTTTTAAAGAAGGAGTTAGTGGCATATCAGTAGTATATGAGGATTTAGATGGAAAATATGTAGCAATTATTTCAACATTAGTAAGTAGATAATAAGAAACAGTAGATTTAAAAGAGAATTTTTGAATTTAAGTAAAGTGGAAGGGATTCGTACTCTAAATACGAATCCCTTCTTAATTTTATATAAAGTAAAACATTTGAAATTATGTTAAATTTCTAAATTGTAATTTAATTGATAAATTATTTAATAAAAAACTTTTATTTTAGCGGTTTTAATATATAGTATTGTAGAAATATTATGCATAATATAGCTAAAAACATAGGAAAGAAAGTATTAAATTTAAAACACACTATAAATAAACATAATATTAGAATAATGAAATTTAAAAAAGTTGAAAATAATATCTTTTTATATTTTTCTTCATTTAAATTTGTATATAGAATTCCATTAAATCTAATTTCAGTATCTCCATTAAAAAATGAACAAATTGGATTAACAATTCCAGTCATCAGCATAGTTAAAAGTATCATTAAAGAAATACAATAATATATAAGCATTTACACCTTTCCTCCTTACTTTAGAATTTTCATTTAACTTAAATTGTAATCTTATATTAAAAAATAATAATAAATTAATCAATAGGTTTTGCATAACTGGTCGAAAAATTAACAAAATTGGCATAAAAGTAAGGAACTGTATTAATAAAAAGTTGATAAAATATGAACTTATGAAATATAATATATAATTAATATTAATAAAATATATTAAGTATGTAACTCTATTTTGGTTAATTTTTATATATTGCTTAGGCTTGACTTTCATTATAAATAAAAACTTTTTAATCCTAGTAATTTATTCAATATAGCTTTTAAGCATATGAATATTAACTAATTGTTTAATTAGGATTTTAATTTAAACTAAATCAATCCTATCCAATATTAAATAATATTTTTCTAAGTAATAAGTAATAAATATTTATTAATAATCCTACCTAATTCTATAAAAGTTTCATCATTTAATATAAGTTATTATTAATTATATTAAATTTAGTTAAGATTTATAGTGATATAAAAAAATCTTAAAGTAAATTTTTCTTTTTAGACATATTATTCACTAAACATAATCTTTTTGTCTTTTATATTAAAAATAGATTAATATCTAACAATAAGTTAATAATTAAATTGTTAGATGTTGGTAGATTTCGTGTAATAAATTATATAAAATTAGTCTAAGGTTTATATTTTAGTATGTTAGGAGAAATATTATGGAGAAAAGAAGAGATTATAAAGACTTAAAGTACAAGAAATCTAAAAGGAGATGGGGAATTTATATTATTCTTCTTTTAATATTTTTAGGAGTATCTGCCTTTAAAATATCATCATCAATAAGGGAGTTTAGTGATAGTTTTAAAGATTCTAAACAAAGTGAAGAATTTTTAGGAGAAACAGTATCTAGTGATGGAAAGTATAAGGTTGAGGCTTATCTTGTTAATGGAGGAGCTACAGTAGATTGGTCAGTTATATGTTATTTGAAGGAAGGGCAAAACAAAAAAGAGATATATAGAGATTATCATATAAATGAGGCAAATATGACTTGGATTGATAATGATACAATCTCTATAAATGGTCATGATATAGAATTGCCTAATGGTAAATATGATTTTAGAGATGAATAAAGAGGAGAATAGGCCTTAAATTTTATTGTATCAAATTATTTAAATGTATGTACAAATTATATAATTTATTAACAAATTATATAAAGTATTCTTTTTATATTAAAATATTGGACTTAAATTATTGATATTAAAGAATTTAAATAGTAAAATTCTTATATAAAACGTTTTCGAAAGCGGATAAGATATTATTAGGAGGGGGACAATATGATAAAAAGAAAAAAAGTATTATCATTAATTTTAAGTGGTATTGTATGTTCATCTTTAATACTTACAGGCTGTGGAAATAGCAAAGAAAAGGAAAGTAAAGAAACTGTTAATTTAACTTGGTATGTTATAGGTGATGAGCCAGCTGACAATGAACTTGTAGAAGAGGAAGTAAACAAATATATAAAAGATAAAATAAATGCTACAGTAGATATAAAACATATACCTTTTGGTGACTATACTAAGAAAATGAGTGTTATTAGTAATTCAGGTGAGCCTTATGACCTAGCATTTACATGTTCTTGGGCATTCCCTTATTTAGAATATGCTAGAAAAGGAGCCTTTTTAGAGTTAAATGATTTATTAGATACAGAAGGCGCACCATTAAAAAAAGAAATAAACAAAGAGTTATGGAAGGGTGCAGAGATAGATGGCAAAATATATGCTGTTCCAAATCAAAAAGAAATAGCATTAGCTCCAATGTGGGTATTTGATAAAGAACTTGTTGAAAAGTATAATATTCCTTATCAAGATATACATTCAGTAAACGATTTAGAACCTTGGTTAAAATTAATAAAAGAAAAAGAGCCAGATTTTATTCCATTTTATACTCAAGGGGATTCAATTCCATTAGAATTTGATGATATAGTAAATCCATTAGGTATATTCTATAATGATAAAAGTTTAACTGTAACAAATAAATTTGAATCAAAAGAAATGAAAGACATGTTATTAAAACTAAGAGAATATTATAAAGCTGGATACATAAATCAGGATGCTGCTGTAAATAATATGAAACCAGAAGTAAAAAGATTTGTATGGAAAGCAGATGGACAACCATATGCTGAAAATGGATGGGGACAATCTCTAGGTAGAGAAGTAGTAACTTCATCAATAATACCTCCATATGTAACTAACAATTCAACAACTGGTGCAATGACTGCTATTTCATCTAATTCTAAACATCCTAAAAAAGCAATGGAGTTATTGACTTTAGTAAACACTGATCCAACTTTAAGAAACTTATTGATGTTTGGAATAGAGGGAAAACATTATGAAAAAATTAATGACAAACAAATAAAGAAATTTGATGGTAAAAAATATGATGCTGTTAGTTGGGCATATGGAAATTTATTTGGTACTTATGTTCTAGAAAATGATCCTATAGATAAGTGGGATGCCTTTGAAAAATTCAATAATTCAGCTAAGGTTTCTCCAATATTAGGATTTAAATTTAATACTGAAAATGTTTCAAATCAAATTTCTTCTATAAACAATGTGTTACAAGAATTTGAAAGAGCATTATATACTGGTTCAATAGATCCTGAAGTTGGATTAAATGATTTAAATAAGAAATTAAATGATTCAGGTATAAATGAAGTTAAAGATGAAATACAAAAACAATTAAATGAGTGGAAAGCAAAAAATAATTAGTGTTATTAATAAATAGAGGGTAGGTGAAAACTTACCCTTTTTTATATTTAAAATATAAAAGGTAATATATAGAAACAATTTGTTTAGATAAATTTAAATCATACTTTAGATTATTTATGAGATAATTATGTATAATAAATCTTTTTAAAGGAGGTGTTTTAGGTGGAATATAAAATAAGTATAGATGGAAAGGATTTAAAAAAGTGCAAATTCTTAAAAAAGCAATTTGGAAAATTAATGGTTGAAAATAGGGGTGAAAGGTATGAGAAAAAGATAGAAAGATATTTTGAAATGCCATTAATATTAATTTTAACCGCTTATTTAGCATTAGCTATAATTAATAAGAAGATATTTTCTATTGAATTTTTGTATATCATTTTATTTATAAGCTCTTTATTTTATTTTTTATTTGTACTTTTTTTTATAGGAATTAAGTTGGTAAATTATTTGGTAAACCATTATATGTATGTAAAAGCTTATTCATATTTAATAGGTGACTTTAACATAGCTGTTAATGAAAAAGAATTTATAATGGAATCTAAAAATAAAGTTTTAAAAGTAAATAAAAAAGGAGCTACTATAAAGCTTCTAGATGACAATTTAATAATAATTGATAAAAATAATTTTTTAATTATGTTGCCAATAAATAAACTTGAAAATTTTGAGGAATTTAAAAAATATATAGTTAAAAAGGGGAAAAATTAATATGTATAAATTAAAATATAGTAAAAAGTTTATTCATGGTAAAATTAGACCTAAAAAAGGAATTAAACTTAATCTTAATAAAGATCTTTTTGATGGAACGAAACTATTAGTAATTTTTATACTGATTTGTGGTTCTATCTATATTACTATAGATTTCAGTAATACTTTTAAGAGTTTATATGTAGAAAAATTTGGAATATATAATATAAAATTTTATTGGGTAATTTTATATTATGTTGTTAGTATTTTTGTTATTTTTTATAATTTAAATATTATATTTAGGTCCGTAATAATAGATAGATATTTAATAGATACTATGAGTTGGTTTGGAGTGGGAAAGCCTTTTGCAGGCTATTTGCTTGAACTTAATAACCTAGAGTTTATAGGGCTTAAAACAGATAATATAGAAAAGAGAATTTATTATAAAGATATAAATAAGATAGTTGAAAAGAAACAGTATATTAAAATTAAGTATAATAAAAAGAGGTCTCTAATTATTTTTAAAAATAAAAATGAATATAATAAAGAAATAGCAAAAAAATTATTTGAAAATTGGAAGAAAGAATCTAAGTAGATAGTATTTAAGAATACTTATATAATGAAAAATATAGCGTTAGAAACATTATTTACAATAGGCATAGAATATAAAAAAACTGATATAATGAAAAAGTTCATAAGAGTAGGAAGTGTGATAAATTAAATATAAAAGAGGTTGTCAAAAACTAAAAAACTACTAAATAAATACGTAAGCTAAGATATTAAGTATTAAATTTATGTTTTTATTTAAAAGTTTTGGACAACCTCTTTATCTAGTTAATAAGTCTCTTTTATTTGTGATGTTTTGGTGAAATTTCAACTGTTAAGCTAATCCCAATACCTGATATTATTCCAGTTAATATGTAGTAAGTTAAATCGTTCATTGGTATTACATATAACCCTAGCAGTCCTATTATAAGTAAAAGTAAAAACATACATACCACAAAAAATAGTGGCTTAAATTTAGGAGTTGTAGGAATGATTTTTGATATTTTATCTGATAATTTTAAACTTTTATTTATAGGTATGAAAATAAAAGTTGCAATTGCCAATGATAAAATCATTGGAATAAAACTCGTTAAAGCTTTCATCTTAAGTTCCTCCTTTATTAAAAACTTTCTTAATTTTATAAGTTGATATTAGTATTTTAAGAAGGCTTTAAAATTCTTACCTTCATAATAATCACCTTGATTTTCAAGATATCTAAGTAAAAATATAATTCTTAACAATATAAATTATACCTTATTTATGTTTTAAGTTGTTAAATTCTGTACAATATCATAATAAATTTTTATATTAATTATATTAGTTTTTACAATTAAATATTAATTTTAACTGCAGTTTTTATGCTTACTTTTTTTATTGTAGGTTGTGCAGAAGAACAATAATCAAAGGTTGAACAAAATAATGAAACAACCGTTCAATCAGAGAACAATGAATCAACCCAAACTAATGCTGGGGCTGAAATTAATAAATATAATACTAAATAGGATAATTTTACAAATAAAACAAGTAGTAATTCTTCTAATAATACATCATCAATATTTAGTGAAAATTATAAAGTAGGAAATGATAATACTAAAGCAGAGAGTAAAAGTTCAATAGTAGAAAATGAAAGTTCTAGCAAAAAAGCTTCAAGTAGCTCCAATAATCAAAATTATAATAAGAAAGTTACTAAAGAATCAACAGTTTCAGTGCCTGCTAAAAATGAATTATCTAAAAAAACTAGATTAGATAATTCAGTATCAGTGAAACAAGAAAGTTCAGATTCTACAGGTTATGTATATGCAAATGGAGGAAGAGACAAAAGTAATAAATATCATAGTACTCCAACAGCACATAGAATGGAAGGTGCTATAAAAATGACTAGACAACAAGCTGAAGCTCAAGGGTATGTAGCTTGTAAAAAGTGCTTTTAATTAGAATATAAATAATTTAATAATATATAAAATAAAAGTATAGGCTTTTAAGCTTGTACTTTTGTTTAAAGTTTAATCTGTATATACTTAGTGATTAATAAATAATTAAATTTTATATTAATATATTAAGGATTATTTATATTATAAAAGTAATTTTAAATCTCTATATTTTTTTGAGTTTTTTGTTATAGATAATAAATAAAACTATACCTATTAAACATGTTGTAATTTCTGTTATTGTCATGGACCAGATTAATCCATGAAGTCCATAAAAATAATGAAGAGTTATTACTACAGGGATATATAAACATCCTTGACTTATAGCCATTATGCCTGTTGCTATTCCTTCGCCAGATGCTTGGTATATTGTCATAAACAAAGCAGTAAGTCCATTAAATATAGTTGATATTAACATTGCAACTAAGATATATGAACCTATTTGAAGAACAGAGGTATCACTTGAGAAAGCGTGCATAACCTGATTCCTAAATATATATACAATCCCTGCAAATAAAACTGAAATTACAAATATAAATAAAGTAGAATATTTTATACTTTCCTTTAAGCGAGATAGATTTTTATTAGAAAAATTATATGCTATAAGTGGCATTACTCCTAAGACTATACCCATGGTAAAAAACTCTGGAATCTGAACAATTCTAAGTGCTATACCAAAACTTGCAACAATACCTTCTCCATGTTGAATGGAAAAGTTATTTAATAATAAGGTGGTTACAATTAAAAATGCAGATTGAATTAATTCAGATACTCCAATTTTATATATTTCAGTTTGATCTTTTAAACTAAGTTTAAAGAAGTGTAGAAATCCCTTAAGGTTTTCACTCTTTGTTTCCAAATACCAAATATAATAAATTGAAGAAGCTATATTTGCTAAAATAATTGATAGAGCAGCTCCATATACATGCATATTTAAAATTAATATAAATAATACATCAAGTATTGTGCTTATAATTACACTTATGAACATTCCATACATAGATTCCTTAGAAGCACCTTCTGATCTTACTATTTGTTCAAGAGCAAAATTTAATATGATTGAAAATCCACCAGTAAAAAGTGTAGTTGAATACTGAGTTGTATAACTAAGTGTATTTGCATCTGCACCTAATAATTTAACTATTGGTCCAATTGATAAGAAGGCAATTATTCCTAATAATATTCCGGATATTATACTTGCATAAAATGTATAGCCTGCGACTTTTTTAGCTTTTTCATCTTCATTCTTTGCTACTAATCTTGTTATAAATGTTCCTCCACCTACACCAAACATATTTCCAAATGCCATTAATACAGTGAATATTGGTAAGCCTAAAGTAATAGCACTAATCATTGCTGTATCATTCATTAAGCCTATAAAATAAGCATTAATTACATTATAAATAGTACCAGCTGACATACCTATCATCATAGGTATAGATAGATGAGCTATAGCTTTTTTTATTGGTTCATCTTTTAAATATTTAATATTTGATTCTGTATTTTCCATAGTGGCCTCCTTTGCGTAAATTCAAACTGTTAGAAATCTAACTATTAATATAAAAAATAAACTTTATAATCAATAAATTTTAGTTTAATATGAATTTAAATTTATTTAATATTAGAAAATTTATTATAAAATATCTAATAGTTAGAATTCTAATTTATGAATTGATTATATTCTTAAAAAATAAATATGTCAACTGATTTAAATAAAAAAAGTGATGATTATTTATTTAAATCACCACTTTAATTTAAGTTAGTATTAATCTTAGTAAGTATTTTTAGAAAAGTTTCTTTTTCCTCTTCTGTAAGTGAAGAAGTTAAATCCTCTTCAATTTCAAGAAAATTCTTATTGAATGTTTCTATAAGATCTATACCTTTTTTTTCTACATATATGTTCTTTTGTCTTTCATTATTAGAGGGGATTTCTCTTCTGATGTATCCGTTTTTTTCTAAGCCTTTTAGCATACTTGTAATACTTGCTGTAGTTCTTCCAAATACATTTGCTAAGTCCTTTTGTATTAGTCCTTCATCTTGATGTTCATAAATATACTGTATAACTCTACCTTGTTGAGAATTTAATCCTAAATTATTAATCTTTTTATCTGCTGAAAACTTTAATTTTCTAGCAATAGTGCTAACTAAGTTTGTATAAATAGTATTATTATTCATATAATCACCTCATTATTATCATGTTAACAGTTAGAATTTTAATTGTCAAACTTATTATAATAAAGGAAAAACATATACCATGATTTAAATATTAGCACTTTTATTTATAAATCTCTTCTTTATATTTGAAAAATATAAAACTAATTTGTATGATTATATTATATAAACATATATGGAAAATATTTAAAGTGGAATTGTAGTAGTTTAGAAAAAAACTTAAAGGATAAAATTAAGGTTTATGAGAGGTGATACTTAATGATAAGAAAATCATTTGGAAATAAAACAGAAGGAATAAACTATATTGATAGGATAGGTGCGTATGCAATTATATTCTCTAAAGAAAATAAAGTTGCAGTTGCTAAAACTAGTACAGGATACTTTCTGCTTGGTGGTGGTGTAGAAAGTGGAGAAACTGATGAGGAGTGTATAAAGAGGGAATGTTTAGAGGAAGTCGGAATTTCAGTAGAGGTAAAAGATTTTATATGTAGTGGTGATTTATATAGATGGTCTGATACTTTAAAATACTATATGCATAGTATTGGGAATTTTTATTTAGCTGAATTAGTTGGGAAAGTTTCAGAACCAATAGAAGAAGATCATGAATTAGTATGGTTGGAATTTGAAGAGGCTTATGAAAAGTTACTTTTAGAGCATCAAGCGTGGGCAATAAAGCAAGCCTTGATACTTAAAAATAAATAGTTTTAATATACATGATAAATAATTAAATATTATTTAAAAGAGTAGGTTATTAATACTTATTTTAAGTTTAATATGAAGTAAATTAAAATTATAATAAACTAGATAATTTCAGAAATAAATAAAGGTAAAACAGGGGGATAAAATGAAATATAAAGTAAGATTTGCAGACACAGAAGATTACAAGGTGATAAATGAAATTATTAGAGAGGTACATGATTTACATGTTAAAAATAGACCAGATGTGTACAATGAAACTGACAAACCTTTATCAGAGGAGGAATTTAAAGAAATTCTAGGTGATGATAGATACAAGGTGTTTTTGGTTCAGGAAAGAGAAAGTAAAGAGGTTGTAGCTTTTAGTCTTATACAAATAATAGGGACTAGAAACATACCAATACTTACTCCAGTAAAAACTGCCTTAATTGATACTTTTTGCGTTAAGGAAAATTATCGTAAAAGTGGAATAGGTAAATTTTTATTCGAGTATATTGTGAGTTTTGTGAAGAAAGAAGAAGTAAATACATTACAATTAGTTGTCTGGGGATTTAATAAAGAGGCTATTAAATTTTATGAATCTTTGGGAATGCAAAAAAGAAATATAAGAATGGAATTGGATTTATAGAAAAATATTACTTTATTACAATAAATAATTAAGATGAATTTTAATTAGGATATTAAATAGTTAATAATCTTTAATGGATAAAAATAAAACAGGATGCTAAATATTAGCAACCTGTTTTATTTAGGTTAAAAGTATTTAAGCTCTTCTTCGTATATAATATTTCCATTAGTATCTAAGCCTTTTATATAGTTAGCTTTATTTTTTTCATTATTTGTATGTGAAGTAAGAATAAACATTTTATTTTTATCCAACTCATAATTTGAAATGATTTTTTTATTATTATCCTCTAATACAATATTTTTTATTTGAGGGTCATTTACATAACCGTATATTTTAGCTATAGGTTCAGAGTTTTTTGTAGGCTTTGAAGTATAAGTATTAAAAGTTACTTGCTTAGAGTAGTCTATTGGATATCCAGCTGGATAATTAACTGGATGCCACTTAATTAGCCCTTTTCTAATAACATCTATTGAAAACCAATCCTTATATTTACATAGATATATTTTTTCTTTACCTAAGTCTATAGTTTTGATTATATTTGAAGGGCCATAATAAACTGACTTTTCTGATTGCTCATGTGCTTTTAGAGGAGTGAAGCTTCCAGGGAAAATTATTTTAGAACAAATGAGGATAAGTATTATTGCCAAAAACCATTCTATAATAGCACTATATTTTTTATAAATTTTCATTAGCTTCACCTTCTTTGTTAAGTGGAATTTTTATTTTATTTTGTCTATCATACCAGTCAATTTTAATAATTAAATATTTTACGTCTTCCTTGATCTTTTTATCAAGTAGTATTAATCCTTCTTTTACCCAAAAACTTGTAGAAGAGCTTATAGCTGTTTTTATATATTCTTCTCCATTATTATCAAATATTCTAAAGATACTTTCTGAGAAAGACCAGCCTAGAGTAGTTCTGACTTGTTTATATCTAATATATGACTCATCTTCAGTATTAATAATTCTTTTTATTATTAAGTAATCATCATCTATTTTTATCTTTTGATTTACTTCTATTACTTCAGCTTTGCCTTCATTAACAAGTGATCTTATATCTTTAAAATAATATTTGCTTTTAGGTAAGCAGGTAAAGCCTATAAAACAAAGAATAATTAAACAAACTAAAATTATTAATCTTCTTATTATCTTAATTGTATTCTCCCCCTTATTAATTTATTTGTAATTTTTATTTTTAAAGTTTAAATTATGATACTTTGTAATTTGTTAATAGTTTTATATTAAAATAACCAATAAAGTCTTTATATTTTAAAGGGATTTATCGACTTTTTATATTTACCATAGATTTTAGTGTGTTCACTAAATATGCTTTTAAGATTTAAATTTTTCAATCAATATATATAATTTTATAAAATAGTTTTGATTTCTAAAATAATATACCATTTTTTCTTTTATATGGGAATAAGTTTGTTGAATAAAAGCAATATTTAATAATATATATTTATTTAAAATATATAAAATGGAAAAGCAAATATGTATATTTTGAAAAACAATCAATAAAAGTATATTTAAAATATAAACTTAATTTAGTTGCTTTTGTATGATGTTACAAAATTTCTAAAAATATTGAAAACGTTATTATAGAAATGTTAATATTAAAATATATTATTAAAATTTAAATAAGAAAGGGGTTTATCAAGTGAATAGTAGTAAAAAAATTAAGTCTATTTCTATGCTAGTTTTATTAACATTCTTATTTAGTTTTTTACCTCATATGCCAGTAATGGCTGAAGTAAAAAATAATAATGCTAAAGCAAATGAAAAGACTTTAGTTAAGAATGAGAGTGAAGCTTTTGCTGTAGTTGTGGGAGATTTTTTACAAGTTAATGGAAACGGTTCCGACTGGGATCCCACAAATATGAAAGGAGTGTTGAAAAAGTATAAAAATGGTTTATATGAAGGCACTTTAAAGTTAAAGGCAGGAAATTATAATTATAAAATTGCCATGAATGGAACTTGGGATGAGAGCTATGGTAATAATGGTCAAAACATAGCTTTGAATTTATCAAAAGATTCAGAGGTAATATTTAGGTTGGATTATAAAAATAAAAAGGTATATGATTCAATAAATAATCCTGATCAATTTAAAACTAAGGCTATTTTAGCAGGTAATATAAAGGATATAATTGATGGGGCTTCTGATTGGAATCCTGGTAACGATACCGAGAAACTTGATTATATAGGTGGAGGGATGTATAAAAAGACTTTCACTATAAAAGAGAGTGCACAAGGAAAAGATATAAGTTTAGAATACAAAGTTGCATATAATGGAGAGTGGAATAATGGTGAAGTAGCAGAAAATGCTAAGGTAGTAATTCCAAAGGGTACTAAAAACATAACTATTCTAAGCAATTATTTAGATAATTATGTTAAGGATTCAATAAATAATCCAAGTCTTTCTAATACAGTTTCTCTAATAGGAACAGTTAGAGAAGGAAATGGAGATTGGGATGTAAATAACAAAGATTTTGAAATGTATAATCTTGATGAAAATAGAGTTTTATATTCTAAGATAATGAAAAAAGGAACTTATGAGTATAAAGGCCTTGTAAATCATTCTTGGGATAATGGAGGAATACCATCTCAAGGAAATGTTACTTTAAATATGCCAGAGGACAGAAATGTTATCTTTGTAGCAGATTTAAAAAATAATAAAATATATGATTCAATAAATAACACCAAAGAAATAAATGAGGCATTAGGAATAAAAGGTGATGAAAATAAAGGTGAAGATAATAATGGTGGAAATCAAGGAGAAAGTGAAAACAAGCCAGATTCAGTAAAAAGTCCTGTAGTAAATGAGGATGGAACAGTAACTTTTAGTGCTAAGTTTAATGGGGATAGCTTGTATCTTATAGGATCTATGGTATCTTGGGATACAAGTAAGCAAATTGAAATGAAAAAGGGAGAAGATGGTGTATTTAAAGTAACAATACCTTTAACTGGTGGAGTTTATGAATATAAGTTTAAACCTAATAAGGATAATTGGGATAATTCATTTACAGACCCATCTAATAAGGCTATGGCTAATGGAAACTCAGTATTAAATATGCCAGGCTTAGAAATAGGTGGAGAATCAAGTGTTGAAGTAGGTAGCAATGCAAAGTTAGTTGCATATATCTATGACACTGAAGGTAATAAAAAAGAAACTAATGTTAATTGGTCTTTAGAGGAGCCAGTAAGTGGAGTATCTATTGAAGAAAATACTTTAAAAGTTTCTAAGGATGTAGATTCCAGTAAGAAAATAAAGATTAAAGCTACTGATGGAAAATACGCAGTTAGTAAAGAACTTACTATTTTATCTCAAATGTATACCTATACAATAAATTATTATAGATTTGATGGTAATTATGATAATTGGAATTTATGGTTATGGCAAACAGGTGGAGAAGGAAAAGGTTATGACTTCAATAAAAAAGATGAAGCTGAAAAAGGCTTTACAAGAGCGGTCTATAAATTCCCATCTGATAAATTAAACTTCCTTATTAGAAAAGGAAATTGGGAAGATAAAGATGTTGGACATGATAGAACCATAGAAGTTAAGAATGGAAATAATGTAGAGGTATGGCTAATACAAGGGGATGAAAATATTTATTATGATAAGAAAGATGTAGATACCTCACCTAAATTAGTATCTGCCTTAATGGATCGTAAAACAGACCTTTTAGTTACTTCTGCTGGAAATATAGAGGATTCAGAATTAGATTCTTTCAAATTAATTGATAAGACTGATAATAAGGAAATTAAAACAAGTGCAATTAAAGTATCTGATAATAAAGTTAAATTAACTTTAAAGAAAGGATTCTTTAGTACTCCAGAAATTGATCCAAGTCATGATTATGAAGTTAACAGTAATAACTTTAGAGCAACTAAGGTTACTATGAGAAAAATCTTAGATGATCCAGAATATTTCTATAATGGAGATGACTTAGGGGTAACTTACAAAAAAGATTCTTCAACATTTAAATTATGGGCACCAACAGCTAAGGATGTTAGCTTAGTATTATATGATAATGAGGGAACTTATGATGAAAATGGAAAAGTAACAGATAATACTGGTGGAAGAGAAATTTCTATGAAGAAGGAGGATAAAGGAGTTTGGAGCCTAAAAGTAGATGAAAACTTAGAAGGTAAGTACTATATGTACAAAGTAAGCTTCGCAGATGGAAAAACAAATTATGCTATAGATCCATATGCAAAGGTTGTTTCAGCTAATGGCCAAAGAGGGGCTATAATTGATTTTTCATCTACAAATCCATCAGCATGGGGAAGTGTAAAGAAACCTCCTATGTTAAATCCTACAGATTCAATTTTATACGAAATGCATGTTAGAGATTTTTCAATATCTAAAGATTCAGGAATAAAGAATAAAGGTAAATTTGAAGGTATAGCAGAGGAAGGAACAAAGGTTCCAGGAACTGATGTTAAAACAGGAATAGATCATTTAAAAGAGTTAGGGATAACAACAGTTCATTTATTACCATCTTTTGATTATGCTTCAGTTAATGAAGTAAGCAATAAACCTCAATTTAACTGGGGATATGATCCTCAAAATTATAATTCCTTAGAGGGATCATATTCAACAAATGCTGAAGATCCAAAATCAAGAGTAAGAGAATTTAAAGATATGGTACAAGCTCTTCATAAAAATGGAATAAGAGTAGTTATGGATGTAGTTTATAATCATACTTATGGAATAGGGCAAAATTCACCTTTTGATCCAGTTGTACCAGGATATTTTTATAGAACTAATGATGAAGGTAAATACACTAATGGATCAGGATGTGGTAATGAAGTTGCAACAGAAAGACCTATGGTTAGAAAATATATAAAAGATTCTGTTAAGTATTTAGCTAAAGAATATGATGTTGATGGATTTAGATTCGATTTAATGGGATTAATAGATACAAAAACTATGAGTGAACTAACAACTGAGTTAAGAAATGAAATTGATCCAAGTTTAATAATATATGGTGAACCATGGCAAGCTGGAGGAAGTGTACTTCCACAAGAACAACAAACTTTAAAGGGGAGCCAAAAAGGTAAGGGATTTGCCGTATTTAATGATAATTTTAGAAACGCTATAAAAGGTGATAGTGATGGAGCAGGACAAGGATTTGCCACTGGAGCTAGTGGTAAAGAAGGAGCTATAGTAGCTGGGGTTAAAGGATCAGTTGATGATTTTACTGATAGTCCAAGTGAAACAATAAACTATGTAACTGCTCATGATAATTTAAATCTTTGGGATAAGATTATAAAGGCAGCAGGCAAGGAAAAAGCTGCAGGTTTCTTAGAAATGAGAGATGGAGTTTTAACAGGGGAAGATGATAATAATTATTCTTCAGTTCAAGAGGCTGTTGAAAAGAAAGCTAAACCATATAGTGTAATAACAGAAACTAATCCTTTAGATAATGAATATGTAAGAAGAAGTATATTAACAACTGCTATTACAATGACTTCACAAGGAATTCCATTCTTCCAAGCTGGAGATGAATTCTTAAGAAGTAAATATGGAGATCACAATAGCTATAAGAGTCCAGATGCTATAAATCAAATAAACTGGCAAAATAAAGAAAAGTTTAGTGGAGTATTTGATTATTATCAAGGATTAATATCTTTAAGAAAATCACATCCAGCCTTTAGAATGGATATAAAGGCTGCTATTGAAAGTAATTTAATAGTAACTAAAGCTAATGATAATATAGTTGTATTCCAACTTAAAAATTTTGCTAATGGAGATTCATGGAATAATATAGTGGTAGTTTACAATGGAAATAATGCTGAGAAGGAAATTTCTCTTCCACATGAAGGCGATTGGAATGTGGTAGTAAATGAACACAAGGCCGGAACAAGTGTCTTAGAATCTCTTAAGGGAGTAAATTCAGTAAAGGTTGCACCTTTATCAGCTAAGGTTCTTTATGATGAAAGCGTAGAAGGAGAAGCACAAACTCCAACATCCATAGATGTTACTCCTTCAAGCTTAAAACTAGATATAGGAGCTTCAAGTTTCTTAAAGGCAGTAGTTAAAGACCAAAATGGAAGAATAATTCCTAATGCAGAAATAAAATGGAATATTTCAGATGACTCAGTAATAAAGGTTGATTCAAATAATGGAAAAGTAACTGCTTTAAAAGAAGGAAAGTCAATTATAACTTTAAGCTCTGGAAGTTTAACTAAGGACGTAGAAGTAGAGGTTGTTCATCTTATTCCAAGCTCTTTAGAATTAGATGGTCCAAATCAAGTTTATACAGGGAAGGATATTCAACTTAATGGAATTGTTAAGGATCAATTTGGACAAATAATCTCAGGGGCAAACATAGAGTGGTCCTCTTCAGATGAAAGCATAGCTAAAGTATCAACTCTAGGAGTGGTTCAAGGAATTAGTGAAGGAAAGGTTAAAATAACAGCTAAGAGTGGAAAGGCTAAGGCTACTAAGGAAATAGAAGTTAAAAAATATACTAAAAAATATATAGAATTCACTTATGTTAGAGATGATAAAAACTATGATGGATGGAATATTTGGACTTGGCAAACAGGGGTAAATGATGGTCAACAAAACTTTACTCAAATAAAAGATGGAAAAGCAGTATCTAAGTTTGAAATAGCACCAGATGTAACTCAGGTTGGATTTGTTTTAAGAAAGGGTACTGGATGGGATGAAAAAGATCCATATGAATCAGACAGATATATAAAAATAGATCCATCAATGAATGTAACAAAGGTAACTGTTAAGAGTGGAGTGGGAGAGTTCTTCCAAGTTCCAGCTATAAAAAATGCTGAAATACAAGAAGGAAATATTAACTTTAAATATAGAGATGAAGCTTTATATGAAGAGAGTAATCAATCTTCCATAGACAAGGTTCAAGTTAAGGTTACTTCACCAGGGGTATTATTTAAGGATACAAAGACTTATGACATGGATTATAATTCACAAAATGAGTTCTTTGCATATTCATTAAAAGATATAAAACCAGGAACTTATGAATATAGTTTTTTAGTTACTAAGGATGGTAAAACAGTTGAAACTGAAAAACAAACAATAGAATATTCTCCATTAAAAATAAATGGAGAGGTTACTTTCAAAAATAATCAGGTTAACTATGATGAAAATGCCCTTGTAAATCTTAAATTAAGTGGAAGTGATGCTAAAAAAGAAAATATAAAAGAAGTTTATATGGACCTTACAAATGTAGGTGGCCCTAATAAGGTGTTAATGGATTTGAATTTATTAAAGGATAATTCATTAAGCCAAAGCATTGGAATAAATGATAATGTAGTAGCTGGAGAAAAAGAAATACCAGTTACAATAGTTGATAAAAATGGTGAAAATCATAAAGCAAAAGGAATTTTAACTGTTAAATCAAAGGTTGGAGTTGGACCTTTAGATTTTGGCTTTGATGAGTCTAGAATTTACTTTACAGTAACAGATAGATTCTTTAATGGAGATAAGAATAATGATGATCCTCATGGAAACAACTATGATAAGAAGAATCCATATACTTATCATGGAGGAGATTTAAAAGGATTAACAGATAAGATTCCATATTTAAAAGAACTTGGAATAAACACAATATGGATAACTCCTATTGTTGAGAATACTGATTTTAATCAAATGTTCTCTCAAGGAAAAACTCAATACTCATATCATGGTTACTGGGCTAAGGATTTTGAAAAATTAGATCCACATTTAGGAACTATGGATGACTTAAAAACATTAATAGATACAGCACATGATAGTGGAATAAAAATAATGGTTGATGTTGTTTTAAATCATGCTGGATATGGAATGAATAATTCGGATGCTAACAGTGGAGTTAATAACTATCCAACAGAGGGAGATAGAGCTAAGTTTAAAGGTATGTTTAGAGAGAATCCAGGAAATGATTTTATAACTCAAGAGTCAGCAGGACTTCCAGATTTTAAAACAGAGGATCCAGAAGTAAGAGAAAAATTAATAGAGTGGCAAACAGGATGGATTGAAAGATCAAAGACTGAAAAAGGAAATACTATTGATTATTTTAGAGTTGATACGGTTAAGCATGTTGATAATACAACTTGGAAGGCATTTAAAAATAAATTAACAGAAATAAACCCAAGCTTTAAAACTATTGGTGAATATTTTGGAGCTGATATAAATAACGATGGAGGACAACTTCAAAATGGACAAATGGATGCTTTATTAGACTTTGGTTATAAAGGAAAAGCAAGAGAATTTGTAAATGGAAATATTGAGGGAGCTTCAGCTTATTTAGATGATAGGGCAAGTAAAATAAGCAATACCAATTTAATTGGACAATTCTTAAGTAGTCATGATGAAGATGGATTCTTAAAGACTGTAGGAGATGACTTAGGCAAACAAATGCTTGCTGCTTCTCTTCAAATAACAGATAAGGGTATCCCTGTTATATACTATGGAGAAGAACTTGGAATGTCAGGATGGAATGGCTTTGAACAAGGAGATCAAAATAGATATGATATGGATTTTGAAAGATTAAATGATCCTAAGTATAAAAAGGTTCATGATCATTATGAAAAACTTCTTAATATAAGAAAAGAATACTCTAAGGTATTTTCAAAGGGAAATAGAAAAACTATTGCAGGAAACAATGAAGAAGGATATTCAGTAGTATTAAGAAGCTATAATGGAAAAGAAATTACTCCTATGAATTTAAGTGAAAATAATGAAGAGAAAAATATTACAAATGGACAAAACCTATTTGTTGTATTAAACACTAAAAATGAATGTAAAGATATAAGTTTTAAAACAAATTTCAAAGAAGGAGATAAGGTTAAAGACTTATATAGTGGAAATGAATATTCAATAGGCAAAGATGGAAAGGTAACTGTAAAAGCCCCTTCAAGGGAAGATGGAGGAACTGCTATATTAGCTCTTAAAAGTGATAGTCTATCACCTTCAGTTATAAATAATGCTCCAGAAATAAATGCTAAAGATGTTACATTAACAGTTGGGGATAAATTTGATCCAATGGAGGGTATAACAGCAGAGGATAAAGAAGATGGAGATATAACAAAGGATATTAAGGTTATAGAAAATAATGTGGACACAGAAAAGGCTGGAGATTATAAAGTAATTTACGAAGTAACAGATAGTGAAGGGGCGTCAAAAACTAAGGAAATTAATGTTAAGGTAAATGAAAAAGAAGCCACTTCACCAGAAGAAATTAAGGTAACTGGTGTCAAATTAAATAAGAAAGATTTAAACCTTAAAAAAGGTGAAAAATACGTTTTAAAGGCTGAAATAAGTCCAAAAGATGCAACAAATAAGGATGTTACTTGGACAACAAGTAATCCAAAGGTTGTATCAGTTGATGAGAATGGAAATATAGAGGCTAAATCATCAGGAGAAGCTGAAATAACAGTAACAACTAAGGATGGTGGCTTTAAAGCTACATGTAAAGTTAAGGTTAAACACTCAGGTTTCTTACCTAATACTGGCTCAGTGGGAGGAAGAATAGTTATTGTAATAGTTGGAGTTATAGCTATTGGAATAGGTGTAGCAATGATTTTTTACAAAAAAGTAATTAGAAGAAAATAGATAGGATAACTAATCATTATAAATTAATCTTAATTTCTTCACTTTAAAGGAAAATTAATAAAAATATCATTAATTAAATAGTAAAATCAATAAAAAAGAGATATCAAAATATATGATATCTCTTTTTATACTCTATATTTTAAGTGAATATTAATTTAAAGTGGTTTTCATATAGTATTGTTTAAAGAATTAATCTCATTATTTTTCCACAACTACATTTCCTTTAGAATCTAGTAAAGGGGTTAAACCGCAGCCATCTGGACCTTGAGCTAAAAGATAATTTACTCCAGTTTTTTTATCCACTAAGACAATTATTGTTCCAAAATCTAAGTTTTCTATAAACTTATTTTCAAATCTTTTTTCTTTTTTAGAAAACATATAAAAACTCCTTTTAATATATTAAATTTAATAAGCTTAAAAGTAAGGCGTTAATTTTATACATTTTTATTTAAATCTTTTATATATTCTTCAAAATAAGAGCCACATTTTCTTAGCTCACCAAGAACTCTATTTATGCCGTAATCAGATTTATGCCAGTTATTCTTAGAAATTCCTTGAGTTTCTACTGGAACAACATAAAATTGTGTATCAGGATACGCTAAAGAGTAAGTAATTAAAGCCCTTCTGGCATGAAAGGCTTGGCAACATAATATAGCACTTTTAACTTCTATATTTAAATCATCTGTAACTTTCCTTGAGAAAAAGGCGTTTTCAGAGGTATTAGTTGATTTATTTTCAACTAAAATGGATTCTAATGGAACATCATTTCTAAATAAAACTTCCTTACAGAATTCCCAATCAGATTCATATTTACCAGCATACTTTTTATTTATTATTTTTTCATTTGGGAATTTTTCTAGTTTACAAGAAAACTTGCCTGAAGGAAGTACATATTTTGCTAATCCTTGTTTATATAATAAACTAGCCTTTTCACTTATTTCGTATTTAGATGAACCTGGTATAAAGATTAAGTCACAAGGCTTTGGTTCATCACAAACAAAAATAAATTTAGTTATATCATCTAGTATTCTCATTTCATAACCTCTCTAAATTTATAGCCTTAATTTTAAAACTTATGTAATTTAATATAAAAATTATATGTTTAATTTATAAAGTATAATTATTTTATTATTTTAAAAATTAGCTTATTATTGCAATATATAAATTAAAGTTTTATATACTTCTCATTATCATTATTTTCTTTTAGTTTAATCATAAATGGAGATAAGGGAACAATAATAATTAGATAAATAATGTAATAAAAAATATCAAAAGAAAATAGATAGCCTTCTATAAAATAAGGGAATAAGGCTAATAAGGCAATGAATGCTTTGGAATTTTTTGTAACCTTGTATTGAGTATTACAATTTTTACATTTGATATACCCACAACCAGCAAATCCCCATAATGCAACCATTAAATCCATATATGGAAAGTTTTCTTTACAATTAGGACAAACTTTCATAAGAACATCTCCTTAAGTAGTTTATATTAATTAAAGTATCTTAATTTAAGATTATAGATTACTTTAATGTCTTTAACTTTAGTTGTATATGATATTTATGTAAGATATACCATATATTATAAATACATTATACACTGTTTTTTAATTAATTGATAAAATTTAAGGAAATTTAAGTGAATATTTATGGTATTAATTAAAAGTATAGGTTAATATTTGAATAGATTATAAATGAACTTCATAATTGTTTTAACAACTTCAGTATAGTATAAAAGTATAGAAAAACCTTATTAAAGGAGGGAAAAAATATGGCGCTTGTATTTTTATTGGTATTATCTGTATTTATATTGGTAGTAGGTATATTAGGAATTTCTTTGCTTTTTTTCTTAAAAAACAGAAAACTAAAAAATGTAGTATTTTATTTTTTAGTTATATGGTCAATGCTTATAGCTTGCCTTAATGCAACTAGTTTACCAACAAATTATATAGGACAACAAATTATAGCTTGGTTATTTGGATCTATATCAATAATTGCAATTATTATTAAAGTTAAAAAAATTAGGGGAAACAAATATTCCCTATATATTTGTAACAATTTCAGTTTTACTTGGAATATTTATGATGTTTTTTTAATTAGTTGACTATATTTATAGTTAAGGGATAAAAATTTCTTAAATAAGTAGAGATAACTCAAGGGTTATCTCTATTTTTATTTAGAGAAAAAAGTTAATATATGATTTAGAGAAATTTTTTATAAAATTTTTCTAAAAAAGTAAAACTATTCCCTTGTCTATTACGAATAAATAAGTGTAAAGATATTCAAGAGAAAATTATATATAATTTTTGGTTATTAAAGTTTAGGATTAATTTTACGGAAGATGGTGGGGTGAGACGAATTAATGAGAAGAAATTAATAACCCTTGTAAAAAAGAATAATGATAAAAAAGCAGCTGGTGAAATTGTTAAGTTTTATTATAAGGAGATATTTGCTTATGTTTTTAAGCAAACATCTAATGAGGAGTTATCTAAGGATTTAACTCAAGAAATATTTATTTCTATGCTTAAATCCTTAGGGGGATTTGATGATGAAAAAGCTTCCTTTAGGACATGGCTTTATAAAATAGCCAGTAACAAGATAATCGATAATTACAGGTCTACATACTATAAATATGTTACTGTTGTAGATGAATTTGAGGAAGGATTAGTAGGCTATGAAAATGATTTGGAAGAATCATTTCAGCTTAAGGAGGATGCTAAGGAGATATTAGAGATTATTAATACTTTAAATACAAGCATTCAGCAAATTTTAAGACTGAAGATATTTGGAGGAATGACATTTTTAGAGATTGCTTCTCTAATTGATATGTCAGAGTCTACAGTTAAAACTAAATATTATTCAAGTATTAAAAAGATAAAGAAGATATTGGAGGTGAAGAAGAATGAACAGAGAAAAAGAGGAGTTTAATATTGAGAATATAGATTTAGAAATAGAAGTTCCAGAATTAAATTTAGGGGAGTTAGATGAAATACTTAATGAAGGAGTTAAACCTAAATTAACATTTTTCGCTTACTTAAGAAATGCTTTTAAAGAATTAGGCTTTAATAATATATTTCATGATAAAACTGAACTAGTAATTATATTGCTATCTGGAATGCTTGTATTATTTTTTTCAATGACTAGTTTAAATAATAGAGAGGTAGAAAGTTTATATAAATTTATATTTATATCTTCACCAATACTTTATCTTAGTGTGATTTTATTCTCATTTTATAATTCAAAAACAAAGGGTGTTTTTCAGTTAGAAATGACTTGCAAATATAATTTGTATCAACTTTCAGCTTTAAGAATGTTTATATTTAGCCTTGGAAGCATTTTAATAAACACAGTTCTTATAGTTTTTATGAGTATATCAAATAAAGATTTAAATGTCTTAAGGCTAATAATATTGTCAGTTACAGGTTTATTTCTATTTTCAACAGTCTTTATATATGCACTAATGAGGTTTAAAAGTGTATTTTCAAAGGCATTTATTATAGTAGGGTGGATTTTAGGAAACTTACTTTTAAGTTTAGGAAATGAGGAGTATTATTTAGATTTTTTAATGGAAGTTCCAATATATGTTCACATAGTAATTTCAATTGTATGTATATTTCTATATGTGAAGAATTTGAAGGAATTAATAGATTATAGGTATAAAAAAAGGAGAGAAATTTTATGTTAGTTGTTAATAATGTAAGTAAGAAATATGGGAGTTTTTGTGCCCTTAGGGATATCAATTTAGAGTTTAATAATGGGATATATGCACTTTTAGCTCCTAATGGGGCAGGAAAGACAACTTTAATTAAACTATTAACCACATTAATTTTTCCAACCAGTGGAGAAATACTTTATAAGGGTACAGATATAGTTTCATTAGATGGAGAGTATAGGGATATTATAGGTTATTTACCTCAGGACTTTGGATATTATAGAAATTATACACCAAGAAAGTTTTTGCTATATTTAGCAGCTTTAAAGGGAATAAAAAAGGAAGATGCAGTAGAAAAAGTAAAAGAGGTATTAAAAGTTGTTTCCTTAGAAAATGTTGAGAATAAAAAGATGAAGGGTTTTTCAGGAGGAATGATTCAAAGGGTTGGAATAGCTCAAGCTTTGTTAAATGATCCTAAGATACTAATTTTAGATGAGCCAACAGCAGGGTTAGATCCTAAGGAAAGAGTTAGATTTAGAAATTTACTAAGTGATTTATCAAGAGATAGAATAGTAATAATCTCAACTCATATAGTTTCAGATATTGAGTTTATTTCTAATGAGGTAATTATGATTAAGGATCATAAGATTTTATATAAGGATTCCATAGAAAATATATGTAGCACTTTAGAGGGTATGGTTTATGAAACCTCAATGACCTTTGAGGAGAGTAAAGAGTTTAGAAAGAAATATATTTTATTATCAGAAAAGCAAGATGGTGGAATAATGAAAGCTAGGTTCATAAGCCAGGGGAATAATGATGAAAAATGGGTTAGGGTTAATCCTAATATAGAGGATGTATTCCTTTATCAATATAGAGATGAGGAGTTGGAAGGATAATTTTATGAGTATTAAAAAGGGTGAATGGGAAAAACTTTTTAGAAATCCAGTGTTAATAGTTCTTACAGGTATTTTCTTAATATACAATTTTATTTTAATTAATGATAATTCCTACATAAAAGGGGGATTAGATGAAACTAATAAGCTGATAAGTCAGGTTGGATATAAAGTAGACGAGGACATGTTTAAAAAGTTAGAAAATATGTATGATGAGAAGATGAAGGATTTAAATGAGCTTACAGAAAGAAAACTTTACAAAACCTTTGAATCTATGGATGGATTTTTAGCTGATAAGGATTTAGATAAGTGGATTTATGGGGAAAAAGTATTTTCAAAGGAGGATATGGATTTAATAAATCAGTTAAGTACAATTAATTTATATAAAAATGTAATTCCAGAGTTTATACACAGAATAGAGAGTTTAGATTCTGAGAAAATGGCTGGAGACACAATAGACGATTATGGAGTTAAAGGAGAAGCTGCTAATTTAGTTAGAAAAAATTATGAAGATTTAGGGGTAAGACTTAAAGAGTTAAAAAGTAATGGAGAACATAAAAATTTATTCTTCTTTGGAGTAAATTATAGAACTCAAAATTTATTATATAAAAAAGTAATTGGAGCCTGCTTAATTGAAATTATGATACTTATAGTATTAGGAGTATGTTTTTTAGTAAATTATGAAAGAGAAAATAAAACTCTAGGATTAGTTTCTACTACAAAAAGAGGGCGTAATCTTATTAAGGATAAGGCTATAGTTGGACTTATTTATTCGATACTAGCTGCAATAATAATCTTAGGAATTACTCTAATTGTATATTTTAGTGTGTTTGATTATAGTAAGATTTGGAATGTTCCAATTAGTAGTGCTTTAAATTGGGAGTTAGGTCCTCATATATCTTGGTATAACCTTACAGTTTTACAAAACTTACTTCTTTCCATAGGAGTTGTTTTAATAATATCACTTATTTTAGGGGGAATAAGTTTATCCTTATGTCTTTTCCTAAAGAGTAGTTATAAAGCTTTTTTTGCCTTCTTTATACTTTTTGGAGGATTATATATGCTGCCAGGAGTATTTAGTATGAGTTCAAAATTAGTTATATGGTCATATTTTAACATATTTATTTTAACCTTAAATCCACAAAAATGGTTTGCAGAGGCTGGAGCACTGTTAACTTCAAAATATTATATAGAAGGAACATTAATAAGCAATGGAATTATTGTAACTATAATTTCTTTAATTTTAATAAAAAGATTTAAGAAGGTAGATATATTATAAGGGGAAAATATTAATTTAAGTGAAGAGGTAAAACATGAGAATAATAATTAATGAAATAAAGAAACTTTTCAATTTAAAGAGTCTATTGATTCTTGGATTAATAGTTTTCATAATATGGAAAATATTTATAAGTTTTTGGATAGAAGTTTTTCCAAATGGTTCAGAAACACCAGATTTTAATTTAAGCGTAGAAATGCTTAAAGACTATGGAATAACAATGGATGAAAAGGAGTTTGAAGATTTTAAGGAAAAATCAGCTTTAAGAGAAAAAGAAGCAGATGAATATTTAAAGGGAGATAAAGATGCACAAGAACTTGGAATAAAATCATATAGAGAGTTAAGTGGAAGGTTAAATAATGGAAAAACTGATGAAAAGGTTGAGGAGCTTAATTCAAAAATATATTTTAAGTATAAGGTAGATCTGTTTTGGGAAATGGACTCTAGAGAGTCTTTAATAGCGTCATATGAAGATTATTTAAATAGACACTATGAATTATATAGTAGTGAAACCAATAGGTACAAAAGGTTAGAAGAACTTGAAAAAGGTGAGCAACCAAAATCTATTTTAAGTTACGTTACTTTTTCGAATTATGATTCCTTAATAACTAATTTTTCAATACTTGTTGTGGTGACCTTAGCTTTTATAATATCACCAATATTTTTAAGGGATGAAAAAAATAAAGTAAATCTTCTTCAGTATTCATCAAAAACTGGAAGAAAGATAGGAAGTAAAAAAGTTATTTCAGCCATAATAACTGCCTTTGGTATAAGTACTTTGGAGTTAATAATTCTATTTTTAATGTATATTCCTAATGATACATTGCAATTTTGGAATTGTAGCATAAATTCTAAATTTAATTATATGGTTTCTTGGTTTGATTTAACTTTTGGACAATATATAATGTTAACTATTCTAGTTATATATATAATAACTTTTGTGGTAACTAGCGTATCATTATTTGTAAGTAGTAAAGTTAAAAACTATGTAGCATTAATAGGGATACAGGTGCCTATTTTAGGAGCTTTAATAATGTTTTTAGATAATATAGGACTAAATCATATGACCACAATAAATTCTCCTAAATATATTCCAATAATTGCTTATGTAGTATTTATTATAATTTCAATACTTTTAATAATTAACTTATTAAAAAATGAAAAGAATAGGGATGTTTTAAATTAGTATAAATATTAAAGAGATAAGGAAGTATTAAAGCAAAAAAGTCTGTAGCAAGAATATATTGTTACAGACTTTTATGTTTTAAAAATATAAATTTTATAAATACTTATCAATATGCTTAATAAATAAAGAATTAGATAATTGTTAAGCTTAAATATATAAATAATATATTCTTATTAGATGCACGAAAAATATAATGTTTTTATACTTCAAATACTGTATTTTCAACCTCTGGATTTCCTATATAAAGTCTCATTGCAACTAGTGGAATATAAAGTATAAATATTTGAGAAAAAGCTGTTACCCCTAAATATAATGGTATATCAAAAACTTTATTTATAGAGCTAAAGGAATAGATTATTGCTCCAGTTAGTATAACTCCCATAGATGTTACACAAATATAGTTAAAGTGTTTTAAGTTTTCTCTATTCCTTATATTATGATCTGTATATAGATTATATAAGAGAATTCCTAAGACTATAAAGACATATAAATATGACCATTTAAAGTAAGAATTAAATTTATTAAGGGCCCAATTTATAAACTCAAGATTTACATAATCATAAAGTTCATTATGGATTCTTAAGTTAGTTAAAAATATACTTTTTATTAGAAATGAAGTAATTATTCCAATTAATATTAAAAAAGAGGATAAAGTTAAAAATAATTTTTGTTTTACTAAGCTTTTTCCTCTACCTAAGAAAATACTTATTGCAATTATTAGAAAGAAAGATAAATACAGAATAATAAGCACCTCCAATGCTTTTAAGTTTACATATTAATTATAACTTAAATTCTAATAAATTACAAATATTGGAAATAAAAAGCTATAGTATAGTAGATTTTTTTATTAATCAAACTATACTATAGCTTTTTATTTTTTATAGTCTGTGTTTGTTAGCACAAATAAATTATACTATGTTTAAATTAATGTTTATTTCTAAATATAGATTAAAGAACATTTTAATAAGAAAAAAGTTTCAGGCTGATTTTACTTTTTATTATTTTTAAAAACTACAATTAGATTTAATATAAAAATAATAAGGCTCATAATAGATATTAATAAAAGTCTGTTATTCCAAGTAGTCCATCCTAAAGCATTATTATCTGCTAGTACTCCTTGAAATACATGGCCAGAAAGCATTGCTAAAACACAAAAAGTATTCATACTTAAATCAAATATTTGAAGGGTTTTTCTACTAGAATTATTAAGATTTAATTTCTTATTTATATAAATTGCTTTAATAAAGTTTAAGGTTATAACAATAAAGAGAACAATATAAGTAAAAAATATTAGATGAAAATAAGACATAACATCCTCTAAAGGACTAATTTCTAACATAATTATTTCCTCCTTTAATAAAAATATATTATTTTATAAATTTTTTAATACAAAGAATAGATTTGTTTATAAAGATTTTGAGAAAAATATTTTTATAGGAGGTTAGCTTTTATCTTTTATAAAGCGTTTTTTTAAAAGAATAAATATGTTAATGACAATATATATAATTAGGATGTTTGATATTAATCCTAATATGCTAGTTGAAGTAGAGGATAGGAGTATGGTACTATCTTGTGGAAATTCATATGTCGTGAAATATTTTACTGGATACCCCCAAGTTTTAAAGCCAGAAGAATCTAACTCATATGGAGTTATAAATGTTAAAAGTAAACTTATCCAAGCAGCTTGGTTAAGAATTTTAAAGTTAATTCTTTCTTTCATAAAATCCTCCAATATTATCTGTTTTAATAATAATATAACATGAAAAATTTGTATTATAATTTATAATTAGTAAATTTTTGTTTAATAAATTTTACTGTTAAGAAAAAGAGTTGATAATTAAAGGATTTATTTATATAATGTAATTGAGTAGATATTTAAAATCTACTTTTGAAATAGGCGCAGTGATGCTTAATAGGGAATTTAGTGTAAAACTAAAGCTGCCCCCAGCAACTGTAAATGACTTCGACTTAACGATATGCCACTGTGATTAATCATGGGAAGGTGTTAAGAAGATATAGTTATGAGCCAGGAGACCTGCCTAATTCAAAGCAAAACAGTTTATCTTTCTGGGGAAAGAGGCAAGTGATTGAAATTTTATCATACTGAAGAGGCATAGAGCCATATTAATAAACTTCTGACTATTCATGAGTTAGTTTGTTTAAATTTAGGTTTAAGTTAATAATGGTAAGCTACAATGAGGTGGCTTGAATTAGTATGATTAAAATATAGAGATTCATCAATTAACTTGTAGAGATTTTCCTAGATAGGTATTCAAACTGAGTATCTATCTTTTATTTTTGGGTAATTTAAGCTAGGATTATTCAAAAATAACAGCAGAAAGCAAATCCAAAACAGGTAAAAATCTCAATGGTGAGTAAGGTACTTTATGAAGTACCAAGGTTCAAAGAGGAATCAAAAGTTAATTAAGTTGTTTTAAAGGCTAATATAAAAAAAGCCTCACTAACAAAGAGGTTAGTAAATAGAGTAGGATACTCTAAAGTAAACAACTTAAAAATGTTTAAGAGTTATATGATATAGAGATTAAAAGTTAAAGTAACTTGTACTTAAAAAGACTTTTAATTTAAATCATATAACTCTTTTTTATTTTGTCTTTAAAGTATTTAAAAGGTAATTTATAATTCCTTTTTAATATAAATTATTAAGAATTATTTTTTATATAAATTTTTAAAGCCTTTATCAATAAAATAAGTGCATATATTCCTAAAAATCCAATAGTTAAGATAAAGACTAAATAAAATATAGAAAAAACACTGAATAAAGCCATAGAAGATCCCCCTTAAATATAATTTGGATTTATTAATATAATTATCAAACTAAATTGGATTATTAGTATTTAATAGCTGTTTTGGTCTTTCTTGCTTTCTGGGTTATTATATTATTTATCACAAATGCAGAAGATATAACAAAGATCCATATCATAGGATAAGAATATCTGTTAAATGTAATATAAGGTATATGAACTACACTATAGTATATAAATAACCAAAATAATATTCTTGCTGTCTTATCAAGTTTGTTATTTTTAGATTTTTTATGTATTGAATACATACCTATAAATCCAAGAGTTAATAATAGTATGTGATAAATTCCAACAAAAACTATATGGATATTATAAACTGGTTTCCAGTAGAATGGGCTTATCCAAAGAATAACAGTTTTATCTATTAAATACCATTTTGCATAAGTTAGTGGTTTCTTTAATATATAATTTTTAAATCTATATACTAAATTATCCTTATAATACTCTTCTTGTTTTATTACATCATCAGTTGTCTCCCAAGGATGAAAATCTATAGTAGTATCATAATTTATATATGAACCTTGTATCATAGGATTTCCAGATGATAAGGTAAAAGGAATAAATCTATGGAATTCTTTATAATTTCTTATCCACCAAGGGCTCATTACTAAGCAAAATACTGATGACACTATTATAGTGAACTTAAGTATATCTTTAAATTTATAGTTATTATATATCCATAAAATTAATACTACAATAGGATATGCCCCAACTGTAGGTCTAAATAATGCTGCTATTCCCCATACTATACCGCCTATAATATAATGTTTTATTTTCTTTGACTTTATTGCTACTAATGTTGTATATACCAATAGTAATATTAAAAAATAAAATATAACTTCCGTTAGAAGTAAATTTGGAGTAAAAAGATTAGGTAAATATAAAACGCTTAATATTGAGCTTATAATTCCTACTTTAGAGTTGAAAAGAAATCTTCCAATAAAAAATATTAGTGAAAAACTTAAACTCATAAGGACTACTTGGAAAATTCTAAATGCAGTTATACCTCCAAATTTACCAAATATACTCATAAAGAATGCCATAGTATAAGGCAACCCAGGCATTATAAATACTGTTTCATCATTTACGTTATGATATGTAAATTTACCAGTATCTAATAGGGTCCATGCACTTCTAACATACTTTACATCGTCATTATTCCATTCATTAAAGTTACCTAGCAAATAATTATTTCCATATTTAATTACAGTATAAGTTCCTATAATAAAAAATATGAACATAATAGTATATAATATCAATTTAGTTTTCTTACTTTCTTCTTTTAAAGAAAACAATGTGAATCTCCCCCTTATTTAATACCAATAAAAAACGAACCTAATATTATAAAACCAACACCTATCCATCTATTGGTAGGGACACTTTCATTCAAGATAAAGATAGAAACAAATAGTGCTAAAACATAGCATAAACTTTGTAATGGATATACTAAAGATAAATCTGAGTTCGAAAGTATATATAACCAAATAAGTGTAGCTACACCGTATAGCAGTACCCCACACAAAATATATGGGTTAAATATTAAATTAATTATGCTATCAAATGTAAAAGCTAAAGTTTTATTTTTTAACCCTATTTTCCATAAGGTTTGTCCACATACTAATAGTAAAATATTTAATATAAGTAAAGGATATATCATTCTTTGTTCTCCTTTTCATTTTTTAGTAAAGCAATTTCTTGTGTAAGTCTAGTGAGTTTAATCTGTAAGGATGTTATTGTAACTATTAAACTTAAAATTAATATAAAACAAAATAAAATTCCAATTAAAAATAACAATGATGGTGGATAGATTATATTTAGTATTTTTGAAAAATAATCTAAAATACCACTATTTAATGATAATAAAAGCATGCTTATTCCAGCAGTAAACCAAACTAAAGTGTATCTTATGTCTAATAACCGTTTTTTTATAAATAATATTGTCAAAATTAAAAATATTAATGCTATTATAACGCAATACCAATACATAAAAATGATCCTTTCTTATTTATCAGGTGAAATTATAGTTGCAAAAGTTACTTTTAGCATATAGTAAATAGATTTTAGTGGAGTTATAGAGGATTTTCCAGATTCTCTATAGTTCATTTCAACAGGAATTTCTTTAACTTTAAAACCTTTTCTAATAATATATGATAGTGTTTCTACTTCTGGATAATCTTTAGGATAATATTCTACAAACTCCTTAATTACAGAGTTATTTACAGCTCTATATCCTGATGTAGTGTCAAAAACTTTTTTTCTACCTAAAATTGAAACAAGTGATGAAAAGAAGTTTATTCCTAATTTTCTATAGATACTAGGCTTATAATTGCTATTATTTATAAATCTAGAACCTACTACCATATCGTAATTTTCATTGATTATGGCTTTTATCATATCATTCAGATATTTTGCCATATGTTGACCATCTCCATCAAATTGAATGGCTATATCATAGTTATTATTGTAAGCATATATATAACCTGTTTGAACTGCTCCTCCTATTCCTAAGTTTAGTGGTAAGTCTACAACATTAACTCCCAATTTTTGAGCTTCAAACTTGGTATTATCACTAGAGGCATCATTTATGACTAAGATATCTAAATTTTTTATTCTTTGATTATAGATATCCATAATAACTTTAGAAATAGATTTTTCTTCGTTATATGCAGGAATAATCACTAAAATTTTCATTTAATAGCTCCTTTCAATTATACTACTATATTAAGATATATTAACATAATATACAGTATTTTGCAAAATATATAACGAATTATATATATAATTATAATGATTTTAAAATATATGTTGAATAAATTGTAACAATTAATAAAAAAAGGTTAATTTATATAAAATTATATGTTAAATTTTATTTTTTATATCTATAAAATTTAGTATTAAACATATATTATAAAAAGGATTATGTATATTAAAATGAAAAATCTCTAGCTACATAAGCTAGAGATTTTTTTCTGTCAAAACTTAAATGCATAGATTATTTTATATGTGAGATTCCGTCAAAACTTAAATGTTTACTTATGTTCATGTTTTTTTAAGTCTGCAACCACTAAGGTTATACCACCTACAATAATTGCTACTAATATAACATAATTAAGATAAATTACTATGTTACCTAACATATATCTCACTCTCCTAAACCTATATTTTATTTTAAGTATTAACAATTTAATTATAATTTTGTTTATAGATAGTATCAAATTTTCAAGCTTGTACAAAAAAAGAAAAATAAAATATTTTAGTTCTATTTCAATTTTATTTATAATAAAAGTTTAGATTTATTGTTAATTAGTAAATTTATTACCTATAGTATTTCAAAAAGTTACAATATTTTAAAAGATAGTACTTTTATTCAAATGAACAATAAAGGAGAAAAATAAAAAAGGAAAATTTTTAAATATTTTTTATTTTTAAATCTTTAGAAAATAAATATGTTATTTATAAAATAAAAAGGTATAAAAACAGCTATTTGAAAGGTGGTATGACCAATTTCTATTATCGAAATCGAATTGGATAATAGAGTACATAAATAAAATGAATATTTTAACGAAATTAAAAGTTAGAAGAGAATAATGTTAAAAAATAATTTATTACTGTAATATACGTAACAATTTGTTAATTTTAGAACATTGTTAAATTGAAGATGGAGTGGTAACATTTATAAGTAAAATAAAGTATTAATTTATATTGTATATATTGTTGAGTGAGTAAATGAAGAGCTATTCAGTGGGAGGAATAGCTCTTCTTTTTTTAAAAAACTTATAGGTTTAAGAATCTCTTTGAAAGAGAGGTATTCTCCTTAATTAAATGAAGTGACAATAATTTTGAGAGAGTTAAAGTTGATTGACTAATTAATTACACTTTTAATAATCGTAAGAGATAGGCTATTAAATCTTAAACCTATAAGCTTAAAAAGTAAGTAGTTATGAAGAAGGAATGAAATAAACCTTCTTCATGAATTATTATTTACTTAATCTAAATTTATATTCAAAATTAAATTTATTTATTTAATTTTATAGCTCATTAGTTAAAATATGAGAAATATACAAAAAACTAATGGGAATGAATGGATTTAAAGGATAATGGATGAATTTTAGCGAATTTATTCAATGAAATTTGTGGTAAATAGTGGTATTATATAAAGGCAATTGCAATTTTTTATTTTTAAGTATTGGTGTTTAAACAAGAAAGGGGAAAATATTTTTGGTTATAATTTTTATGGGAATAGTTATGTTTATTATTGGGCTTATTTGTAAAAAGCTGCATGATGACTATGAGGAATATCCCAATCTTTTTGTAGGATATAAACTAAAGTATGCAATGAGGAATAAAGAAACATGGGAAGAGGCAAATAATTATATTTTAAAACCATGTATTGGGGTGTTTATATTCTCAATAATATTCACTTTGATAATTAGATTTTTTAATTTAGAAATTTCTGATATAGGGTATATCGTGGTGAGTATATTAATTTTAGTTAGTCCTATAATTTGTACTGAAATTCATATAAGAAGATTCAATAAAATTAAAGAAATTTAGTTTTATAATAAATATATAACTATTAGTTTTTTTCAAAAGGGCATGTATCAAAATAGCTTTTATTATATTTTGATACATGCCTTTTTTCTTTATAAATTTAAATTAAGTATGAGAAACTATTAATTTAAGAGGATAATTATAGAATTTAATAATAATAGAGATTTTATATAGGAATTTTTGAAGTTGTGTTGAATTATATATTAAAGAAATTAAATTTTCGTTTTATTAAAGGGGTTGAGAAAATGAGAATATTAATGTTAGATTTAGATACTTTAAGAGCAGATCATTTAGGTTGCTATGGATATGAAAGAAATACATCACCTAATATAGATAGTGTTTCAAGGGAGGGCATAACTTTTGAAAATTACTATTGCTCAGATGCACCATGCCTTCCTTCAAGAGCTGCACTTATGTCAGGAAGATTTGGAATACATACTGGTGTTGTAAATCATGGAGGAGTTTGTGCTGATTTCAGAATAGATGGAGAGAATAGAGGTTTCAATGATAGAATGGCATTTAATAGCCTTCCTATGTTTTTAAGAAGTGAAGGGTTTCATACAGCTTCTATAAGTACTTTTGCTGAGAGACATAGTGCGTGGTGGTTTAATGCTGGGTTTAATGAGCTTCATAACGTAGGTGGATGTGGAGCAGAGTCAGCAGAAGAAGTAACTCCAACTGTATTAAAATGGATAGAAGATAATGGAGATAAAGATAACTGGTTTCTTCATGTAAACTATTGGGATGCACATACTCCGTATAGAACTCCAGATACTTATGAAAATCCCTTTGAAGGAGATGGTTTAAAGAGATGGATAAGTGAGGAAAGATTTAATGAACATCGTAACAATAAAGTTGGACCACATGGAGCTAGAGAAATAGGAATGTATAATAGTGATACATCACCAAGATTTCCAAAACATATGGGAGAAATTAAAAATTATGATGAGCTTATAAAATTCTTTGATCAATATGATTCAGGAATAAACTATATGGATTCTCATATTGGACAAATACTTAAATTATTAAAAGATAAAGGATTATACGAAGACCTTGCTATTATAATAACATCAGACCATGGGGAGGCAATAGGGGAATTTGGTATGTATGCAGAGCACGGAACTGCTGATTATGCAACTACTAAAATACCAATGATAATAAAGTGGCCTGGAGCTATGAAAAATTATAGAGATGATGGATTTCATTATAATTTAGATTTGGCACCAACTTTAGCTGAGTTATTTAATAAGGAAAAGAAAGATTATTGGGATGGTAGAAGCTATGCACAAAGTATCTTAAATGGAGAAGATACAGGAAGAGATTATTTGGTTTTAGGGCAATGTGCTCATGTGTGCCAAAGAGCTGTAAGATTTAAAGATTATATTTATATTAGAACTTATCATGATGGATATCACTTATTCCCAAAGGAAATGCTTTTTAATGTAGAGGATGATCCTCACGAAATAAGAAATTTATCAGAGATAAGAAAAGAACTATGCATGGAAGGAGCATATCTTCTTCAACAGTGGCATGATGAAATGATGATGACCAGTGAAAGTGATGTTGATCCACTTTGGACTGTAATAAGAGAGGGAGGACCATATCATGCTAAGGGTCATTTAAAAGAGTATTGTAAAAGATTAGAGCAAACAGGAAGAGGATGGGCAGTTCCAGAACTTAAGAGAAGACATCCAGAGGAATTTAAATAAAAGATAAAAATATAATTTTTAGTAGGGCATATAAAGAAAATTTATTATAAATTTAATAAGCTTAAATATTATGGGTTAGATATATTAAAAAACTTATAAATAGATTTAGAGTTTAAAAAATATAAGCGCTTTATCTATTTATAAGTTTTATTTATATGTGTAGTTATTTATGCATATGTTATTTTATTTATTTTAAAAACTATTAGAGGCTCTTAATGGTAAAAAGAGCTAGTCCATTTTTAGAGTAATTTTTATTTGCTAAAACAAGGTTTAGATTTATCTTTAAAATACTTTCTTATACGTAATAAGTAGTATGCAAAGAATATAATACTATATAATATTATTTCAAAAAGCTTTTTATCAAATTTTGGTATGTATAAAA
This sequence comes from Clostridium sp. CTA-17, assembly GCF_054767895.1. Classification (NCBI taxonomy): domain Bacteria; kingdom Bacillati; phylum Bacillota; class Clostridia; order Eubacteriales; family Clostridiaceae; genus Clostridium; species Clostridium sp. CTA-17. Next base: position 581,978 of record NZ_BAAABF010000001.1, read on the forward strand.
GCATTATATGTATGTACATTAAGCCATAAAATAAATATGCTGACCTTTGAATTTTTTTCCATGTTTTATAGTTCATTTTTTTTCTTACACATTGGAATGAAGTAATCATTAAAGGAATCATTAAGCATATCATGATTAAACTTAATAAAGTTGCAAAAAACTTATAATAAGTTAAAGAATGTGGGTTAGTAAAGAATGTAGGGAAATAATATATTCCATATAAAATATTATGACCTAAGGTTAAGATACAAGCGATTATTGAAAGTTCGCCTCTTATAGCCATTAGGTTTTTCTTATATTTAAATGAATTACTTAAAGCTCCAGTGTACATTACTATAGTAAATAAAGCTAAGGAAAAAGTACTTTTAGAGAATACTCCTATAGTGTATTTACTTATGTGTTTAGGAATATAGTTATGTAGATCGGTTTTCATAAATACTATGAAAAATACAGCTATTAAAGTAGCTATTATGTAGAGTATTGAAGAATATTTTTTTATTTTTTTATAAAAAACAATACTCAAGAATGTTGTTATTAATAATGAAATTATAAGTAGCATTATTATATCTCCTTTTCTGTTGTTGATAATCAATTTCAATTAGATTATATATTCAAGTTAGATTTTAGTCAACAAAAAGTTCATTTTTATAACAATTTATTTTTATTTATTATAAAATAATCTTTTTAGTAGGATATTTGATTTTAATGTGGAATTATATAGGAAACGTCTATTTTTAGTATGAGAGGGGAATAAAGATGAGAGTTAAATTAGTTGGATTAAATGAGGAAATGTTAGAAGCTGTCAAGGGATTAGAAGAACTAATTGATTTTCAGCTTTATAATGAGAAGGAAAGTAAGAATGAAAATTTAGAAATTATAAATGTTTCTAAGCTTCCTGAAGAATCAGAAAATGTAATAGAAGTCCTTAGAGGAAAAAATAATGAAATAAGATATAAGAAAAAACATCACTTTTTTAGAGCATTTAGTTTATATCTTCAATTTCTTAAAAAGGGAGAGGAGAGTTTTTCAAGAAGCGAAAAAACTTATATTGATTCAGTAGGAGCAATGATAGATGCCTCAAGAAATGCTGTCTATAGAGTTTCTGAGGTTAAAAAGATATTAGGATATATGGCCTTAATGGGACATAATAGGTGTATGCTTTATACTGAAGATACTTATGAGATTGATGGTTATCCATACTTTGGTTATATGAGAGGAAGATATAGCAAAGAGGAGTTAAGGGAAATTGATGATTATGGATACTTTTTAGGTATAGAGGTTGTACCTTGTATTCAAACTTTAGCTCACTTAAAACAAACTTTAAGATGGTCATATGGGGAAGGTATAAAAGACACCCAAGATGTACTTTTAGTAGGAGAGGAAAAGACTTATAGGTTTATAGAGGCAATGCTTTCTTCTTTAAGAGAGTGTTTTAGAAGTAAAAATATTCATATAGGTATGGATGAAGCCTTTGATTTAGGAAGAGGACATTATTTAACTAAACATGGACATGTTCCTCATCAAAAACTTATGGTAGAGCATTTAAATAAGGTTAATGAAATAGCAAAAAAATATGATTTTAAGCCAATGATTTGGGATGATATGTTTTTAAGATGTGGAGCTCCAGAGGGTGGATATTACGATTTAGATATAGTTATAACTCCTGAAATAGCAAATAATATTCCAGAGGAAGTTTCTTTAGTTTATTGGGATTATTATAATTGTGATGAAGAAAAATATAAGAAGCTTTTAGATATTAGAGATAACTTTAATAATAATATTATCTTTGCAGGAGGATGCTGGAGGTGGAGTGGATTTGCTCCAAACTATTCAAAGACCTTTGAAACAACAAATGCTGCCTTAAATCAATGTAAGGCTAAAGGAATAAAGGAAGTCTTTGCTACTGCTTGGGGAGATGATGGAGCAGAAACGCCAATATATTCAATAATAGTAGGTCTTATATTATTTGGAGAGCATGGCTATTATCATAAGGTAGATAAAGAATGGATAGATGAAAGATGTAAGGCTTTAACAGGGCTTAGCATGGAGGATTTTACTTCTTTAGAAGAATTAGATCTTGTTCCATCAGTTAAAATTCCTAATATGGAGGTTTGCAATCCTTCAAAATATATAGCTTACCAAGATTTGCTTTTAGGAGCCTTTGATAAGCATTTAGAGGGTTTAGATTTAGAAGAACATTATATTAATCTTTCTAAAAAATATGAGGAAATAGGAGAGAAAAGTGAGAGGTTTAAATTAATGTTTACTATGTATTCTAAACTTGCTGATTATCTTTCTGTTAAAAGTGAGATAGGACTAGAAATAAGAAAAGCTTATTTAGAAAATGATAAGGATGCCTTAAGGCTTATAGCATATAACTTTATTCCAGAAATACAAGAAAGGTTAAAGAGTTTTCATAAAAGTTTTAGGGAGCTATGGTATAAAGAATGTAAAGGACAAGGTTTTGAAGTTATAGATATTAGACTTGGTGGAGTTATGGCGAGATGTGATTCAACTATGTATAGAATAAAAGCATATCTTAAAGGAAATATTGATAAAATAGAAGAGCTAGAAGAGGAAAGGTTGTATTTTTCTGAATATTTTGGAGGAGATGATTGTAAACTTATATGTTGCAATGAATATCAAAAAATAGCAACACAAAATATTTTAAGCTGGTAATAAGTTTGTATTTTATAAATTTTGGAAATATAAGCAATGGATAAACAATTAAATTGGGGATAGTATGATATGAAAAAAATTATTATAAGTGTAATCACAATAGTAATTATATGGGTTATATTAATGTCCACTGACTATTATTTGATAAAAACTAATGAAAATCCAATCTTTTCAGTAGAAATTGCTGTTTATAAGGATGGAGGTTCTAAAGAATATTGTGGGTTGGGATATAAAATTATTAAATATGTAAAAATGAGTTATGAAAATGATGATATTTCTACAGAAGTAAGGTTAGGACCATGGTTTATGAAGTATTCACCCTAATATACTTAATTGAAAATTAAAAAGCATAAAAGATTAAAGTTTATTTATTTTAAGAGAAATATTATTAGAAATAATATTTTAAAAAATAGGATTATTGAGTTTGGAAAATTTTAAGGAGGATTTTTAGTTGAATACCTTTATTAGGTTGTATGAGGATTTAGAGCCTTTTATAATGGGTATCTTATTAGTTATATTTTTAATTTTTGTGAATAAATATTTTAAGTGGAAAATAGGGAAAAAGTAATTAATATGAAATATAGGGAAGGTTAATTAAATGGAAAATAAAAATATTAAGTTGATTTTAGTAGCATTAGGATCTTTTATGCTCGTGCTGCTTCAAACAGAAATGTTTCAAAGAGTTATGGATATTTTTGGATTTATTGGATTAAGTGTAATAGGAGATATAATTCGTTTATTAAGTTCTATTTTATCCTTTGTAGGCTTTGTGATTTTTGCTTTTACATCTTTTAAAATTATAAAAAATAATATTAAATAAAAAATATATGGCTATACCTGAAGTTTCTTAGAAGGGGGAAATATAAGGTATAGCCATCTTCAATTTAAAAAGGCATATAGAAAATTTGAGAAATTAAGACTTTTAGGAGGTGATGAACATCAATCACAAAAATTAAGCCTTAACTTCTATAAGGATACACACTTAGGTTTCCCTTAAAAATTTCTTTTATACTAAATCTTTGAAAGGTTAATTTGTGTTTAAAGAAAAGTCTTTATGAAGAGGGTACAATTTAAGTAAATATAAAATTTTAGTACACTTAATTTTAATGATTAATTTACATAAATAAAGATTGGAATAAGTGAAAATTTTTGTTTGACAATAATTATTATTAGGAGTAAAATAGTTTGCATAGGAACCGAGAGTTTTCATGCGAACCATTTTAAAGTGGTATGCATCTAATAGGATAAAATTATTTTATAGGAGATGACAATTATGGACGGAATTAAAAAATTTACTCCAAGAGTTAGTAAGAGAATTTTACTTTTTATAGCAGGATTAGTATGGGGATTTGCAGGATTTAGAGTATTTACTTTAGGTTTTGGAGATGTTATGTCACATCACGGAAACTTAATTATAACAATAATTTTTGCAGCAGTTATATTTTTTGTGTTTTTTAAATTTATATTTAGTAAAATGTTTAAGAAACATACAACAAGAATAGTAAATAGTAAACTTGATAAACATTGTGTATTTTCCTTCTTTGATTTTAAGAGTTATCTTATAATGGGATTTATGATTTTCTTTGGAATTTCAGTTAGAAACTTAGGAATATTTAATCCAGTTTATTTAGGAGATTTTTATATGGGATTAGGAGCAGCTCTATTTATGGCTGGTGTATATTTCTTTGTAGGATTTTTCACATTTGATAATTTAAAAGTTAAATATAAAATTAGCTAATTTAGTATAAAGATATTAAATGGTGCATAGAGTTTAGAAGACTTTATGTACCATTAATTTTATATGGAAAATCTTTTATATGCTTTAAATTTGGATAGATATAATTTGAAATTTATTTTTAGAAAAGAGGGACTTATATGAATTATGATTCATTTGAAATAGCTATGCTTATAAAGGAAATTTATTCAAATACCATGGGGAAAGTAAGTGAAGGGCTTAAAGAAAGTGGTCTTACTCACCAACAAATAACAGTGATTAAACTTATAGCTCATAAAGGTAAGGTTACAGTTAAGGAGCTTTGCGATGAAATGTCCTTAGCTAAAGGAACTGTGTCAGGAATAGTGTCAAGACTTGAAAATATGGGGTATGTAGAGAAATTTAAGAATGAAAAGGATAAGAGAAATACATATATAGTTTTCTCTAAAAAAGGAGTAGAGTTTGCAAGAACTTTTAGGTGTGATATAAATAATAGCTTTGATAGTGTATTTGAAAACTTTACTCATGAAGAGGTTAAGGAAATAAGAGAGGTACTTTTAAAGCTTAGGGACAAGATAAAGTAATACTTAGTTATTTAGAAGAACTTAATTAATTATTAGGGTATATAGTGTCTCTGCTATTTTTAAAGTCTTTTTAGAATTAAAAATGGTTAAAATATGGTTTGTAACTATAATGTTGTTGATATATAATAGTTGAAGGTTATTTAAAAATGAAGGAGACGACTTAAGGGATGGAAAATGAATTTGATATTGAATTTAAAAACTATTTGTATCAGGTTTTAGGAAAGGACAACCTTCAGGAACTAGAATCTAATGATGAAGATGGTGATTGTTATTTAGAGGTTGGTAGCAAGCTTTCTATAGATCTTTCGGAGGACATGGTTAGCCTTTTGACGGATAAGGATAGTCTCCTAGTTATTCTAAGGTTTCCAAGTGAAGCTAAGAAGAGTTTTAGAGGCGTAAGTAAAGGAAAGGTTGATTTTGGATTTCAGCTTTTTAAGAGAGAAGATTTTGATATTAATTATGATTTTGTTGGATTTACCTTATCAATAAAGGATGCTGTTGATTATAGTGATATGAGGCTAGATTTTAATTTTACTCCTGAAGGTTTTGAATTTTCTGAGAAAATGAATTACGCTTTAAATATAATTGCTATAGACGAAAAGCATATAGTAAGAGCTATGAGATATATTAGATTTCCAAGGGAGCTTTGTCAGATTATTAGAGAGTATTATTTGAAAATTACAAGAGAAGATTATAATAGAGAAGTTGCTTTAGAAGATTTAGAAAATCTTGATGCTATACTTTTTGATGGAATAACATCAAAGCAGGTAGAAGAAAGTTTTAGTCTCTATAAGTTTACAGATGAACCAGAAGAATCTAATTTAGATAAATATATTAAAGATTAAAACTATAATTATATTAGACTATATCAAAAGTAATTTAATTATAAATACTTATATCTTGTGCAAGTTTTATGATTAAGTAAATACTTTGATATGGTCTTTTTCATTATCTGTACCAAAAATAGATTTTGGTATATAATGGATTGGGATGGCGTGTAATAAATGGGGAGGTTTTTATGATGAATGAGAAGCTTAGTGATGTTAGAGATTTCGTCAGAGAACTTATTAAAACAGATGAATTCGAAGATGAACTTTTCTTAAGTGCTATCAATAATGCTAGGGATGAACTGGAAAAGAGTGAAGAAGAGGCGTGTTATGATGATGAGGGGGTTATTGTTGGTATAGGAGATAAGACCTATATGGATATTAAGGGAGATAGTGCAATGGTTCTTCAAAATAAAGATGAATTTAACCTATTATTAAGATGGGATAATTCAACACAAGAAGATCATTTTGCTATTAACTATGGAAAGCTAGAGCTTGGATTTCAGATTTATCCAAAAAAGGAGTTTGGGCTTTCAAGAGACTTTATAGGGTTTACTCTAACTATAGATGGAGTTTTGGAATGCAGTGCTTTTCCAGTTGATTTAAATTTTGCTTCCGATGATTTTTATTTATCAGAGGATTTAGATTATACTTTTGAGATCCTTTTAGTTGAAGGAAAAGAAGGAATAGTTAGAGCTATGAGAGATGTAAAAATACCAAGAGAGTTTTGTAAAGTTATCAGAGAATGTTATCTTAAAATAAAAAGTGATGAATATGAAGAGCTAGAAGGCTTAGAAGATAGGATGAACATACAATGGCATGTTAGAAAGCTTGGAGGAAAGATGGTCGAAAGTAAGTATGGAGTTTATAAAATTAAAAATGAAATCCAAATGTCAAAATTAAATTCTTATATAAAGTTAATATAGCATTTGTAAGATGTTACAAAAATAAAAGAGAATAATGTTACATATTTAGGGAGTAATTTGATTATATTAAATTACTCCCTTTGATTTTGCTAGGTTTTAATTAGATTGGTTTTATATATTTAAAAATTTTACTTATTATTCATTATTATTTTTGTGAGTTAAGAATATTTACTTATTGTTCAAAATATGATACTATTTATTTGGGATAAAAAGGAAATTGAAAAAATTATAGAAATATAGGATTTTTTATAGGGTTATAATTTTGCTTAAATTATTTTGCTAAGCTAAATTAAAATAATGTACATTAGTTGACAGGAGGTTAATTAGGTGAAGAGAAATATTAAGGCTTTAATGTTCGGCGGATTAATTACAATTTTGACATTAAATCTTATTGCATGTAGTAGTTCTAATAAAGCATTAGATAAGGGAAAAGAATTTATTAATGAAGGGCAATATGAGAAAGCAGTTGTGTCTTTAGAGTTAGCTTTAGACGAAAATCCTAAAAATAAAGAGGCAAAAGAATTAAAAGATATGATCGAAAATTATTTGCAAGCAAGTAAGGCTTTAGAAGATGGTAGTGTAAGAAAAGCTGAAGTTAAGGTTCAAAATATTGGAGAGAAGTCTAATGAATTTACAAATTTTAAGCAATGTGTAGATTCCTTAAAGAAAAATATAGATGAAAAATCTGAATATGATAAAGATATAAAAAGTGATATGGAAAAGTTAGAAAAGTTTATAGATAATAAAAATTATTCAGATGCAGTATTGCTTACAAAGAGTTTAGATGGAAGAGTAAGAACAAAGGAACAAAAGGAAAAATTTGAACAAATAAAATTGAAATTGATTTCAGAATTATCTATAGAAAGTACTAAGAAATGAGAGTTATTTGTAGATGGATACATTGGGAAAAAAAGTATTTCATATGATTATATAAATGGAAATAAGTTAAATTATAGATTTTTGGACTAAATATAATTCCAATTAAGTTTTTAATAAGTATTATAAGGGATATATCTTAAGATATATCCCTATTCTTTTATAAATAATAGTCTATTAAATTTATTTAAAAATTTATTAAAAAATCTAGCTACACCATCTCTAGAGAGAATAAATGTTACTATTAGAGAGCCTACTATTAGTGCAAGTAACTTTCCATAATTACTTGACATTAAGCTTGTTAATCCTAAAATACTACCTATAAAATAAGTATGCAAAAAATAAACTGAAAGAGTATTTTTACCTATTTTTGATAGGAATGTTTGATTTTCTGGCATTAAGTTTATAAAGACATATACAAAAGCAAATCCAATTATATAAACTGCAATATAAAGCAAGATTCCAGTGAATATTTTTATATTAAAATTACTATATGATCTATCAGCCCAGAAAAATTCATCTGCAATATTTGAATAGTTAACAAAAATTAAGGCTATTAAAACTCCAATAATTAGAATTAATATTGAAGGAACTTTGTTTATAATATTAAATCTTGTAAACTTCCTAAATCTTTTTAATTTTTCCTCACTAGAATAATAACCAGCTAAGAAAAATGGAGCAAAGGTAATGGTTCTAGAAAGAGCCATATAAGAGCCAAATTCACCAGAGAGTTTTACAAAGATACCTGCAACAATACTAAGTATAAAAATATTTTTAAACTTTAAAAGATCAGGTAAAAGGATTTTCCATAAAAACATTGCAAATATATACCATAGTGCCCAACCAGGAGTGAAGAAGGAAAATGCTTGTTCATTAGGAAGTTTAGTAAATTTACCTCTTAAAAATAATGGACCTGCCAATGTGATTAAATTCCATATTATATTAAATAATAAAAAAGGAGTGAGAAAATTTCTTACGGCATTTCTACGTCCTTTTTCTACATTTTTTGAAAGATATCCTGAAATAAAAACAAATACAGGCATATGAAATTCATATATGAATACATATAAAAGTCTTGCCACTTCATAATCTTTTCTAATAAATTCTAAACTGTGTCCTAAGACCACTAAAAATATTAAAAGGCCTTTACTATTATCAATTAAGTAATTCCTAGTTTGTGTTTTCAAGTAATTCACTTCCTTAAATAAGTTTGAATATCTCTACTATATTGTTCTTAGTATTATAAAAAGTATTATTTTTATAATAAAATTATATAAAATAACTATGTATTAAAATTATTGTTAATAATTATGTTAAATTTAGGTATTAACAAATCTATTATAAAGAAAAATTTTTAACTATTATTGAATTTTTATTATACATTATATTAAAGTAGAATTAGTAATTAATTTTATATATTAATAATTATATAAAGTTAAAGAAGTTTTTAAGCATAAAAGGGGGAGAAGATATGTTAAAAATACTATTAGTAGATGATGAGGTTACAGAACGTGAAGGAATTGAATTTCTTATAAAAAGATATGAATTTCCTTTGAATATAGCTAAAGCTGTAAATGGAAAAGAAGCTTTAGAATACATAAAGAAAAATCATATAGATATTCTTTTTACAGATGTAAAGATGCCTTTCATGGATGGACTAGAATTAGCAAAGGAAACATTTAAATATGATCCTAAAATTAGAATAATAATTTTTAGTGCATATAGTGAATTTGACTATGCTAAAAAAGCCTTAGAAGCAAAAGTGGTTGATTATTTACTTAAACCTATTGAGGTGGATGAATTTAAAAGAGTTATGGAAGAGGTAATAAAAAGCTGCATAAAAAGAAAGGAAGAAGAGAAAGAAAAAGAATTACTTATGGAATCAAGCAAGAAGATGTTACTTTATAAGCTATTAGCTAATCACAACAACCAAAATGATATTAATGAAAAGTTAAACGTATACAATATACAGTTGAAAGATAAATATTTAGTATTAATAAACATAGAGACAAGAGATAACTTTTTTGAGGAGAAGGAGGAGATTTTCTTTAATCTCTTAAATACATATTTAAAAATTCCATATGAATATATAAATTTTTATCCTAATGAATCATATTTATTATTGCATAGCAATTTAAAAATAAAAGAGGATTTTTTAGAAGAAGTTTGTTTTAAATTAGCCAGAGAAATTAAATTATTAGCCAATGAAAACTCTTCTTTTTTTATTAGTAATGTATTTTGTGGAATTGAAAAAATCTATGATGAGGTAAAAGGATTAAATAATATAAAGGAAAATATTTATGATTTTGAATCAAGGATTATTAGAGTTAATAAGGATAAATCTAATAATTTATACACACTTGAAATAGAGAATGTAAAGGAAAATCTTAAAAAATCTATAAATGAAAGGAACTTAAATGATATTGAATTTTACATAAATAAGCTTATAGAATATATGTTAGAATCAGGATCACTTAGCACTATATACATACATCACCTTTTTTATGATTTAATAGAAAAGCTTTGCCAATCCTTTGATATATATAATGGTGAAGTGAAAAAGAGCTTTATAGAAAAGATATTAAAATGTAACTCAAGTGAAACCTTAAAAGTAGCTTTTGAATCTATTATAAAGGATATTGCAAAGGAATGTGATAATGATATTTTAGATGAAAAAAGTATAGCTAACAAAGTGATAAAGATAATAAAAAATGAATATAGCAGTGAACTAAGTTTAGATTATATTGCAGATAAGGTTAATTTTACGCCAACCTATTTAAGCTATGTTTTTAAGAAAGAAACAGGCTCAAACATAGTTAAATATATAACTGATTTTAGAATGAATAAGGCTAAGGAGTTTTTAGAAGAAGGGAATATGAAAATTGTACAAGTTGGTAAGGCCTGTGGATATGAAAATCAATCATACTTTAACCGTATATTTAAGAATTATTTTGGAGTAACTCCAAACCAATTTAAACGTAAGAATAGTTAAGATAAGTGAGGTTATGTATGATTGAAAAAATAATAAAGTGGTTTTTAGGAAAAGCATCTATAAGGAAAAAGTTAATTATTAGTTTTAGCATATCTGTATCTATACCAATAATAGTTTTAGGGGTTTATAGTTTTAGTGAATCAAGAAAAAATTTATTAATACAAACTGAGAAGACAATGGAAAATAATAGTCTTAGAATTGCTGATGAGATAGACTTTAAATTAAAAAAGGAAGAAGGGTATGCAAAATATCTTGCTTATAACTTAAACTTTAGAAAGGTTATAGAAAATAAGCCTAATGATAATATATCAATAGCACAAACCTTAAATGATACTGTAGAGCCTATATTTTGGTATTTTATAACCAGCGATGATTACATAAAGGAAATAAATATATATACTCCTAATGTAAGTGGAGAGATAGGATCCTTTTTAAAGCCAAGTAATTTTGTAGAGGGTGAGGAATGGTATAAAAAAAGTGAAAAGAGTTTTAAGCCCTTTTGGAGTTATGAGGATGGAAAATTATTTATAACTAGAAGCATATTAGACACTGCAACTAATAGTAAAGTTATAGGTGTACTTAGAATTGAGTTGTTTATGAGTATTATAACAGAGCCTTTAGAAAATATGGATTTCTTAGATAATGGAATTATTATTAAAGATAATAGTGGAAATATAGTTTTTAAAAAGCTGATGAAAAATAGTAAAATAAATGAATTGGTTTTAGAAAATATATTAAATATAAAATCTGGAGCTAATTTGAAAGAAAAGGAGTATTTAATATGTGAAAATAATATTGATGCTTCAAATTGGAAGGTATTTTATTATTTAGATAAAAAGAAAATAACAGAGGAATTAATCCCTATAATAGGTTCAACTTTATTAATAGTAATTTTTTGTTTAATTGCAGTAGTTATATTAATAAATATATTATCTAAAGCTCTAAGCAGAAGAATATTATTACTTAAGGATAAGGCTGAAGATGTTTCAAAGGGGAATTTCAATAATCCTATTTTTACAGAGGATACTGATGAAATAGGAATTGTGACAAATAGCTTTGGACATATGACAATGGACTTAAACGATATGATAAATAAAGTTTATAAAATTGAGCTTGAGAAGAAAGCAACTGAGCTTAAAGCATTACAAGCTATGATAAACCCCCATTTCTTATATAACAGTTTATCTACTATAAAGTGGAAAGCCATTAGAGAAGGAAATGATGATATAAGTGATATAACAGGGTATCTAGCTAAATTTTATAGAACTAGTTTAAATAATGGACAAGATATAACAGATGTTAAAAGTGAAATTGATAATATAAAATCCTATATTGAAATTCAAAAAATAGCACATTCAGATAGTTTTGATGTGGAATATAGAATAGATGAAAAGGGATTAAAAAATAATATGTTAAATTTTATTCTACAACCTATAGTTGAAAATGCTATTAAGCATGGAATTGATTGTAATGAAGGAAAAGAAAGAGGAAAGATTATAGTTGAGTTTCAGGAGGATGAAGATTCTTTAATCTTTAAAATTTATAATAGTAGTAACAATAATAATGATATTAATAGCATAGAGGAGATGTTAAATAAGCCAGGAAAAGGATATGGTATATATAATGTAAAAGAAAGAATAGAACTATATTATGGTATAAAGTGTAATTTAGAGTGTTCTTTAGTTGAAAATAATTATATATGTATTGCACTAAGGCTTCCTAAAATAAATAATAAATTAAATTAAAAATAAACTAAGGTGCTGTATCAAAATTGAGAGATAAAACATAGAAGCATACTGAGAAAATTCATAAATTTCTCTTTATAAGGCTTTAAGTTTTATTAAAAGTTATTTTGATATAGCATTTTTTTATTAATAAAAAATAACGTAAAATTGTACAAGGTTTCGAAAAAATGTATTATTTATTAATAAATTAAATGATTCTATAATTTAATCATAAGAGGAACTTAATAATTTATAAGCTATGACATCATTAAAGGGTGGATAAATTAAAGGGGGAAGAGATATGAGAAAAAAAATTCTAAGTGCAATTCTATGTATGATGATTGGAGCAACAGCAATGGTAGGATGTGGTGATAAAACTGATTCTACTCAAGCAAAAGATGGTGGTAAAGTAAAGCTTCGTATGACTAACTGGAATAATGAAGATACAATGAAAGATATGTTAAAGTATTTATCTGAAAAACTACCAAATGTGGAAATAGAGTATCAATTTATTGATAACTCAAACTATAACACAATAGTAGATACTCAATTATCAGCTGAAGAGGGTCCAGATATAATTTGTGAATCTCCAGCATCAGCCTTAAAACATGCTAAATTAGGATATCTAGAAAATGTAAACGATTTGGCTAAGAAGTATTCAGATTCAGGTACTAATGTTTATAAGTACGATAATAATGTATATGCTTTACCAGGAATAAGTTGGTTTGAAGGAATATATTATAACGAAAAATTATTTGAAGAAAATAATATTCAAATACCTAAGACTTTTGATGAATATATTGAGGTTTGTAAGAAATTCCAAAGCTTAGGAATAAAACCTTTAGCAGCAGGATTAAAATCATGGGAACCTTTATTAAAGAATTCTATGGCCTTTGTAACAGCAGAGTATTTATCAACAGATGCTGGTAAAAACTTTGGACAAGAGTATAGAGAAGGAAAAGTTAAGTTAGATGGTACATGGAATATGTATTTAGATAAATGGTCAGAAATGATAAAGGATGGAATATACACTAAAGATATGACTGGAATAGACCATGATCAAGCTTTAGAGGAATTTGCTACTGGAAAAGCTGCAATGTATTGTTCAGGACCATGGGATTTAGAAGCAATTATGTCAAAAAATCCTGATTTAAAACTTAATATGATGCCATTTTACGGAACAAAACCTAGCGATGGATGGTTAATAGGTGGACCTGGATGTGGATTTGCAGTAAATTCAAAATCTAAAAATAAAGATGCAGCAATGGAAGTATTAAAAGCTATATCTACAGAAGAGGGACAAAAAGCTTTATGGGAAAACAATCAAGGAGGATCTTCTTACTTAACTGGAACCTCATTCACTCTTCCAGAAGCCTTTAAGGGAGCTGAAAAAGCTATAAATGCAGGTCATATTTATTGTCCTTGGAATGAATGGGGAGATGCAGGATCAGCACATGTAGATTACGGTAAACAAATGCAAAATTATTTACTTGGAAACCAAGATCTAAAAACAACTTTATCAAATGTAGATTCTGCTGCAAGTGAACTTATAAATAAATAAAATTAAATCTTTTGCTCATAATTCTAATTTGTTTAGAGTTATGAGCAATTTTAAAAAACTTATCTAGCATTTAAAGGAGGAGACTACATGGAATTAGTTAAAAAGAAAAGAAGAACACCGGGAACTTTAGGAAAATACTTTTATGTTTTTGTATTACCAGCTTTAGCAATTTACTTAATATTTAGTATTGTACCATTTTTATACACAATATTTTATAGTTTCACTAATTATACAGATATAAATCCTATTAATTTAAGTTTTGTTGGATTTGAAAATTATGCTAAGGTATTTTCAACACCAGTTATGATGATTGGTATTAAGAATTCAGTAATATATGCTATAGCTCTTACAGGGTTACAAACAGTTTTAGCATTACCTTTAGCAGTGTTATTAGACAAAAAATTAAAAAGTCGTAATTTATTAAGAGCTGTATTTTTCTTTCCAGCAGTATTCAGTTCATTAATAATAGGTTACTTATGGAATTTTATACTTTCATCATCAGATTATGGTTTAGTAAATAATATATTACATTCTTTAGGATTAGACACAATAAATTTCTTCACAACAAATAAAGCTTTATTTTCTGTAATTTTTACTCAAGCTTGGCAATGGACAGGATGGGCAATGGTTATATTCTTAGCAAATTTACAATCAATACCTAAAGAATTATATGAAGCAGCAAGTATTGATGGAGCTGGAAGTTTAAAACAATTCTTTCATGTAACACTTCCATTAATGTGCCCATCAGTAAAAATAATCGTTGTTACAGGACTTATAGGAGGTATGAAGGTTTTCGATATCATATATTCAATGACTTCAGGAGGTCCAGGAAATGCAACTGAAACAGTTATGACTGTTATGATGAAAAAAGGTATTTCAGATGGATTCTATAGTACAGGGGCAGCCTTTGGAGTATTATTCTTTATCATAGTTCTTGTAATAAGTGGAATAACAACGAAATTAATGGGGAAATGGAGTGAGTCTATATCATGATAAATAAAGTGAAAAGTAGTGGAATTAAGAAAAAAGACAAAAAACTATGGGGATTAGAATTAGCAATGATTCTATTAGCTGCTATATGGTTTATACCAATTTATTATCTTATAGTAACAACTTTTAAATCTCCTCAAGAAGCAACAGCTAGTCCATTAGGAATTCCTAAGACTTGGATTTTTGAAAATTATTCTAATGCGTGGAAACAGATGAGTTTTCCAAGAGCTTTTGGAAATACAGTGTTTATAACTGCCACAGCGGTTATATTGATTGTTGTTTTTGGGTCTATGGCTGGATATGCTTTAGCTAGAACAAAAACTAAACTTGGAAATCGTATGTTTTTACTTTTCCTTGCAGGGTTAATAGTTCCATTCCAAATGAATATAGTAAGTTTATATAAAATCGTAAAGAGTTTACATCTTATGAATAGTGCCTTTGCTGTAATATTAGTAAACGTAGCCATAAACACACCTCAAGCAATATTTTTGTTTAAAGAATTTATAGAAGCTACTATTCCAATGGAGTTAGAGGAAGCAGCAGATATTGATGGATGCGGAGTATTAAAAAAGTTTTTTAGAGTTATATTACCACTTTTAAAACCAGTTATTTCAACTGTAGTTATAATAGTAACTTTAAATGTTTGGAATGAATTCTTAACACCTTTATTATTCTTACAAAGTAGAGAAAATGGAGTTATTTTACAAGAAGTATCTAGAAATATAGGTCAATTCTCAACTGATTGGACAGCACTTTTCCCAATGTTAATGCTAGGAGTTGCACCTCTTATGGTATTCTATATATTTATGCAAAAATACATAATAGGTGGAGTTACAACAGGAGCTGTTAAAGGTTAAATGGCGAGGTGATGATTTTATGAAAGATATTAATATAGACAAAGATTTTGGAAGTATTATGATAATTGTTCCCCATGAGGATGATGAATTACTTATGACAGGAGGAATAATAAAAAATGCCCTAGAAAGTGGAGTTGATGTGAAGGTAGTAATGGCTACTAATGGAGATTATGATTGTAAAGATTTTTCTGTGGGAAGGGCAAGAATTAGCGAAAGTATAGAAGGGTTAGAACTTTTAGGGTTACAAAGTGAAAATTTAATAGTCCTTGGATATGCGGACACTGGAATGCCTAAAGAAGAAAGTTTTTTATGGAATCTTTATGAAGAGAAGGATGAAAATAAAATTTTAGAGTCTAGTTGTTCAGAGGAAACCTATTCTTTAGAGAATCATAAAGAATATCACTTTAAAAATTTTAATGAACATAGTAAATATACTAGAAAGAATTTTCATGATGATTTATTAGGAGTAATAGAAAAATATATGCCAAAAAATATTTTTACAACCTCTGAGTTTGATACCCATGGAGATCATAGCGGATTATATTGTTTTGTAGTTGAAATATTAAAAGGACTTAGAGAAAAAAATAACTATGAACCTAATTTATATAGTGGCATAGTACATTCTTGTGATGGGGATGAAAAGTGGCCTATTATTACTGAAGAAGTTAGTGAATTTACATGTCCAAAACTTCTAGAAGAAACTTCAAACTTAAAATGGAATGAAGCATTAAGTTTTATTGTGCCTAAAGAAATGCAATGTAATAACCTTGGAGAAAATTTAAAGAGAGAAGCAATTTCAAAACATAGGACAGCATTGAAACCAGATGCCATTGAGTTTTTATATTCCTTTGTGAAAAAGAATGAAGTTTTTTGGAAAATAAAGTGGTAAGGAGAGAGTAATATGGAAGATTATAGAGAGCCTATTTATAAAATAGAGCCTTGGAATATAACAGAAGAAGAATTTCTTTTAAAAAATAATTATAGAAATGAAACAACATTTTCATTGGCTAATGGATATATAGGTACTAGAGGCACCTTTGAAGAGGCATATGATTTTGATGTTGAAACAGGATTAGAAGGAAACTTTGTAAATGGCTTTTATGAAAGTGAGCATATAAGGTATGGAGAATGGAATTTTGGTTTCCCTACAGAAAGTCAATCACTTTTAAATCTTCCGAATGCTAAAATAATAAAGCTATTTATAGAAGATGAAGAATTCAGTATGCTTACAGGTGAAATAGAGGATTATAAGAGAGTTTTGCATATGAAAGAGGGAAGGATAACTCGAGATCTTATATGGGTATCACCTAAGGGTAAAAAAGTAAAAATTAGCATAAGTAGATTTGTTAGTTTTAATAATAAAAATTTAATGGAAATACGTTATAAAGTTACTCCTTTAAACTTTAGTGGAAATTTAAAATTTATCTCTGCTATTGATGCAAATGTAGAAAATCATACAAGAAAAACTAATCCTTTAGTTGATTATGGTCCTTTTGGTAAAAGGCTTGCAAATGATTATATAGATTCCATAAAAGATGGACTTTATTATGAAGGAACAACATTAAATAGTGAACTTTCAATAGCTTGTGGAGCAGTAAATAAAATATCAGCAGAAAACTTTATAAGAAAGAATTTTAAAAATTATGAGCTTTGTGGGGTATCTTATGAATTTTATGCTAAGGAAAATGAAGAAATTATATTAGATAAGTTTATTGCATATAGCACATCTTTAGATATGAATTGTAAAAAGTTACATGGCTTTATAAAAACTATTTTAAGTGATGCCAAGAAAAAAGGATATATAGAAGCTGAGAGAGAGCAAAAGGAATATATTGAAGAGTTTTGGAGAACCGCTGATGTAATTATTGAAGGAGACAATGCACTTCAACAGGGAATAAGATTTAATCTTTTTCACCTTATGCAATCAGCTGGGAGAGATGGTAAAACCGGAATGGGAGCTAAAGGGTTAAGTGGAGAAGGATATGAAGGACATTATTTTTGGGATACAGAAATGTATATACTTCCTGTATTTGTATATACTAAGCCAGATTTAGCTAAGAAATTACTAGATTATAGGTATTTTACTTTAGATAAAGCTAGAGAGAGAGCAAGGGTATTAGGACATGATAAAGGAGCCTTATATCCATGGAGAACAATTAATGGAGAGGAAGCATCAACATATTTTCCTTTAGGAACCGCTCAATACCATATAAATGCAGATATAGCATATGCCTTTAAGCTTTACGTAGATGTTAATGATGATTTTGACTATTTAGAGGATAAAGCAGCTGAGGTTTTATGTGAAACTGCAAGGGTTTGGGCTGATGTAGGATCATTTTCTGAGTATGTAGGAAATAAATATTGTATTTGTGCTGTAACTGGGCCAGATGAGTACAATGCTATAGTTGATAATAATTTTTATACTAATCTTATGGCACGTGAAAACCTTAGAGATGCAATATGGGCATTAAATAAGATTAAAGAAAAGGATCAATTAGCTTATGATAATTTGGTTAAAAAGATTGATTTAAAAGATAAAGAAATAGAATATTGGAAAAAAATAATTGAAAATATGTATTTTCCTTATGATGAGAAAAGAGGGGTGTATCCTTTAGATGATGGCTTTATGAAGAGAAAGCCTTGGGATGATTCCAAAATACCTAAAGAAAAGAGACATCTTCTTTATGAAAATTATCATCCTCTATTTATATTTAGACAAAGGATGTCAAAGCAAGCTGATGCAATTTTAGCAATGTACCTTCATAGTAATCTTTTTAGTATAGAGGAATTAAGAAAAAACTATGATTTCTATCAAGAAGTAACATTGCATCATTCCTCTTTATCAACTTGTATATTTGGTATTTTAGCTAGTCAAATTGGATATGATGAGGAGGCTTACAAGTATTTTTCACAGTCAGCAAGAATGGACTTAGATGATTATCACAATAACTTTTATGCTGGAATTCATGCTGCAAATATGGCAGGAACCTGGCAAGGCATTGTAAATGGTTTTGCAGGACTTAGAACTAATAAAGGAATTTTAGAATTAAATCCTACAATACCTAAGGAGTGGAATGCATATAGTTTTAAAATTTTCTATAAGAAGAATCTATTAGAAATAAAAATTTCTAAAGATGAAATTGAAATAAGACTATTAGAGGGCGAGAATTTAGAATTATATGTATATGGAGAAAAAGTTTATCTTAAAAATTTAAGTGAAATAATAAAAATACCAGCTAAATAATAGTTTAGCTATTTAAAAATAAAACTTTTAATCTGCTTTGTTTAAATTTATTATTAATAAGAAAAAAGGGAGAGTGTTTTATGAATAAGGGGTATAGAGCTATCTTTTTTGATTGGGATGGTACTGCTGTAACTTCTAGGAAGGCACCAGTAGATGAAATAGTTTCGAGAATGAAGGGTTTACTTAATAAGGGAATAAAACTAGCAATAATTAGTGGAACTACTATTGAAAATATTGCTGGTGGAAGATTACAAGATTACTTTACTGAAAAAGAATTAGAAAACTTATTTTTAGGCTTAGGTAGAGGGGCATATAATTATAAATTTAATAAAAATAAAAATTTAGAGTTATTCAATAATATGATACCAGAAAAATCAGTTCTTTTAGATGTTCATAAGGCTTGTTTTGATATTCATATGAAGCTTTTAGAAGACTATGATTATAAGACGGATATAGTTTTTAGCAGACCTAATTATTGTAAAATAGATCTTATGGTCGATAATAATAGAGGAGAGCAACTATTTCTTCAAGAAAATGAGGTTGATATATTAAAAGAAAATTTAACTAGGCATGGATTTAATGAGGGGATTTTAGGACTTATTAAAATCTCTGAGGAAATAGGAGAGAAATACGACTTAGATTTAGTAGTAACAACAGATGCTAAATATTTAGAGGTTGGAGTTTCTAGCAAAAGTGATAATGTAAATACAATTTTAAATTATTTTGAACATGAATTTGGAATATTACCAGAAGAATGTAGCTTTTGGGGAGATGAATACATAGGAATTGATGAGGGGTTATATGGTAGTGACAGTTTTATGATTACTGATTCCTCAAAAAGTGGAGATTTCTTTGATGTTTCTAATTTAAAAGGAAAAAGACCAGAAGAAGTAATAATTTTATCAGGGGGCGTTGAAAGATTCTTGGAATTTTTAAGTTCACAAGAAAATTTATAAAGTTTTGATATTTATAATTTTTTTATAAATATATTTTATAGGTCAAACTTTTAAATGGAGGGGTATTTTTGAATAGAAAAGGTGTATTAAGATTTATGTTTGTCTTTATGTTACTATTGTTGCTACCGTTTACTATTTCAAAAGCAAAGGATTTTCCAGCAAATCCAATTGAAAAAGCTGGATATAAACTAGATTTTTCTGATGAGTTCAATGGTCCTACATTAGATAGAGAAAAATGGACTGATTATTATTTACCACATTGGTGCAAGGATCCTGAAAGTGCTAAGGCTAATTATCGCTTTGAAAATGGATCACTTGTTGAATATATAACTGAAGATCAGAAACCATGGTGCCCAGAGCATGATGGAACTGTTAGATCATCTGCCATAATGTCTTTTGATAAAAGTTGGATACATAATTTTAGTGGAACAACTGATAATCATGAAAGAAATGAGTGGAGAGGTTATACAACTAAATATGGATACTTTGAAATTCGTGCTAAGTTATCTAACACAGGTGGTGGAGGCCATCAAGCTTGGTGGATGGTTGGTATGCAGGATGATACTAATGATTGGTTCAATTCAAAACAAACAGGAGAAATTGATATATTAGAAACTTTCTTTAGTAAAAAAGATACATGGAGAATAGCTGCATATGGATGGAATGATCCAAACTTCCAAACATCTTGGACTATTTCAGAAGATAAAGTTCCATCAGGAGATCCAACTTCTGAATATCATATTTATGCAATGGAATGGACTCCTACTGCTTTGAAATTCTATTATGATAATGAATTATTCAAGGTTATATATGGTTCACCAGACTATGAAATGGGAACAATTTTAAATATATACACAGATGCAGGTTCAGGTGTTCATAATGATGTTTGGCCTAAGGAATGGGCAATTGATTATATGAGAGTTTGGAAACCAGTAGATGGATATAAAGAGAGTGAAAGTTTAAATAATTACTTAATAAGAAATAGACAAACAGGAAAATTCCTTTATATTGAAGAAAATAATGATAAAGTATCTTATGGGGACATAACTTTAAAAAATGAAAAAAATGCAAAATGGAGTAAGGAATATAGAGATGGATACACTTTATTAAAGAATAATGAAACAGGAGAATATTTAAATATAGAAAACCAAACTGGATATATAGAACATGGTAAGGTTCCAAAAACTTGGTGGAGTGCTCAATGGAGTGAAGTACCAGTAGATGGATATACAAGGTTTGTTAACAGATGGAAGCCTAATATGTCAATACATACAGAAAGTTATCAAGGCGTTTTACAGTATGGAAATGTTCCAAATACTTATTGGACAAGTCAATGGCAACTTATTCCTGTAGAATAAAAGTAAAATTTTAAAAGTGTTTTATTAAAAAATTAAGTTTGACCTATATATTAATTAAAAGAGGGAGTTTTATTTTAAATAAAGCTCTCTCTTTTGTTATTTTATAATCTCTTTGTAAGTATTTAATGTTAAAAATAAGAATATTTAATTTTTATAAGTTTCTAACTTTTCTGTGACCACATGCTGGACATTTAAAAACAAGTTTATTTTCTGAATCATAGTCATATGCAAAAGGATTTTCATCCATCTCTTCTCCACAGATTTCGCAGATTTCTTTTATTTCAATATCTTTATTGTTTGGTAAATTACTTCTTTTCAATTTAATTGCTCCTTTTAAATATAAAGTTTAAAATTATAGGGTTAAATTAACCTATATAAAAACAATACATCTTTTTTATTTTTACTTCAATTGTAATTTTTTTAATAAAATATATAAAAAATATTGTGGAAAAAATATCAATATATATAATTAAATGTATATATGAGATAAGGGGGAGAATTAATGAAAATTAAAAGATTAAGGGAGTATTTAAAGAAAAATAAAGTAGTTGTTTTATCAGTATTATTAATAGCAAGTATGTTCTTTGGTATTTATAAAAGTACAAAGGTATATTTATATGAAAAAAGATTAGATGAAGAACTTAAGTACAGTATTAGACAATTTGCCTATGCAACTTTAAATTCCAATGGAGAAGAAAGGAATGAGGATGTTTATGCTAGTATGAAAGCCTGTAAGGAGATTGTTGGTCTTTGGGATGGAAGAGGGGGTTACACTGATAATGAAATAACCCTGTTAAGAGCTTTTTGTAATTTAGAGTATTATTGGAAAGTGGAGCGTGAAAGAATAGAGTTGTTATTGTCTAATAGTGATTTTGGATGGCTTATATATGATATATCTATGAACTTAGAGGAGAGTAAATATATTAAAGATTTTATTGATTTAATAAATGGAGATGTTAAACCAAAATTTTGATGTTTTTAATAAATAAAAATATGTAGTGATTTCAGATAACTGGTAAACTTTTACTGTTTGTGTTATTATATAAAATATAATAACAAAATGTTAACAAAAGTCATTTTATTATTATGTTTTAAGCTTTTATTAAAAGTGAGTGCTATTTTATATAATAAATAATATTATCAATAATACAATATAGCAAAATAGAAATTTTTAAATATTAACAAGCTATAAAAACTTAATGTATGACTAAAGATTAAATTATTTGAGGAAATAATATATTTCTAAATGAAGGAGAACAGCAATGGGAGTTACTACGTATAAGACAAAGAATGGAAATTTTATAATTGATTCTAAAAAACTAAATGAAAAAGTTACTGAGGTTTATAAAACTTATGGATTTGATCTTAATTTATATGAATTTGAAGATGAGGTAGATAAGGTTTTTTATCTTAGATATGCAGTTATGAAACTTAAGGAAGAATTGGGTGGAAAAGGGGTGAGGTCCAAAGAAGAGAAACTAGCTGAAGATTGGTATGATATGATGTCAGAAAAATTTGGTGCTGACTGGGATAAAGAAAATGCTTGGTGTAAATATATTTCAGAGAAATACATATTAGCAGAAGTTACTCCTAAAGGGAAAGAGATTCCAGAAGCTTATTATGACACAAAGGTAGAAGCCATTATGGAGTTTTTGAAAATGGGAGCTTATGATAACCTTAAGGTTTTTAGAGGTACAGTTGTATGCAAAGATATTTTGGGGGAAGAAGTGTTAATTTCACTTAGAAAAAAAGATGATTATGTCTTTCCTCCATTCCGTAAGGGATTTTAAAAATTATAAAGAGAGATAAGTTAAAAATAAGCTCATTAGGTATAATGAAATATTATACCTAATGAGTTTATTTTTATTACTATAATTAACGTTATCAATGATTTATTAATAAACTATTAATAATGTTAATTATAATTTATTAAACCGCAAAATTGATATTTTAAAAAAAATTAATATATAAGTATGTTGAGGGATTAAAGTAATACTGCCTTTTAAAGGGTTTTAATAGAATTTATTTACAAAAAGTTAATAAAAAGAACACTTTCAAAAAATTAACTGATAATGTATAATCTATTAAAATATAAATAAAGTGTTAAGAGAAATTAAAAGATTAAGGAGTTAATGTAATAATTTAAATTCATTGGTTCCTATATAAAGCTTAAAATTTTTTTATAATATAAATACTTAGTAGGGGCAACTAAGTATTTATTATAAAAAATTATAAATAACATAATAAAAACATAATAAAAAGGGGGACAAATTAATGAAAGAACAGAAAAAACAGATGAAGAGGTTTTTATCCTCAACGCTCAATGGCTTGGTGGTGTTAGCTCTTATAATACCTAGTAGTGTAGGAACTAATGTAATGGCAGAGGAAGTCAATAATGGGACAAGCTCGACAGTAAGAAATTTAGAGAGTATTGCTAGGGATGAACTTTATTTTAAGTATCAAAATCCAAATGAAGTAGTAAGAGTTATAGTTGAACTTGAAAAGCCAGCAGCTATAGAGGAAGCTAAGGCTGAAGGTGAGAAAAAACCATCTGAAGCAAAAATTCAAGAAGTAAAAGAAGAACAAAAAGATGCTAAGGATGAAGCAGAAGAAATTACAGGAGAAAAGATAAATAAAAGCTTTGGAACCTTAATAAATGGATTCAGTATCGATACAAAAGTTAAAGATATAGAGGAATTAAAGAAAATCGATGGTGTAAAAAGCGTAAAAGTTGTAAAGACTTATTATCCAGCTATGAATTCTGCTAAAGATTTAACACAGGCAGTAGAAACTTGGAAAGAGTTAGGCTTAAAAGGTGAAGGAATGGTTGTTTCTATTATAGATTCAGGAATAGATCCAAATCATAAAGATATGAAAATAACAGATTCATCAAAAGCTAAGCTTAAAAAAGAAAATTTAAAAGATGGACCAGGAAAATATTTTACAGAGAAAATTCCATATGGTTACAATTTTGCTGATGAAAATGAAAATATTATAGATACACATCCAAAAGTGGATATGCATGGAATGCATGTAGCAGGAATAGTTGCTGCCAATGGAAGTGATGAAGAGGTTGCTAAAAATGAGGCAATAAAAGGAGTAGCACCAGAGGCACAATTACTAGCTATGAAAGTTTTTTCAAATAATCCTAATAGACAAGGGGCTGCTGAGGATGATATAGTAGCTGCCATTGAAGAGTCTGTTAATCAAGGAGCAGACATAATAAATATGAGTTTAGGATCTTCTGCTGGATTCCAAAAAGAAGATGATCCAGAACAAATAGCAGTTAAAAAGGCTGTGGATGCTGGGGTAGTCGTTGTTGTGGCTGCTGGAAATTCACAATATTCAACGGCTCCATACAAGGTTCCAGATATAAAGGATACTGGTTTAGTAGGAGCTCCTGGAACTGCAAAGGATGCACTTACAGTAGCAAACTATCATAATAGTAAGATGCTATTACCAACAATAAGCTTTGAAGATAATGGTGAAGCAGTTAATATACCATTTATGGTATCAGGAGAAGAAAATAGTCTTAATTTAGATAAAGACTTTGATTTAGTAGATTGTGGACTTGGAAAGGTACAAGATTTTAAAGGAAAAGATTTAAAGGGAAAAGTTGCCTTAATAAAAAGAGGGGAAATTACTTTTATAGATAAAAATTTAAATGCACAAGCAGCTGGTGCTGAAGGGGTAATAATATACAATGGAGATGGTGATGAGTCATTTATAAATATGGCAACAGATTCAAAGGTTAAAATTCCATCAGTATTTGTTAAAAACTCAGATGGAGAAAAATTTAAAAATGCTATTAATAAGAATTTAAAAATTAAATTTACAAACAATAAAATATTAGTTGCAAGTAGTGATGCTGGTGATTTTGTTGAATCATCATCATGGGGACCTACTCCAAGTTTAGACTTTAAACCACAAATATCTGCACCAGGTGGAAATATATATTCAACTATAAATGATAATAAATATGGTATTAAAACTGGTACATCAATGGCAGCGCCACATGTTGCTGGAGGAGAAACATTAATAGTTGAAGGGCTTAAAAAGGAAAATCCAAATCTTAAGGGAAGAGATTTAGTAGAATTAGCAAAAAATACAGCAATAAGTACTTCTAAGATAGAGATGGATAAAAATAATCCTAAGATACCTTATTCACCTAGAAGACAAGGAGCTGGTCTTATGCAAATAGAAGAAGCTCTTAAAAATAAGGTTGTAGTATTAGATGAAAATAATAATTCTACTGTAGCATTAAAGCAAATAGGAAATGAGAAAGAATTTACATTAACATTAAAAAATTATGGAGATAAAGAGGCTGAGTATGATGTTGAAAATTTAGGTGGAGTTTTAACAGAAACTAGTGATACTTTAAAGACTATGTCTCATGATGTAAGAATTGAGGGGGCAAATCTTAACTTTGATAAAAATAAAGTTATTGTTCCAGCTAAGGGTACAGAAACTTTAAAAGTGAAATTAACAATACCTAAAGCCGTTTCAGAGGATAGATTTGTTGAAGGATTTATTAAACTTACAGGAAAAGATGTTCCATCATTATCAGTTCCTTTCATAGGATATTATGGAGACTGGGGAAAAGATCAAATAATAGAAGCTATGAATTGGGAGAGTAAAAATCAAAAGTTCATAGTTCCATCAGAAGTATTAACAAATTTAAATGGAGCAATTGGGTACAAGCTAGGTTTAGGAGCAAAGGATGAAAAGGGAAACCTTAAAGTAGATCCTAGTAAAATAGCAATATCTCCAGATGGAAATGGAAATGGTGATATCATAGCTCCATATTTATATTATTTAAGAAATGCTAGGGTAACTGAATTAGAGTTATTAGATAAAGATAAAAAATCCTTAGGAGTTATAGGACATGAAGACTATATAAGAAAAGAGGAATATAGTGAACCAAGTGGAAGTGGAAAAGCTCCAAACTTATTTGAGAATTTGACTTGGGATGGAAAGCTATATAACCAAAGTACAGGAGAAAAGGAAGTTGTACCAGAAGGACAATATTATTTAAATATAAAATCAAAAGTTGATTATGATAATGCTAAAGATCAAGAGGTAGTTGTTCCAGTACAAGTTGACCTTACTGCACCTAATATTGAAATAACTTCAGGAGACAAAGTATTAGGTAATAAGGATGATAATGAAGTAGATTATAAATTAGAATGGACTGCTAAGGACAATGTTTCTATTATACCAGATATAGCTACAGTATATGTAAATGGTAAAAGTATAAGAGCTAATATAAGTGAAAATAATGGCACTTATAGTTGTGACATAAAGTTAAAAAACAATGCTTTAAATGAAGTTAAGGTAGCTATGAATGATACAGCATTTAACTTAGGTGAAGTATCTAAGAATATAAAGGTTGAATCTTCAGATCCATTAATAAAATTTGAAGGTAACTTTGGAACTGCTACTTTAAGTGTTGATAATTCTTTAGAATATCTAGTAAAGGGAGTAGTTTTAGGTCCAGTAAAAGAATTTAAGTTAAATAATGAAGATGTTAAGGTAAATGAAGATGGAACTTTTGTACATAAAGTTGCTTTAAAAGAAGGAATGAATAAAGTTAATATTTATGCGAAAGATGAAAATGGAAATGTGTTATATAATTATGCTAGTAATATATTATGTGATACTAAAGCGCCTATAATAAACTTATCATCTCCAAAGGTAGAATCAGATGGTATAGTTATAACTAATGAAGATAAAATAAATATAAAAGGTACTGTTGAGGATAACACATGGGGATATAAATTCTATAAAAATGACACTATTCAGTTAGAAGTT
The DNA here is from genome assembly GCF_054767895.1 of Clostridium sp. CTA-17. Taxonomy (NCBI): domain Bacteria; kingdom Bacillati; phylum Bacillota; class Clostridia; order Eubacteriales; family Clostridiaceae; genus Clostridium; species Clostridium sp. CTA-17. The sequence goes on from NZ_BAAABF010000001.1 coordinate 609,077, forward strand.
GAAGAGAGAGGTAAGCCAGGAAATGATAGTACAAGAAGAGAGTTTTCATATGCAGTTCCTGTAAAAGATGGAGATGTTATAGTATTAAAGGCCGTTGATGTATTAGGTCATGAAACTCTTAGAAAGCTTACTGTTAAGGTTGATAAAAATGCTCCAGAAGTGACAATTGGAGGGGTATCAGATCAAGGAATATACAATAGTAATGTAACTCCAAAGATAGTTTCTAATGAAGATGCAGAAATTAGTTACTTATTAAATGGAAAAGATTATGATGGAAAAACTCCTATTTCAGAGGATGGAAACTATGAGTTAATTGTAAAGGCTAAAGATAAAGCTGGAAATAAAACAGAAGTAAAAACTAACTTTACTATAGATAAAACACCAGCAAATATTTCTGTTAATAATATTGAAGATGGAAGAGTATATAATGAAGAAATTATTCCTGAAATAGCTAGTAATGAAGAAGCTACTTTTAAATATACTCTAAACGGAAAAGAATATGATGGTAAGTCTAGTATAAAAGAAGATGGTGACTATGTTTTAAATGTACAAGCAACAGATAAAGCTGGAAATGTATCAAATAAAGAAGTTAAGTTTTCTATAGATAGAACACCTGCTAATATATTTGTAACTGGAGTTGAAGAGGGTAAAGTTTATAATGAACCTGTTACTCCAATAATTGAGATTGATGAGAAGGATGCAACTTTAAAATATACTTTAAATGGAAAAGAATATGACGGAAAATCAAGAATAGATGAAGATGGTAAGTATATCTTAAAGGTTGAAGCTTTAGATAAAGCAGGAAATCCATCAGAAAAAGTTATTAACTTTGCTATAGATAGAAGTTCCTTAAAAAATTCAGAAAAGGATGATCCAAATAATAATAAGAAATATAATGAACCTATTGATGAGGAAATAGTACAAAAGCCTAAAGCTAAAACTGATTCAAAAGAGGAATTAAAGGATAATAAGCTTAAAGAAGAGAATAAAGTTAGTGAAGAAAATAAAAGTAATGAAGAGAACTCAGTTAAAGATGAAAAACTTCTTAAGAAAGAAGGAACATTGCCAACAACAGGACAAGTTCTTGGAGGATCTATGCTATCTTTATTAGGAGCTATAATGGCTTCAATTGGAGCTGTTTTCTTAAAAAGAAAAAATAAAAACAAGGAAGAATAGTAAATAAAAAGTATTTGAAATAAATTAATAAATTTAGGACATTTTAAGAGGATTATTTAAAAATATAAAGTAGATAAAGAGTTTTCTTATAGGGCAAACAAAGAAATTTGTTTGTACTTAGGAAGGCTCTTTATTTTCTTACTAATAAAGATTATTATCATACAGAAAATAGATACTATTAAGAATTTTAGACTTTATTTTATTATAAAAATAAAGTTATATTGTGAGTTTAAATACATATTTTTTTATAGAAATGATTTTTTATAAATAAGTAAAAAATTCCATATTTATTCAATAGAAAATGTTTACATGGATGGTATAGAGTAGTATAATAAAAGTGTAAAGAGAAAATGAATTGCTACAAAATAAGGTTTAAATAATTTTAGCATATAAGCCTAAAATGGATTGTTTTAAAATTTGTAAACGTTTATCGAGTCCTGAATTTTTAATTTTGCTTTTTAATTAACAGTGATCTAATTCTCTTTTCATAAGTATAGCTTTTAATGAAAATTTATGTGTTTTAGGACTTTACATACTAACATGATTCATTTTATAAGGAATTTATTATTATTAAAAGGGGTGTTGTAATATGTTACACAAAGGCAATGAAAAAATAAAAATAACTTTTAATGAACATTTTTTAAGTAGAGTCGATTTTATGAGAGCTGTTGTTAGATACTTGATGAAAAATGATAGGGACTGTAAAGTAATAGATTTTTATCATTTAATAGTTGATGATAAAAAATATTATCTAAGAGATCAAAATTTAACACCTGAAGGTGCAAAATGTATTCAAAATGCAATTTTAATTCCAGTAGATGAGTAAAATTTTATATTTGTATATAAATTAAGTTAACTTCATATTAAGTTAGTGATATATAAGTAAATAGAGGAGTTTAAAAAAGAATATTTTTTGAGTTTATATATAATATTTTAAATTGAAAGAACCAAGAGACTATTGGAAGGAGATCTCTTGGTTCTTATAATAATTATAACTAAAATAATTATAATTAGAAGGCATATTTAATTTATTGAAAACCTAGCAATAATCCAACTTGATATACAAGTGTTGATAAAACTAAGGCAATTACAAATGTATATACAGCAGAGAATATAGTCCATTTCATAGAATTAGTTTCTCTTTTTATTGCCCCTAAGGCTGCTAAACAAGGAGTATATAAAAGAGTCATAACTAAGAATGAAACTGCTGAAAGTGGAGTAAATACCTGTTGAATTACATTTATTAAGGCTTCCCCTTCTTCGACTCCAGCATAAACCATACCCATTGTTGCAACTACTGACTCTTTAGCTAATATACCAGTTATTAATGATACACCAGCTTGCCATGTTCCATATCCAGCTAGTACAAATAATGGAGCAACAAAGCTACCAATCATACCTAAAATAGAGTGTTCACTATTTGGTTCAACTCCTAGTGGTAATACAGATAAAGCCCAAAGAACTATCATCATTGGGAATATAATCATTCCAGCTTTCTTGAAGAAAGCACCTGCTTTTTCCCACATTAATAAGAATACATTCTTTATAGATGGCATTCTATAAGCAGGAAGCTCCATTACAAAATATGAAGATTCACCTTTAAATAAAGTTTTGCTAAATATTTTTCCACTTATTAAGGCAACTATAATACCTAGCACATATAAACTAAATAAGACTAAACCTTGATGAGTAGGGAAGAATGCTTCAACAAATACAGCATATATAGGCATTCTAGCACCACAGGATATAAATGGATTAATAAGTATAGCTATCATTCTATCCTTTTTGTTTTCTAAGGTTCTAGTAGACATTATTCCAGGAACATTACATCCAACGGAAACTATCATAGAGACGAAGGTTTTTCCATGTAATCCTAAACCTCTCATAAGTCTATCCATAACGTAAGCAGCTCTTGCCATGTATCCACTGTCTTCTAAAAGTCCTAATAAGAAGTACATAACCATAATTAATGGTAAGAAAGAAAGAACAGCACCTACACCACCAAATAGTCCATCATTTATAAATCCTACTAGTAATTCAGGAGCACCCATATTAGAAAACCATTCAGATACAATTACACCTGCTTTAGCTATAAGATCTCCAAACCATTCTTGAATTCCAGCACCAATAATAAAGGTTAATTCATATAAACAATACATAATAAGTGCGAAAATAGGGATTCCTAAATATTTGTTTGTAACTATTTTATCTATTTTTTCAGTAGTTGTTACTTGCTTTTCACTAGGTTTCTTTATTACATCTTCAGTAATTGATGATATAAAAGAATATCTTTTATCAACAATAGACATATCAGCTTCAAAGCCTATATTTTTTTCTATGGTCTTATTACTTTCTTCAAGCTTAGTAAATATACTTGGAGAATTTAATTGTTTTACTTTATCTTTTATATATTCATCATTTTCTAAAAGTTTTAAAGCTGTCCAATTAACAGGAAACTCCAATTTATTTTTATATGTTTCTAGCAAAGAAGAAAGGTTTTTTATTTCATTTTCAATATCTTCACCATAATTTATATTAATAAGTTTTTCATTCTTTTTTGAATGTATAGAAGTTTCTATTAATTCTTCTATTCCTCTATTTTTTAAAGCTGATGTTTTTATAATAGGAACACCTAATCTTTTAGAAAGTTTATTTGTATCAATTTCTATATTTAAAGCCTCAGCTTGGTCAATCATATTAAGAGCAATAACTACATTTGCTCCCATTTCTATAAGCTGAGTAGTAAGATAAAGATTTCTTTCTAAATTAGTTGCATCCACAACGTTTATAACCACATCAGGTTTGTCCTTTAATATGTAATTTCTAGCAACAATCTCATCTTCTGAGTATGCTCCTAAGCTATAAGTTCCTGGTAAATCAATTACCTTGTAGCTTTCACCTTTAAACTTTAAAGTACCTTCTTTTTTTTCCACTGTAACACCGGGCCAGTTTCCTATATGTTGTCTTGACTTAGTAAGCAAGTTAAAAAGGCTTGTCTTACCACAGTTAGGATTACCAGCTAACGCAATAGTTAACATTAATTTTCCCCCTTAATAAAGTTTTAAATTTAGTAAAATACCCAATACCAACTCTAAAAGATTTTTATTTAGTCTTTTAGATAAACCATTTATATATTAATTAAAAAATAAATTTTTATATTAAAGTATGTTTCTTATTAATACATAAAATATCTCAATACACCACTTAAAATACAATAATATTCATTATCAATTAAAAATAAAATATATAGCTTAGATTTCTTTAACAAAGATTTTATTTGCTAAAGTTTTATCTAAAGCAAGACGTGATCCACTTATACTAATTATTAGTCCTGTAGTATCATTTTTAATTACATCTATAATATTTCCTTTTGAAATTCCTATTTCCATAAGTCTTTTTCCTAGGGAATCATCAATAAGCATTCTTTCTATCTGAATAGAACTGCCTTCTTTAGTCAAAGACATAGGTATCATAAAAAGTTCCTCCTTTTAAGATATTAAGTACTAAACTAAAATGCTTTTAGCCTCGTTTTTTCTTAGAGTTAACTTATATCCTCTTACAATAACTTCAATAGGATCACCAAGAGGAGCCTTACCTGTGATTTCTAAAGTAACTCCAGGGGTAATTCCCATATCTAATAATCTTCTTTTTACAATACTGTCTTTTTGAATTCCTTTAACAATAAGTTTTTCACCTACTTGTTTTTTTTCTAAAGTATCCATTTTGCATATCCCTCCTAATTATAAAAACCTTAATTTTATCTAATTAAAATTATTTTTGTAAAACCAGTAAACCTTTCTCAGTTATTTCCCAGCCTGAAATAGAATTTAAACTTTTAGAACTCCCACAACCACATCCACATGATGAGCATTGGTCTTGAGAGCAGCCAGATAAAGAGATTTTCTTTATATATCCCTTTTGTTCTAGTTGTTCTTTGTAAATCTCAACCATTGTTTCACTTATATTAAGCTCTTTAGCAATAGTAGAGGATGAGAATTCATTTGAATTTTTCATTATTTTTAAGATAGCTTTTAACATTATATCACCTCTTTACATATCTAAGAAACGAATGATAATTAATCTCAATTGCTATTATAAGGAATTTGATAATTATTTTCAATTGAGTTTAGCCGTAGAATATATCTATTAGATTAAAATAACTCCTTTAGAAATAGATTTTCTAGTAAATACTGGTATTAATTTCGATTTCTATTCTAAAGAAATAAAATAAGTAGAGGATTAAGTTCTTAGATAACAAATAAAGGGGAAACTTGGTAATTTGTTAGCTTGAAATTTTTAAATAGATTTTATTTGAAATGAAAATAAAAAAAGTGAGAAATATATTCTCACATAATTAGTAAAATAAATTAATTTAAAAATAAGTTTTAAAATGAGGTTACTAAAATATCAATATAAGTTTATACATAATTTTTATTAAAGTGAATTTGCTATTTAAGTAAATTTGTATGGAATTTAAATAAAGGAGATGTGGATAGTAAAAAAGTTTTTAGGTAAAACCATACTGTACAAAAGTAAGGAGGTGTTTATGTATAAACCTATATGATTATTTATATGTAATTTCTAGGTTTTGGTGAATAACTTTAAATATACTAGTATATTTAAAATTTTGAATTAAGTTTAACATTATTTCGCATAATAAGAAATAATATTTATAATTTATAGATTTAATTATATTAAGCAATAATCTTTATAGAAGGATTTAATTTTAAATCTAACAATTTGATTTTATGTTAATTATAATAAATAAAGTTTAAAGGAGGAATTAAGTTGGAAAATTCATTAATGTTTTGTTATCAATGTGAGCAAACAGTTGGAGGAAAGGGGTGTACTAAAAGAGGGGTGTGTGGTAAGACTCCAGAAATAGCAAATCTTCAGGATTTATTAATTTACCAATTGAAGGGAATATCATGTTATGCAAAAGAAATCCTTGATAAAGGAGGAAATATTGATCAAGAGGTGGTAAAGTTTGTAGAAAATGGGCTATTTACAACCTTAACCAATGTAAACTTTGATCCAGAAGTTCATATCAATCTTCTGAAAAAATCTCAAAAAATAAAAGAAAAACTTAGAAAGATTGCTCCAAAAGGAGAATATCCAGAGCATGCTATATATAATTTAAGTGATAGTAAAGATGAGATGTTAAAAGATGCTATTAAAGCTGGAATAATGTATGATTATAGCTTAGATCAAGATATAAGATCTTTAAGATCAACAATTTTATATGGATTGAAGGGAATAGCAGCATATGGACATCAAGCTAGGTTTATTAACTTTATAGATAAGGAAGTAGATAATTTTTATTTTAAAGCCTTAGAAGCTACTACTAATGATAAACTAAGTTCAGAAGATTTAATAGAATTAACTATGAAAACTGGAAATATAGCTATTGCAGTAATGAAGTTATTAGATGATGCTAATACAAGTAAATATAAGAATCCGACTCCTCATAAGGTAAATGTAACTTTAAAAAAAGGACCTTTTATAATAGTATCAGGACATGATTTAAGAGATTTAGAAATGCTTTTAGAGCAAAGTGAAGGAAAAGGAATAAATATATATACACATGGTGAGATGTTACCAGCTCATGGTTATGATGGATTAAAAAAATATAATCATTTAGCTGGGAATTTTGGATCTGCATGGCAAAACCAACAGAAGGAGTTTGATGACATTCCAGGATGCATTTTAATGACAACAAATTGTCTAATGCAACCTAGGGAAAGCTACAAGGATAGAATATATAGTACCAGTGTAGTTGGTTGGGAAGGAATAAAACATATAAAAGCCGATGAAGATGGATATAAAGATTTTTCAGAGATTATAAACAAGGCTCTTGAACTTGGTGGTTATGATGAGGATGAAGAATGTAAAGAAATTTTAGTTGGTTTTGGACACAAAGCGACTTTAAGTAATGCAGAAAAAATAGTCTCTGCAGTTAATGATGGAAATATAAAACATTTCTTTGTAATAGGAGGATGTGATGGAGCAAGACCTGGAAGAAATTATTATACAGACTTTGCAAAATTAGTACCTAAGGATTGTATAATTTTAACTTTGGCTTGTGGAAAATATAGATTTAATAAATTAGAGTTTGGAGAGGTTGCAGGGTTACCAAGATTATTAGACATAGGACAATGTAATGATTTGTATTCAGCAGTTAAAATAGCAACAAGCTTAGCTGATGCTTTTGATACCAATGTAAATTCATTGCCTCTTAGCATAATACTTTCATGGTATGAACAAAAAGCCGTGGCTGATTTATTGGCACTATTAGCTCTTGGGATAAGAGGAATATATTTAGGACCATCATTACCAGCTTTTTTATCACCAAATGTACTTCAATATTTAGTTGATAATTTTGACCTTAAGCCAATAAGTACTCCAGATGAAGATCTTAAAAGTTGTTTAAGACAAAATTTATAATAAAATATTAAGAAGTCATATCAAAAAGGAAGAAATGAGTTTTATTTAAATTATAACATTAAAAAATAAGAGAAAGAATTAACTTTCTCTTATTAAGAGTGATTTTAAAAAGCAAGACCTAAGTCTTGTAGGTTTATGCTTTTTATTTTGATTAAGATTTAGATTAGTTTAAAGGAGATTTTAGGGTAATATTATTATAGGAGTCTTTAGTTTATTATGTTTATACTTTGGTTAATTTCTTTTAAGCAATTCTTAGGTACTGGATAAATAAGATTACTTAAATATAAAGTTCTTTAGTTTCTTATTATTTAAAGAGTTTATTCTATCATAAACTTTATGTAATTATGTAAAATGGATTAAATCCATAATTGAGCTTGTAAAATAAATGTGTAGCTAATTAGCAAAAAAGAATTAGAGGAGAGCATTAACATAGCTACACATTTAATTAACTATATTTTTAGTTGTGTTATTTTACATGTCTATATAAAATCAACACTATTTTGAAAATTGTCTATTAATAAAAATATAAACTATTTAGGTTTAATCTTTATAATATATAACTTTTATATCTTCATTAAGGATTATAGACATAGTTTTAGATTCCTATACAATTTAGAGGAAATAATTTTAAAATTTATAAATTACTTATTATGAGTTTAGTTTTTTCATTAATAAGTGTCTTCCATCTTGACAAAAAATCATAGTGTCAGAAAAGCCATTGTTTTTCCAAAAAAGTTCATTTCTCTTATTAGTAGGAGTAAGCTCTATGGTTTTAGCACCTTCTTTTATCATTCTTTCTTGAAGTTTACTATATGCAATCTTGCCTAAGCCTTTATTTCTAAATTCTTTATTTATACAATATTCTAATATTATAGATTTCCCCTTTTCATCAATATATATAATGTAAGTTGCAAAACCTAATATTTTATCTTTTTCTTTAAAAAATATTATTTTTAGTGGATTAAAATCTCTTTCAGAAAGTTCTAAAACAGAATTTTTATATTCTTCAGATAGAAAGTATTCAGAGGTTTCTTTAGAGAGTGGACTTATTTCAAAAATATAGTTTATATAATCATAGAACATATTCCAAAATGAATTTAAATCTTTAAAGCTTTCAATTTCATAAATTTTAATACTCATAATTATATATGTTAAGTTTTATATTTAAATATAAACCCTAGCATTAATCCTCCTTTCATATTATAAAATCTAGATATATTAAGTAAAATAAGTTAAAAAAGTAGGGTTCTCTTAAATAGAAGGAGATTTTATAATGAGAACCCTTAATGAGTATGAGTTTTAAATTGTTATATATTTATATATATGATTTTCTATAATTAGATATTAGTGAATAAATTAACTTTAATAAATTTTAATTGGTGTGATTTACCAGGATAAAAAATGGAGGTTTTATGGTATAATAAGGTAATAGGGGAAAGTTATTTCATAAACCTTGTATTTCTATATAAGGTTTATATTTATATGCCTAAAATTTCATTAAAAAGTCATCCATGAGCAGTATAGAATAACTTGTTATTGGAGTTATATTTAAACTTTATTTATAATTTAAAAATAAATGGGGAGGTGAATGTCACTAATATTATAAGTAAGTATTTAGAATACTTTATATTTAATGTATTTTAAGACATGCTAGGATAAGTTGTAGTTAAATTTAATTAAATTACAGTATTATTTAAAGATTTTATTACATTAGTGACTAAATTTTTGAAGTTAATTTGGAAAGGGAAGTTTAACGGCGTAGAAGATCTTCCAATAGGCGAATTGCCTAAAAACGCTGTAAGGTTTGAAGAGCCAGAATCAGCTGAGGAATTAGCTAAAGAAACTAGAAGATTTTTAATACCAGTTGTAATATTTTTGCTTATAGTTATTTTTCTTAGGATAAAAATAAATGGATTTTTTGGAGTAAGCGATGTAATAAATATTTTTGGAATTATTTTAATACCATTTAGTATATTGCCACATGAATATTTACATGCTATATTTTTCCCTAAAGATGCAGAGGTTGAAATGTGGTATTCAATTAAGCAAAGATTAGCTTTAGTTACATCTACTACAGCCATAACAAAGAAAAGATTCATATTTTTAAGTCTTTTCCCAAACATAGTATTTGGGTTTTTACCCCTTATAATATGGATTTTTATACCTAGTTATATGAGTTTTATCTCAGGAATTTTATTTACATTTGGTTTTATAAGTTTAATTATGGGCGTTGGAGATTTTATGAATATTTATAATACCATAAAACAAGTTCCTAAAGGTGCTATGACTCAAATTTCTGGATTTAATTCTTATTGGTTTTTTAAGGAGAAATAAATTAAAGATATATGAAATAAATTTAGGCATATATAATTAAGAAAAATTTTAAGATAAAAAAGCAAGTAATTTTACTTGCTTTTTTATTAGTTTTAGAGAAAAAATAATAGAAAAAATGATATAATAAGTTAAAGTTTTATTTTACTTAATGGATAAAAATTAGAATTAGGAGGAATTCAAGATGAATTTTTTTAATAAAAATGAAGAAGAAAAGAGTGCTGTAGAAGTTGCTGTAAATGAAGAAGGTAATGTAGAAAATGTTACTTTTGATAAAAATGATGCTGTAGCATATGGTGTTGATTTAGAAGCAGAGTTAGAAGAGTCTAAAAAAGATGAAGAAAATAATGAAGTAGACGATCAAGGAGAACTTTTAAATCCAATACCTACACCAATTAAGCAAGGCGAAAATATGTTAGACTATGTTGTTACTCTTTCAGATGAACAAAAAATTAAGTTAAATGAGCTTATACAAGCCAATGATTTTTCAGGAGTAAGTAGATTACTTTCAGAGCATAAAAGAATAATTTCAACTCCTAAAGAGTTATTTAACATAGTTTTAAACTTTAATGATAGCAAAATAATTCCTTTTAAATCTGCTATGGTACTAGGATTAGATGAAATAGATGCATTTAATGTTTTAGCAAGACAATATCCTATATTAAAAGAACTTGAAAGAAATAAAATATCCATAAAAAGAATTAATAGGGTTCAACAATCACAAATTATTCTTGTAGATGGAGAAATGAAATTATCTTAAGTTAATATTAGAAGATTAAATAATCTTTTATTAAGATATTAGATTATTTTTAATAGACAAGCTTTAAAGGTTTAAAAAAGAGATTTTATGATTAGAGTTAAATCATAAAATCTCTTTTAACTTATATTATTTAATATAAGATTTTAATATTTAGTTTCTAAATATGTTTTTTATTTTGGCATGAAAGGATAATCTTAAAGATTACTCCTAGTATAAAAAAGCCTACAAATATACTTAAAATACTTAATGCATATATATGAGTTGATAACAATAAGTCAAAAAATAGACCCATGAACAAACCAAATATAACATAAGCTAAAATAAAAATTTTATTTTGTTTATAAGTAGAATTTCTCATAAAACAACACCCCTTTAATCCCCTTTTATACTTTCATTATACAACAAAATATAGAGTAATAGGTTATATATGGAAGTAGTTTGTTAAATATATAAGTATTTAGATATTAGCTACTTTTATTTATAAGAAAGTTATTTAAATATGTTTGGTTTTGATAATTATGTAAAATTTATGGCGTTTTTTTAAGAGGTATAATAGGCTATTAAATAATACTTTTTAAAAATAAGAGTATAATTTTATTAATAAAATTATGTAAGTTAATTTTTGTAATATTATACATGAATTTATACTAAATATTAGTTGTATTACAGTAGTTAATTTGCACTTATTTATAATTATTTTTTTGAAAAAGAAAGGATGATTATTATGATTAACGAAAGGGTAGATTTATTAATTAATAATGGAGAGATTTTAGATGATATTGAAGGCACTTCTGAGAGAAATATTGATAGAAAATATAGTGCCTTAAACCTAACATTAAGAAATGAAATTGCTAACGTAGATAGAATAGAAAAAGCAATAAAAATTATAAAAGAAAATACTTCAGCCTTTTCAGAATATAGAAGAAGAAATTTATTGAACTTAGCTGTGAATATATCCTTAGAAGAGGATATGGATAAAGCTTTAAGTGAAATAGAAAATATTTATATTAATCTTAAAAGTGAATTTTCACAAAGTAGATATTTAATGTTAGCAGCAGAAGAAATATTCTTTTCAAGAAACTTCATTAATGTTGAAGAGGTGATAATGAATACAAAAACTGCGTACAAGTATATGAAGAAAAATCATAGATTTGAGACTAAGAGAGAAGATCTTTGTTCAGCAGCAATGATTGCAATGACTTCAGAAAATCTTAAAGAAACCTTTGATGAAATTAATGAATGTTATGATCTTTTAACAGAGTGTGGCTTTTCAAAAAATAATGATTTAGAATTATTAAGCAATCTGTTATCAATAATAAATATGCCTGTTGATAGAAAATGTGCACAAGTAAGAGATTTAGCAACAAATTTAAAAGAAAATAAGGTTGAGTTTAAGAAATCTACTCTTCCAATATTAGGAGTAGCAGCCTTTGTAACTGATGATTATAATAAGTTAAGTAAAAATGTTTTAGATGTTTCAGAGACTTTAAAGGAAAATGAAGGATTTAGATCAGTTACTGTGGATGAAAAAGCTAGAAATATTATGGCTTTAATTTTAGTAGTTAAGGAATATTTAGATAATTTAAATGATGATTCTAAGTTTAAGATTATAAAGAAATCTTCAGATAGATCCTTAGAGGCTATATTTGCAATTGCTTCATCTGGTAGTGCTACTATTGAAGAAGTTGATATAACCGTTAAAGAATAATTAGCTTAAAATTTATTATATAATTAATTTATAAAGTAAAAAGTATTTTTAACAAAAATGGGATGGAAATTTGTATTTGAGATGAAGGGCGATATTAAAATATGAAGTTATTTTGATACACGCTCCTTTTCTTTTTAAATAAACTTTAGAACAAAAACTATAAAATATTTAACAATAAATGGTATAATTAATTAGTGGAATAACTTGAGTTTTAATTTAGTTAGGAAGGGGAAAATATATGTATAGATATGAATATGTAGAAGCACAAGCTGAAGGTTTCTTTAATAGTGCTAATCATAGAGAAATTATTGATGAATATGCTGAGAGAGGATTTAGATTTATCACTGCAATACCTACTAGTTTTAGTAGCTATGGAAGTATAAAAACTTTTGATTTAGTTTTTGAAATAGAAATAGAATAATTATATTATTAAAATTATTGATAGCATAAGTAAGATAAAGGAATCTATAATAAACACTTTAATATAGATTCCTTTATTTGTATAACTACATCCAAGTTATTTTAGCTTCTTTTCTTGGTACAGTTCTTTTATATTTAACTTTAGGATAACCAATAACCATACAGTTTACTAAAGATTCATTCTCTTTTAAGCCTAAGAATTCATTTATTTTAGGGTTTACTTCAGATGCTCTTTGTAAGAATCCGCTAAAATATGTTCCAAGTCCTAAAGCATTAGTCATAAGCTCCATATTAGATGCTGCAAGAGAAGCATTTACAGTAGATTCTGATTTAATAATTATAAGTGCAGGAGCTTTAAAGAATAGTTTATCTTCACCATTTGGATCTTTTAAGAAATCATTATACATTTTAATCCACATATAACAATATCTCTTTATATTTTCAGGAGTAGTTTCTTTATTTAATAAGTTTTCTCCTAGAGATTTTAATGTTTCTAGGACTATTTTTCTAAGTTCTTGAATTTTATCTTTTACAACAACATAAGAAACATTTTGAAGATTACTACCTGTTTGAGTAAATCTTCCTGCTTCTATTATTTTTTCAAGTTTTTCATCTTCAACATCTCTGTTTTGGAAAAGTCTTGTACTTCTTCTGAACTTAATAAAATTTAAAAGTCTATCTGAATCAATATCAAAACTATCTTTGTTATATTCTTGAATTTTACTCATATCGTAATCTGAATCTGAAACAGCCTCCTTAGGACAAATAGCAATACAGTGCCCACATTCCATACAGCTTTCATTTTTTATATGAGCCTTACCATCTAACATTTCTATGTCACTAACTATACAATCTTGCATACAAAGGGTACAGCCTATACATTTACTAGTATCCACATTCATCATAATAAATCAACCTACCTATCTAATAATTATATATCCAAATAAAATTATAGTAATTATGAAATTTTAAGACAAGTACGCAATATTTATTTAGTTACTTACAAAAAGTTAAGTATTGAAGTTAATTTTATTGATTTTAATATTATATAATTTATAATGATTTAAAGTAAATAAGACTTTAAAAAAGTGGAAGGTATTTGTATAAATGCTTTATTTAAGAAGAAGTAAAATAGACTATTAAGAAATAGTATTATGTGATATCATTAAGCAGTAAAATAAATTTTAGGACCGGTGTTATATGAAAAAACATAATAAAAGGAAGATTAATGAAAAGCATATAGAACACGCTTTAAAGGTTTTAAGTGGTAAATGGAGATTGAAAGTCTTATGGGAAGTTTCTAGTTATGAAAGTATAAGGTTTAATCAACTACAGAAGAACGTTGAGGGAATATCTAGTCTTATGCTAACAAGAGTTTTAAAGGATCTTATAGATAACAAGCTTATTATAAGAACTCAATTTAATGAGGTACCTCCCCATGTTGAATATTCTTTAACTGACTTAGGGAAAAGTCTATGTCCTATAATAAGGCTTTTAGAGGATTTCGGCAAAAAGACATTAGAATAAAAAATATAAAAAATCAAAATTTACTTAAAATACAGTTTTAAATTAAAGTTTAAAAGAGGAGTTTTAATATCCAAATTAGGTAGGAATATTAAAACTTCTTATTTTTTTATTTAATTTTAACTCCTTAAAATTTACTTATGAAATATAATTTGAATAAGAGATAAAATATGAACAAATTGTAACTAGATGTGGTACAATTTTTATAGAAGTATATTTAAAATAAGCAAATAAGAGTTTGAAAGAAGGAGAAAGCCTTGGAAGTAAATAGTATAAGAAAAACTTTAAAAAAGGCATTACCACCAACTATTTTATCAATGGTTTTACTTGTAGTAAATTTAAAGTTTTTTGGATTAAGTAATATAATTATTGCAACTTATATGACTTTGACATTTATAAGGATGAGGACATATCTAATAATTGAAAATAATATTTTTAAGCCCTTGTTTATACAATTAGCCATAGGGGTATTAGCATCTGTTGCAAGTATGGGAGGACTTTTAGAGGTATTAATAAACTTTTTTGGAATAATAATATTGGTTTATTTACTTACAGATGAGTATAATCCAGATAGTTATTTCCCTTACTTAATGGCCTTCGTTCTTCTTCAAATGTTTCCAGTAAAATTTGATCAAATTTCTAATAGGCTTTTAGGAATTTTTGTATCATACATAATAGTTTATTTAGCTTTAATGATTGTATCACCTAAGGGAGAGGATAATAAAATTCAAGAACTAATAAAAAGTGGATTTGAAAATATTCATTCTCAATTTAAAAATCTTTATTATGATGATATAGATAAAGTTAAAAGCGAACAGATAGAGCTTTTTGATATTTGTAGGGAGCTTAACAGATTTGTGTACTTAGGGGGAAGAAGAAAGTATTATCAAATTATGATTGCCTTTCAACATATAAATAATCTTATACATGACCTAAAAAGTTCAAAGGAAATTATTGAGGAAAATAAAAAGGAATTTAAAAGATTTTATAAGTTATTTAAATATCTTGAAAATAATTTTAATGATTATAAGTTATGTGCTGAAAGGTTAGAGGAATTTGAAAAAGAATTTAGATTTCACAATAAAAATCTCACTTTTTACACAAGTTTAGTTTTAAGATATTTATCAGAATCTATAGAACATTTGAATTATCATAGATTTAACTTAAGAAAGTTTTTAAACTTTAAAAATAATAAGGATTATTTCCAAGTTTATAGTAAATATAACCTTAAACTTAATGAATTTAAATTTAGATTTGCCATAAGAATGTCATTTATAGTAACTTTAGCTTTTTTCGTAATTAGAAGATTTTCATTACCAAAGGGATATTGGTTACCAATGACAGTCTTTATTTTAGCGCTTCCTTTTTATGAGGATAGTAAAGCAAGGGTTTATGCTAGATTTAGAGGAACTATTTTAGGGGTTATAGTAGCATTCTTACTATTTTCTGTTTTTAAAGGACAAGAGATGCATTTTGTTATAATTTTAGTTACAACATTTTTTATGTATGCTTTTAAAGATTATGCAACAATGAGTATATACGTAACTTGCTATGCTTTGGCTATAACTACCATATCTATGAGTGATGGGGAAGCGGTTATATTAAGATTATTATATACAGGAATTGCTGCTATAGTAGTATTATTTGCTAATAAATTTATTTTGCCTAATAAAAATCATGTTGAACTTATAAATATGGTGAAAAAGTTAATTGAGTTAGATAAGGTTATGATTACTAAAGTAAGAGAAGCACTAGAAAAAGATTTTGATGAAATGGAATTAAGAAGAATTATTTATTCTTCATATTTAATTAGTGGGAGAATACAAATGCATACAAATCCTAGTGATGAAAAAGAAAATAAAGATATTAAAAAGTTTATGCTTTCAAATAGTGAATTTACAACTTCAATTATAAACTATGCTGTTGTTTTGAGTAATTCAAATAAAGGAGCCTTAGATTATGAGTATATAAGTGAAGGCATAAACTTGATTGAAGAAAAATTAATGAGTTTTAAAGAAGAGTTTTTTTATAAATCTCAGTGTATAGGAAGTTATTGTAAAAACATTCAATTAATAGAGCATGAAGATAATTATAAGAATTATTGTTTAATTAAGTGTGTAGATAGAGTTTATAATCTTGAAAAGAATTTAAATGTATTAAAGAGAACAATAATAAATTAAAATAATCAATAAAAAAGACTAATTTTAATATTCAACTTAAAAAATCCTTTATTTTAAAAATAAAATTAACTTTTTGGTTAATTTAACATATTTAATCATTTATATGCATATATAAATAGTAGTTGCTTAAATTTTATCTTTAGGTAAGACTGAAGGAGGAGTAGAGATGGATTTAAATTTAAGATGTAATTGTAAGGAAGGTAATGATGAGTTAAATAATAAAAAGCAAGTTCAAGGAAAAAATCAAAGTGCAGACGCTTTTTGTTTTAATTGTGAAAAAGGCTTTAGTGTAAATGATGGAGGATACTTCATAGTAGATGAACCATATTGTTCTTTAGAGTGTGTTATAGAGTCAATAATAAAAGAAATAAATAGTGATTTAATGATTAAAAAGATGAATAGAGAGAATATTGATTTAAAATATTTATATAATAGTTCAGCTAAGAAAAATTTGCTTCACTTGAAAAATCATTATAATTTAGACTCTACTCAAAAGGAAAGAATAATAGAATTTACTAAAGAAAAGAGAGCAGTATATTTAGTGGACCTTTTAGAAAAGGTTTTATATGATGATTAAAATTTAAATAATATATTGGTTTTAAGTAATATTTTAAATTAGAGATAAGATAATATAAGTATATAAAATATATGAATAAAAAAGTGCGTAACTATCAGTTATGCATTTTTTTTATTAATTTTAAATTTTAAGGTGAAAATTAAACTAAAAGGATATTTAATTAATTTAAAATCGTTAAGCTTGTGTAAAGGAAGTGGTGGTATAATAATTGGAATGCTAAAATATTTAATGTATTTACATAAAAATTAAATTTGAAAAATGTAAAATAAGGAGAATATTATGATAAAAGTATTACTTGTTGAAGATAATATAGAGATTAGTGAAAATATAGTTGAGTATTTTAAAAATGATGTGGAGATAGAATGCGTTTATGATGGATTAGATGCCATAGAATATTTAAATACATATTATTTTGATATAGTCATATTAGATTTGATGCTGCCAGGAGCTGGAGGCATGGAGGTATTAAATTTTATTTCAAAGAAGAGGCTAAATACAGGAGTTATAGTATTAACTGCCAAAGAAGAGCTTGGCGATAAGCTTAGAGCCTTTAATTTAGGAGCTAATGACTATTTAACCAAACCTTTTTTTATGGAAGAATTAAAAGCAAGAGTAAATGTTATACTTAAAAGCTTAGGAAAGATAAAAGATTCAAACATACTCCAGTTTAAGAGTATGGAAATAAACATGAAGACAAAGAAGGTTTTTATAAATTATAAAGAATTAGAATTAAATGAGAAATTATTTAATCTATTAGAATATTTAGTAATAAATAAGGGAGTTGTACTTTTTAAAGAGCAACTTTTTGATAATATATGTGGATATAATAGTGATGCATCTACAGAAATTATAGAAGTTTATATGAGTAGACTTAGAAAACAATTAAGTCCCTTTGGATATGATAAATATATAGTTACTAAAAGAGGAATGGGATATTTAATAGATGAGAGTATAGAGGATTAGAAAATGAAAAGAAAAGATATATTTTTTAAAACAAAGAGAAGTGTAACTTTAATTAGTGCAGGAATAGTTTTTTTCTGCCTTTTAATATTTGCAATTATAACCACAACCTTATATACATCTAGGGTATTTGTAAATGTTGATAATAGCTTAATCCAAGAGAAAGAAAAGGTTCAAAAAGTATTAATTCCTAATCCAAAGGATAGACAATTCTTTGAAAGTGGGAAAAATATTTTACCTCCTACTCCACCTAATATTATAGCTATTTTATATAGAGGAGATAGGCTTGTATCAATGAATCCTAATCCCTATTTTGATGAAGATAATTTGCCAGGTTTAGGAGAAGAATCTAAGAGTAAGGTAGAACAAATAACCTTTAAAGGATATAAGTTTAGGGGAGTTACCATATCAAGTAGAGATATAAGAGTACAATTACTTATGAATATTGATTCTGAAGTTCAATCAATAAACCAATTAATAAAAACCATAATAATGGCTTTAGTAATATTAATAGGAATTGCATTAGTTTTATCATACATTCTTTCTTCAAAGGTAATAAAGCCTATAAAGAAAGCTTATGACAAACAAGTATTTTTCGTTCAAGATGCATCCCATGAGATGAAAACACCTTTAGCTGTTATAAAAGGCAAATTAGAGCTTTTAGCAAATTCTTGGGACGATAAAATAGAAGATCATTTTGAACATATTTCTAAAATGATGAGTGAAGTTAGAGATCTTGAAAAGCTAAATAGTGACTTATTATTATTATCAAAGGAAGATATAGATAATAGCGTAAATATAGTATCCTTTGAGCTAGAGGAGTTCATAGAAGATTTAAGTGAGTTTTATGTTGATTTAGCAGAAGTACAGGAAAAGAATTTTATTGTAAATAGACCTCTTACTCCTGTAATAGTAAAGTGGGATTATAGTAAGGTAAAAAGAATGCTTATAATACTTCTTGAAAATGCATTTAAATATACAGAAGAGGGTGGTAAGATAAGCCTATCTTTTGAGGAAGTAAATAAAAATATAAAGATAATAGTTTGTGATAATGGTATAGGAATTAAAGAAGAGGATATAGGACGTATTTTTGATAGGTTCTTTAGAAGCGCAGATGTTAGAGGAAAGAATATTAAGGGTAGTGGAATTGGATTAAGTTTATTAAAATCTATTGGCAAGACCTTAGGAACAGATATAAAGTTATATTCAAAATATGGTATAGGAACAAGATTTGAAATTACAATACCTAAAATATTAAATTAATACTTAACAAAATAATTAGGAAAATTAAATTTTAAAATAGTAGTTTTATTAAAACTAAGAAAATAAAAACTTATAAATATTATGAAGAAGATAGCTAAGTTAGTTTTTGATCAATTATTTAGATTAGCTTTTTTATGATTATATTTATAAGTTTTTTTGCTTTTAGAAAAATTTTTTATAAGCGTTAAGGAAGTATTAAGGTTAGCTATTTAAAATAGATTTTGATGAGAGATTGGAGGTGAATTTAGTGAAGGAGAAAAAGTTTAGGCATGAGATTAAGCATTATATAAATTACTCAGATTATAGAGCAATTAAAAATAGATTAATGCATATTATGAAAATTGATGCAAATGCTAGTGAAAATAATGAATATAAAATACGAAGTCTTTACTTTGACAATTTAAATGACAAGGTTCTTATGGAAAAGATTAATGGAGTAAATTATAGAGAAAAATTTCGTATAAGATTTTATAATGATAATCACTCTTTTATTAAACTAGAAAAGAAATCTAAGATAAATGGATTATGCTCAAAGGATAGTGAGTTAATAAGTAAAGAAGAATGTGAAAAAATTCTTAAGGGAGATATTGAATTTTTAAGATATAGTAATAAACCTTTATTTATTGAATTTTATTCAAAAATTAAGGGAGATTTATTAAAGCCTAAGAGCATAGTTGATTATGTAAGAGAAGCTTATATATACAGATTAGGAAATGTGCGTATAACCTTTGATAAAAAAATAAGAACAGGAATATACAGCACTAATATATTTGATAGTGAAGTACCTACAATAGAAGCCATAGATAATAATATAGTTGTGTTAGAAGTAAAGTATGATGAGTTTTTACCAGAATTAATACAAGATATTATTCAAACTAATGAGCGTAGAGCATCAGCTATTTCTAAGTATGCAGCTTCAAGAATATATGGATAAGCTTTTTATAAGGTTTGTTTAAATTAAGATAAATCAGAAAAACATGTAAAAAATACATTAGTTTAAAATATAGGATTAAATTAGGAGGATAAATAAATGAGCAATCAAGCAGTTAATTTTAGTGACATATTTAAATCAAGTTTTGTTGATAAAATGACATCTATTTCATTTTTAGACATGTTTATAGCAATGATCCTTTCTTTTGCAGTAGGATTATTTATAATGCAGGTTTACAAAAAAACATTTAAGGGAGTTATGTATTCATCAACTTTTGCAATGTCTTTACTGGCACTTACGTTAATAACTACATTAATTATACTTGGAGTTACTTCTAACGTAGTTCTTTCACTTGGTATGGTTGGTGCACTTTCTATAGTTCGTTTTAGAAGTGCTATAAAAGAACCTATGGATATTGCATTCTTATTTTGGTCAATAAGTGAAGGTATAGTTTTAGGTGCTGGACTTATTCCTTTAGCTATTTTAGGTGCCGTTTTTATAGGAATAGTAATGGTTCTATTTGCTAATAAGAAAACAACAGATAATCCATATATATTAGTGGTTAATTGTAAAAATGATATTAGTGAAAATAGTGTACTTAACATACTATCTAAAAATGTAAATAAATATTGTGTTAAATCAAAAACTATTTCTCCTTCAAGTGGAATTGAAATGACAATAGAAGTTAAGTTAAAGAATATAACTACATCCTTTGTTAATAAAGTATCAAAGATAGAGGGAGTTTCAAATGCTGTTTTAGTTAGCTATAACGGAGATTACATGGCTTAAGCTTTAGTTTATATAGATAAATACAAGTAGGAGAGGGTAAATTTATTCTCTCCTATTTTAAATAAATTGAATTTTTGTAAGGAGGGTGAGTTTAAGTGATAAATGAAAAGGCAAGTAAATATATTTCTCTAATAAGTATTTCCTTAGCTGTCATATTTGTTTTTGTATCCGTATTTGCTTTAAAGTCATTTAATTCTACAGAAGCACTTAGTACTAGTGGACAATCTTCTACTATTGATAAGGTTTTAAATAAAAATATTGTAACTGATATAGATATAAAGATAAAAGAAAGTGATTGGGAATGGTTAATTGAAAATGCTACAGATGAGGAATATAGAAGTGCAGATATAACTATAAATGGAGAAACTTTTTATAATGTTGGTGTTAGACCTAAGGGAAATTCAAGTTTATCTTCTGTTGCAAATGATGATACAACAGATAGATATAGTTTAAAAATAGACTTTGGACAATATGTTGACGGACAGACCTATCATGGAATAAGAAAACTAGCTTTAAATAATAATATATCTGATGCCACTTATATGAAGGAAGCAATATCTTATGACATATATAATTTTCTTGGGATTCCTACTCCAGAGTATTCTTATTCAAACATAAAGATTAATGGAGAACAGTGGGGATTATATTTAGCATTAGAAGTAATTGAGGAGAGATTTGTTGAAAAAAATTATGGTGAATTAGAAGGTAATTTATATAAACCTGAAACTATGGGAGTAGGGGCTAAAAAAGATGAAGGAAATAAAGATGCCATGCCTGATATGAAAAATAATCAAGGAAAAGAAGGGGGAATGATGAATCCACCTAATATGCCTAACAATGAAGGAAATAATAAAGCGGGTAATAAACCTATGAATATTCCTAATGAAAATCAAAATATGGCTGGCAATATGAATAAAGAAAATGCAGGAATGGGACAAATGTCTCCTATGATGGGAGGAAAAAATAATGAAGGTGCTGATTTTAAATATATAGATGATAATATTAGCAGTTATTCTACTTTAAGAGATAGTGCAGTATTTAAGAGTACAACGGATGAAGATTTTGAAAATGTAATTGAAATGATGAAAAGTTTAGAAAGTGGTAGGGATATAGAGAAATATTTAAATGTTGATGAAGTTCTTAAGTACTTTGCAGTAAACACTTTCTTAGTTAACCTAGATAGTTATTCAGGGGGAATGTATCATAATTATTATCTTTACGAAAATAATGGAGTTTGTGAGATACTTCCATGGGACTTAAATTTATCCTTTGGAGGATTTGCCACAAATAGTGGAAGTAGAGCTGTAAATTTCCCTATTGATTCTCCTGTTACAGGTAATTTAGAAAATTTCCCTCTTATAGGAAAACTTTTAGAAAATGATGAATATAAAGAGAAGTATCATGAGTATTTAGAAAAGATAGTAAATGAATATTTTAAAAGTGGTATTTTCAATACCACAGTTATCAATAATGATAAGTTAATAGGAGATTACGTAAAGATTGATCCTACAGCATTCTATACTTATGATGAATACAAAAATGCCATTAAAGAGTTATTAGTTTTTGGAGAGGATAGAACAAAGAGTGTAGAAGCTCAGTTAAATGGAGAGCAAACATCAACGGAATATGGAAATATTGAAACTTCATTAAATTTAAAAGCTTTAGGTGAACAAAATATGGGTGGAAAAATGCCTAATGATAAGATGAATGAAGAAAATTTAGCGAATAATAATGAAGAAAATAATAATGGACAATCTATTCCAGAAGGTGGAAGACCTTTTAATGGAGTAAACATGGGAGAAGCTCCTAATAATATTAATAATCCTAATGGTAATATGGATAATAAAATACCTAATATGGGAAACATGCCTACACAAGAAAATATACAAGAGGCTATGAAGATATTGAATAACATGGATTATTCAAGCTTAAGCGAAGAGGAAAAGAAACAATTAAATGATTTAGGAATAAGTGAAGAAAATATAAATATGTTTAATAATATTCCTAAACAAGGAGAAAGAGGAGAAGTTAGAGAAACCTTTAATAAAACATATTATGTAATATTTGGAGTGGTTCTTTTAACACTATTAATTTCCCTAGTTTTTGTAACAAAGTATAAAAGAAAAAGATACTAAGTATATTAAAAAGCTACACATAAATGTGTAGCTTTTTCTTTTAGGAACATATAAAAATAAAATTACATATTATATAACTAAAGTATTTTTATAATAATTAATTATCAATTGATAATATAAATTATATATATGCCTTGATTTTATAGATTTTATTTAAGTTTTAATATATTAATTGATAATATTAGGGGGATAAATATGGAGTCAAGATATTGTGAAGCAAATAAAGTAACAATTATATCTATATTATGGAATATAGTTTTAGCTATAATCAAAATATTAGCAGGTATAATAGGAAAGTCTAATGCTATGATAGCAGATGGTGCACATTCAGCATCAGATATTATAAGCTCTGTAGGAGTATTAATTGGAAATAAAATAGCAAGCATACCAAAGGATAAGGGACATAATTATGGACATGAAAAAGCTGAAACTTTAGTATCTTTTTTATTAGCTATCCTACTAGTAATTTTATCTATAAAGATTGGGTATAATGGTGTTTATTCACTTTTTCATTTAAATGAAGTTCAAATTCCAACTGCCTTTCCTTTAGTTGTATCAGTTATATCTATTATTATAAAGGAATATCAGTATAGAATTACTATTAAGGTAGCTAAGAAAACAAATTCACCGGCACTTAGGGCTGATGCATGGCATCATAGGTCAGATGCATTATCCTCAGTTGCAGCTTTTATAGGAATAGGTGGAGCTATTTTAGGGTTTAAATCACTAGATTCCATAGCATCAATAGTTGTTGCTCTTTTTATAGCAAAGGTAGGAATTGAAATTTTAATAGGTTCAGCAAATGAGCTTATGGATATTTCTATTGATGAGGAGAAGGAAAAGGAAATAAAAACTATAGTAGATGAAGTTGAAGGAATTAAGTCTTTAAGAGAGATTAGAACAAGAAAGTATGGGGCTATGGCTTATGTAGATTTAGTAATATGTGTTGATAAAGATATTTCAGTTTTTGAGGGACATAGGATTGCTAGTGATTTAGAGAATCTAATATTAAAAAAAATGAAATTTATTAAAGGTGTTACTGTTCATGTTGAACCTTTAATATAACTTTAAGATTTATATTTATAAAGTAATTTTAATAAGGATAGATAAACTATCCTTATTTTTTTATATTTATTTAATATGTGGTA
Organism: Clostridium sp. CTA-17; assembly: GCF_054767895.1. Classification (NCBI taxonomy): domain Bacteria; kingdom Bacillati; phylum Bacillota; class Clostridia; order Eubacteriales; family Clostridiaceae; genus Clostridium; species Clostridium sp. CTA-17. Next base: position 633,423 of record NZ_BAAABF010000001.1, read on the forward strand.
ACTAAAAAGTGCCTAATTGTTTAAACTAATACAAGTTGCTAAAATTAAATTAACTTAAGAGAGAATAATGTATTTTAAAAGAGATTTTAGGATAAATTTATATAAGAATTAATATTAAAAGTTTGGAGTGAGAAAAATGAATAAATATGAATATATTATAATAGGATTTGGAAAAGGTGGGAAAACACTTGCTGGTTACTTAGGAAAACTAGGTAAAAAGGTTGCTATAATAGAAAAATCAGATAAGATGTATGGTGGAACATGTATAAACGTTGGATGTATTCCTACAAAAACTTTAGTACATAAAGCAAAAGTGTCCTTATATAAAGGGTTAAATACCTTTGAAGAAAAGGAAAGAGAGTATAGAAAAGCTATAGAAGAAAAAAAATCTTTAATAGAAGCTTTAAGAAATAAAAATTATAATATGCTAAATAATAATGAAAATGTAGATGTATTTAATGGAACAGCTTCATTTATTTCAAATACAGAAATACTTATTAATAGTGAAAAAGAAGATATAATTTTAGAGGGAGAAAAAATCTTTATAAATACAGGAGCTACTACTATAATTCCTAATATACAAGGAATAAAAAGTAGCAGTAAAATATATAACAGTACTACAATAATGGAATTAAAAGAATTACCAAAACATTTAGTTATAGTTGGCGGTGGATATATTGGATTAGAATTTGCATCAATTTATGAAAGTTTTGGCTCAAAAGTAACAGTAATAGAGGCCTTTGATAGAATTGCTGGCAGAGAAGATGAGGATATTTCTAAAAGTATAAAAGAAATTCTAGAGAAAAAAGGAATTGAATTCTTATTAGGATCAAAAGTTAAATCTTTTGAAGAAATACATGGAGAAGTTGAAGTTTCTTATGAAAATAGCTTAGGAGAGTTAAATAAAATTACAGGAGATGCAGTTTTAGTAGCTATAGGTAGAAAACCAAATACTGAAGAATTAAATTTAGAGGCTGCAGGTGTTAAAGTAACAAATAGGGGAGCTGTAGCAGTTAATAATAAACTAAAAACAAATGTCCCTAATATCTGGGCTATTGGAGATGTTAATGGTGGTCCTCAATTTACATATATATCTTTAGATGATTTTAGAATTATAAAAGATAATTTATTTGGAGAAGGAAAGAGAAGTACTGATGATAGAAAATTTATTCCATACTCAGTATTTATTGAACCAAACTTATCTAGAGTTGGATTAAGTGAAAAAGAAGCGTTAGAAAAAGGCTTTGAAATAAAAACTGCTAAATTAGAAGTTAATACTATTCCAAGGGCAAAGGTTATTGGAGAAACTGAAGGAATGATGAAAGCTATAGTAGATGTAAAGACAAACAAGATACTAGGTTGCACACTTTTATGTGCAGAATCAGCTGAAATAATAAATATAGTTACCTTAGCTATGAAAGCTGATGAGGATTACACTTTCTTAAGAGATAATATATTTACTCATCCAACTATGAGTGAGGCTTTAAATGATTTATTCTCATTAATTTAGTTGAAAATTATAATTTTATATTGTGATATTAAAAAAGTGGATTCTTAAGGAATCCACTTTTAATTTTTTATAAGTTCATACTAACTTAAAGATGTTCTTCCAATAGAAGTATTATCAGATTTTCTATCTCTTAAAGCAACAATTGGATTTTCTTTTGTTTCAAATCTATAATCTTCATTATTTTTTGAAATAAAATCAACTATGACCTTATGACTTGGAACATCTTCAACATTTTTATTAACTTTATTTTGGAATTCATGGAATGATGAATCAGGACCTAATTTACTTACATCAACGTAATCATCTTTTATAGTTGTATTATTAACAGTATTATCTAATATATCTCTAACATAAGATATATTTTCTCCAAGTGTTAGAAGCTCTGGGAATTCACCATTTGGAATAACTTCTTGCCATTCTTTATTTTCATATTTTTTAAGAAGATCACAAGCTTTATGTAATTGAGCAACTTCCTGAACGAAGCATTGTTCCCATAGTCCTTTAATATATGGATCAACTTCAGAATTATAACAAGAATAATATAAATATGCTTCAGTGTATTTATGCATAAGTAGATTTTCAAGCCATGTACAGTTAGGATCTAAAAGACTTCCATAGTGAGAAACGTGTTGTTCTTCTATTAAGCCTATTTCTTGATAAAGATTTCTTCCAATATCACTAGTATAGAAACCTGCTATATTCATGTAATAATTCATAGTTTGTTGTTCTGCTGCAGTTATTATTGATATATCTAGTTTAGTAATAAGGTCTGCTGTTTTAAAATCAACAAAGTTTCTTATGTTTTCAGCTGGGCATCTATGTTCAGATATGGTTGGTCTACCTGGCATTATTTCTGTATAATGTCCAACTAGATTTTCTGCTTTTGTTCCTTCTTCCATAAATAATAAATCTGAATATCTATATAAATGGTCAAAATCTTCAAGTAATGCAAAATCTAAAGCTTTTTTAACATGTTCATTAGGTTCACGCTTTGCAAGTCTAGCAGTTAAATCTACAGCTAGTTGTTCATAGCTTATAGTAGTCTCTAAAATACTTTCATTAGCAGGTCTTAGTGAACTAATTAGCATTTGTTGTTGTTTATCTAATCTTCTAGCAAGGGCAAGTTCTCTTCTAAGTTCATTGTTATTACAATTTCTAGAGAATTGATGAGAAAACCAGTTTGCTTCAAATTCAGCTCCATTCATTAAAATTATTCTAGTTTTTGTATAAGGATCAACTTCGTTTTTATTATAAGGTTTTACGTAAATATTTCTCCAGTCTGTGAAATGGTCTTGAATTTTTGAGCTTTTTTCTAAAAATGGATTCATAATAAATAAATCACTACCTTTCCAAATTTTAATATAATTTTAGTATTACAAAATCCTTTTTTAGTATTCATTAATTATGAAAATAATCATTTATTTGTAATCATATGGTACAATTAACTTAATAAAAGATTATTTGGAAAAAATATATATTATTAAGGGGGGACTTATTTGAGAATAATCGATATTATATTAAGCATAACTATATTGATTAGTAGTGCAGTTAATACTATTATTGGCAAAGATAATAAACTAATGAACTATTCAGAGGATAAATTAAATGAATTAGAAATATATAATTCTGCTAGTTTAGAAAAATTTATTTTAGAAAGAAATTTTGAAAGTTTATTAGATAAATCTAATAAAGAATTTAGCCATAATATTGAGCAAGACTTAATAGATAATAGTTCAAATGTGGAAGAAGATAATTCATATCCAGAGACTAATAGATTTAATAGAGAAAATAATTTAAAGGATTCTGTTATTAGAGATGGATATGGTGCTTACATTGAAGATGGTTACATAAAATTTGGAGAAAAAAATAAGAGCTTAAGAATTTTTACTAAAGGTAATTATGAAAATGATGGAGCTAAATTAGATTTAGATGTCAATGATTATGATGATACTAGAGAGCTTGAAAATACTTATGGTTATTTAGTTGGAGAAGAACCAATTAGTCTAGGTGGTTTAGATAGTGGTTATTACTTTGAAACGGTAATAATAAAAGGGGTGATGGTTGAATATCCTAATATAGTTGTTTTAGATAAAAACTATCAATTAGATGATAAATCAGCACTTTCTTTTAAAAGTAAGGATGGACTAATTGAGTTTTCTTTAGTTAACCTTAAAAATTATAATGATGATGACAGTAAGTATCTTTATAAAGAAGAAACTAGTTATGGAGAGGTATTAGAATCTAAGTGTGGTGATGATTGGTTTTACTCATATACTAAAAAAAATGGTGAGATTCTGTATAGTTTAAAAGTTTTAGATGGAGATAGAGTAAAAGGATTTTCTTATAAGTTTCCAGTTCAATATAAAGATGAATTTAACCCTATTATAGAACGAAGTAGAAAAACCTTTGAAATGTTTAATGGTTTTCCAAAGAGTATAAATTAAAATATATTTTAACAGTATAATTAAATATAAGTTTAATGTATTAAAAAGTTTAAGAAGATAGAGGTAATTTCATGTATTTATCTCTATCTTTAAATTTTTTATAATAAGGGTTAGGTAAAATAGTAATTAACTTTTTAGTTGAATTATTTTATAATATAGATTTAAAAGTAGAGTAGATAGTAGGTATAAGTAGTTTAGAATAATTTTATTGAAAATAAGGAGGGATATGCCTTTGAACTTAGATATTTTAATGAAGAACTTAGTAAGGCGAACTTCCAGTTTTACTAGAGAACAAGGTAAAAAGTTAATTAAGGAAGCATATGTGAAAGATGTTAGGGGCAAGAGCATAGATGGAATTTATCATATTTATGGGAGTGTATTAAATGATGATAAAAACTGGGATTATAATACACACATAAAAATAAATATGAAAAATAGTGATATTGTTGGTACTAATTGTAGTTGTGAAACCTTTAAAGAGAATAGTAAACATATAAAAAATTATGTGTGTAAACACATTTCAGCAACTAATGATGTTTTTTATTCCTTAGCAAAGAAGAAGATGCAAAATAATAAGTTAAAAAGTAATAATAAAACTCAATTAGTTAAAGAGAAAAATGAGGAACATAAAGGGCAAGAAAAGAGATTTTTATCTTTAGATATAAATATTAAGCACATGGTAAAAGAGGGGATTACTTTATTTAACTGTGAGTTTAGAATTGGTGCAGGAAATTTAAATTTAATACTGGATTTAAAAGATTTCTTATATAAAAATAGCTTAAAAAAGCCTTTAAAATTTAATGATGGATTTACTTATAATCCATTAAAAGATGAGTTTTTAGAAGAAGATAAAAGAGTTCTTCAATTTGTAGCAAGCCATAAGGATATGATAAGTGGAAGATATTTAAGGCTTAAACAAAATAATCTAAAGGATTTTCTAAAATTAATAGATGAAAAGAAAAAAATAAATTTTAATTTTAACTCAATTAATTATGAGGTTAAGGTGAAAAAGGAAAATGTTCCAGTAGCCCTGACTTTAAAGGAAGGCAAAGAGGGATTTGTATTAAGTCACCATAAGAAATTTCCTGTTATTTTAAATAACTTAGGAGATGTAATGTTTTTTGATAGAAATTTATATCTTCCAAGGAAGAGGCAGTTAGAATACTACATTCCAATTCATAAGTTGTTTCTAAAAAATAATACAATCACATATAAGAAGAGCTTAGAGAATTTAAGAAGTCTATTAGAAGAACTGAAGAACATAAGCAAGAATATAGTTTTAGATGAAAATATTAGAGTTTTTAAAGAAAAGCTTATGAAAACAACCTTTAATTTATATAAAAATAAGGGAAAAATTTATTGTAATGTAAAAATTGATTATTGTGGATACATAATTGATTTAATAAGAGATGAAAAAGATAATAGCTTTTTAAGAGATTTAAAAAGTGAGAAGTATATAGAATTTCAACTTGAAAGATTTAAGTTCATAAAGAGAGAAGAAGATTTTTGTTTTATAGGAAATGAAGAGGAAATGTATGAGCTTTTCTCTAAGGGAATTAAAAGGCTTAGAGAACTTGGAGAAGTTTTATTATCAGAAGAACTTAAGGAGTTTAAGGTTTTAGATTCATCACTTATTTCATCAGAACTTAAAGAGCTTAGTAATTTCTATAAGCTTAAGTTTGACTTTGGAGATTTTGAATTAAGAGAACTTAGGGAAAGCATAGAGGCTATGAAAAAGGGAGACCGCTTTTATAGAACTAAGAAGGTTTATTTAGATTTAGAAGACCCTGGTATAGTAAACTTTTTAAATCTTCTAGAGGATTTAGGATTAGAAAATATAAAAGATAATGAAGTCTATATAGATAAGAGCAAGGTTTTATATATTCAAGAAAAATTAAAGGATAGAAATCTCTCCTTTATAAAAGGGGGAAATGTTCTTCAAGAAATAGTAGGAAAACTTCTAAATAAACAATTTAAAAGAAAGCTTGTTCCAAAGGCTTTAAATGCAGAGCTTAGACCTTATCAAAAAGAGGGGTTTAAATGGATTAATGAAATTACTGATTTAGGTTTTGGTGGAGTTTTAGCAGATGATATGGGACTTGGTAAAACCCTTCAAATAATAGCTTTTTTATTATCTCAGAAAAAAAGCAAAAGCATAGTAGTTGTTCCAACTTCTGTTATATATAACTGGATGGATGAGTTTGAAAAGTTTGCTCCAAGCATAAGGATTGGATTAGTCCACGGTAGTAAATCTAAGAGGGATAAGGTTTTAAGGGATTTTAAAAGAGGCCTTGGTATTAAGATAGAAGAGTCTAATTTAAAAGAAAAGTCTTATGAAAAATATGATGTTTTATTAACTACCTATGGAACCTTAAAGAATGATGAAAAATCCTATGAAAACTTAAGTTTTGATTATTGCATAATAGATGAGGCTCAGAACATAAAGAATCCAGTAGCACAAGCAACTTTATCTGTTAAAAATATTAAATCAAGATGTAATATTGCCTTAACAGGAACTCCTATAGAGAATAATTTAATGGAGCTTTGGTCAATATTTGATTTTGTTATGCCTGGATATTTATTTACTAAGGAGAGATTTAGAGAAAGATTTATTTTAGATGAAAGCAATTTAAGTGAATTAAAATCCTTAATAACTCCTTTTATTTTAAGAAGACTTAAGGAAGATGTTTTAAGTGAACTTCCAGAAAAACTTGAGAAAAAATACTTAGTAGAAATGAAAGGAAAACAAAAACAGTTATATAGTTTCTATGTAAAGGCAATAAAGAATCAATTAAATGAAAATAAAAGTTCTGAAAAGAGTGGAAGAGATAAAATTAATCTATTTGCCTATTTGACAAAATTAAGAGAAATTTGTTTAGATCCTTCACTAGTTGTACCAGATTATACTGGAGGAAGTAGTAAGCTTACTGTGGTAAAAGAAATTGTAAAAGATGCTAGTGAATCAGGAAAGAAGATTTTATTATTTTCTCAATTTACTTCAGTACTACAAAAAATAGAAGAGGACTTTAAAAAAGAGGATATTTCTTATTTATACTTAGATGGAGGAACTTCTGCTAAGGATAGAGTAGAGAGAGTTAAAAAATTCAATGAGGATAGTAATATTAAAGTGTTTTTAATATCCCTAAAGGCTGGGGGAGTTGGACTAAATTTAACCTCTGCCAGTGTGGTTATACATTTTGATCCTTGGTGGAATCCAGCCGTAGAAGACCAAGCTACAGATAGGGCACATAGATTTGGACAAGAAAATAAAGTTGAAGTTATAAAGTTAGTTGCAAAGGATACTATTGAGGAAAAAATAGTATTAATGCAGGAGGATAAAAGAGAACTTATTCAAAGTTTAATGGATGGAAAAACTATGGATGGTAAGGGATTAAAACGTCTTACAGAAGAGGAAATTAGTAAATTATTTGAGTAAGAATTTAATAAAAGAAAAAAAGCTAAGATGTTTAAGCACCTTAGCTTTTTTTCTAATCTTACTATTATCTGTAGTTGGTGGCAAACCAAGTTAGAGAGTTTAAAGAAATAAGACTAAAATTAATCTTATTTATACATAAAAATCATCCAAGTTATTTTTAAAGCAAAGAAGGTTGTTTACTCTAAAAATACAATATAAAAAACAGGCTAACAGAAAATCCGAAAAGTTTATAGTATAACCATACGTTCCTAAAGTATGTTATTGAAATTTAAATATACTATAATTACATTATAAACTACTATTTGCAATATATAAACTAATTTTTAAAATTTGGTTAAAATAAATATTTTTACTAAAGAAAAAAAGGATAATTTTATCTTAGAAAGAAACTATTATTTAGGGAATTCTAAGGGATTTATAGATAACAGAATTTTAATAGTAGTAAGAGGGAAATAGTACTATTAAAATTATATTTGAATATGAAAAGGGGAAATTTATGAAATTAGAAAGAAAAAATAGTGGGATAATATTTCTTATATTTGGAGTTGTTTTTGTTTTAAACGCCTTAAATCCAGTAATGGAGTTACTGTATATTAAAGCTAAGGGAGAAATTGCAGAGGCAAAAATAGTTGCATATGATTTTATTCAAAGAAGTAGCAGAAGTGGAAGAGGGCGTTCTTATAAGTATATCCCTATAATTGAATTTTTTGATGGAAAGGAAATTGTACAGGTTCCTGTAACAATGAATTCCTTAAATGAAGAATTAGATATAATAGGATTAGATGTTAAGGTTAGTTACTTGAAAAATACTCCATCTAAGGTAATAATAGATGATAAACTATTTTGGTTATATGAGATATCTAATTCTTTAGTAGTTGTTGGCTCTTTTTTATTAATGGTTATGCTAAGTCAAATGTCTGTAGAAACATATAGAGGAAGAGAATTAACCTTTAATGTTCCTACAAAGAATAAAATAATATTTTTGATTTCAGGATTGCCAGGAGTTATAGGGACATTTCTTAGTTTTTACTATGGCTTTATTACATTAAAATATAATGGGCTAGGTTTTACTTCGGGAACCTTAATATTATCTTTGTTGATAATAGGAGTATATCTATTGGGAATAGTTAATTTTCTTAAAATAAAAAATAATTATTGGGGTTAGATTTTATTATAAATTCTTTGAATAGTTAATTTAAAATTAATGTTAACTAACTTAATTTTAGGAACTAATAAATTATGTTAGTTCCTTTAATTTTTACATATTTTTTCTGGTATATTAGTTTTGAAAGTTATTCAGTAATTCTGTTATAATTAAGCAGATGAATTTAGAACTAATATAAATAAGAATTTAACTTTAGGAAGGAATGTTTATAATTACTAATGAGAATAAACAAGCTTTTTAGCAATTTTGGGATATGCTCTAGAAAAGAAACTAATAAAATTATTAGAGAGGGAAGGGTTATTGTTAATGGCAAGCCATGTATTGAGGGGCAATGGGTTGAATTAAGTGATGAAATACTTTTAGATGGGAAACCATTAGTTCCAAAGGAAAAGATTTATATAGCACTTAATAAGCCTGTAGGAGTTGTATGTACTGCTGCAGAAGAAGTTAAGGATAATATAATAGATTATTTAGGGATAGATGATTATGTTTTTCCAATAGGAAGACTAGATAAGGACTCTCAAGGATTAATAATTTTAACTAATGATGGAGATTTAGCAAATGAAGTTTTAGCAGCAGAAAATAACCATGAAAAGGAATATATAGTAACCTTAGATAAACCTTTTTATGATGACTTTATTGAAAAGATGGAGCAGGGTGTTGAAATATTAGGACAAGTAACAAAACCTTGTAAACTAAAGAGAATAAATGAAAATACCTATTCAATAATATTAACTCAAGGGTTAAATAGACAAATAAGAAGAATGAGCAAGGTTTTTGGTTTTAATGTAGTTAAGTTAGAGAGAGTTAGAATTCTTAATATAACTCTTGAAGACATAGAATATGGAAAGTGGAGATGTATAAATAGGGAAGAAATTGAGATTTTAGAAAAACTTATAAAGTAGTTAAGGGGATAAAAATGGGAAATGACAATAGAGTAAAAGTATGGTTTACAAAATTAATACTAATTTTAGTATCTATATTAATTATTTATTCAATCATATCTGATTTGTATAAAATTAGTTATCTTGAATTTAAAGGCGTAGAAACAACAGGAAAGTTAATAACTTTTAATGAAAAGATTAATTCGGGAAAGTTTAAGTCAAAATCATATACTCCCGTTGTAAGGATAAAGGTTTACGGACAAGAGATTGATGTTCCTGCAAAGTTAAATAAAATTGATAAAGACTTAGTTGACTTTGTTGGGGATGAAGTGAAAGTTAAATATTCTTCTAAAGATTATAATCTTTTAATTATAAATGATAAAAAATATCTTTTAAATAGAATTAATTACATGCTACTAGCAGTTCAAATTTTAATATTTGCTTTATTATCTGTTTGTATGAAGGCTACTTGTGGAGAAGATGGGAAAGTAAAATGGATTATTGGGAAGAAAAATCCTGTTTTAAATTTGTTGTTTTGGACACCAGGTTTAGTATTTTCATTTTCATGGATTTATTATCAAATAATATTAGGGAAGTATGCCATGGAACAGTTTGACTTTATAGGTGCATTAGGTACATTTATGTTTTTATTAGTTTATATTATTATTGCTTATAGTTTTATTAAAAGGAATAAAAAATTTCATAAAGTTTAAATAAAACAATGAAAAGCTCAAAATAAACTAGAAAATTATATTTATTAAAATAGTTTGTAGGGTTGACACTTTGAAATTTATTGCATAGAATAAAATTAACAATAGAATATTAATCGGTAGGTGAGGTTACCACCGGGATACGGATTGCTGCCGCAAAATAGTGGAGACACTATGAGAAGGTTAGCAGGCTATGTCGAGAAACAAGGCATAATCTAATGCAATTTCATTGCCCAGTGAAGCTAAAACTTGAACGATATTACACTTAAGCAAATTTTTTGCTTATAGTTTTATTTGATTTGAATTTAATCCTTACCTAATTTTAGGTAAGGATTTTTTATATTTAAATAAAAACTTATTTAAACTTATTTTAAGAAAGTTGAGGTGGTAGTAATGGATACGGGGAGTAGTAGAGGCATAAAAGTCACAGGCAAAGTACTTTTTATAAAAAATGCTTTAAGAATATTTTATTTCATATTCTTACTGCCATTTTTTACTTAGCTTAATATAATTAAATAAGGTAAAAGTATAATTTTGTCCTGTACAATGTCTTTACTTCCTAAAAATTATTTAGAAAATTAGGAGGTAAGAAGGATGAAAAAGAGAACAGAACAAAAAGTTATAAGTGAAGTTTTAATCAATGAAAGATTAATAAAAGCAAGCAAGATGAGCAAAGAAAATTTATTAAAGGAAATGAAAAATACTTTAAGTGGATATAGTAAAGAAGAAGTTGAAAGAAGAATTCATAAGTATGGAAAAAATGTAATTTCACATGAAAAGGGTGATTCGGTTTTTAAAAGACTTATTGAATCCTTTGTTAATCCATTTACAGTTGTACTTTTTATTCTTGCAATAATATCAACATTTACAGATATTATTTTACAAACTCCAAAGAATAGGTCCTATAGTACAGTAGTAATAATAATCATAATGGTTACTATTAGTGGAATATTAAAGTTTGTTCAAGAAAGCAAATCTAATAATTCAGCTGAAAAATTAAAGGATATGATAAAAACAACAGCTACAGTTGAAAGAAGAGGTAAAAAAGAAATTGGGCTTTCACAAATTGTACCAGGAGATATAGTTTATTTATCTGCAGGAGATATGATTCCAGCAGATGTAAGAATAATATCTTCTAAGGATTTATTTGTTAGTCAAGCTTCATTAACAGGTGAAAGTGAACCAGTTGAAAAGTTTAGCAAAGATTTAAATTATAATATAAATAATCCTTTAGAAAGTGCAAATCTAGGATTCATGGGAAGTAATATAATAAGTGGATCTGCTATTTGTATTGTAATATCAACTGGAGATTATACTTACTTTGGTTCTATGGCAAAGACAATTACAAAGGACAAAGTTGTTACCAGCTTTGAAAAAGGAGTAAATTCAGTTTCTTGGCTATTAATTAAATTCATGATGTGCATGGTGCCAGTTGTATTTTTTGCAAATGGATTAACTAAGGGAGATTGGGGGGAATCATTTTTATTTGCATTATCAGTTGCGGTAGGTTTGACTCCAGAAATGTTACCTATGATAGTTACAACAAACCTTGCAAAGGGTGCTGTTAAAATGGCAAAGAAAAAAACTGTTGTAAAGAGTTTAAATTCAATGCAAAATTTTGGAGCTATGGATGTGCTTTGTACTGATAAAACAGGAACATTAACTGAAGATAAAATTATCTTACAATATCATCTTGATGTTCAAGGAGATGAAAATGAAAGAGTTCTTAGACATGCTTTTTTAAATAGCTTTTTCCAAACAGGATTAAAAAATCTTATGGATTTAGCAATAATAGATGAAGCTAACAAATTAAATCTTAGTTATTTAAAAGAAAAATATACTAAGGTTGATGAAATACCTTTTGATTTTAATAGAAGAAGAATGAGCGTTGTAATAAAAGATAAGAAGGGTAAAACTCAACTAATTACTAAAGGGGCAGTTGAAGAAATGCTAAAAATTTCTTCAAAGGTAGAATATAGAGGAAAAGTTGAAAGTTTAACAGAGAAAATAAAAAAAGAGATATTAGAAATAGTTGAGAGATTAAATAGTCAAGGTATGCGTGTAATTGCAGTTTCGCAAAAAACTAATCCTTCTGTAGATGGTGTTTTTTCAGTAGCTGATGAATCTAATATGGTTTTAATGGGATATCTTGCTTTTTTAGATCCACCAAAGGAATCTACATTATCTGCAATTAAAGCTCTTAATGAAAATGGAGTATCAGTAAAAGTTTTAACAGGAGATAATGATGGGGTTACAAAATGTATTTGCAAACAAGTTGGAATAGAAGTAGAAAATATTCTTTTAGGATCACAAATAAGTGAAATGGATGATGAGGAATTAAAGAAAAAAGCTGAAAAAATTAATGTTTTTGCAAAGCTTAGTCCAAGTCAAAAGGCTAAAATAGTTAGAATACTTCGTGAAAATGGACATACTGTTGGTTTTATGGGAGATGGAATTAATGATGCAGCAGCAATGTGTAAAGCAGATGTAGGAATTTCAGTGGATACAGCAGTAGATATTGCTAAAGAATCTGCAGATATAATACTTTTACAAAAGGATCTTATGGTATTAGAACAAGGGGTTATTGAAGGAAGAAGAACCTTTGGAAATATAATTAAATACATTAAAATGACTGCAAGTTCTAACTTTGGAAATATGTTATCTGTAGTTATAGCAAGTGTATTATTACCATTCTTGCCAATGTTACCTATTCAAATATTAGCATTAAATTTAATCTATGATATTTCTTGTATTTCAATTCCATGGGATAATATGGACGAGGAGTATTTAAGAAAGCCTAGAAAATGGGATGCTTCCTCAATAGGTAAGTTTATGATATGGATAGGGCCTACAAGTTCAGTTTTTGATATAGTAACTTATATTATTATGTTTTTCATAATTTGTCCAAGCGTTGCAGGAGGACATTATGGTGCACATGGCGTAGATAATTTATTATTTATTTCAGTATTTAATACAGGTTGGTTTGTTGAGAGCCTATGGTCTCAAACCCTTGTTATACACATGATTCGTACTCCTAAACTTCCATTTATAGAAAGTATTGCATCATTACCAGTATTAGCAATTACAACATTAGCAATAATTATTGGAACAGTTATTCCTTACACTATTTTAGGAACCTCATTAGGAATGAGTGCATTGCCATATACTTATTTCCCTTGGTTGTTAGGAATAGTAGTATGCTATATGGTTCTCGCAACAATAATGAAGGGCGTATTTAGAAAACATTATAACGAGTTACTATAGAAAATGTATATAATTTTATCTTCTTATTTAGAATAATATTTATATACATTGTACTATTATATAAATAAGAGAATTATTAAATATATAGTATATATAAGAGGTGATGGGAATGGATATTTTATCAAAAAGCATAAAAAATAAGGTGGTTATAGTAACAGGTGGTACTAGAGGAATAGGATTTGCTACTGTAAAAAAGTTTCTGGACCATGGTGCAAAGGTTGTTTTATGTGGTTCAAGAAAGGAAACTGTAGATAAGGCCTTAAAAGAATTAAATCATATTAATCCTAATTATGATGTACTTGGATTTTATCCTAACTTATTAGATAGTAATGAAGTAAAAGAAATGGTAGATAAGGTTTTAGAAAAATGGGGAACTATAGATATACTTATAAATAATGCAGGAGTTAGTGATAATAAGTCAATATATACCCAAAGTGATGAGGATTTTTCAAAGATAATGGATATTAATGTGAAGGCTATTTTTAATTGTACAAAGGCTGTTTCAGAAATAATGAAAAATAAAAAATATGGAGTGATTTTAAATACTAGTTCTGTTGTAAGTTTATATGGACAAAAAACAGGAGTAGGCTATCCTACATCTAAGTTTGCAGTAAATGGATTAACAAAGTCTTTAGCAAGAGAACTTGGAAGTGATGGCATAAGGGTAAATGCTGTAGCACCTGGAATTATTGCTACAGATATGGTTGCAGCTTTAGACAAGAAATTGGTAGATCAAATAGCTCATAATGTACCTTTGGGAAGAGTGGGAGAACCTGAAGACATAGCAAATGCTTTTTTATTCTTAGCTTCTGATATGGCAAGTTATATAAGCGGAGAAATATTATCTGTGGATGGAGCTGTAGTAATCTAATATTTATAATTTAACATATATGTTTAACAATATATGTTAAATTGTTTGTTAATTATATATTAAGGATACTTATTTTAAAATAAGTATCCTTAATTTTTATATCTTTAAAATAGAAATTTAATCTGATTTTATAAAAAGATGATTATTGATTATTCTTTAGAATTCAAGAGATTATTGTAGATAGAATTTAAAATTAATTAGGACATATTAAATTTAGTTATTTTATTAATTATTTAGATATTACATATTATGAAAAATTTAAGGGAATAAAAATAAATAAAAGAATAAAAATGTGAGGTTAAATATAATGAGAAAATCAAGATTTAATATTATTTATATCATGCTAACTATAGCTACTTTACTTTTCGGATATGTAATATTTTCAGAGACAGAGGAAACTATTAAGGTAGTAGGATTACAAAATGAAAATATAGAGAATACTATTGTTCCTAAGCCATTGCTATATGAAGCAAAGGAAGGAACATTTAAATTTGAAAATGGAATATCAATTTATGTTAAGGGAAAAGATGTTGATGAGACTGAAGAAATTTATAATATAGCAGGAAATTTTGCAGCTTCTATAAAAGAGGTAAGTGGATTTGAAATGAAAGTTTTAGAGGGAGAACCTAATAATGAAAAATCTATTTTTTTTACTACTGTAGAAAATAATGATGATTTAGGAAATGAAGGTTACAAAATAAATTCATCAGAAGATAGAATAGAGATAATAGGAAATAAACCAGAAGGGATTTTTAGAGGAATTCAAACTTTAAAACAAATGTTGCCTCCTGAAATTACAAATAAATCAATTACACCTGGGATAGAATGGAGTATCCCATTAGCTAATATTGTAGATAAACCAGAATATGAATATAGAGGACTTATGATAGATGTGGCAAGGCATTTTTTTACTATTGAAGATTTGAAACGTCAAATAGATATAGCTTCACAATATAAAATAAACAAGTTACATATTCATCTAAGTGATGATCAAGGGTGGAGGTTAGAAATAAAAAAATGGCCTGAATTAACTGCAATTGGAGGATCAACAGAAGTTGGTGGTGGAAAAGGAGGATATTATACTCAAGAAGAATTTAAGGATTTAATAAATTATGCTCAAGATAGATATATTGAAATTATTCCAGAGTTTGATATGCCAGGACACGTAAATGCAGCATTAGCTTCATATGGTTTTTTAAATCCTAATGGAGAAAGAAAGCCTCTTTACACAGGAACTAAGGTTGGATTTAGTACACTTATGACAAATAATGAAAAGACTTATGAGTTTATTGAAGATGTAATAAAAGAGGTAAGCGCTATTTCACCTTCTAAGTATATACATATAGGAGGAGATGAGGCTGATAGCACAAAGAAAGAAGATTATGACTACTTTGTAGGAAGAGTTTCAAAAATAGCTCAAAAGTATGGAAAAATACCTATAGGATGGGATCCAATAGATACCTCTCCGAATATAGACTCCAGTACAGTTCTTCAAAATTGGAAAGATTCTAATGAACAGGCTAGGAAGAAGAATATGAAAATGGTTATTTCTATTGCTAAAAAAACATATTTGGATATGAAGTATAATAAGGATACTCCTTATGGATTAAACTGGGCAGGATATATTTCAGTTGAGGATGCATATAATTGGGATCCAACAGACTTTGCCCCAAAAGATTTGATTTTAGGTATAGAAGCTCCTTTATGGACAGAGACAATTTCAACTGTTCCTGAAATGGATTATATGATATATCCAAGATTAATAGGTTATTCAGAGATAGGATGGACACCAAAAGAAAATAGAAGTTGGAATGAATATAGAGAAAGACTTAAATCACAAGAAATTAGGCTTAGAAATCAAGGGATAAATTACTTTAAAGAAAGTATTTAAAATAAGCTAAACTTAAAAACTATGGAATTTTAACTAATTTCATAGTTTTTATTTTATTTATAGTAAAAAGTGAAAATAAACTCTAAATAAAGATTGATTTTTAATAAATTTTATTATTAAGTTTATAATTTTTAATATAATTTTCAAATTTAATATGGTAAAAATTTGATTTATCTAGTTATCAGATATAAAATATAAACTATATGTTACAAGTTTTTACATAAAAAACATTATTTTATTTAAGGTATATTATTAAATCACTATATTGAAGAAAGTTGGGGACAAAATGAACATAACTCAAGTAATAATAAGGATACTGTTATCTATAATTATAGGTGGGCTTATTGGATATAATAGGGAGTATAAAAATAGACCAGCTGGATTTAGAACTCATGTTTTAGTATGCTTAGGTGCTACTATCGCAGCTTTAATTCAGGTACAGGTTGGTTATTTTGTACTTGGAGAAATAGCAAAGAATCAAGCTCTGTCAAGTATATTACATGTTGATGTAGGAAGAGTTATATGCCAAGTTATATCAGGGGTAGGATTCTTAGGGGCAGGAGCGATAATTCAAACTAAAGGTACTGTAAAGGGTTTAACAACAGCTGCCTCTATGTGGGCCGTGGCAGGGGTTGGTATTGCTATAGGAATGGGATTCTATGTCATAAGCGTTTTAAGTGGTGTTAGTATATTGATAGTTTTAATTTCTCTAAAAAAATTTGAAGATAAATTTATAATAAACACTAATAATTTAAGTATAGAAATAAGATGTAAAGATCTTAAAGCATTAAATGAAATAAATGATTTTTTTGAGGAATATCAAATAAAGATAAGTAATATTGAGTCAATTAGTGAAGAGGTTTATCAATATAAAATAGAATCGCCACAGTTTGTAACAATAAATGAAATTATAAGTGGTCTTATAGCTAATAAAAATATAAGTAGAGTAAAAGAAATAAATTATAGTTGATGAAGGGATTTTACCCTTAAGAATCTTTTTAATTTTACATAAGCCAGTACCTTATTTAAGAATAAAATTTGTAAAATAAAGTGTATTTAAAAGGAAAGTATTAATAAATACACTTTATTTTTTATTATATGAAGTAATTATGTTTTAAAGATTATGAGTTAAAATATCTTTAAAAACTTTACTATGTTCTAGGTCTTTACTTAAAGCTTGAATTACATATATTATATTTTTTTCTGAAATTTCATTTTGTGATGATATATTCCAAAGTATTAAATAGCTTTTTATTAGTTTATAAGTATTTATAAGTTGATTAATACTTTGGTTTAAATCTTCACCTGTATTAAATGGAATTATATCCTTAAAAATTTGATTTACTAAGTAATTTTCAAATATGTATGAGTACTGATTAAAGTAAGTATCTAAGGATTTTAAGTGGTATTCATATATATTATTTAATAAATTTTGATCTTTATTTAAATCTGATAAAAAGATTTTTAGCCTAGTACCAATGACTTTGCTTAAAAGATTTTCATCTAAAATAATATTAAAAAAGTTAGTAGTAATACTAACTGGAACAACTGTGCTATAATCAATAAATTCAGTTATATTTGATGGATTTTCAGTAATTTGTTCAAGTAAATCTTCAATTGCATAAAAGTTTTCTTCGTTTTTTAGAGATTCTAAGTTTTTATAAAAGGCTTTTAATATACTTAGTCTCTCTTCAATAGAGAAATTTCTGTTTTGCATAATATTTATTGATATAACTCTTATATCCCAAAAGTATTGAATTAAATTATCTGAATCTATAAAAGCTTCACTATCTATTACTCTACGTATTTCTATGGAATCTTCATCAAACTCTTCTTCTATTTCTATAAACTCCATTTTTTCTTTGTTTAAAAAAGCTTTAGAACAAATTTCTTCACAGGAAGGAAGTCCGCTTTTTTCGTATATATTATCTATAATATTAAAAACTCTTGGATATCTTCTACAGGTTATAGATAAGTTTTCTTCTCCACATTTGCCATGAATTTCACAAAGTAAGTTTTTATTTAAAAATGGACATTTACTATCTTCTGTTATTTTCATAAATCCATAATTAAATGAATCATCTGATTCAGAGTTTTTTAGGTATTTTCCAGTTATTAATTCTTTTAGCTTACCTTTATCATTTTCATACTTATTAAATGTATTTTCATCTATATTAATATCCCAACCAGCGCAACAGGTATCAATGCAATTAGGGCCTATACATTTAAATGTCTTCATATATTGGGGGATAAAAAAGTTTGCTTTCAAAACAACACCATCTTTCATTTAAAAATTATACTGCCTTAATATTTTATCACTTAGTTTTATAAATAGTTAGTAATTTTTTATAAAGTAAGATTTAGCAAAAATAAATTAATAAGTACATATTATTAATTTATTGAAATAACATATTGAATTTAATATGTAAAATTAATGAAAAATATAGATTTTTCATTAATTTGATCATTAAAATAATGATATTATTTAGTTAATTGAGAATTTTTATAAATAAATTTACTTAATTTATATGATGGGAGGAATAATTTTGAATATTCATATTAGAGATATGATTAAGTCAGATATTATTAATTTTAATAAAGAGTTTAAGTTACAAGGATGGGAAAAACCAATTACATTATTTGAAAGGTATTATGAAGAACAAGAAGATGGAATTAGAAAAGTTTTTGTGGCATGTAATGAGAAGCAAGTTCTTGGCTATGCAACACTAATTCCAAATGATGAAAATGGACCTTTTGCAAATATGAGAATTCCTACTGTTCGTGATTTTAATGTTCTTGAAAAATATCAGAATAAGGGGATAGGCACAGCTTTACTTGATAAAATTGAAAATACTGTTAAGAATTATTCTAAGAGTATTTGTTTAGGGGTTGGTCTTCATCCAGGTTATGGTTCTGCACAGAGACTATATATAAAAAGAGGATATATTCCTGATGGGAGTGGAGTTTGGTATAATAATATGCTTTTAGAGCAGAATGCTCAGTGTAAAAATGATGATGATTTAGTATTGTATTTAATTAAAGAATTTATTTAAGATAAATAAAATGTTTAAAAAATAGTCAATATTTAAATATTGGCTATTTTTATTAAAATAATTACTTTTAATTTTAAATAATTCTACTTATAAATTATTTGTTATAATAAATATTTGATGATCAAAATAACTCGTGGTATAATGACTTACAAAATTCTTTTATAAAGGAGAGCATATGAATAAGGTATATTTAAAACAAAAAGATGAAACGGGTAAAAGATGGAGTAAGTGGAAAAAGTGGACTTGCGGAATATTAATAGGAATAATAGTATGTATTATTTTAGCTTTAGGATTTGGAGGAAACTATTTATATAATTTAGCTATAAATCCAGAGACACCAAAGGACATAGTCTTTGAATCAACTGAAAGTAGTAAAGATGTGGTTACAATAAATAGTACAAGTGGTCCAGTAAGCATTTCAAGTGAAGAATGGCTTTTAAAGGAAAGTGGTTATGAAGATTTATATATGACTTCAAGAGATGGGCTAAAATTACACAATTATCTTATAAAAAAACCAAACTCTAATAAGTGGATTATTACAGTACATGGTTATACATCTCAAGGAAAATTAACATCATACTATGCAAAAAACTTTTTTGATATGGGATATAATGTTATAATTCCTGATTTAAGAGGTCATGGTACTAGTGAAGGTGATTATATAGGAATGGGATGGGACGAGCGTTTAGACATAATAGATTTAATTAATTACATAATAAAAGAAGATAAAGAGGCAGAAATTGTTTTATATGGTATATCAATGGGGGCAGCTACAGTTCTTAATACATCAGGAGAAGAACTTCCAGAGAATGTTAAGGCCGTTGTAGCAGACTGTGGATATACTAGTGCATGGGATGAATTTTCTTATCAGTTAAATAAACTTTTTGGATTACCTGCTTTTCCAATGATGCATATAGCAAATTTAATAACAAAAATTAGGGCTGGATATTGGATAAATGAATCATCACCTATTAATCAAACTTCAAAATCAAAAACACCAACATTATTTATTCAAGGAGATGAAGATACCTTTGTTCCATCCTTTATGGTAGAAGAACTTTATAATGCCTCTTCTGCTGAAAAGGAAAAATTAATAGTAACAGGAGCTGGACATGCTAAATCAAGCAAGGTTAATCCTAAACTTTATTGGGAAACAATAGATGTTTTTTTAAGTAAATATGTTAGTTAGTTTTAAGTAATAAAAATAAATTATAATTAGATATAAAATAAAGAATACACATAGAAAGTTTTGAAGAATTTCATAGTTCAGATTAAATAATATCTAAAAAAATACAAACAGTAATATTTTATTACTGTTTGTATTTTTATGTCTTAAATATATGATTTTAATTTTTTTATTACATAGCAGCTTTAGGGGAAAATCTAGCTTTAAGTATTCCTATTATAGCCGGTAAAATAGAAACAACTATTATACCTATAATAACTATTGAAAAATTTTCAGCAACAATTTTTATATTACCAAAGAAATATCCTAAACTTGATACAAGTATAACCCAAATAAATCCACCAACTGCATTGTAAGTTAAAAAGTTTTTATATTTCATTGTTCCTATACCTGCAACAAAGGGAGCAAAGGTACGAATTATAGGAATAAATCTAGCTATTATTAATGTTTTTCCACCATATTTATCATAATAAGTATTAGTTTTTTCAATATACTCTTTTTTTATAAGCTTAGAATTAGCAAGTAATTTGCTACCTAAAAATTTACCAATACTATAGTTTAAAGTATCTCCAAGTATGGCTGCAATTAATAACAATGGTACTAATATGTAAATATTAATCATACCTAAAGCACAGAAAGTAGCTGATGCAAATATTACTGAATCTCCAGGTAAAAAAGGAGTTACTACTAATCCTGTTTCTGCAAGAATTATTAAAAATAAAACCAAGTAAGTCAAGGTTCCATAATTATTGATAAAAACACCTAGATATTTATCTAAATGCAATATTAAATCAAAAAAATTGCTTATTAAGTTCATAAAAAATCTCCTAACTAAAATGAATAAATCTATATTTTATTATATTACTAATTTAAATATTATTCATTAATTTTTTTGAATAAAATGTTAACTGGATCCGGCAATTAGATTAATTATACTAATATTGGAGTAACTATATAAGTTATTACTTATTAATATTCTAAATAAAAAATATATTAGTTATTAATATTTAGAGATTATAATAAATATATGGAATAGTTGTTCATGATTGTACATGATTTAAAAGGAGAATATAAATGTATAAATTAACAGTAGAAGAAAAGCAAATATTAAAAGCGAGAGGTATATTAAACCAAAAGCAAGAAGAATTTTATGCTATAAGGTTTTTAAGTAAAGTTGGATATTTTAAAGCAGAAGAGATGATTGCTTTATCTGAGATTGCTAAAGAATATGGAAATGGAGAATTAAGTTTAACTAGTAGATTAACTGTGGAAATACCGTATATAAAGGAAGAAAATATAGATAAAGTAGTAGAAATATCAAGAAAAAAAGGCCTTAGAATTGGAGGAGCAGGAAAAACTGTTAGGGCTATAGTTACATGTAAGGGAACTGTTTGTAAGCATGGACTTATTGATACAAGAAAAATTGGAGAATTATTTGAGGATAAGTTTTTAGGAAGAAAGGTTCCGGCAAAATTTAAAATAGGAGTTTTCGGATGTATAAATAGTTATGGTAAAGCTCAAAGCAATGATTTTGGTATTATACCAATTATGAATTCAGAAAGTAAGGAAGTAGAATTTTTAGTTTTTATAGGTGGAAGATCTGGTAGAAAAGCTAGAAAGGCAGAGCCTATGAAGAGAAGATTCAAGGAAGAAGAATTATTAAAACTTCTAGAATGCACTATAGATTATTATAATGAGCTTGCGGGTGAAAAAGAAAGATTAGCAGAAATTATTGAAAGAATTGGAGTAGAAGAATTTGAAAAAAATATAATTCAAAGATTTAATGCTTAAATATTATAAGAATTACAAATACTTTGAAAAGAGATGATATGCTTGATTGAAAAGAAAATAGTCATTGAAGAGAATATTTATTTAGAAAAGTTTTTTGAACACAATAGAAAATATGAAGATTATATAAGAAATAGAATATACAAAGGTACATTAGATTTAATAAATAATAATCCTCATAAGATTAAGAAGGTAAGAGGATATAAATATAAGAGCAAAACCATATATGAATATAAGATTCCCTTAGAAGCTGGATTGGACTGTAGGGTTGCATATATTTTTCATAAAGAAGAGATAATTATATTTTTTATTTCCAATATAATTATAAAAAATGAATTTACAAAATTGGTTTCAAAATTAAAGGATGTAAAGAAAATATAAAAGGAGATATATAAATTGGTAAGTATAGCGGATTTTGTAGATGTTGCTTTATATACACTAAAAAGAATAGAAATAAATGATAAAGTTAATTTTAAAACATTTAAAAAAGATAGACAAGTTGAAATAGAAAAAATAGATAATAGATTATTCAATGTAATTGAAAATGGGTTTGACAGGAAAGTCTTTTTAAATCTTGATGAAAAGAACTTAAAGAGAACTTTGAAATATTTACAAAAAAAAGAGTTTCCTAAAAGCAATAAGCTTTGGTATAAAATAATAAAAACAAAGAAATAAAAATATGATTTAAATATTATATAAACTTTTTGGCTATTTTAAAATAGAATATATTGTAATTAATAATATTAAGGAAGAATTTACATGATTAATTCAAATGATAAAATAATTTTAGATTCTAAATTAGGAAATGTTATATCAAAAGATGGGAGAGATAAAGTTATCTTACTTGGATCATATTATCAAAGTGGGAGTAACTTTGTTGAAAACATTGAAATAGTTATAAATTCATATAATGATAAAAAAAGTTTGGTTACTAAAGTTAACTATACAGGATATAATTTAGAACTTTTTTTAGGAGACTTTAATAAGGATGGATTAGATGAAATCATGTTAAGGGGAGCTTATGGAGGATCAGGAGGATATGAAATAGCCAGTGTTTATAAGTATAAAAATGGTAGTCTAGAGGAGATTTTTAGTCCAGAAATATTTGGAAATAAATATACTTTTAAAGCTCAATATTTACCAGGTAATTTAGTAGAGGTTGTTTTACCACAATTAGAAGAGAAATTTATCTTTAATATGAATAATAAACCTAAAACTTACTTAGACATGATTTATGAAGAAAATGGAGAGGTAAGGAAGGGGGCCATACCTGTAGCTTCATCTATTAACGAAGCATTTCCAATAAAAACTGTTTATAGTCAGGAAATTTATCTATTTATAAGACAGAGAGTAGTTGGTGTTTCTAATGCAGATACAATTGGCTATATTGA
Organism: Clostridium sp. CTA-17; assembly: GCF_054767895.1. NCBI lineage: Bacteria > Bacillati > Bacillota > Clostridia > Eubacteriales > Clostridiaceae > Clostridium > Clostridium sp. CTA-17. Next base: position 657,016 of record NZ_BAAABF010000001.1, read on the forward strand.
AAGTTTTCTTAGTTTAGAGAATGATAATATAACTATTCTTAATATTGGAGCTTTTAATTTTGGAGAAAAATATAATAAAAACATTGAGAAAGAAATTTTAGGAGAAAGAGGAGGAGGTTATAAAGAGGAGAGAAACTACCCACAGTGGAATGATGAATATTTTAGAGGAAATGAATTAAAAGAAAAATCATCTATAGAGTTAAGTGGAGTAAGATGTATAAAAACTATGAATTCTTCATTTATAGATTTTTATAAAACTTATGCAGAAGAAGATCTTTTATTAAATAAGGAGATAGATTTAATAAAAAATTCTAGTAGTATTGAAAGTAGGAAAGAAAATACTGAACTTAGCAGAAGTAAAAAAGAGAATCATATTCCATTTAATATAGCAAATAAGTTTCCAATTGAAACTGAATTTTTAACCTTAGAGAATTTAGAGGATAATAATCTTCTTAGAATAGTATCAGAAGGAAAAGAAAGTATATTAATACCATATTTATTAGATAAAACTCCATATTTAGCTTTATTAAATAAAGATTATGAATCCTATATGCTAAAACATAATTTTAGAGGTGAGGGTTTCTCTATAAAGGATTTATTTATTTTGAATTTAGGAAAGGAAGTATTGGTATTCATAGGTTTTGAAGTAGATACTAAGCTAAATAAGCTTCATATTTTAAAATTAAAAGATGGAAAGTTAGTTAAGGCTTTTAATGAAAATGAGTATTATTATAGTAAGGTATTCCTAGAAAATTTAAATAATGATAAGGAAGCTGAACTTATTATTTGGATAAATGAAATAGAGGAAGCTTACAAAATAGAGATTTACTCTATTAAAGAAAATGGATTAAAGAAAACTAATAAGTTTGATAAAGATTATTATGAAAAAGTAGTAGACTACTATAAAAATCTTATAGAGAATTATGGTAATAAGAGGATATATTCTTATTATTTAGCCTTAGCTTATGAAAAAAGGCGGGAGTATAGAAAGGCTATAGCTGTAATTGATGATGCATTAGAAGAGGAATTTCCATATCCATCAGTAGAGAGATTAAAGGAATTAAGAAAGAAACTAAAAAAATTAATTAAATAGTTTAAGTATATACGATAACTATATCTAAGTGTTAGAATTTATTTAGATATAGTTATTTTTATATTTTGATTTATATATAAATATTGTTTTTTATAAATTTATATATTTTAAAAAGATAAGAATTTAAATTTTATCATATACTTGTTTTTATGATAAAATTAAATTCTAATAGTATATAAGTAAAGAAGGATGAAATTTATGAATTCAAATTTATTAGAGGTATTATTAGATAACATACCTTATTCAGTATGGTTGATAGGCATAGACAGTAGGTTTATTTTTGTAAATAAATACTACGCAGATACTTTAAATTTAAGTAAAAAAGAAATAATTGGTAAAAGCTTGAGGGAACTTTTTAATAAAGAAATGGCGGATGAATATATAGAGAATTATAAATTAGTAACTAAAGAGGGAAAACCAAAGCTTTTTTCAGGATATGCAGAGAATCTTGGATATCCCAAAGGGACTTTTTTAGAATGTTATTTAGCACCTATAAAAGAAGAGGGAGAAATAACATGTTTTTTAGGAATTCTTCAGGATCAAAGTGAAAGAAAGAAAAATGAAGAAGAGCTTATAAATCAAAAGGAGCTTTTAAATACTATTGTTGAAACTATACCAGATGGAATCTATCATAAAAATAAGGATGGAAAATATTTAAAGTGTAATGACACTTTAATTAATGAGTATTATAAAAAAGATAGGGAAGAGATAATAGGTCAAGATATAAAGAAAATTGCCAAAGAAATTTGTAATAAAAATGATTTGTTTAAAGAAAAAGGTGTCATTGATAATTTAATAGCTCAAGATAAAAGTGTTATTAGTACTAAAAAGAAAGTAAAGGGAAAAATACGAATAAAAATTAATGGGAAAATAAAGTACATAGAATCTATTAAAGTGCCAGTTATAGATAATAATGGAATGATTACAGGAATTGTAGGAATTGTCAGGGATATAACTGAGAATGTTATTCTAGAAAATAGATTAAAAAAAATGAGTTATAGAGATAAACTTACAGGTCTTTATAATAGAGCTTATTTTGACGAAAAGCTAGAAGAGTTAAATAATGAAGAATTTTTTCCTTTAAGCTTTGTAATGGGAGATTTAAATGGACTTAAAGTAATAAATGATGCTATTGGACACTTAGAGGGAGACAAAATTTTAAAAGAGATTTCAAAAGTAATAAAAAAATCCTGTAGAAAAGATGATCTTATATTTAGATGGGGAGGAGATGAATTTTGTATTCTTTTACCTAAAACAACAGAAGCAGAGGCAGAAGCTATATGTAATAGGATAAGAAAAAATTGTAGACTTGCTGATGAAACTATAATACCTTTAAGTATAGCTCTTGGAGTATCTAGTAAAACAAATATAAGTAAATCAATAGATGAAGTATTAGTAGAAGCTGAAGATAAGGTGTATAGAGAAAAATTAGTAAATGAAAAGTACATAAGAAAGAATATAGTAGATGCATTAAATAAAGAACTCTTCTTAAGACACGGAGATATTAAAGATCATATAAATAGGGTTAAAAAGTATGCTGTAGAACTAGGTAAAAAGATGGATTTATCAGAAAATGAATTAAAAAAATTGAAAATGCTAGCTAAACTTCATGATATAGGAAAAGTAGGAATTCCAGAGGAAATATTATCTAAGCCAGGTGAATTAACAAAGGAAGAGTATGAAATAATAAAAACTCATGCTGAAAAAGGATATAGAATTGCTATGTTTAATCCAGAGTTTAAAAAAATAGCAGGATGTATACTAGCTCATCATGAGAGATATGATGGTACTGGATACCCATTAGGACTAAAAGGTGATAATATACCCCTACTTGCTAGAATTATAAATGTAGTAGATTCTTATGACGCTATGATAAATAAAAGGATTTATAGAGAAAGACTTAGTATTGAAGAAGCTAAAAATGAGCTTAGAAAGAATTCAGGTACACAATTTGATCCCGAAATTGTGGATAAATTTTTAGAGTTAAAAAGAATATAAATATAGATTCTAAATTTTTAATATTATTTAAATATAAACATGAAATTTATAATTAAGGTGGATGGAAGCAATGGATTTTTTTGATCTAGTTAATAAAAGAGAAAGTGTAAGAGGATATTTAGATAAAGAAGTTGAAAAAGAAAAGATATTAAAAATAATAGAAGCGGCAAGGGTAGCACCATCAGCTTGTAATGCGCAGCCATGGAAATTTGTTATTGTTAATGATAAAAGTTTAGTTGGAAAAATTGCAGAGAATTTGTATGATCCTATGATAGGAATTAATAAGTTTGCCCTTACTTCACCAGTCTTTATAGTTGTGGTTGGAGAAAAGAGAAATTTAACGTCTAAAATGGGTGAGCTTATAAAAAAGAAAGATTATACCTCTATGGATATAGGAATAGTATCAGAACATTTATGTTTAGCTGCTACAGAATTAGGTCTTGGAACCTGTATGATGGGTTGGTTTAAAGAAAAAAATATTAAAAAGCTTATTGATATTCCTATGAATAAAGAGATTCATTTAGTTATTTCATTAGGATACTATGATGAAAAAGTTACAAGAAGAAAAATAAGAAAGAATATTGATGAAATCTATTCTTTTAATAAATATAAATAAGCAAAGTCAAACTAGCATATTAAAAGCTAGTTTGTTTTTTTATAAAGAAGCTTGCTTTTAACTTTATTTTTTATTTAATGCATAAGAGTATTTAAGTTGCATTTAAGTCTTAATTTTATCTATTAGATTTTTAAAATTGAGAATAAAAAACTATTTTATAATTTAAGAAATTAGATGATTTTATATGTTATGTAAATGTGTACAAAAGGTTAATGGGATGATATAATTAAATTGTAATTATTTGGCTTTACTTTTATATTTAATAATTAGGGGTGAGGATATGGTTTTTACAATTAATGCTTATAAAATACCTTTAGAGTCAGTTTATAGACTGAAGAATAATAATAATTGGGAGCCACAAGAACACTTTTTAACTATTGACTTTGAAAATGATATGATATTTAACACACATGAAGAAGCTGAAAAATGGCTTAGTGATAATAATATTATCCTTATAAACGAGGAAAAGGTTAATGTTTCAGAATTTCAGGTAGACTGTTATGATGTTGAGAACTTTAACATTGAAATAGTAGTACATAGAAGAACAAAGCCTAGTATTTTTACTGAAAAAGATGTTAGGAGAGTTTTAAAGGAAGGCGATGATAGATATAATAATTCCTTAATAATAGACTTTGAGGGTAATTTAAAGTTAATACAAAGTAATCCGGAAGAAATAATATATCATTCTAACTATGCTGTTAGTAATGAGGTATATAATAGTGGAAATGGATTTGTGGGAAGAGAATTTAGCGACTTGTATATTAAATATATTTATTTAAATTTGTTAGACAATTGGGTTTTACATTTAGAATCAGGAAGGAGTATTTATGTAACCTGTTATGAAGATAACATTGATGAAGAAAATACAATTTATAAAATAAATCAATTGTTATCTGATATGAATTTATTAAAATAAATGAGATGCAAATCTTATATTATATTTTAGTTATTTTTAGTATAAAAGTAGTTTGAGATAGTAAGAGGAGTGAGTAAATTGAAAATAACCACATTAGTAGAAAATACAAAAATATCAGATGAATATGAAAATAAGCATGGCTTATCATTTCATATAGAAACAGAAAAACATAATATACTTTTTGATTTAGGGCCTAAAAGTACGTTTTTAGGAAATGCAAAGAAATTAAATATAAACTTAAAAGATGTTGATATTGTAGTAATATCTCATGGACATAACGATCATGGTGGTGGATTAGAAGAGTTTTTAAAAATAAATGATAAAGCTAAAATATATATACACAAGGATGCTTTTAATGAGTATTATAGCATAGCAGGAATTTTCAAAAAATATATAGGATTAGACAAAGAATTAAAGTCAAATTCAAGAATAATATTGACAGAAGGAGATATGAAAATAGATGATGAGTTATATTTATTTTCAGGAGTAGAAAATAGATATAAAATATCTAAATTCAATAAAGTGCTTTATAAAAGAGTTGATGGTATGTACTTAGAAGATGATTTTGTTCATGAACAAAATCTTATAATAACAGAAGATAATAAGAATGTATTAATGGGTGGATGTGCTCATAATGATATAAGAAATATAGTTGACAAGGCAGAGGTTATAATAGGAAAAGATTTAGACTATGTTATAAGTGGTTTCCATATTTTCAATCCTAGCACTGGAATAAGTGAAAGCGATTTATTTATAAATGCTTTAGGAGATAATTTAATTGAAAGAAATACTAAATTTTATACTTGTCACTGTACAGGGATGAAAGCATTTAAAATGTTAGAGGAAAAGTTACAAGATAAGATAGAATATATTTCTACTGGACAGATTTTAAATATATAAAATATAAGGGGTTGTATCAAAATAACTTATAAATGTAAAATTAAGTGATTGATACAATCCCTTGACTATTTTTTAGATAAGCTTTTGTGTTTGGTATAAAATTTCTAAGTTTGAAAAAAGTATAAAAATTAATTAAAATATTAATATAAATAAAAGAGTAAAGTGGAGGAGAAAAATGGAATTAGATTTTTTACGAATATTTGCTACTTTATTAAACCTATCTTTAATAATTTTAATTGTATATGTGGTAGTTAAGATAGTAAAACATATAATAAAGTCATTTAATAGATTAGAGAGAATAGAAAATAAGTTAAACGAAATATCAGAAACTCTAAAAGAAAATAATAAACAAACTTAATATGTTGAAATTTTAACTAATTTAAAATATTTACATGGATAAATTTTCTTGAAATAGAGGGAGTTTTTTAGTCAAATTAACAAATTTATTAAAAATAAAAGAAATTTTCAAATATAAGCTTGACTATTTTTTAACATATGTATTATAGTATAATTGTTGTTAAAATAGTATTAAAGTTTTATTAAAAAGAATTGTATTTGTGTCATAAATCATAGAGGGAGTATAATTTATGGCATCATTATTAGCAGAATTAATAGGAACAATGCTACTTATCATACTTGGTGATGGTGTTGTTGCAAACGTAGTTTTAAAGAAAACAAAGGGAAATAGCTCAGGATGGATAGTTATAACTACTGGATGGGCATTAGCTGTTGCTATACCAGCAGCTATATTTACTAGCGTAAGTGGAGCATTATTTAATCCAGCATTAACAATAGCATTAGCTATAGTTGGCCAATTTACATGGTCTCAAGTTATTCCTTATATAATCGCACAACTTTTAGGAGCTTTTTTAGGAGCTGTTGTTGTCTACATAACTTACTATAATCATTTTGAAGAAACAGAAGATCAAAATTCAAAATTAGGAGTATTTTGTACTATTCCAGAAATAGAAGATCATAAAATAAACTTCCTAACTGAATTTATAGGAACTTTTGTTTTAACTTTTGCTGTATTAGGAATAGGAGCACAAAATATAGATTATGGTGTTAAAGTAATTATAGTGGGATGCTTAATATGGGCTATAGGATTAAGTTTAGGTGGTCCAACAGGATATGCAATAAATCCAGCTAGAGATTTTGGTCCAAGATTAGCACATTTCTTACTTCCAATACCTAGAAAAGGAAGTTCAAAGTGGGAATATGCTTGGATTCCTATAGTTGCACCTATAATAGGAGCAATATGTGGAGCCTTAGTTTATGTAAATATATTTTAATAAGCTTAGGTAAATAAGTTTAAAATTATTATCTATACATCAATATAGATAATAATTTTTTTTTGCAACTTTAAAAGTAAATAATTTAATTGTGTGTTTTAATATTATTTTTACAGTAAGATATATCGTATATATTATTAAATCTCTTAAGAGGAGGAAATATGGCAAATTTATTAGATATTAGAGAAATTTTAGACGTTAATTCCTTTCAGAAAATACAAGATGACATAGCTAAAGCAACTGAGTTTGCTATTATTACAGTAGATTATAAAGGAATACCAGTTACCAAGCATAGTAGATGCAGTGAATTTTGTAGATTAATAAGAGAGCAAAAAGAATTCTCAAGATTATGCGAAAAATGTGATTCAAGAGGTGGATTAGAAGCTGCTAGAGAGGGAAGTTTTTACATATATAAATGCCATAGAGGACTTGTTGATGTGGCTGTTCCAATAATAATTGATGGACAATATTTAGGTGCAGTTATGGTAGGACAAGTTTTAATAATGAATGAAGATGACTACAATTTAGAAGAAGTTCTTACTCAAAAGTTGGAATATAATTCAGAAGTGAAGGATCAAATTCTTGAAGCATATGAAAAGATTCCAGTATTAAGTTTTGATAAAATAAAAGCTGTTTCAGAGATGATGTCACATGTAAGCAATTACATTGTTGAAGAAGCTTTGCTTAAAAGAACTCAAAATGAGATTTATACAAAAAATATAGAAATTGCAAGGGCAGAGAGAAGCAAGCTAGAACTTGAAGAGGAATATAAAGCTTGTCAGTTAAAAGCGCTTCAATCTCAAATAAATCCTCATTTTTTATTTAATGTATTAAATAGTATAGCATCTTTAGCTATTATAGAGGATGCCCCTAAAACTCAAGAAGTAATTTATAATTTGTCATATATTTTAAGGTACACTTTAAAGAAAGCTAATAAAATTGTAAGGCTTGATGAAGAGATAAATCATGTTAAAGCATATTTAGAAATTCAAAAGGTGCGTTTTGGAGAGCGAATAAAATATAATATAGATTTTAAGGAAGAGGATTCAAACGTTAAAATTCCATTTATGGCACTACAAGTTTTTGTTGAAAATGCAGTTTTACATGGAATTGAAGAAAAGGAACAGGGAGGAACCATAAATCTATCAGTTAATAATAAGGATGATAATATGATTATTACTATTTCTGATGATGGTGTTGGAATATCGGTTGAAAAACTCTGTGAAATTAGAAATGAAATAAAAAGTAGAGACAAAGTTGATTTAGATAAGGTTGGAATAAATAATGTAAATAAGAGAATGCTTCATTATTACGGTGAAGACTATAGTATAAATATAGAGAGCAAAGTTAAAAAAGGTACTAAAGTAGAAATTATAATACCTAGAAAACTTTAGATAAAGGGAGTGCATTTTTGTGGTTAGCATAATGGTTGCTGATGATGAGCAGTTAGAAAGAAGCGTTTTGATTGCTATATTAAAGAAGAATTTAAGAGTTAAGGAAATTATTGAGGCTAAAAATGGAAAAGAAGCTTTAGAATTAAATAGGGAACTTAACCCCGATATAATAATAATGGATATAAAGATGCCAGGAATTAATGGAATTAAAGCATTAGAACTTATAAAAAAGGAAAATCCTAATAAGGAAATAATAATGCTTACAGCATATGATGATTTTGAGTTTATACATAAAGTTTTAGTATTAGGTGGATCAGATTATATACTAAAACCAATAAAACCAGACAAAATAATGGAAATTGTTGATAATATTATAGATAAGGTTGAAAATAAGAGGATAGAACTAGGCGATAAAAAACATATTGATGAAAAATATTCAGATAGTAGCTTAAACAATGAAGAGAAGATTGTAGATAAAGTTTCTAAGTATATTGATGATAATATGGATAAAATGTTGAAGTTAGAAGAATTGGCTTCAATTTGTAATTTAAGTCCAGGATATTTTAGTAGGATTTTTAAAAAGGAAACTGGAAAAACAGTGATTACTTATATAAATGAAAAAAAGGTAGAAAGAGCAAAAAAACTTTTAAAAGAAAGTAAAGAACCTATAATCAATATATCATTAGACTTAGGTTTTGATGATTGTGGGTATTTTATAAGGGTATTCAAAAAGATAACAGGATTAACTCCTAAAGCTTTTAGAGAAGGATAATTAATTATTAAATTAACAAACATAAGATTTTTGTGAGAAATGTTACAAAATAAAAAATAGAAATAGGATAATATATTGTTATAAATAAAGCAAGTTTTATAGGAAAATATAGTTATAAATCAATAAATATATTAAAAAAATGACATAAGAATAGGATTATTTTAATTTTCATACAGATGAAGTTAAAATAATCCTATTTTTTTATTTAAAATACGACAAAAATTTAACATAATAGATGAAAATTTTCCGATGGAATTTGATTAAAATTATATTAAAATCTAGACATAGACAAAAAATTAACAAATGAATTTGAATTTGAAAGTGAGGAGACGTTAAAGTGAAATCTAAAAGATTCCAAGTATTATCAGAACGTCCTGTAAACCAAGATGGACTTATAGGGGAGTGGGCTGATGAAGGCTTAATAGCTTTAGATAGTCCAAATGATCCAAAATCATCAATAAAAATAGAAAATGGAATAATTACTGAATTAGACGGCAGATCAAGAGATGAATTTGATATGATAGATAAATTTATAGCAGAGTACGCTATAAATATAGAAGATGCAGAAGAATCTATGAAACTTTCATCTAAAGAAATAGCAAGAAGATTAGTTGATATAAATGTTAGTAGAGATGAAATAGTAAAAATCACTACTTCAATAACACCAATGAAGGCTGTAGAAGTTATTCAAGAAATGAACGTTGTTGAAATGATGATGGCTCTTCAAAAAATGAGAGCAAGAAGAACACCTGCTAACCAATGTCACGTTACTAACGTAAAAGACAACCCAGTTCAAATAGCAGCAGATGCTGCAGAGGCTGCTTTAAGAGGATTCGCAGAGCAAGAAACTACAGTAGGTATAGTTAGATATGCACCTTTCAATGCATTAGCTATCTTAGTAGGTTCACAAGTAGGTAGAGGAGGAGTTTTAACTCAATGTGCAGTTGAGGAAGCTACTGAACTTGACTTAGGAATGAGAGGACTTACAAGTTATGCAGAAACAGTTTCAGTTTATGGAACAGAATCAGTATTTACAGATGGAGATGATACTCCATGGTCAAAAGCATTCTTAGCATCAGCTTATGCTTCAAGAGGACTTAAGATGAGATTTACATCAGGTTCAGGTTCAGAAGCGTTAATGGGATACTCAGAAGGTAGATCAATGCTTTACTTAGAATCAAGATGTATATATATAACTAAGGGAGCTGGAGTTCAAGGATTACAAAATGGTGCAGTTAGTTGTATAGGTATGACAGGGGCAGTTCCATCAGGAATAAGAGCAGTTCTTGGAGAAAACTTAATAGCTGCAATGCTTGATATAGAGGTTGCATCAGCAAATGACCAAACATTCTCACATTCAGATATAAGAAGAACAGCAAGAATGTTAATGCAAATGCTTCCAGGAACAGATTTCATATTCTCAGGATATAGTGCAGTTCCAAACTACGATAATATGTTTGCTGGATCAAACTTTGATGCAGAAGACTTTGATGATTACAACATACTTCAAAGAGACTTAAAAGTTGACGGTGGATTAAGACCAGTTACAGAAGAAGAAACTATAAAGGTTAGAAATAAAGCAGCTAAGTGCATACAAATAATCTTTAGAGAATTAGGATTCCCAGAAGTTACTGATGAAGAAGTAGAAGCTGCAACTTACTGTCATGGAAGTAAGGAAATGCCAAACAGAAATGTAGTTGAAGATTTAAAAGCTGCAGAAGAAATGTTAGAAAGAAGAATAACAGGATTAGATATAATAAAAGCTTTAAGTAAAAATGGTATGGAAGATATAGCAAATAACTTATTAAACATGCTTAAGCAAAGAGTTACTGGAGATTACCTTCAAACTTCAGCAATTTTAGATAAAGATTTCAATGTTATAAGTGCTGTTAATGATGTAAATGACTATATGGGACCTGGAACAGGATATAGACTAGATGGTCAAAGATGGGAAGAAATTAAAAAAGTTCCTACAGTAATGAGACCAGAGGATATAGAGTAGGGGGAGAATGACAATGGAAGAAAGAACTTTTATACCAGAAATAACAGTTGAAGAAGTTGGAGAAGCTAAGGTTGGTTTAAGATCAGATGAAGTTGTTATAGGATTAGCACCTGCATTTTTAAAATATCAAAATAAAACAATAGTAGGTGTTCCTCATACTGAAACTTTACTTGAAATCATAGCAGGTATTGAAGAAGAAGGACTACATGCAAGAGTAGTTAGAATTTTAAGAACATCTGATGTATCTTTTATAGCTCATGATGCAGCTTGTTTAAGTGGATCAGGAATAGGTATAGGAATACAATCAAAAGGTACTACAGTAATACATCAAAAAGATTTATTACCACTAAATAACTTAGAATTATTCTCACAAGCTCCACTTTTAACTCCAGAAACATATAGATTAATCGGAAAAAATGCTGCTAAATATGCTAAAGGTGAGTCACCAACACCAGTACCAGTAAAAAATGACCAAATGGTTAGACCTAAGTTTATGGCTAAGGCAGCTTTATTACACATAAAAGAAACTAAACACGTTGAACCAGGTGAAAAGCCAGTTCAATTAGAAGTTAAGTTTTAATTTAGAAAGGATTGAAATCATGGAAAATAAGAGAATGACTGCGGCAGATTATCCTTTAACTTCTAAGAGAAAAGGAGATATAAAAACTCCTACAGGAAAAGCTTTAGAAGATATAACTTTAGAAAAAGTTTTAAGTGGAGAAATCAATGCAGATGATATAAGAATTTCACCAGAAACTTTAGAAATGCAAGCTCAAATAGCTGAAAGCATGAACAGAGATGCTATAGCTAGAAACTTTAGAAGAGCTGCGGAGCTTATAAGAGTTCCAGACGATAGAATATTAGAGATGTACAATGCTTTAAGACCATATCGTTCAACAAAAGAAGATTTATTCAAAATAGCTGATGAACTTGAAACAAAATATGATGCTAAAGTTAATGCTGATTTTGTTAGAGAAGCAGCTGAAGTATATGAAACTAGAAATAAATTAAGAATAGAAGAGTAAAAATCAGAGGTGAAAAGATGAAAATCATAGCAGGAATTGATATAGGAAACTCTTCTACAGAAACTGCTTTAGGTAAGGTTTATGAAAATAATGTTGAATTTCTGTCTAGTGGGATAATTCCCACTACAGGAATCAAAGGAACGGAAGAAAATATAAGTGGGGTAATAGCTTCTTTAAACCAAGCTTTAAAGAAAGCTAACTTAACTTTAGAAGATTTAGATTTAGTTAGAATTAACGAAGCAGCACCTGTTATAGGGGATGTTGCTATGGAGACAATAACTGAAACAATAATAACTGAATCAACAATGATAGGACATAATCCTTCTACTCCAGGAGGACTAGGTATAGGAATAGGTAAAACTATAAGATTAGAAACTTTAGAAACTTTAAATATTGATGAAATCAAAGAGGAAGACAATGCTTTTATTCCATTGGTTTTAGGAAATATAAGTTTTTTAGAGGCTGTATTTAGAATAAATCAAGCAACTAGAAGAGGTATTAATATAACCGCTGCCATTGTTCAAAAGGATGATGGAGTATTAATCAATAACAGATTAGATAAAAAAATACCTATAGTTGATGAAGTTTCTCTTTTAGAAAAAGTTCCTGTAGATATGAAAGCAGCTGTTGAAGTAGCACCACAAGGGTCTGTAATTAGACAGCTATCAAATCCATATGGAATAGCTACTGTTTTTGATTTAAGTCCAGAAGAGACAAAAATGATTGTTCCTGTATCAAGAGCTTTAATAGGAAATAGATCAGCTGTTGTAATAAAGACTCCTCAAGGGGATGTTAAAGAAAAGAAAATACCAGCTGGTAAGATTAATATAACAGGAATGAGAAGAAAAGAATCTGTGGATGTTGAAGAAGGAGCAGATAAAATAATGGAGGCTGTTAGCCTTTGCTCTCCAATAGAAGACTTAAGAGGAGATGCTGGTTCTAATGTTGGGGGAATGCTTGAAAAAGTTAGACAAGTTATGGCTGATTTAACTAATCAAAGTATTTCAGATATAAAGATTCAGGATTTATTAGCAGTAGATACTTTTATCCCTCAAAAGGTTAAAGGTGGACTTGCAAAAGAGTTTTCAATGGAGAATGCTGTTGGAATAGCAGCAATGGTTAAAGCTCATAAGCTTCAAATGCAAATAATAGCTAATAAACTTGAAGAAAAGTTAGGTGTTCCAGTAGAAGTTGGTGGAGTAGAAGCTGATATGGCCATAAGAGGAGCCTTAACAACTCCAGGTACAAATACTCCTTTAGCTATTCTTGATATGGGAGCTGGATCTACTGATGCTTCCATTATAAATAAAGAAGGTAACATAACGTCAATACACTTAGCTGGTGCAGGAAACATGGTAACTATGCTTATTAAATCAGAATTAGGCATAGAAGACTTTGGACTTGCAGAAGATATAAAAAAATATCCATTAGCTAAGGTTGAGAGTTTGTTCCATATAAGACATGAAGATGGAACTGTAGAGTTCTTTGAAAAACCTTTAGATTCTTCAGTTTTTGCTAAGATTGTAATTATTAAAGAGGGAATGCTTATTCCGGTAGACGGACAAAATTCTTTAGAAAAGATTAAAAATGTTAGAAAAACTGCTAAGGAAAGAGTTTTTGTAATTAACTGCTTAAGAGCATTAAGAAGTGTTTCACCTACAGGAAATATAAGAGATATAGAATTCGTTGTTTTAGTTGGAGGATCATCATTAGACTTTGAGGTTCCTGAATTAGTAACAGATGCCTTATCTCATTATGGAGTAGTTGCAGGAAGAGGAAATATAAGAGGATGTGAAGGTCCAAGAAATGCAGTTGCAACTGGATTAGTATTAGCCTTTGACAGAAAGGGTGTCAAGGAAAATGATTAAGGATTATAATCATCCAAGCATATTTGTATATTGTTCTTTAGGAATAAATGAAGTGGATATAGAAGAAATTCTATGGGGAATAGAAGAAGAAGGAATCCCTTTCATATTAAAAAATAAAGATTTAAATGATGCTAAGGAACTTGCTAATTTAGCTGCCAATGATTCCAAACTTTCAGTTGGAATAGGAGTTAACAGTAAAGGTGACGTAAGTTTAACTATTAATAAGTTAAAGGATGAAGAACCTTTATTCTTTATAAACTTAGAAAAAGGAAATACCTGTTTAAGAAGTTTAGGAGCTAATGGAGCAAGATTAGTTAAGGGGATGCCTTTAAAAAATATTTAAATTGAAGAGGTGTTTAACATGAATATTTACACTAAAACTGGTGATAAAGGAACAACTTCTCTTTTCGGAGGAAGTAGAGTAGATAAATGTGATTTAAGAGTAGATGCTTATGGAACAATAGATGAATTAATATCTTTCATAGGTCTTGCTTATGCTGAATTACCTGATGAAAAAGAGAAGGAAATACTTAATAAAATACAAAAGGAATTGTTCATGTTAGGAGCCGAGCTTGCTAGTGATGAAAAAGGACTTGAGCTTTTAAAAGATAAAATCCAATTGGATCATATAGAGTATTTAGAAAAATTAATAGATAAATATATGGGAATAGCAGGGCCTTTAACTGCCTTTGTTATACCAGGCAAAAATAAACCTTCAGCAACTCTTCATGTAGCTAGAACTGTAGCTAGAAGAGGAGAAAGAATAATGACTGCTTTAAACGAGGTACAGCCATTAAGAGAAGAAATTAAAAAATATATAAATAGATTATCAGATACTTTATTTGCATTAGCAAGATATTATGAAGAAAAATAATTAACTTAAAGGAGGAGAAAAATATGAAAAAATTAAATGATGTAAAAGAATTAAGCTTAGAAATAGTTAAAGAAATGGCTAAAGCTGCAGAAGCTAAAGCTGCTGAAATGAATGTTCCAGTTATATTTGCAGCAGTTGATGCTGGTGCAAATTTAATGCTTATGCATAGAATGGAAGATGCATTTTTAACAAGTATTGATATAGCTATAAATAAAGCTTATACAGCTGCATGTTTAAAGCAAGGAAGTCATGAAATTGCAGAATGTGTTCAACCAGGACAAAGTCTTTATGGTCTTCAATTAACAAATAATTGTAGAATAGTACCATTTGGTGGTGGATTCCCAATTATAGTTGATGGAAAAGTTGTAGGAGCTGTTGGTGTAAGTGGTGGAACAGTTGAAGAAGACATGGCTATAGCACAAGCAGCAGTAGATTGTTTTAACAATAAGTAATAAAAAGTTAATAATATTTAATCTATATAATAGATTAGATATTTAAAATATATTTTAATACATATAAAATGTTGAAAAATGGAGGAAAATGAAATGAGAATGTACGATTATTTAGTACCAAGTGTAAACTTTATGGGAGCTAACTCAATATCAGTAGTTGGTGAAAGATGTAAAATATTAGGTGGAAAGAAAGCTTTAATAGTTACAGATAAATTTTTAAGAGGATTAAAAGGTGGAGCAGTTGAATTAACTGAAAAATACCTAAAAGAAGCAGGAATCGAAGTTGCTTATTATGATGGAGTTGAACCAAACCCAAAAGATACAAACGTTAAAGATGGTTTAAAAATATTCCAAGACGAAAACTGTGATATGATCGTTACAGTTGGTGGAGGAAGCTCACATGACTGTGGTAAAGGAATAGGTATAGCTGCAACTCACGAAGGAGATCTTTATGACTATGCTGGAATAGAAACTTTAACAAATCCACTTCCTCCAATAGTAGCAGTAAACACTACAGCAGGAACTGCAAGTGAAGTAACTAGACACTGTGTTATAACAAACACTAAAACTAAAGTTAAATTCGTTATAGTAAGCTGGAGAAACTTACCTTTAGTTTCAATCAATGACCCAATGTTAATGGTTGGAAAACCAGCAGGATTAACAGCTGCAACAGGAATGGACGCTTTAACTCATGCTGTAGAAGCATACGTATCAAAAGATGCTAACCCTGTAACAGATGCTGCTGCAATACAAGCTATAAAATTAATATCAAGTAACTTAAGACAAGCTGTTGCTTTAGGAGAAAACTTAGTAGCTAGAGAAAACATGGCTTACGGTTCATTATTAGCTGGTATGGCATTCAACAATGCTAACTTAGGATATGTACATGCTATGGCTCACCAATTAGGTGGATTATATGACATGCCTCACGGAGTAGCTAACGCTATGTTATTACCACACGTATGTAAATACAACTTAATATCTAACCCACAAAAATTCGCTGATATAGCTGAATTCATGGGAGAAAACATAGAAGGATTATCAGTAATGGATGCTGCTCAAAAAGCTATAGATGCAATGTTCAGATTATCAACTGATATTGGAATACCAGCAAAATTAAGAGACATGGGAGTAAAAGAAGAAGACTTCGGATACATGGCTGAAATGGCTCTTAAAGATGGTAATGCATTCAGTAACCCAAGAAAAGGTAACGAAAGAGACATCGTTGAAATATTCAAAGCTGCATTCTAATAAAATATTAGCTTTATAATAAAAAATAATTAAAAATATAATAAGTGCTAGCTCTAATTATTAGAGCTAGCAAATAATAAAAGGCATAAATACAATAGACTTTTTATAGAAACTTAATAAACAAACAACAGTAAAAATTAATGTATTTAAATCGGATAAATAAAATAATTAAGTTATAAATACCCAATAACTTAAATTAAAAAGATTAGTTTAAAATAATTTTATAAGATACCCAATTAAATTATTTTAGAATGGAATTTTTCATAGTGTACTTAAAAGACTCTTTCAATATTGAAAGAGTCTTTTAAATATGTTATGAAAGAATAAAAGGTTATAAATATCTTTTTTAGAAAGTTTAAATATATAAGATAAGTTGGAATATATATGAGCCTATAGAATAAATCACATGTTTAATTAAGAAATAAACAAAAATAATAAAAAGGTTAAAAATGATTATAGATATAGTTAATTAGTCTTCAATTATATCTATAGTCATTTTTTTATTTTAAAATTATACAAAAAAATGTATGAAAGTTGCATAAAAATAAGTGTGTTACAGATAGAAACACTTAATAAAATAAGAAATTAGGTTTTAAATAACGATTTCACAAATAAATATACAAAAATATGCATTTTTATTCAAAATAAGTATTGTATATTTATTATAACGGTAGTATAATTTTAACATAAATATGAACTAAAAATTAATAAATGTTGAATAAAGTTTAAAAATGCAAACTAAGGAGAGTTTAAAATGGGAAAGGACAAAAAAATAAAGTTATGGGCATTAGTAATGCTTATTTTCGTACCAACATTTGGATTTACTAATATAGCAAGTAACGCTGTATATTTAGGACCAGCAGCTATTCCATCTTGGGTAATAGTATCTATTTTTTATTTTTTACCTTTGTGTGGAATAATAGCAGAAATGGCTTCAGCAAATAGAGATAAAGAAGGTGGAATATATTCATGGATAAATAAAGCTTTGGGTGAAAAATGGGCTTTTGTAGGAACTTGGACTTATTTCATAGGAATATTATTTTACTTACAAATGGTTTTTTCAAGAATACCAGTAGCTGCATCATGGGCAATACTTGGAAAAAATGTATTTACTGATTCTAATGCATACTTATTACCGATTTTATCAATTGTAATATGTATAGCAATGACATATATAGCAACCATAGGTGTAAGTAAGTTTTCAAAACTTGCTGATTTTGGAGGACAATTTACTTTAGGGGCAACTGTTATTTTTATATTAATGGCAATAGTAGGATATTTTATGGGAACACCTTCTGCTACAGAATTTACAGTTCAAAATGTAATTCCTGATTTTAATGTAAGTTATTTTTCTACATTCTCATGGTTATTATTTGCAGTATCAGGATCAGAAGTAGCTGGTACTTATATAATGCAAACAGAGAACCCTAAAAAGACATTTCCAAAGGCTATGATAATTGCAACAGCTTTAATAGCATTCTCATACATTTTAGGTTCTGTAGCTATACAGTTTATAGCATCACCAGAAGTTTTACAGAAGGCAGGAATTCAAGATGCAGGTTATGTTGTATATTATATATTAGCTAATAATTTTGGAATAAATGGTAAGGTTATAGTACAAGTATATGCGGCTATCAATTTAATAACATCAATAGCAGCCTATATAATTTGGATGGAATCACCAATAAGAGCCATGTTTGGAGAAGTTCCAAAGGGAACATTCCCAAGTTTCTTAACTAAGAAGAGAAAAGATGGAACTTTAGTAAATGCTTTATGGACACAATGTGCAATTTTAGTAGTATTAATATCAATACCTTTATTAGGTATAGGATCAATTAATGACTTTTTTAAATTATTAACAGATTTATCATCTTTAGCAGTTGTAGTTCCATATGTAGTATTAATATGTGCATTTATATCCTTTAGAAAACATAATAAAGATTTAGACTTTAAATTTTTTAAAAGTGATGCCTTAGCATACACAGTTGCAGGAATAGCTTTAGTACTTTCTTGTGCTGGATTCTTTGGAGCTGGTCTTCAAGACATTGTTGGAAGTTCAGGTAAGGAAGCTGCAATTTTAATAATAAAAACTTATGGGGGACCTGTTATACTTATGGCTTTAGGTCTTGTTTTAAGAGCATTATCTGAAAAGTCATATAAAAATAAGATAGGCAAAGAGGATATTGAAGTTGAAATTATTGAAGAGAGTATATGTGAATAGATTAAACAATAGTTTTAAAAAAATAAGATAGAGTGTGTGATATTTTCATATAATTTCATAGCTTAGATTAAGCAATAGCTTTTTAAAAATTAAATATGGTAATTTTATTTATGTAGAAAAAAGGTGGATTATAGGACTTATCCATCTTTTTTTATTTTATGATAATTAAATTAAAAATAAGAAATATTTATTAATAATATTTCTAAATTTTTAATTGACTTTTAATGAATTGTATAGTAATATCTAAATGAAAATGATTTTCAGTAACAGATGGAAGGAGAAATCAATGGAATATCTAATTTATTCATTAATAGCAGTAATAATTTTAACAGTAGGTCTAAACAACATTTTTAAAAAGCAATCTAAATATTTTTATATGTTAGCTACTTTAATATCAATAGTAGTTACATCATATGAAATTTTTAAAATATGGACAGGCTTTAAATTAGAAGGAATTATATTTGTTTTAGAAAGAAGCTTTATGAAAGGCTTTATATCAACAGCATTATTTATTTTAGCAATGTTTGCAGGGGCTCTAAGTAAGAAGTGGGGAATTACTAAAAAACTTTTAAGAGTTAGAGCAGAAATGGCAATTTTAGCATCTATACTTATATTACCTCATTTTATAATCTATACCTACAAGTTCTTAGTAAGAGTATTTAGTGGAAAGCCATTAAGTATTTTATACATATCTTTTATAATAGTAGGATTAATAGCATTTATAATAATGATTCCTCTATTCATAACATCATTTAAGAAAGTAAGGGTTAGTATGTCACCAAGTAAGTGGAAAATAGTTCAAAGATGGGCATATCCTTTTTATTTTCTAGTGTATGTACATATAATATTGATCTTATTTAATAAGAAAGTTTTTGATTTAAATGCTGTAATATTATATACAGTTATATTCTTAGGATATTTTGTTTTAAGAATATTTAATAATAAAAAAGCTATTAAATAATATAAAAGTTAATATTCTTACAGGCTCCCTTTATAGTAATAATTAAATTTTTTCTATAAAGGGAGTATTTTATTATGTAATTAAAAGTTAAAATAACATAAGAGATAAAAATAAGTTATATTTATATTAGAGTAATATTTCATTTTAATAGTTATATATTCTTAAGATTAAGTTTAATTTTGATACTTATTTGATACTTAATAGTTAATTTTTATAATCAAGAGAAATTTGATTTTTATTTTAATATAGACAAATTTAGAGTTTAAATATAAAATTTCATTTAAACTTTAGAAATTAGGGGGAGTAAATTTGGAATTTAGACAAGCAAAGATTTCTGATTTAGGTCAGATTGTGGAAATAATAGAATTATCTAAAAAATATCTTAAAGGAACTAAGGTTGATCAATGGCAAGATGGTTATCCAGCAAAGGAAGATTTAAGAAGAGATATAGAAAGTGCAAATAGTTATGTATTAACTAATAAAGATGAAATTATTGCTACAACTGTAATATCTTTAGAGGGTGAAAGCACTTATAATTCAATATTTAATGGTGAATGGATTACCAATGAGGAATATATTGTTATGCATAGAGTTGCTGTTCATGACAAATACAAGGGAAAAGGAATTTTTAAAGAATTAATAAAAGAGGCAGAGAGTTTAGCTTTAAATAAGGGTATTTTTAGCATAAAAATAGACACTCATAGAGATAATATTTCTATGCAGAGGGCATTAGTAAAAAATAATTTTAAAAGATGTGGAATAATATATTTAGAGGATGGAAGTGAAAGAATAGCCTTTGAAAAAGTAATTAAACCTTTTTAGAGATAAATAAAAAATACTGGAAATATTAATTTCCAGTATTTAAAAATATAAATTTAAAAATTTATTAATTTACAAATTAGGATTATTTAGTTATATCATTAACACAACAATATTAAGGAAGTGTTACTGTAACAGGTCTAAGTTGGAAGATAGAAATAACTAAGTTAAGATTTAATTTTTCTACTACAGTATCAAATAAATTTTCGTTAGTAAATGAACAGCTAGTTTTGTTTATAACAGCTTCACTAATATTATAGCTATCTAATTCACAAGAGAATGGCTCTTGTAACACAACTGATTGAGAGAAGAATCTTTCACAGTCAGATTCACTCATTGTACCCTTATCACATGGTTTCATACAATCTTTTAATATTGCTCTTTCTGTCTTAGCAACAGGAGTAACTATATTAGCATTAGTTAAAGTTATTGGAACAGAAAAATTAAAGTTGAGTTTTGCAGTTAAATCTTTATAATCGTTTCTCATAACAAGACAGTCTTCACATGGATCAACAGAAGCTTGATCAGCGCTTGGAGTAGCGTATTGAACATTTTTTAAAATATATCCTTCAACAAAAAGTTGAGCATTATTTGTTGTTGCTGTTGAAGCTGGAACTATATAACATTGATTTAAAACTAATCTTCTAGATATTCCTTTTATACTGTAAAATCCTTCAGGAATTATAATTGAATCAGTTAAAGGATGATTTATATTTATAGCTGCAACTCTAACTAGAGCTTTAGCGTTTCCAATAGGAGCAGGAGTAACTGCACTTGTTGTTGTATCAAAATTATCAACATTTACATCTATATCATCAGCACATACAGGAAATCTTCTTTCACAACATGAACTCATTTAATTTCACCTCATAACATAAAATTTTAATTATTGACCTTATGTTATATAGTATTCTATTTTATTTGAAAATGTTCTATGTTTTTTAGTTTTGATTAATTAAGATTAAAAAATACTATAAAAAATCGTAGAGTTCAATAGAATAATTAGCTATTATGGAGAATTTAAAGATTTTATGCAAGTGAATACAGTCTTCTATAACTTTTATATTGCTAGACTTTATGTCAGTAGTAAATTTGTTTTCTTTTAAGGATATATTAGATTCATCAAAATACACTGTATTGCCCATTATTGGATAAATAAAATTGATATGAATAGAACTATTAAAAGGAATTCTAATCACATAGTTATTCATCTTAGATATAAGAGGAATTTTGTTGTTTTCTGGTGTTGAATATGTTAAGTCAATTTCTAAGTAACCATTTAAATATAAAAATCCAGACTTTCTACTGGATGCATCTAAAATTAAGGAGCTTGAGCATAGTTTTAGAGTGTTTTTTGTTGAATTTATATAAGTAATATGTTTAGGAAATTCTACATCTCCCTTAAATACATCAACTATGGAGAATTGACTTAAATAAATAGGCAGTTTATATTCTTGTGATTTATCTTTTAATATTTTAAAATCAGATTTATTTCCAAAAATTTTGTTATTTATATTTTGTAGATAGGTAGAATTTTTTAGATGAATAATTGATATCTTTAGTTTATTAGTAGGGATAGTGCTTTTATTTCTTATTTTTGCTGCATTATATATATGTGAGAAATTTTTTATATTAATTTTATTTTGGGGGTTAGTACTATTATTATGCTTATTCGGAGTAGTTATTAAAAGAATAATCTGACAATATAAAAAGCTAAACAATACTTTGCTAAATTTTATTGATAATAAATCTTTGCAATACAAAATAAATATTGAAAAAACATACTTTAAATTCATTTAATTTAACCTCAATAATTGCTTATTTAATACATATTGTTGATTTTGAGAAAATAGTATAATTATGAATAAATTTTAATATACAGATATTAAATAAAAAAGAAAACTCTTTAAGAGTTTTCTTTTTTTGAATTAGAATTGATTGACTTAAGTTCTTTTTTTAGAAAGTAAGAGATTACAGTTCTTAGTGCAACTGTTGATCCTAAAAGCAAAATATCATATAAGGTAGGTTTTAAAATAGATAATATAATACCTGAACATACTAATATTTCTAGGCCTAATAATATATAGCTACCAAGAAAGTTTTTAGCCTTATTTAATTCTTTGACTTTTAATATTCTATTTCCCTTTGAAAATTCGATTTTGAAGAATTTAAATATAGTTAGTATAACTCCATAAATAATTACTGTAACAGATATTCCTTGCAAAATAAGAATCAACAATTCTAAAGTTTTATGTACCAAAGAAATCACTTCCTTCATAATAATCTAGAATTTAACTTTCAAGGTGCTCCTTATTAGATTCTATTTCTTTATTAAGAAAGTAAGAAATTACAGTTCTTATTACTACTATGGATGCTAAAACTATAATATCGTGGAAAGTAGGATTTAATATAGATTCAATTATATCAGCACATATTAGAATTTCTAATCCAAGTAATATATAAGTTCCTAAGCAATTTTTAACAATAGTAATTTTTTTCACAGCTTCAATTCTATCTTTAGATTTTATTTCAGATATAATAAAATCCTTTACTGTCAAAAGTACTCCCCATAAAAGAACTATTATTGAGACTGCATTTATTATCCATATAGCACCTTCTAAGATATGTCTAAACATATTAAATTCACCCCTTATCTTTAGATTGTAAAAAGATTATTTTTTTATTCAATTTTATATAAATAGTATAGCATAAAATGTAATAAAGCTTACTTTAAATTATTTTAGCTTTAGAAGACCATCTTTATAAATATTTATTTTTCATAAGTAGTATAATTATTTTAAGGAATATATACTTTATGGACATATAAAAAGGGGGAACTTTATGTGTAAAACTTTAAATAGAAAATATTTTTATAAATATGGTGAGAAAAAAGAGGATGTAGAGATAGTTGAAAATATGCTAAATAGTATGAGGAGTAGTGGAACTTTTAAGGGGGAGAAGAGTGCTTACATATATTATGAAAAATACATAATGGAAGAATCAGATAAAGCAATAGTTATATGCCATGGATTTTCGGAATGTATAGAGAAATATCATGAAATAATATACTATTTTTTAAATGAAGGTTTTTCAGTTTATATAATGGAACATAGAGGTCATGGGAGATCAGGATGTTTAAGTAAATCTTGTAATACACAAGTGGAAGTAGAATCCTTTGATTATTATGTTAAAGATCTAAAGACTTTTTTAAATGAGGTTGTATTAAAAGATAAAAGGTTTAATAATAATTTATATTTATTTGCACATTCTATGGGGGGAGCTATAGCCACTATATTTTTAGAAAATAACCATGGATATTTTAAGAAAGCAATTTTAAATTCCCCAATGTTTAGAATAAATACAAGAGAATACTCTCATATAAAATGCAAATTAATAGCTAAATTTTTAATTCTTATGGGAAAAGGAGAAAATTTTATTTTTGGACAAAAACCCTTTGAGGAAGAGGAGAATTTAGAGTCATCAGGTACATCGGATAAATATAGACATGGCTTATACCATAAATTTCTATTAGAAAATACTATTTTGAGAAGAGGTGGAGGTTCTATTCATTGGTATAAAGAAGCAGCAAAGGCAACGGATTATTTAATGAAGAAGAGAAATATACAAAGAATTAACACACCTATTTTACTATTTAAAAGTGAGTTTGATTCCTATGTTGACACAAAATTTCATGATGAGTTTAAAAAATTAGCCAAAGACTGTGAACTTATTAAAGTGAAGGGAAGTAAACATGAGGGGTTTTTTGAAAAAGATGAAATTCTTTATGATTATTTAGATAAGATATTTAAATTTTTAGAGGAAAATAATTAGATATTATAAGAGAGGTTGTGCCTCTCTTATAATATCTTTTATATTGATAATCTTTCTTATAATAAACCTTCATTTTTAAGTTTAGTAATAGCTTTGTCTATGTAGCTTAAAGTACAGAAATCTCTATCTATTTTTTCAGCAGAAAGTTTAAGTCCTTCTATAAGCATATTTTCTTTATGATTCTCAAGAAGTCTAATTAAACTTAAGGTATTTAAGTCACCTTCTTTTGTATCTAAAACCCTAGATTTTTTTATGTATTTATTTTCTAAAGCCTTCAAAGCAGCTTCCTTAAGAGAATCACTAATTTCAAAAGATGGCATATCTTCATAAATTTTAACTTCATCTTCTTTAAACTTCATGCCAGATGTTTTACTTATATCACTATTTATAAATATTACATTTTCAAAGGTAGCACCTGAAAAATCAACTCCATCTAAGTTAACCCCTTCAAAGATTACATTTTTAAATTTAGATTTTTTGAATTTACTTTTCTTAAGGTTACTACCTATAAATTCTGTAGAGTCAAATTTGCATTCAAAGAAATCACAGGATTTAAAATGTGCACCCCTAAAGCTTGCATAACTAAAATTAGAACAAGAAAAATCACAGTTATAGCAGTTTCCTCTTCTAAAATCCATATACATAAAATTTTTATTTCTTTTTTCTGCCTTATTGTATTTGAAAATTTGAGTGTTTTTTTGAGTTTGTGTCATAATAATCGTTACTAAGTCTTAGTTATATATTATAAACTTAACTAATATAGTAACGTATCCACCACCTTTCTAAATAAAAATACCTTTAATTTATTTAAAATAACTTTATAAAGATAAATTATATAATTACTAATTTAAAAGTCATATTTTTTTATTCTATCACATAATATTACTCTTAGAGAAGAGATTATAAGCTTTTAATATAAATATTCTTATAAAAAGGCAACTTAAATAAAATTTTAGTTGCCTTTTTACTTAAAGTTTAAGATCTTCTTCTATTTTTTTTCTAACCTCTTCATCAAAATCATATATTCTAATATAGGATTCACTTATAGAATTCATAAATTTTTTATATTCCTCTATACTCATAAAAGAGTTTTTAGATAGATTAAGAGGAATAACCTTACTTTCTGAAATGTATTCTTTTACGTTTACAATTAAGATTATAACGGTAAGTATATCAGTTGCATTTGCATAATCTAATAATCTTAATGGGATATCTTCAAAATATAAGGACTCAGATGAAATTAATACTAATAAATTTCTTATTTCATCTTTAAACTCTAGAGGTTTTAATTCTAATTTTTCAAGAAAATTTTTTATATCAATAGATTTTTCATAGACTTTATCTATATGGTTTTCTAAAATTGCTTTAACAAAGGCTTCTTCATAGTTTGCTTTTTTCTTTATGCAGCAATTATAAGAAGAAAGAAAAATAAGAGATGATATAAAGTTAAGCAAGTTTAAATTATATTTGGAGGTTAGCTCATTGTATGAAGATTTAAAATCTTTATAGTAATCTTTTTCTAATGTTGAGTTTTTGAATATAGAACAGTGTTTAAAATAAGCATAAGGATTGTTATTAAACCAATTTCTAAATTCATCTTTATTTTCAAGCAAAAATTCTAAAATTAATTCTCCTTCATTCAATAACCTTTTAAAAAGAGTTAATTGTTGAAGTTGAAAAGAGCAGCCAGTTAATGTTGTAGAAGCTACTCCAGAAAAATCAGAATTTAGCCCGCCCATTATCATATTTCGTTCACCAATTTTTTCATAGAAAAAATCTGAAAGAGTACTCTTTGATAACCTAAAAATAATATCATCTAAGGCTTCATTATTAAACAGATCTTTTTCCATAAAATCTTCAATAAGAGTATAAAATCATTAGATAATATTCACCTATTGATTAGGCCTCCCTTCTATAGTAATGTAGACATCGCTATAGTATATGCATAGGATTTCTAATATGTTTATATAGGAATTTTCTTTAATAATTAATATTTATAATAATTAGTCATAATTAAATTTGAAATAAAAAAGTAGAGCTTGGCATCCGGCGAAGGACTAAACCAAGCTCTACAAAAGAATTAGCACTATACGTACCAACTGCTTAATAATAATACCATTTAAAATATAAAACTGTCAAGAAATAATTTAAGTTAAAAAAATATGTTGACTTTAAAAAATAAATAATATATTATTTAAAACAAGAAAAATATTTATTTAAATGCGTTGAAGAGGGAAAGTAAATATTATAAGTTACTACAGAGAGAGGTTAGTTTGCTGAGATAACCTGTAATGAGTATTATTGAAGTGCCCCTTGGAGCTTAAGTGCCGAATTAAGTAGGTGTTTATGGGAACTCCCATTATAGAGTTAGGGTATGAACGTACCTAAATAGAGATGGATATTATATATCTAATCAGAGTGGAACCGTGGAAGTATAGTCTTCTGCCTCTGTAATTTACAGGGGTAGAGGGCTTTTTTTATTATATATTTGCTGGCCAGCATATAACAATAAAATTATACTTTGTAAGCTTGGCTTTTAATATAAAAGCTTAGCAATATTAAATAAAAAGTAATTTTATAGGAGGAAATTTTTTATGATTAATATTAAATTAATATTAGCAATTGTGCTTTCAATATTAGCAACATATGCTATATATAAAATAAGAAAAATTACAAATAAATTTTCATTTGCTACGCTGACAGCATTAACTTTAGGGGTAGTACTTGGAATTATATTTAAGGAGAACATACTATTTTTAGATACAGTAGGAAAGGCTTATATGTCTTTAATTAAGATGATAGTAGTTCCTTTAGTAGTAACATCCTTAATAACTAGTATTGTTAGATTAGAAAATTTAGATACATTAAAATCAATAGGATTAAAAACATTTACTGTTTTATTAGGAACTACAGGAGCTGCAGCCCTTATAGGAATTATTGTAGCTAGTTCTTTAAATCTTGGACAAGGTTTAAGATTTATAGGGGCTGAAAATTTTAAGGCAAGAGAAATACCAGGGTTTTCTAAGGTACTTATAGATATGCTACCATCAAATCCTTTAGCAGCTATTGTAGAAAATAAAATAATACCAATAGTTATTTTTTCAATGTTTGTAGCAATTGCTTTGGTTATCGAAGATAATATCAATAAAGAAAAAGCAAAACCATTTAAAGATTTTATTTTATCAGCTTATGATATAGTTTTAAGAATCACTAAAATGGTGTTAAGAATAATACCATATGGAGTATTTGCCTTAATAGCTACAGCGGCAGCTAAAAATGGAATGGATACTTTGATGTCATTAATATGGGTTATACTAGCTGTTTATATAGCTGCTTTTCTTCAATTTTTATTTGTATATACGCCATTAATAAGCTTTGTTGCAAGAATGAACCCATTAAAATTCTTTAAAGGAATTTTCCCAGCACAGGTTGTGGCCTTTACAAGCCAAAGTAGTTATGGTACTTTACCTGTTACAATAAAATCTTTAGTAGAAGGTGTGGGAGTATCAGAAAATATAGCAAGCTTCGTAGCACCACTTGGATCAACAATTGGATTAAATGGATGTGGAGGTTTTTATCCAGCAATAGTTGCAATATTTGCAGCAAATGTTTTTAATGTAGAACTTACTATTTATTCATACATACTTATAGTTTTAACTGCTATAATATCTTCCATAGGAATAGCAGGGGTACCTGGATCAGCAACAATGTCAACAACTGTAATGTTAGCGGCCTTAGGATTACCAATAGAAGCACTAGCAATGGTAATAGCAGTGGATTCTATAATTGATATGATAAGAACTGCTACAAATGTAACAGGAGCTTCAGTTGCTGCATTAATAGTTGATCAAACAGAAAAAAGAAAAGAATATAAAGTTGAAGAATTAGTACAAAGAGCATAAAATTAAGAATTTATTTTAAAGTACAATACATAAATATCTAATATAAGGAGTTGAATTAAAGACTTACTAAAGCTTATTATTAATAAGTTTTAAACTAAAGTTTAGTTCAGCTCCTTTAAGCTTTATTTGATATAAGTGTATAGAAAAATTATTATTTTTTAAATAGAATACATTCTTTCCAATCTTTCATTTGATATTTATATATAGAAATTTTATTTTATACTAAGAGTTAAATGAAAATTTAAGATTATTTTAAATAAATCTAACTGTAGTATTATGGTATTATTTTGGTATAGAAAGTTTTAAAAATACAATTATAAATTGATTTGTAGGGGAGTTATAATTATGATTAATTCAGAAAGTATTTTAATAGTTGAAGATGATATAGATATAAATAATTTATTGAGTAAAATTTTAGAGAAAGAAGGGTTTAAAGTTAGACAAGCATTTTCAGGATCTGAAGGTAAGATGTGTTTAGAATTTTTTGAATTTGATATGGTACTCTTAGATCTTATGCTACCAGGTATAACTGGTGAAATATTTATAGAGGAGATTAGAAAGAGAAAGAACACTCCAATAATAGTTATATCAGCAAAAACTGCAATGGAGGATAAGATAAATGTTTTAAAATTAGGTGCTGATGATTTTATAAGCAAACCTTTTGATGTTAATGAAGTTTTAGCAAGGATTGAAGCTCTTTTAAGAAGAAGTAAAATAACAAATTCAAGCGAAGTTGTAGAGACAATAAAATATAAGAATCTTATATTAGAACCTAGAAGTAGAGAAGTTAAGGTTAAGGGAGAGGAAATACAACTTACTTCTAAAGAGTTTAAAATATTAGAACTTTTAGTTTGTAATCCAAAGAAAGTTTTCACTAAGGCAAACTTATTTGAAACAGTATGGGAAGAGGAGTTTTTAGGTGATGATAATACTATAAATGTTCACATAAGCAATCTTAGAAATAAGATAAATCTTTTAGATAATGAAAATGATTATATAAAAACTATTTGGGGAGTAGGCTTTAAAATGGATTAGCTACATTGATGATTCATAATTTCCTTAATAAGTTGATTTGAATAAATATCAAAATATAGAGGAGTTTATATTTTAAATATACATTTAATTAAGGTTTAATAGAAAAATTAAGACTTTCTTAAGGTTTTCTTTAAGGTATTTTGAGACTTAAGGTTTATTATATAAACATAGAGAAAGATAAAGAGAAAACTTATTAGGAGGTAAAGATTTTGGGAAATATAATTTCTATAAGAAATTTAAACAAAAATTATGGTAAGAAAAATATTCTTGATAATTTAAGTATGAATCTAAAAAAAGGCGATATATATGGTTTAGTTGGGAAAAATGGTGCTGGTAAAACAACTTTAATAAGAATTATTTTATCCTTAGCTAACTATGACTCAGGAGAAATAGAACTTTTTGGTGAAATTGATGAAAAGAAAAAGCTTTATGAGCATAAGAAAATAGGCAATATAATAGAAACTCCATCATTTTATTCTTTTCTTACAGCAAAGCAAAATCTTGAATATTATAAAATTCAAAGAGGAATAGTAGGAGAAAAATCTATTGATGAAATCTTAGAAATGGTTGGACTTGGAGATGTGGGAAATAAAAAGTTCAAAAAGTTTTCATTAGGTATGAAGCAAAGATTAGGCTTAGCCCTTGCACTTTTAGGAGAACCAGAATTACTTATTTTAGATGAGCCTACTAATGGAATGGATCCTATGGGAATTAAAGAAGTAAGGGAAGTATTAATTAATTTAAATAAGAAAAATGGAGTTACAATATTAGTATCAAGTCATATTTTAGGAGAGTTATCACAACTTGCAAATTGTTATGGCTTTTTAAAGGATGGGAAAATAATAGAAGAGATTTCATCAGAGGAACTTAATGAGAAATGTAGGAATCATTTGCTTATTAAAGTTGATGATTGTAAAAAGGCTGCAGTAATATTGGAAAAGGTTTTAGATAATAACTCATATGAAGTTTTACCTGATAGATTTATTAAGATTTATAATAAGTTAGATGAACCTCAATTAATAAACAGAGCACTAGTAGAAAATGGAGTTGAAGTTTATTCTTTAGAAAGAGTAGGAGTTAACTTAGAAGATTACTTTGTAGATTTAATTGGAGGTGAATATAATGCTTAATTTAATAAAAGCAGAACTTTATAAGATAGCAAGAAGACCTGTATATATTACAATTTGTATAATATTTAATTTACTTATAATTTTAGCTGGAATAGCTATGCATTATGCCTTCTTAGAAAATTCTAGAATACCTGATTTCTCAGCATTAGTTTTTATAACAATTAACTTTATGGGAGCTATTCCATGGATAATGCTTATGTTTATAGATGTAGTTTTAGAAGAATATAAAGAAAATACTCTTAAAAATTTAATTTCTTCAAGTATATCAAGGGAAAAAGTGTATTTAAGTAAATATATAGTTCAGGTCATTATATTTTTAATTATTGAAATAACAGCAGTATTAACTATGATAGGAACTTCCTATGCTTTAGGATTAGTTGGACCTAATGGATTTTCAGATTTTATGGAAGTAATATTAAGATTACTAATAGCATTCCCAATATATATCAGTGCATTAGCTATATATGATTTTATTACCATAATAACTAAAAAGGAAGGTTTAGCGGTTGTAGTTATATTAGGTATTGTTTCAGGAGTACCAATTATATTTTCTATATTATCAAGTATATATGAAGGAATTTTCACTTTAATTTATCCTTATTTATTATTTAATCCTTTAAAGAGTTTAGTAAGTGAAGTTTTAACTACAAAAATAATAGGAACTAATATTATAGTAGGAATAATAAATACAGTAGTATTTTTAATTTTAGGAATTTTAGTAATAAGAAAACAAGAAGTTAAATAAAGGAGGAGGTATATTGGAAGGATTTATAATAGGATTGTCTTTGACAATCCTTATTGTGCTTTTAATAATATTTATTTTAAAAACTAAAGAAATAAATAGATTAACCTTGGAGTTAAAAAAGTTAAACAGGGAGGGGAAAATAGAAAAATTAAGATTATCACTTCCAAATAAAAATATTGAGAATTTAATAGCTGAGATAAATACATTAATAGATGATAAAAGAAAAATGGAGAATATTTACAAGGAAAAGGACATTGAGTTAAGAGAAGCCATTGCAAATATGTCTCATGATTTAAGAACTCCTTTAACTTCTATAATGGGATATGTTTATTTATTAAATGATGATAAATTAGATAAAGAGGAAAGAAAAGAATATTTGAAAATAATAGAAAAAAGATCTGCAGTTTTAAATGATTTAATAACTAATTTTTATGGACTATCTAGAATACAAGCAGATCAATATGAAATTAAACTTGAACCTGTTAATTTAGAATTGGTCTTGGGTGAAATTATTGCGGCTTTTTATGAAACCTTAGATTATAAATTTGGAGAACCAGAAATTAATATTGAAGAGGGCTTAGGTCCTGTATTAGGTGATAAACAGGCTTTAAATAGAATATTTACTAATTTAATTGAAAACATCATAAAGCATGGTGAAGGGGAAGTAAAAATATCCTTAAAGAAGAAAAATAAATATATAGTAATGGAATTTTCTAATAAAGCAGAAGAATTAGAACCTAAGGATGTAAATAGAATCTTTGAAAAGTTCTTTACTAAGGATAGAATGAGAACAGGGCAAAATACTGGCTTAGGGCTAGCCATAGTTAAACTATTAGTAGAAAAGCAAGGACAAAAGATAGAGGCTAAAAAGGTTAGAAATAGGCTTGTTATAAATATAATATGGAGTTTAGAAAGTTAAAAGCCTGTAGACTTTGGGGAGTTTAGAAAAATTGATTTTTTAGAAGTATAAAATAAGCAATTTGAAATTAAATTGCTTATTTTTTATTTTAATAAATACAACTTTAAAGTTTTTCGTAAACTTTTTGTCCTTCTCTTATTTCATTAAGTGCTTTAATTCTTAGATCAACTTTTTTATTTATATGCTTTAAAAATGCAGATTCTAAGGTTCTCTTTTCTGTATATGATAACTTATCCCAAATTATTTTAGGAAAAAGATCTTTTATTATGAATGTTTCTCCAGAATTTATATAACTTAATAGATTAACTGCTTGTGGTAATATTGAATTCATAAGAAAACCTCCTTAAAACGTAAATTAAACTACTAAGTATAATATATGCTTAAAAATTTTTATTAAGAACTTTGAAAATAAAATTTAACATAAAAAGCTTTAATTATTTTGCGATTTAACATAGAAAGGAAATATGATTTTATATGAATAAAATTATTATGTAGTTTTGCTCACCTTTTTTAGTGTATAATACTTATATGTTTTTGGTAAATTAAATTATTAAAAGTAGAATTTAATTTTAGTTAATTATAAAGAATAAGAGATGAATTTTGAAAAATATTTGTAAAATCAAATTTGGAGGAAACAAATGGATAAGAAAAAGGTAATAGTAGTTGGGGGAGGACCAGCTGGAATAATGGCATCTTTAACAGCATCAGCTAATAATGAAGTTGTGCTTATAGAGAGAAATAATGAGATTGGTAAGAAGCTTAGACTTACTGGTGGCGGAAGATGTAATATAACTAACAATAGAGATATAGAAGAGTTTTTTGATAAGATAGTTACAAATAATAAGTTTATGTATAGTGCATTATATACATTTTCAAACTATCAACTTTTAGACTTTTTAAGTAAAAAGGGCTTAGAGTATAAGGTTGAATTAGATCAAAAAGTATACACTAAAAGCGATACAGCAGAAGAAGTAATAAGCATATTTAAAAATGAATTAAATGATTGTAGAGTAAAAGTTTTATATAATACTAAGGTATGTGATTTTATAGTTGAGGAAGATGAAATAAAAGGAATAATCACAGAGCAAGGTAAAAAGATTTTAGGTGATAAAATAATAATAACTACAGGTGGAAAGAGTTTTCCTAATACAGGATCAGATGGAAAAATGTATAGTATATTAGAAAAATATGGACATACAATAACTCCTATTCATGCAGCCTTAATTCCTCTTGTTACTAAAGAAGACTTCGTTAAAAATCTTCAAGGAGTAGCGATGAAAGATGTGGTTGTTTCAGCTAAAATAAAAAAGAAAAAGTATGAGAAATTTGGAGATATGATATTTACTCACTTTGGAGTATCTGGTCCTGCAATACTAAAGTTATCTTCTTATATAACTAAGGCTTTAGATCAAGGAGAGGTTGAGCTAAACTTAGACTTTTTAAGTGATAAATCCAAGGAGGAATTATCACAGATAATAAGAAGCAATCCTAATAAAACTGTATTAAATAATTTAAAGGGAACATTACCTCAGAACTTTTTAAAACAGATATTTGAAATGCTAGAATTAACAGAGATTAAGGCTAGTGATTTGAAAAAAGAAGATGAAAATAAAATAATTTCATATATTAAAGAGATGAAACTTACTGTAAGAGAAACTTTAACTATAAAGGCAGCTCAGGTAACTTCTGGTGGTGTTAAGGTTAAAGAAATAAATGCCTCTACTATGGAATCAAAGATTATAAAAAATCTTTATTTTGCAGGAGAAGTTATAGATATAGATGCAGAAACTGGTGGATACAATCTTCAAATGGCATTTTCAACAGGATACTTAGCAGGAAGTGATTTTTAAATTCTTTAATTAAAATTATCAAAGTAAAAACTTACAAAGGATATGAGGATTCATTTAGTAATTCTCAAAATCTCTTTGTAAGTTTTTACATTTTAAAGGTGGAATTAGTTAATTTTTATATAATTTTAAAAATTCTTCAGTATTTTTGGATTAAAAAAATTTTTATAGGATAAATTAAAAAGGTATTAAAATACATTAAAAGGAGAGATTTAATTATGCTATATGATTTTAAAGTTAAGGATATTGAAGGAAATGAGGTTTCTTTAGGGGAGTATAAAGGAAAGGTTCTTTTAATAGTTAATACTGCAACAGGATGTGGATTTACTCCTCAATATGAAGGGTTAGAAGTGCTTTATAAAAAATACCATGATAAAGGGTTTGAAATATTAGATTTTCCATGTAACCAGTTCTTTGAGCAAGCACCAGGAAGTAATGAAGAAATAGTTGGATTTTGTAAGTTAAATTATGGAACTACATTTAAGACCTTTGCAAAAGTAGAGGTTAATGGAGAGAATGCTTGTGAATTATACAAATTTTTAAAGAAAGAAGCTCCAATGGCAAAGGAAGATGAAACATCTTTAGGATTTTATGATAAATTAAAAGGCTTAGGATTTACTACAGAGGGAGAAGAAATAAAGTGGAATTTCACTAAGTTTTTAATAGATAAAAATGGTGAAGTTGTTGCTAGATTTGCACCTACATTTGAACCTGAAAAGTTAGATGAATTAATAGAAGAATTATTAGAAGAATAATATATTTTTTAAGAAATAGGCTTATGATTAGATTTTTAATACTAATCATAAGCCTTTTAATATTTTATTTAATGTTTATTAACTTAATATTCATCATAGAGTAATTAATTTGTTATTAAGTCGAATTCTAATAAAGATATACTTAATTGTGATAATTTGTAAAATTTCATTGTAGAAAGGTAAATATGAAATATTAAAGTAGGGGGAAGAATGATAATTCAATGCAAAGACATAAAGAAGACATTTAAGGTTGGAGACACTTCTGTTGAAATTCTAAAGGGAATAAGTTTAGAAATTAATAAGGGAGAATTTACTGCAATTATAGGAGAGTCAGGATCAGGAAAATCTACATTTTTAAATATTTTAGGAGGTATAATGCCTTGTGATGAGGGAGAAATAGTAATAAATCAACATCATATTGAAGGTTTAAATGAAAATGAATTAGCTTTATTTAGAAGAAAAAATATGGGATTTATATTTCAAAGTTATAATTTAATGCCTCAACTTACAGCTTTAGAAAATGTAGAGATGCCACTAATTTTTTCAGGAGTTTCTAAAAAGGAAAGAATAGAAAGAGCAAAATCAATGTTAGAAAAGGTTGGATTAGCTGATAGGATGAATCATAAACCATCAGAATTATCAGGGGGACAACAACAAAGAGTATCTATAGCAAGAGCTTTAATAAATAATCCAAGTGTAATACTAGCTGATGAGCCAACGGGAAATTTAGATAGTAAGACTACCATAGAAATTTTAGATTTATTAAAGGATTTAAATAAAAATTTTAATACAACTTTTGTTGTGGTAACTCATTCACAAGTAGTTTATGAATATGCAGATAGAGTTATAAAAATGGAAGATGGTCTTCTTTGCTAATAAAATAATTAAAATTAATATTTATATAAATTAGGTGAATTTAGGGGGAGAAATTATGAAAAAAAGAAATTTAGGTTTAGTTTTAGCTTTAACTACAATATTGACAACTGTATCAGTTCCACAAAAAGCATTAGGTTTTACAGATAAGGTTTCTAATGCATTATCTGAAATTCAAAATCAAAGTGATAACAGTGAAAATAATAATTCAAGTGGGGGAGAGCAATTAAATACTCAAATAAGCAATATTCAATCAAAGGATTTAATAATAAGTTCAGTATCAATAGATGAAGAGGTTATAGAACCAGGAATACCATTTACATTAACCTTTAAAGTTGAAAATATAAGTGGAAGTAGTATATATGGAGTTTCTCTTAAAATTGTAAATGTTGAGGGAAAAGGAACACTAGATGGATTCATGCCAGTGGGAACAACAAATGAAATATATGTAGGAAGTATTGCACGTAATGATATTAAATATGTTAGCGTGACTTTAGCAAGTGATCCTAATATAAAATCTGGTGTACACAATTTTGTTACTAGTCTTATGTTTAATGAAAAAGGAAAAGAGCAAGAAGAAATAACAAAAGTTATAGGGGTAATGATTCAGAATACTCCAAGTTTAAGTATAAGCGGAGTTACTCCAACTGAAAGTAATATTAGTGCTGCCTTAAGGAATGATAGTAAAACAAAAATAAAAAATGTAAATGCTAAGGTTACTATAGGCACTGAGGTCATGGAACAAAGTATAGGAACTATTGATGTAGAAGGGGAGGAATATATGGATGTGGCAATAACTCCTTCTGAAGAAGAAAGAAATGCTTCCATTGAAGTTACTTATGAAGATGCTACAGGTAAGAAATATAATTTAACAAGTTCATGTATTATACCAGCTATGATGCCTGTGGAAGAGACAGTACCAAAAAAGAATAAATTAGGGTTAATATCATTAATAAAGAGTTTATTCGGATTTTAGGTGAGAATTTATGAAGTTTAATGATTTGTTATCCATAATATGGAGAAATATGTGGAAAAGAAAAACAAGAACAATTTTTACTATGATGGGAGTAATAATTGGGTGTCTTGCAATTTTTATAATAATTTCAATAACAAATGGTTTTGAAAGATACTTAACCTATGAAATGGAAAGTTTAATGGATACTTCAGTAATAAGTATTTATCCTAATTGGAAATCAGAAACTGAAGATAATAAAGATAGTACCACCAAAACTAAGTTAACAGATAAAAATGTTGAAGAGTTGAATAAATTAGGATATTTCTCAGAAGTTATTCCTAAGAGGTATGCTCATACTCAAATAAAATATGGGAAAAATCAGACTTATGCAAGAATATTAGCTAATGATAAGGCTAATTTAATTTCTGAAAGTTCTCTTTTAGCTGGAAAAGTACCTAAAAATAGAAGCAAAGAATTATTACTTGGTTATGATGTAGCTAAGGAACTTTTAGGATACTCTTGGGAAGATAAGGTTAAAGATGATTCTGAATTTCAAAAACTTATTGGAAAAAGAGTAAAGTTAGGAGGAGAAGATTTTGGTTCTGATGACAAAGGAAATCTTCTTAAAAGCAAACAAATAACTTGTAATATTGTTGGGATTTTATCAAGTGGAAATGGTCAGAAAAATTATGAAATACAAGGTTCGCGTAAACTTGTTGAAGATATAATAAAGGGAGCGCCATTAGTAGATGAAGAGTTTTTAAAAGAACAACTTACTACATATGAAGGAATAGATGTTAGGGTAGATGATAAAGAAATGTTAGAATCTTATGAGGGAACATTAAGAAATATGGGATACCAAACAAGTTCTTTTAAAGAATTTGAAAAACAAACAAGATCTATGTTATTGGGTGTCAATATAATCCTTGGTTCCTTAGCAGGAATTTCACTTTTAGTAGCTGCTTTAGGAATAACTAATACTATGGATATGGCTATTTATGAGAGAAATAGAGAGATTGGAGTAATTAAGGTAATTGGTGGAAGTGTAAGAGACGTCATAAAAATATTTGTTGGTGAAGCTTGTGCAATTTCTATTACGGGTGGATTTATTTCAATAATACTTGGAGTATTAGCAACATTAGGAATAAATTCTGTTGCAAAATCAATTACTGAAAATATGATGGGACAACCTATAGAGAAAATATCAGTTCCGAGTTTTTCATTGATTTTAGGAATTCTTGTTTTTTGTTTAGTTATAGGTTTTATTGCAGGGATACTTCCTGCTAGAAAGGCGGCTAAAACTGATGTAATAACTGCAATAAGATAAAGAAAATAATTTTTTATAAAATAACCGCACATCTTTAATATTTTGATGTGCGGTTTATAATTTAAAGTTAACTAATTATTTAGTCAATTTTTTATTAATCAGATACTCTAACTATTTGAACCCAAGATCCTATTCCTGAATTTATTCCTGTAGATTCTCCTAAGATAGCTGGAGTTACAGAAATTGGTGAAGATATTATTTGTGATAAAACGTTTCTTGTAGAATTATTAACTAAAGCAAATACATCACCAGCATTAGCATTTACGGCAATACTTCCATTTACTACGCCTATTTCACCAGGAGCTACTCTAGGAGTTCCAGATAAAAATACTCTAGAACCATTTCTAAATAGAGATACTATAGCGCTAGATGTGGTATTATTTGTGTTATCTAAATTAAATGACCACATAAATAAATATCTTCCAGGTTCATTTATTGTAAATGTTCCGTTTGCTATATTGGCAGTTATTGCTGTAAAAGTTGAGCCATTAGGATTTTGGATATTATAAGTGAATATACCATTAGCATTAACATTTTGAGAAGTTAATGAGGAATAGCTAACTAATAAGGTATCATCAAAATCTACTCCAGGTTCACCTTGAGGACCTTGAGGACCAATAGGACCTTGAGGACCAGCAGGACCTTGATTACCTTGAGGGCCTTGTGGGCCAGTAGGACCTGTAGCACCTTGAGGACCTTGAGGGCCAGTAGGGCCTTGAGCTCCTTGAGGGCCAACAGGGCCTTGATCACCTTGAGGACCAGTAGGACCTTCAGGACCTTGAGGACCAGTAGCACCTTGAGGACCAGTAGGACCTTCAGGGCCTTGAGAACCAGCAGGACCTTGAGGACCAGTAAGACCTTGCTCACCTTGAGGACCTTGAGGGCCTATAGGACCAACAGGACCTTGATCACCTTGTGGACCTTGTTCGCCTTGAGGACCCGTAGGGCCTTGAGGACCAGTAAGCCCTTGTTCACCTTGTGGACCTTGAGGGCCAATAGGACCCATAGGTCCAATAGGGCCCATAGGACCTATTGGACCACGCTCACCTTGACAGCCCATAGGACCTCTTGGACCTTGAGGACCCCTAGGACCTTGAGGGCCTCTTGGACCACTTGGTCCAGGCTTACAACAATCGCAACAATTGCAATTTATCTCTAAATAGCAATCATCTTTGCAATAACAATCATCTTTACAATAACAGTCATCTTTGCAATAATAATCATCCTTACAATACTCATCATCATAACAATCATATTTATCGTAACAATTTAATCTATTGTAATCATCATAATATCTATTAGGATTATAAACTTTTCTTATCATAACAAAACTCCTTGTATACTATTAAAATCAATTTTATAATATTAGTTTATGAAATTTTTATTATGTTGTTCCAAAATATTTTATATAAAAGGTAAAAGCACTCAAAATAGAGTGCTTTTATTTATAAAATTTAATATGTTTATTCCTAAAATATCAGATAGAATTAAGGTTATATTATATAAAATAAGAAGAAAATTAAATATTTTTAGTATTTTATTTATTAGCTTTTCAGTTTTTGATCCAGTTTTAATTTTGGCTATCTTGAAATTAGTTTTCCAAGGATAGAAAAGTTCGATTCCTTCTGAGGTTAAAAAATCTAGAATTAAGTGGGATATATACCCAGCTGTAAATCCTATTGAAATTATTAAGAATATTATGTTGAAGTTACTAATATTTAAAATAATATATAAGGTTAATACTATTAAAGATAGACATAGTAAACTATGCGTAAAGCCACGATGTCTACATTTACTACCTATATGTTTTGAAAGAAAAGGATACATTTGACTAATTGAAGATTTTCTTTGATCTATATCAGGAAATAGGGATCCTATATAAGAAAAATGAAAAAATAATGCTATTAATAAAATTTTATAAGCTATATCATATGGAAATAAAAACAGGCTTAAAATTGTATTTAACATTATTAAAGAAATGCATACGCCTCCAGTTGAATGAGTTTCTTTTGTCATAAAATCTCCTTTAAAAATAATTATCATTAGTTTATATTAAAAATATTATCATAATATTCATTTTACATAAAGAAGAAAAAAATAAAAATCCTAAAAATAGAGTGGACAGTTCTATTTCTAGGATCAATAGTTATGGTGGTAATTTTATGTAAGGTTTTTTACTAAATTAAAGTAAAATCATTAATAAGTAATTATTTATTTTTAATTACAATTATGGAATATGCAATTGAAAATATTGATATTAAAGCAAGTATGGGACTTATAATATTTGAAACAACTTCTAAAGATGTAAAATAAGATACTCTTTGTTCAATATATAAAGCTATGCTATTTTTAAGTATTAAGGGAGAAAAAAGAGTTATTAATGTAATTAAAATTGCACTTGTTAAAATCCTTTTTGTATGTTTCAAAAAAAATCACCCCTTGCTTAATAAAAATAAATATTTACTTAAGAAATATTACAAGTGTATTCTAACAATAATTTAAAGATGATGGAATAGTTTGTGCGTAACTGGTCAAAAAACAGGTAAAAGTGGGCAAAGTATGTAAAATGTAATCTTTAATTTTGAAAAATTTATTATAATTAACTTGCGAGAATTTTAATTTGAATTGGAGGTTTTATTGTGAATAAATTATTAAAATGGGCTACTGAGATAGATTCTATTGCTCAAGCAGGATTAACTTACTCTAAAGATGTGTATGATATAGATAGATTTAATCAATTAAAGAATATTGCAGCTGATATTATTAGTGAAAGTACTAATTTAGAATTACATAAAGTTAAGGAAGTTTTATTTGAAGAAAGAGGATATTTAACCCCTAAGGTTGATGTAAGGGCTGCTATAATAAAAGAAAATAAAATTTTATTGGTAAAAGAAAAATTAGATGGCACTTGGAGTTTGCCAGGAGGATGGGCTGATATAAACTTATCAGTATCTGAAAACATAAAAAAAGAAGCATATGAGGAAGCTGGTGCAAAGGTTAAACCTAAAAGCATAATTGCAATTTTAGATAGAAATAAACATAATAAACCTTTAATGGTTCAAAGTATTTATAAAATCTTTATTCTTTGTGATCTTTTAGATGTTAATTTTAATGATAATATTGAGACTGAGACATGTGGATTTTTTGAACTAAATAATCTTCCAAAGTTATCTTTGACTAGAAATACAAAAGAACAAATACAGATGTGTTTTGAAGCATATAATAACCCAAGCTTTAAGCCTAAATTTGATTAAATTTTATTATATTAAAAGCCATAATATTTAAGTTCAAAATTAAAAATTTAAATATTATGGCTTTTAGATTTTAGTTAAATAAGAAAGAAGATATTTAGAAGCCGCGTTTTTTTGCTTCTATTCCACTTTCATTTATTCCTGGCTCTTCTATACTTGTGTTAATATGATTTTTAGCCCATTGATTTTGAGTTTTATGGCCATTAGCTAAGTAATTTTCTTTAGAATATTCTTTTTTGTTTTTACTTTTCATAAAATCAACTCCCTATATGTTTATATTATTAGTATGTAAAAAATTTTAAAAATTATATTGTAAATTAGAGCCATATTTGTATGATATAATTCATATTAAATATAATTTTTGTTTTAGGAGATACAAGTATGAAAGTTTGGAAAATAGAGTTACCTAAAATTCCTTTAGAATTAAATAAGGTAGATGATGTAGCAGAAGAAATTTTGAAAGAAGAAAAACTAGAGGAAGTTATAATAGAAAATGTAATTATAGAAAATTTAGAAGAGAGTTCAATAAAGCTTGATTCATGTATATTTAAAAATGTTATATTTATAAACTGCAATTTTAATAGAATAGATATGACAGATGTAAAATTTGAAAAGTGTGATTTATCTAATTGCGAATTCTTTGATGGTGGGTTTTATAGAGTAGAGTTTAAAGGCTGTAAAATCATAGGAAGTAGATTTGATGAATCATCATTAAACAATATTTCTTTTAAAGATTGTTTGGGAAAATATATTAATTTATCTTTTAGCACTTTAAAAGAGGTGGAATTTAAAGATTGTGATTTAACAGGAGCTGTGATTCAAGAGGCTAATCTAAAAAAAGTTAATTTTCAAAATGTGAATTTTAAAGAGTCTATATTTAGAGGAAGCAATATTAAGGATATTGATTTTAGAACTTGCAATATAGAAGATATAGATTTAAACATGGAAAACTTAAAAGGTGGAATTTTTACAACTTATCAAGCTTTAGAGTTAAGTAAATTTTTAGGGATTATAATAAAATAGATAGAGCTAGACAGATAAAATGTAATTATCTACTTACCTTTATTAGAGAGTATTTGCTTATATACGTATATAATTAAATTATTACTAAAAACTGATATTATAAATCTAATTTATATTGACAATACAATAAAAAAGTAATATCTTAATTTTATAATTAATTGTATAAAATTTAATGTAGCATATTTAAAGGATTAAAGGGAGCTATTATGGATAAATATAATATTTTAAAGTTAGAAAACCAACTTTGTTTTAGATTATATGCTTCTTCAAGAGAAGTTATAAAGAAATATAAACCTATTTTAGATCAATATAATTTAACTTACACACAATATTTAACAATGCTTGTTTTGTGGGAAAATGAAAAAATAACAGTTAAAGGAATTGGTGAAAAATTACATCTTGACTCTGGAACTTTAACACCTCTTATAAAAAAATTAGAAAAGATGAATCTTGTAACAAAATATAGATCAAAAGAGGATGACAGAGTTGTAATAGTTGAATTAACAGATGAGGGAAGAAATTTAAAAGATGATATGATAGATGTGCCAAGAAAGGCTTTTTGTTCTTTAGGAATAGAAAAAGAGCAAATATTAGAACTTAAGAAAAATTTAGACTCATTACTAGAAATATTAAAATAAAAAGCATGTATATAAGCATATATACATGCTTTTTTTTTATTAAATAGGGATAAATTTACGTGTTATATAGTAAATTTTATTTTTTAGTTAAGACAAGAGCAAAAATAAATAGAATTATACATAAAGTCTTTAAGATTAATTCTTAAAGACTTTTTTTATAAAATTTTAAGAAGAAAATCTTTATACAATCTTAATACTAACAAATAAAACTCTAACGCCATCTTAATACGCTTTTAAATATAATAATTTAAGAAAGGGGAGAGAAATATGGATTTAATTTTAATCATCACTGGATTAACATTTTTAATACTATTTATTTACCTTTGGTATATATTGCTTAGGGGGGAGAAAAATGAGTAATGCAATTTTACAGTATTCTTTATACTTAATAATTTTAGTTCTATTAGCGATTCCGTTAGGAAAATATATCGGAAAAGTTATGAATGAAGAAAAGGTATTTTTATCAAAATTAATATTACCTTGTGAAAATTTTATATATAAGGTTCTAGGAATCAATGAAGAGGAGATGGATTGGAAGAAATATTCATTTTCAGTTTTAGCATTTAGTGCTGTAGGATTTATATTTTTGTTTGTTTTGAATTTGTTACAAGGAGTATTACCATTGAATCCTGAAGGAATAAGTGGAAGTTCATGGGATTTGAGTTTTAATACAACAGCAAGTTTTATTACAAATACAAATTGGCAGGCCTATTCTGGTGAAAGTCAATTAAGTTATTTAACTCAGATGCTTGGATTAACAGTTCAAAACTTTTTATCAGCAGGAGTTGGTATTGCTGTTTTGTTTGCTTTAATAAGAGGATTTACAAGGGTAAACAAAAGTGGATTAGGAAACTTTTGGAGGGATTTAACAAGGATTGTTCTTTATTTATTAGTTCCTCTTTCAATAGTTCTTTCAATACTATTAGTTTCGCAGGGAACAGTACAAAATTTTAAACCTTATGAAGAGGTAGCTTTACTAGAGGAAATTGTTTTAGATGATGGAAGTAGAGTTACTAGTCAAATAGTACCTCAAGGACCAGCAGCAAGCCAGGTAGCTATAAAACAGTTAGGAACTAATGGAGGAGGTTTCTTCGGAGTAAACTCAGCTCATCCTTTAGAAAATCCAACAGCTTTTTCAAATTTATTAGAAATGTTATCTATACTTTTGATTCCAGCGGCTCTTTGTTTTACCTTTGGTAGAAATATAAAGGATAAAAGACAAGGGAGAGCTATATTTATAGCTATGTTTACTTTGCTTATTGTTGCATTATGCATAATCGGAGTAAGTGAAGCTAATGGAACACCACAATTAGCTCAAAATGGAGATGTAAACTTAGGATATATAGATCAGAGTGGTGGAAATATGGAAGGTAAAGAAAGTCGATTTGGAGTGATTGGTTCCAGTACCTGGGCAGCTTTTACTACAGCAGCATCAAATGGTTCTGTAAATTCTATGCATGATAGTTTTACTCCAATAGGTGGAATGGTTACAATGCTTTTAATGCAGCTTGGAGAAGTTGTATTTGGAGGTGTTGGGTGTGGTCTTTACGGAATGATAGCATTTGCAATAATAACTGTGTTCATAGCAGGGCTTATGGTTGGAAGAACTCCAGAATATTTAGGTAAAAAAATAGAGCCTTATGAGATGAAAATGGCAATGCTTATATGTTTAGCAACTCCTATTTCTATACTTATAGGAAGCGCTTTAGCATCTATTAATCCAGAAATACTAGATAGTTTAACTAATTCAGGAGCCCATGGCTTTTCAGAAATTTTATATG
Organism: Clostridium sp. CTA-17; assembly: GCF_054767895.1. Lineage (NCBI taxonomy): Bacteria > Bacillati > Bacillota > Clostridia > Eubacteriales > Clostridiaceae > Clostridium > Clostridium sp. CTA-17. Next base: position 701,482 of record NZ_BAAABF010000001.1, read on the forward strand.
CTTATTCTTCAGCAGGAGGAAATAATGGATCAGCTTTTGCAGGCTTAGGGGCTAATACTGTATTCATAAATGTAAGTATAGGATTAATCATGTTATTTGTTAGATTTGTACCTATGATTGCAACTCTTGCCATTGCAGGTTCCTTAGTGAAAAAGAAAAAAGTTGCAACTAGTGTAGGAACATTGCCAACCCATAATGTATTATTCATAGGATTACTAATTTTTGTAGTTTTATTAGTAGGTGCTTTAAGCTTTTTTCCAGCACTTGCTTTAGGTCCTATCGCTGAGTTTTTACAGATGATTGCTTAAGGAGGAGAAAAATATGAAGGAGAAAGAAAATTCTTTATTTAATAGTAAAATGATTAAAAGAGCTATGAAAGATTCTTTTATAAAATTGAATCCAAAGATTCAATTACAGAATCCAGTAATGTTTATAGTATATATAGCTTCTATATTAACAACCGTTTTATATATTTTTTCACTATTTGGAATAAAAGATAACTCACCATCTTTTATATTATTTATTTCAATTTTGCTTTGGTTTACTGTTTTATTTGCTAATTTTGCTGAAGCTATTGCAGAAGGTAGAGGAAAAGCACAAGCTGATGCTTTGCGCTCTGCTAAGAAAGATATTTTGGCTAACAGAATAGAGTCCATAGAGACAAAGGAAAAGGTTAGTAAGGTTAATTCAACAGAGCTAAGAAAAGGAGATTTAATAATAGTTAAGGCCGGTGAACAAATACCTGCTGATGGTGATGTGGTCTATGGAGCTGCATCAGTAGATGAGAGTGCAATAACAGGAGAATCAGCTCCTGTTATAAGAGAAAGTGGAGGGGATAGAAGTGCCGTAACTGGAGGAACTCAAGTTATATCAGACTATATAGTAGTTAAGGTAAGTAATAACCCTGGAGAAAGTTTTATGGATAAAATGATAGCTATGGTAGAAGGAGCCTCTAGAAAGAAAACTCCAAATGAAATAGCTCTTCAAATACTATTAGTTTCTCTTACAATAATATTTTTAGTTGTTACAGCCTCATTATATGCTTATTCAGAATTTGCTTCTAATCAGAATGGAGTTATAAATAGCACTTCAGTGACATCATTATTAGCTTTATTAGTTTGCCTTGCGCCTACAACAATAGGAGCCTTATTATCTGCAATTGGGATAGCAGGAATGAGTAGATTAAATCAAGCTAACGTTCTAGCCATGAGTGGAAGAGCTATAGAAGCTGCAGGAGATGTTGATATTTTAATGCTAGACAAAACTGGAACAATTACCTTAGGAAATAGACAAGCTAGTGAATTTTTACCTGTTGATGGGGCTAATATAGAAGAACTTGCAGATGCTGCCCAATTATCATCTTTAGCAGATGAAACTCCCGAAGGAAGAAGTATAGTTATTTTAGCAAAGGAACAGTTTGGAATTAGAGGAAGAGATTTAAGTTCTTCAAATGCTAAGTTTATTGAATTTACTGCTAAAACAAGAATGAGTGGTGTTGATTTTAATGGAGATGAAATAAGAAAAGGATCAGCAGAATCTATTAAAAAATATATAACTGAACATGGTGGGGATTTTTCTGATGAATGTGAAAAAAAAGTTGAAGAAATTGCTAGGAAAGGAGGAACTCCCTTAGTAGTAGCTAAAAATTATAAAGTTTTAGGAATAATATATTTAAAAGATATAGTAAAAAGAGGTGTTAAAGAAAAATTTTCTGATTTAAGAAAAATGGGAATAAAGACAATAATGATAACTGGAGATAATCCACTTACTGCAGCAGCAATTGCAGCAGAGGCTGGGGTTGATGACTTTTTGGCGGAAGCAACTCCAGAAGGTAAATTAAATATGATAAAAGATTTTCAAAAGAAGGGACATTTAGTAGCTATGACTGGAGATGGAACTAATGATGCACCAGCACTAGCTCAGGCAGACGTAGCTGTAGCTATGAACACAGGGACACAAGCAGCTAAAGAGGCTGGAAATATGGTGGATTTAGATTCATCGCCAACTAAATTAATAGAGATAGTAAAAATAGGGAAACAACTTCTTATGACTAGAGGTGCACTTACAACTTTTAGCATAGCTAATGATATAGCAAAATATTTTGCCATAATTCCTCCACTTTTCATAGGGTTATTTCCTGAATTATCAAGGTTAAATATAATGAAGCTTCAAAGTCCAGAAAGTGCCATATTATCTGCAGTTATATATAATGCCTTTATAATAATATTTTTAATTCCTTTAGCTCTTAAGGGAGTTAAATACAGAGAGGTTTCAGCAAATAAGTTATTATCAAGAAACTTATTTGTATATGGATTAGGAGGAATTATAGCTCCATTTATAGCTATAAAAGGTATAGATATTTTAATAACAATGTTAGGGATAGTTTAGAGAGGAAGATTAATATGAAAATTATCAGGAAGTCTATTTTAGCTGTTTTAATTTTTACAATATTATGTGGAATAATTTATCCAGTATCAACAACTGTGTTAGCACAAGTTTTCTTTAAAGAAGAGGCAAATGGAAGCATTATAGAAGTAGATGGTAAAAAATATGGAAGTGAGTTATTAGGTCAACAATTTACAGATAATAAATATTTGTGGGGAAGGATTATGAATATAAATGTAGAAATGTTTAAGGATAGCAATGGAAAACCATTAATGTATTCATCTCCATCAAACTTAAGTCCAGCAAGTGAAGAATATGAAAAGTTAGTAAAAGAGAGGGTAGAGAGAATAAGAAGTTACAATAAAGATAAGGAAGAAGAACCTATTCCTGTAGATTTGGTAACTTCATCAGGTAGTGGATTAGATCCACATATATCTGTTGCCGCAGCAAAATATCAAGTAGATAGAATTGCTAAGGAGAGAAATTTAAGTGTAGATTATGTTAATGAAATAATAGATAAATACACTACGGGAAGATTTTTAGGTGTTTTTGGAGAAAAAACAGTTAATGTTTTAAAAGTTAATCTTGCTTTAGATGGTATATTAAAAGAATAGGAGGATTATAAATGAGGGAAACTCGTCCTAATCCACAGGAAATATTAAAAGAAATAAATAAGAATGAAAAAGATAGTAAAAGAGGAAAACTTAAAATTTTCTTTGGATATGCTGCTGGGGTTGGGAAAACATATGCAATGTTAGAAGCGGCACATTCAGCAATTACTATGGGACTAGATGTTGTAGTTGGATATATTGAGCCTCATACAAGACCAGAAACCCTAGCACTTTTAGAAGGATTAGAATTATTACCTAATTTAGAAGTAGCATATAGAGGATTGGTATTAAGGGAATTTAATTTAGATTTAGCTTTAAGTAGAAAACCAGATTTAATCATTGTGGACGAGTTAGCTCATACCAATGTTAAGGGACTTAGACATGAAAAGAGATATAGTGATATAGAGGAATTATTAGATGCTGGCATAGATGTTTATACCACTCTTAATGTTCAACATATAGAGAGTTTAAATGATGTAGTGGCATCTATAACTAATATAGTTGTTAAAGAGAGAATACCTGATAGAATATTTAAAAATGCTTTTCAAATTGAATTGATAGATGTAGATCCATCCGTCTTAATTGAAAGATTAAATAGTGGAAAAATATATGTTAAAAATCAAGCGAAAAAGGCATTAAAAAACTTTTTTATAAGAGAAAACTTAGTTGCTTTGAGAGAGTTAGCCTTAAGAGAGACTGCCAATAGTGTAAATAAAGAGGTTATGATAAATAAAAATGAAAATTTTTATCATACTAATGAGCATATATTGGTATGTTTAAGTTCTTCTCCTTCAAATAGTAAAGTAATTAGAACAGCAGCAAGAATGGCAGAAGCCTTTCATGGAAAGTTTACTGCTTTATTTGTTGAAACAACTTCATCAAGAGAATTAAAAGAAGGAAATATTGAAAGATTAAGAGCGCATGTTAAATTAGCAAAAGATTTAGGCGCTAAAATAGAAACAGTTTATGGAGATGATGTTGCATATCAAGTTTCAGAGTTTTCTAAGATTAGTTCAGTTTCAAAAGTTATAATAGGGAGAACAAAGAAGAAAAGACATCTATGGTCAAGATTTGGTATTGTAGACAGATTAATAGAATTAGCTCCAGAGCTAGACATTTATATAATACCAGATGAAGAAGAAAATGTAGAAGATATAAATAAAATTTGCTTAAATAAAGAAAAAATAACAATTAAAGATTCTTTAAAAACTTTGGGGATTTTAATTATTACAATTATTATAAGCTTATTCTTTGAAAATTTAGGTTTTAGTGAAGCTAATATAATAATAGTATTTATTTTAGGTGTTTTAATTATAGCAAAGGAGACTTATGGAAGAATATATGGAGTTATATCTTCCTTATTTAGTGTTTTACTTTTCAACTTTTTCTTCACTGAACCTAAATTTACTTTTAATGCTTATGATTCAAGTTATATATTTACATTTTTCATAATGCTTGTCTCAGCTTTAATAACTAGTACTCTTACAAATAAAGTTAAAGTACAGGCCAATAAATCAGCAATAACAGCATATAGAACAAATATTTTATTAGAATCTAGTAGTGAGCTTGGAAGATGTTCAGATTTAGAAGAAATTATTTTAAAGTCTCAAGAGCAAGTTAGTAGATTAGTAAAAAAACCTGTAGTAGTTTATAAGGTGAAAAATAGTCAAATTGAAAATATATATAATTATAAATTCAAAGATGGAAGTGAATTAAGTAATAAATATATTAATTTAGACGAACAGGGAGTAGTACTTTGGGTTATCAACAATAGAAAATATGCTGGAAAGGGTACAGAAACATTACCTGGAGCTAAAGCTATGTATATTCCTGTATTAGGACAAGAGGATATAGGCATAGTAATAGGGATAATTTTAGAAGAAGGAGAGGAATTAGAGGAAGGGGAAAAATCCTTACTAATTGCAATGATAAATCAAGTATCTTTTGTCATAGATAATTATATTTTAGAAGAAGCAAAGAAGCAGGCTTTAATGCAAGCTGAGAATGAAAAATTTAAAGCAAATTTATTAAGGGCTGTTTCTCATGATTTAAGAACACCCTTGACAAGTATATCTGGAAGTGCAAGTTTGCTTTTAAATAATAATTTTGACGAAGAAACTAAAAGAAAGTTAACATTAGATATATATGATGATTCAATTTGGTTAATAAACTTAGTTGAAAATTTACTTTCTGTTTCAAGAATAGATAATGGAAATATAAATTTAAATAGAGAAGCTCAATTAGTAGAAGAAATTATTTTAGAGGCTTTGCAACATGTTAATAGAAATGCCTGTGACTATAATATAGAAATTGATTTGAAAGATGAATTGTTAATGGTTAATGCTGATGTAAGACTTATAATACAAGTAATAATAAATATTGTTGATAATGCAATAAAGTATACAGAAAAAGGATCAAATATAAAAATAAGTGCCTTTTCAAAAGGAGATAATGTAATAATTGAGATAGCAGATAATGGTGTAGGAATTAGCAAAGAAGACAAGGAGCATATATTTGATATGTTTTTTACATCTAAGAAAAATATTAGTGATAGTAGGAGAGGATTAGGATTAGGATTAGCTTTGTGTAAATCAATTATAAATGTACATGAAGGAGAAATATATGTTAGAGATAATAAACCTAGGGGAACTATAATTGGCTTTAGTTTGCAGAGAGTTGAGGTGAATAAGAATGAAACCAGCAATTTTAGTTATTGAAGATGAAAAAGCCATAAGAAATTTTGTAACAGCTACATTAGAAATAAATTCATATCAGTGTCATACGGCTGCTAATGGTTCACAAGGAATGATTTTAGCAATATCAAAAAGACCAGATATTATAATACTAGATTTGGGACTACCTGATATGGATGGCATAGAAATAATTAAAAAAGTAAGAGAATGGTCAAATTGTCCAATAATTGTAGTTAGTGCAAGAAGTGAAGATAGAGATAAAATTGAAGCCTTAGACTTAGGGGCTGATGATTATTTGACTAAACCATTTAGTGTAGATGAGTTAATGGCTAGAATAAGAGTTGCTATAAGAAAAATGAACTATGATAGAAATAATACACAGGAAATACAAGAGTTTGTAAATGGAGACTTAAAAATTGATTATACTTCAGGATGTGTATTTTTAAATAAAGAAGAGATACATTTGACTCCAATTGAATATAAATTACTATGTTTACTTTCTAAAAATGTTGGAAGAGTTCTTACTCACAATTATATATTAAAAGAAATTTGGTCTAGCACTTGTGAAAGTGATATTCCTTCATTACGAGTTTTTATGGCAACTTTAAGAAAAAAATTAAGCAAAAAGGCTATGGATACAAATTATATACAAACCCATATAGGGGTTGGATATAGACTACTTAGAATTCAAGATAAGGATAGTGAACTTTAATATGAGTATTATAATTTCAAAGTGTTTAATAGATGATTTAATAGAACAAATTGAGTTTATAATGAAAAAGGTAGAGGGGTTAAAAGAGAGTACCTATATAAAAGAATCTCTAAAGAAAGCAAGAAAGTATATTTGCTCTAGAGAATATGATAAGGCTGAATTATTATTAAAAAATGCTTTAATAATTAATAGTAGTTCAGCAGAAATAGAAAACTTACTTGGAGTAATTGAAGAAAAAAGAGGAAATGTTTTGTTAGCACAAAGATATTATAGGGCAGCATTAGCCTTTGAACCTTGTTATTTACCTGCTGATAACAATTTAAAGAGAACTGTTTTTTATAATAGTGGTATATCAAAATTTGATTTGGGATAAATGAGTTAAGAGAGATCTCCTATATATTAAATTAGTTATTTAATATATAGGAGATTAATTATTGGAAGTTTGTTAATAAAACTAATTTTAAGTATTATAATAATTTTTATATAGCATATTTATTGATAGATTAAAAAATGAAAATGTTTAAAAATAGTATAGAGATAGTTGTTTTATTTTTAACAAAATACTTTTGGTATGATAAAATTAATCTGAAATTTTTAAACAAAGGATGTCGTAATATGAAATATAAAAGATATTTTATATCACTTTTACTTATTTTAGCTATGGTAAGTATTGCAGAAATTACAGGGGAAAGAGAGATAATATTTCCAGAGGTGGCCGCTTTAGTTGTGGGATCTTGGGTTTTAGAAAAGCAACCTTGGAAGGTTAGCAAATTAGGATTAGTAGGTCTTATGACACTATGCTCTATAGTAGGGGTACTTATTGTAAGATATGTTAACTTAGGGTTAACTATGGAAGTTTTAATAGGATTAGTTTTTACTGGGCTTATATTAAAGCTATCAAAAACAACTCTTGTACCAATTATTTCAGCTTGTATTTTACCTATTGTACTTAGAACTGAGACTTGGGTTTATCCAATATCAGTATTTATACTTACTATACTTATAGTTTCAATTAAGTATTTTATAGAAGATTATGGAGCAAGTGAAGCGGTAAGAGAAGAATTTAAAGAAGAAATTGTTAAACTTGAAAGAAATACTTCACTTAGAAAAAAAGAATTTATTAGATTATTGAAGATATTTATTACTGTGGGTATTTTAACATATTTTTCTGTTAAATTTAATATTACTTTATTAATAGCACCACCTTTAATAGTTGCTTTTATAGAACTTACAAATGAACATTGTAAGTTTAGACAGCGTTCAAAAAGTTTATTATTCTTGTTTATTGTTGTAGCTATTTTAGGATTTATATTTAGAATTGGATTTAACGAATATTTAGGAATGCCTTTATGGCTTTGTACTATTTTTCTATTAATTAGTTTATTTATATGTCTTGAAATATTTAATATGTACTTTCCACCAGTTGCAGCAATTGCTGTTTTGCCAATGCTATTAACTAGTAAACAAGTAATGTTTTATCCATTTCAAATTGCTATAGGATGCTTTATATTTATAACTATTGCTATGATTTTTTTTAGAGAAGAAAAATGTATTGTTGACACTTTTAAGAATTAAAATAAATTTATTAAAAAAATAATTGGTCATAGAAATTTATGACCAATTATTTTTTTTAGGAATTTTTATTATTATAGTTAACTTTGAATTATAGTCCTTCTAGCTTATTTAGAATCATCATCATGAACTTCTATATCTATTACTCCTATTGTTTCACTTGTAACTTCTTCTTCAGCTTTTTCTATTTTTTCAAGTTCTGTATCAATTTTATTATCAATATTTGAAATTTGTTTTTTTAGTACATTGTTTTCATATCTTCTATATATTAACCATGCTAAGAATCCAAATATAATAGGACCAGAAATTTGGAAGATTACAGCAACATAATCTTTATTTTCTGAAGTAAGAGGTTGTATTATTGTAAATATATTAGCAAAACCAACTGTTAATGTTACTATGATAGACCAAACTAAAGCGCTCTTATAATTTTTATATACTTCAAAAGGTTTTACAATTTCTTTTTTCTTTTTGAAGAATGAAAAAGCAAAGGATAAAAACATATAAGGTAATGTCATGGCTACATTCCCCATAAGTATTAAATAGTTAAAAAATTTAGATGAATCTTCGCCACCCATTGAGCAACATAAAACAAATATAATTACTGTTATACATTGAATCCACATAGCTGTAGCTGGCATATTTTCTTTGTTTAATCTTGTCCATTTTTCAGGCCAAATATCTTTAGGAGTACCTTCTATTAATTGTTTTAAAGGAGAGTAGCTTAAAGCGAAGAATGCACCTATAAGTGCTAAAAACATTGAAAGTCCTATAAATCTAGCAAAGAAGTTACCTAACATTGTACAAGCATTAGCACTTAAGCCAATTGCTTCACCTATGTAATAACCAAGATAATTTACTACAATATATGCTATATTTGCCATATTTACATCAGGACCAGTTAAGTCTCTATTCCAATTAACAAAGAAACCAATACATAAAATTCCTATTGCATAACCAATAACAATTACAAAGGCAGAAATTTTTATTCCCTTAGGGAAATTCTTTTTAGGATTTTCAGTTTGGTCAACTAATCCACCAACTACTTCTATTCCACCATAAGCAAATATTGCAAATACAACGAAGCCAAGTACGCCTAAAGGGGATTGATATGCAGGGTTTGGAGAATGTATGAACTGTTCAATATTAAAACCTTGAGCTGATTCAAAACCATTGCTTGCTAGTACGAAAAAACCACCAAGAATTAAAACTACATTAGCTAAGGCAACAACTGTTCCTCCTATGGATGTAATTTTTGAAATTTTATTTAATCCTTTAGAAGAAATAAATGTTATTGTTATTAGTAATATTATGGCTAGTACAGCCATTGCACGAGGACCTGTTAAACCTAATATATTCCAAGTAGAAGTTGTATCTTTACCAAAAAACACATTAGATAAAGGAATCCATATAGATGATGATACAGATACCATCCATATTAGATTTGAAGAAAACCACATAAAAGTTACTATAAAAGCAAACTTAGGGTTTACTGATTTAGCCATCCAGGAATATATCCCTCCCTTTTCTTTTCTAAAAGCTGCCCCATATTCAGCCATCATAAAAGCATAAGGAATAAAGAATAAAATAGCTGACATTATATACCATATGATTCCACTGTAACCCATTAAATAAAAGGTTCTTGGCATATTAGTAAAGCCATAAACTGATGTAAAGATCATAAGTATTAAGGCTGTTAGGGTTAATTTGCTTTTTTCTTTTGATTCCATATAAAATCACCTCTCATATATACTTTTAAAACCCTATTTTTCTTAAGTATACAAATAATAACAATTAAATTAAAGTAAAGTATGTTAATAAATTAATTATCTGTTAATAAAAACAAGATAAAAGTATATATAAAAGAATTTATTTTTATAAAATGAGTAAATTTTCAATAAATTTTATAGAAAAATCATAAATTTACCATAATTTATAAAAATAATTGATATAGATAGTTTGATTAATTATATTTTTCTTTGGTAAATTATTAGAATATAATGATATATTTCTTAAGTATGGATGGAAGTTATATTAAATGAAATAAAGAATAGTTTCTAGAATAATTAGAGCAAATGGACAACTTAAGATTGTAATCATATAATTTAAATATATAAAGTTTTTGGGTGATTTAATGTCATTAAAAAATCAAAGATATTTATGGATTTTAGGAATAGTATATTTTTTTATAGTAACTATAGTTTTCCTTATAGAAGGTTCATATTTGGTGTGGCTTAGCATAATAACTTCTTTTTTGTTAGGTATTTAAAGTAAAGAAAAATTTAAAAGATACATAGGTATTTTTTAGATTGAACTATATTATTAGAAAATATAATTTCATAAATAGTTAATATATGCTAGGAATAAAGAAAAAAGAAGTACACAGACTATTTTTGAGGTGATATTAATGAGTAAAAAAAATAACAACAAAAAACATATAAATCATAATCCTCAAAGTGAAAGTGTAAAAGCTGTTTTTGGAGAACCAAAAGCAAAGGGAGATGAATTCACTCCAAAAACTTTTAAGTAATTTAAGGATTTTCAAAAACATAATAGCAATTCAAACTAATATAAGGAAAGGTAATTTACAACAATTTACCTTTCCTTATATTAATTTGAATTAGAAGAATCAGAAGGGGAGTCCTCTAAATAAGTATATGTATTTCTTCCTTTATTTTTAGATATATAAAGTGCTTTATCACAAAATTTAAGTGAATTCTTTAAATCTTTCTTAGAATATGTAGTACATATTCCAATACTAAAAGTTACATGCTTTGAAACCTTTGAATATTCATGTTTTAGGTTAAGATTATCTAAATTTTCTTTGATTCTTTCAGCATAATTAATAGAAGAATATTTTGAAGCACCTTTTAGTAAAACACAAAATTCTTCGCCACCATAACGTGCAACTATATCTTCTTTACGAGAATTTTTTTTGAGTACTGATGCTATATTTTTTAATACAAAATCACCTGCTTGATGACCATAATTGTCATTATAAAGTTTAAAATAATCCACATCAATCATTAAAAATGAAATAGGTAAATCTCTTTCTTTTAAATTATTAATATAAGAATCCAAAAAACGTCTATTGTAAATATTACAAAGTCCATCTTTTAAGGAGTCTAGCTTTGAGTCCCTAGCTTTTTTAAAATAGAAAATAATCAATAGAATAGACAGTAAGAATAATAATATCAATATAACAATAGTATCTTTTAAAAATGGTAATTCATGATTATTTATAATTTTATTATCTATGTAATATTTAAAGTCACAGTCATTTATATTTTTTATTGAAGTTTGTTTTTCGTAATATTTATTTATTAAAATATCTGCATTCTTATTATCATTTAATTTTTTATAAATTGAGATTCTTTCACTAATAGAAAATAATGAAATATAAGTAGCACCTTCATTATCAGCTAATTCTTCTAGCTTTGAAAAATAATCTAATGCTAAAGTGAACTCCCCAATATTTTCATAGTACATACCATAAGAACGTGTTTTTATCATTTCCAATTCAGAATATATATCATCATTACCATTAGCCTTATAGTCTAAACTTTCTATTTCGGAAATATAGTTTGGTATTAAATCAATATTATGTTCTGAAATTGCTGTTATTATTAAATATGAATTTAAAAGTATTTTTAAATCTTCTGAACCATTTTCAGTAAGATTATTAGCAATAGTAGATGCTTTTTTTATTGTAGCATTAAAATCAGTCATATCATTTACAGAAAAATAAGTTTCAGCTAAATTTAATAGAGCGTATTCTTTAAGGGAAGAATTTTCATTTTTTATTATTAAAGGTGAATTTAGTATCTTTTCTAATATGTTAGTTGCAGTAACAGAAGCTCCCATATATCTATAAGCTGATGACATGTTTAATTTAATAATTATTTTTGACTCTTTATCTGCGTATTTAAAAGCTTCTTCATAATAAGATAAAGCATTTAAAAATTTTTCTTGTTGAAGATTTATTACAGCTAAATAATTGTAAATCTTAAACTTTGATTTATTTGGTAAGCTGTTAAACATCTCTTTATTATCTATAATTGAAAAAAGTTGATTTTGAGAATCTGTAAAGTTTCTTTTTTTCATTTCTAAATTTGATTTATATAAAATAATATTAGTTTCTTCTATATATTTTTTTGTTTTTTTATCTGATTTTAATTTATAACAAGTAATTATGATCGAAATAATAATTGTTAAAAAAATTAATGAAATTAAAAGATATTTCTTTTTTTTCTTTTTCATAAATCCCCCTAAAATTGATAAGATCTAGAAATTGTATTATTTAATTGACATACAATTAAAAAGTATACCATAAATTTTGAATAAATGTATATAAAATGAAGAATATATTAATCAGTAAATCTGTTATAGATTTAATTTTAATAAATATATAATAAACAGTTAATCTTAAAGTTACTAATGTAAATTTAATAAATGGTTAACTTTTTTGTGTTTTGATAATGTTTTTTTGATGATTTATATAAAAAATTAAGTTTAATAATGAAATTAAAGGAAAAATTTAGAATTTAAATTATGGTATATTTTAAATGAAATTAATGGATACTAAAGATGAAAATGTTTTTATCTTAGAATAATGAAGAATTAACCTAATTGACTTAGTATATTTAGGTTTATATAATCAAATACGTCATTGAGAAAAATATATAGGTAAGGTGATAAAATGTCGAAAAAAGTAAAAGCTGTATTTACTATATTATTAGCATTATTAGTAGTTGGAGGATTAAGTAAAATATTCTTCAATAGATATAGCAGTGAATATGCTTATAATATAGGTGATACAGTAAAAATCAAGGATCAAAGTTTAATAGTAAATAGTGTTAAAACAAGTATGGGGGAAGGTAATGATAAACCTAAAGAAGGCAATGAGTTCCTTATTCTTAATTTAACTCTTAAAAATAATGGAGATTCAGAGTTAAATTATAATCCATATAGTTTTCAGATTGAAAATGATAATGGCCAAATAAAAGATAGAACATTTACGGCTATTGATGGTAAGGAAGCTTTAGATACGGGAACATTAGCTCCAGGAGAAGAAGTTACAGGAACTATAGTAGTTCAAGAACCTATAGGAGTTAAGGATTTAAAGTTAAATTATGTTCCAAATATATTTAAAAAAGACGTAGCAACAGTTAAACTATAATATTCGACATTTATATACAGTAAAATTCATACTAATAGATTATATTTAAAATACAACAAAATATCTAGAATTTAAAAGGGTAATATTTATTAATATATTACCTTTTTGTTTACATTTTTTTAAATTTATGTTGACTAAGTATAGAGTTTAAAATATAATAAAGTTAATTCATATAAGAATACTAAGAATTAACTTTTATAATATGAAAAGCTGTGATTAGAAAAGTAGAATTAATTTCTTTATTCAGAGAGAGTCTTCTAGGCTGTAAAAGACTTTAAAGAATTTTTTCATGAGTGCATCTATGAGCTTGTTTCCAGAAATAATTTTAGATTATAGTAGGGGAATGCGGGTATGCCCGTTATAGCAGATTGGTATATTTGTACCTAAAGAGATTTTGTAGTTTAAGTAAAAAACTTACTACTTAAAATCAGAGTGGAACCGTAGAATTTTACTTCTGCCTCTGTATAGGGGTAGAAGTTTTTTTGTTTTATTATGTTTATAAATAATTCTTTACATAGAAAATATAAAGTAAAGGGGGGTAAATTGTGAAGAAATTATTTAATAATCTTATTTTCAAATTAATTTTAGGTGTTATATTAGGAATAATAATAGGCACATACTCTTCAGAGGGGCTTATGTCAACAATTGTGACAATTAAGTATGTATTGGGACAAATTATATTTTTCTCTGTTCCACTTATTATTTTAGGATTTATAGCTCCATCTATTGCTAAATTAAAAGATAATGCAAGCAAACTATTAGGATATGCTGTTTTAATAGCTTATTTATCTTCAGTTTTTGCTGCTATTCTTTCAATGATTGCAGGATATGCATTAATACCTAAATTATCTATAGTATCTAATATAGCATCATTAAAGGAATTACCAGAACTTATATTTAAATTAGATATACCACCAGTTATGAGTGTAATGAGTGCGTTAGCTTTAGCATTACTTTTAGGATTAGCTGTTGGATGGACAAAGGCTGATTTAGTAGAAAAGCTTTTAGATCAATTTCAAGCTATAGTACTTAGTATTGTAAATAAAATAATAATACCAATATTACCATTTTTCATAGCAACTAATTTTGCAGCTTTAGCTTATGAAGGAGGATTAAGTAATCAACTTCCTGTATTCTTTAAAGTTATATTAATTGTATTATTTGGTCATTTTATATGGTTAACAATTTTATATTTAATAGGTGGAGCAATATCAAAAGAAAATCCATGGGAAGTTGTAAAGTATTATGGACCAGCATATCTTACTGCTGTAGGAACAATGTCAAGTGCAGCAACATTACCAGTAGCTTTAGAATCTGCAAAGAAATCAAAGGCTTTAAGAGAAGATATAGTGGATTTTGCAATACCATTATGCTCAAACATACATTTATGTGGTTCAGTTCTTACAGAAGTATTTTTTGTAATGACAGTATCTCAAATTTTATATGGTAAAATTCCTAGTTTACCAACTATGATATTATTTATAGTATTATTAGGGGTGTTTGCAATAGGGGCACCAGGAGTCCCAGGGGGAACAGTTATGGCATCGTTAGGCTTAATAATTAGTGTATTAGCCTTTGATGAGGCTGGGACAGCTCTTATGTTAACAATATTTGCTCTTCAAGATAGTTTTGGAACTGCATGTAATGTAACTGGTGATGGAGCAATAGCTCTTATGTTGACAGGTATAGCAAAGAAAAAGAATTTATAATATAAAAAGGTGTACTTTTATAGTACGCCTTTTTATTTTTAATTAAATAATAGGGATTATAAATGAAATTAAGGGGGTAAAAATAATTACTTTAAATCAATAGATATATAATTTGTGTAATTTTAAAAACTAATAAATAATGTGTTTAAATTCACAAAAATACAAGATTTGACTAAAATAAATAGTAAGAGAATTTATAAATAAGTGTATATTTTTATAATTATTTATAGAATTTAACTTTAAAACATGAAGATTAATATGAATATTTTATACTAGTTTTATATTTATGAAAGGAGGTAATTATCAGCTTTAAATAGGTTGATAAGTATTTATGCGAAGCAGAGTTAATAAAATAAATAATCGTACAGTTGCTGCTTTAGGAATAAAAAGTTTAGATGAAAATTTAGAGAAAAGTATAGTTAATATAATAAATTGTAATCCAGAATATATTATTTTAGGGTGTAGTGAAATTCCTTTTACAGAAAGAATTTTGAAAGCTTTAAATAATGCTAATTGTCCTAAGATTTTAATACTTCCATTTAACTATAGGTTTAGAAATCAAAGAGAAATAGTTAATGAAATTAAATTTATGAAAAATTTCCCTGAAAATAATATAGCAATTATATTAAATTCAGTAAATGATTCTAATTTTATCTTAACGGATAAAATTTGTTATATATCTTCAGGAAGTTTAAATAATAATGGTATAGCAAACAATGTAAATTCCTATGAAATAATGAATGACAAAGATTGTAATTATAAATTATGGGAATCAGAAATCTTTGATTTTATAAATAAAGAAATAATAAATTACAGGAGTAATGATCAAAGGGAGCAAATAGAATACATTTTAAAGGAACTTAAAAAAAGGTTGTTTATCAATATTTCTAATAATTCCAATATATTAAATGAGGAGTATATATACATTCTTCTAGATATATTAAATAGCATAGATAGATTTATTATGATAGGAACTGATGTTTATCAATATTTTGATAGGGATTTTTTAGACATAATAAAGAGTAATAAAAAAATATTAGCTAAAATAAATTCCATAAGAAATGAATTATTTAGAATACTTTTAAATATCAATGAAGGAAAGAATGATATTAATAACAAGATTTTTAATTGCTTAAAAAATGAATTTTTAGTTCTTTTAGAAGAATTAGAGGAGTTAATAAATTTAAGAGAAAATAAATATCATAATTCTATTATGTCATGGAGAAAGGATGAAAGTATAAGCTCATTTTTATCAGCTAATAATACAATTAATAATTCTTTGATTAGGAAATTCTATGAAAGAATTATTTTAAATTGTGAAAGATAAGGAGTAGTGATAAAAGTGAGTAATGTAAAGAATAAATTTGCACTAGGAAATTATACAAAGGGAGCAGTTAAGAGCTTTGAAAAGAATATAGTTAGCGAAAGGGATTATTTAGAAAAGATAAAGAAAAATAAATAAAGTGTTTACTATAATAAACAATAATAATTAATTTATTATTGTTTATTTTTTTATAAGTATATTTTTAGCTTATAATATAAATATAAAACTTAATTATAGTATTATTCTAGAATTTACTATAAAAATAGTATAAGTTTTTGACAAGAGGTGATAAAACATGTGGAAGAAACAAATTATGTATCTTAAAATGTTTTTGATAGTGGTAATTTCTATACTAATATTTGTTTTATTATTTGGAAAAGAAAATCTTTTTATTGGATTAGCCGCTGTTATTACAGTTACTACAATGTTTGGAGAGGATTATACAATAAATCCAATACATCATACATTATACTTTACTGGAGTTGAACTTTTTGTAGGTTTAGGAGCATATTTTGCAGGATTAAATCCTATTTTAGGGGCTATAATGACTTTAATTGTATCATTCTTTATATACTTTTCTTTTACTTATGATACAAAGCCTACTAAAGCCTTAGGATTTATACAGTTATATTTATTTTTATTATATGAACCAGTTACAACTAGCGAATTACCAAAAAGAGTATTTGCTTTAATTTTTGGTGGTATAGTCATAATGACACTTTACTATATCTTAGCTAGATATAATTTTAATAATATATTTAACAAATCAATAAAAGGGTGTATTAATTCATTAATTGAAAACTTAAATGAATTGATAAATACTGGTTGTATAGAAAAAAATAATAGTGAAAAGGTAGCTTTAATGATTAAAGAACTTGAGATAAAGGTTCATGAAAGATTGGAATTAGATAAAAATCAAGTTTATTCTATATATTCAAAAGATTTAATAGTAGTTTTTCTAAAGAGAGTATCAAGTCTTTCATCTGAAGCCATGAAGAGAGATGTTAATAAGGAACTTATTAAAAAGACCATTGAATTACTTAAAAATGTGCAAGACTTTATAGAGGATGGAAATAAGGAAAAGTTAAAAAATATACTAAATGAATATTATAATTATTTAGATTCTTTTAAGTTAAGAGATGATTTAGATAGGTATAGCTATTACAATGCTAAATTAAGTGTAAAGGAGTTTTTACAAGGACTTAATGTGAAAGAAAATCATATTGAAAGCTATTCAAATTATATTGCAAATTTTTTAAAAGCTTTAAAATCTAATTCAAATAATTTTAGAAAAAGCCTAAACATAAGATCCCTAAGATTTAATTTGGCAGTAAAAGCAGCCATAACATTGGCTTTTTCAGTATTTATAGTAAATTACTTTGAAATTTTTCAAGGTAAGTGGGCATTATTCACTATTTCCTTATTATTAATTCCCTATGTGGAACAAAGTAATAAGAAGGCAAAGGCAAGGGTTTTAGGAACTATAATAGGAGCAATTTTATTTAATGTAATTTTTTATTTTATTCAGTCAAATGTAATACTGATATTTGCTTTTATAGTTGTTTGTATATACTTAAGTATGTCTGTTGTTTCTTATAAAATTAGATGTATATTTATAACATTAAATGCATTATTAATGGCTGGGGTAATTGATCCATCACATACTCCTTATTATGTGCTAAGTGAATATAGGGTATTTTTTATCTTAATAGCATCTATAATTGTTGCTATAGTTATGAATTATATTTTTCCTTATAAAATGAAGGATGAAACTAATAAAGCAATAAAATTATATGTTTATTTAAATGAGAGAATACTAGATGGTTTAATAGAAGAAAATTCAGATAAGGAAAAATTAGTATTATCTTTTTTTGAAAGTTATAGAATATGGAAGAAGATAAATTATAACAATAAAGAGATGAAATCAGAGCAAATTCAAGAGTTATTGATATTGCAAAATGATTTTGTATCAGATGTAAACTTCTTAATAAAAAGCCCTATGATACATAATAATAAAAGCTTATTTAAAAAGAGCTTTGAAGACTTTAAAAATTATACTAAGAAAAAAGACTTTGAAGATTTAGCAATAGAAGATTTAGAGAAGGCAAAAACAGAAGAAGAGAGATTAATACTTGTATTGCTTTATAAGCTTTTCTATGTGGTAAAAGAGATGAGAAAGTTAAGTGATTTAATATGTAAAGAATAAAAATGGCATATATCAAAATATAATATAAAACTTACAAACATATTCCGAGAATTACTAGATTTCGCTAAGAATTTATAATTATTACTCCGAAGATATTACTAAAACTTCGAAACTTGCTTCGCTTCGAACAGTCTCAGTTTTTTTACGTAATATCTTCTCCATAATAATTTAAATTCTAAAGCTCATCTAGATATTCTCTTCATACTGTTTGTAAGTTTTATAAAAAGTTATTCTGATACAGCCTTTTTTATTCTTCTGGCAAAGTTAAATCGCAGGTTGAAAGCATATTAAGGGTTTCATTTACATCATGCTTAACTCCAGCAAGGATTACTAGGTCATTTTCCTCTAGAGTTGTATTAGCATTAGGCATAAATTCATGGTCATCTCTTACCATTGAGAAAATCCTACACCCTGTAGGTAACTTACAATCCTTTAAGGCTTTACCTATATACCATTGGCTACTAACAAGTACTTCACGGATTATTATTTTTTCATCTTCTTCTACAGTATCATTAGTATCTCCATTAAGTGTAATTAATTTTTCAAATAGTATTGGGAAGAAGATACAAGTTATTACTGTGGTAACTACGAAAGCAGAGTAGTCTGCAGCAGTTATGTATCCTAAATTCAATGCCATTTGAGAACCAACTATAACTAAACTAAGCTGGGCTGTTAATAACATAGATGCTGCTAAGGAATTTCTCGTTCCATATTTCTTTTTTAGTAAAAGTGATGGAATGAATTTTACTAAGAAGAAAATTAGTATAAACAAAGGTATTTTAGCAATTGATTGAGGATTTTCAACAACTGCCTTTAAATCAACATTAACTCCTACCATTATAAAAAATATAGGAATTAAAAAACCATACCCAACCACATCTAATTGGTGAGAAATTTCTTCTTTGGCTTTCCCAACTATTAATGAAAATACCATACCAGCTAAGAATGAGCCTAGAATTATCTCAGAGTCTACTTTTTCAGCAACAGCAACAAGTACCAAAACAAGAACAAATGCACCTCTTACGCTAAGGTGAAGGTTTTTAAAGGCAATAGTAGAAAAATCATGAACTTTAAATATAATCTTTGATAAGAAATATACTACTATAGCCACTGCAAATATTATTAAGAAAGTAAAACTCTTTAAGGTAATACCATTTACTGCAACAGAGGCAACAAAGGTAACACCTATTAAACTTACTAATTGAGTTATTATTCCAAAAACAAGTAAAGTTTGACCATAGCTACTATTTATTATGTGTTTTGTTTTTAAAATAGGTACAAGTAATCCTGGGGCAGCGGCAGTAAATAGCAGTGCAAAGAATATATATCCTTCTGAAATTCCTGCAAATTTTAATGTAAATGATAAAATTATAGCTGTTATTATAGATACAATAAACATCTTTATACTAGTGAATAACTTAGAATCTTTTAAAAGTTCTCCTTCTTTAGGTTTAAGCTCATCAAAATCTATAGCAAGACCGCTTAAAAACATTAAATAAGCTAATCCTAAGTTTGATAAAAATAAAATCCAAATATCTGGTTTAATTATGTTTAAAAAACTTTTACCTAATAATATACCTATAAATATTTCCCCTACTTGATAAGGGATATTTACTCTTTTTAGCCTTGAAACTAAAAATGGAGTAAAAAAGGCTACTACAGATAAGATTAACAATGAATCATAATTTATAGTTTCATTCATAAATAAATCCTCTCTTTTCTTTAGTATTTTATATTAAATTTAAATAACTAAGTTCATATATAAGGATTTTTTCTCTTGAGTCATATTCATACTTATTAGGAATCTTTATTTCCTTCTTTAAAGAAAATGGAGTGTAGTTTTCTAAATAGTATATGTAATCATCAGAGGGATAATAAAGTATAATATCTACTGGTCTCTCATGATTAGATACAGAATCAAGAATATTTCCAACAACTTTTATAAATATTTGTTCTGAAAAGGGATTAAAAAAGTAAAATTTATTATCCTTTGAATCTATAGGATACCTTTCAGCAAAACAATTTATAAAATTTAATTTATCTTCCTTAACTTTATTTTGTGATAAATAAGATTTTTTATTTCCTAAGCATTCATTAAAAAAAAAGTTATTCATCTCTATTCCTGTAACTTTAATATTTAAAAAGTAATTTAAATAGAAATTAAGTCTTCCTTTACCACAGCCAAAATCGATTAAGGAATCTTCTTCAGAAAATTCATATTGAGAACACATAGCTTCTAATACATCATAAGATGTAGGTTCATATCTATTGTAATGTAGAGATTCATTAAATATTTTTTGTTCTCCAGAAGTTTTTATATTTAGTAATTTTTCAAAATATTGTTCTTTCATTTTCTCCTCTTTCATAAAAATTTAGTATTTAAATTTACAACTATCAGTATAGTATTTTACCTTAAATAGGGCAAGTTAAAATTTAGGATGAGGAATTCTTAGTTAATTGAAAATACTTTATGTAAATTAAACTAAAGGAGAGATAATAGATTTATAGAATGGAAATCTAATGTTGGTCAAATTTTTATAATTAGATACAATAGTAAATGAATGGTTAAATGCATAGGAGGAATTTTAATGAGAAGCAATTATCATACACATACATATAGATGTAATCATGCTACAGGAACTATTGAAGATTATGTTAAAGAAGCTATAAAAGCCAATATAGATGAAGTAGGAATTTCTGATCATTTACCACATCCAGGTAAAAATATAGATAATTATCACAGAATGGCTTATGAAGATTTAGAGGATTACTTTGGAAAGATAGAAGAAGCTATAGAAAAGTATGGAGATAAAATATCTATAAAAAGATCCATAGAATGCGAGTATTTCCCAGACTTTGGATGGCTTTATGAAGAGTTAAAGAATAAATATAAGGCAGATTATTTAGCTTTAGGAGTACATTTTTTCCCTTATAAAGGAGAATGGGTTTATATTGGAAGAATAGAGTTAACACCAGAAATCTTAATGATCTATGCTGATTTTGTAGTAGAAGCAATTAAGAGTGGATATTTTTCATATTTAGCTCATCCAGATTTATTTGGAATGACATATAGAAATTGGGATAAACATGCAGAAGAGGCCTCAAAAAGAATTTTAAAAGCTGCAGAAGAAATGGATATGCCTATAGAAATAAATATAAATGGAATGAGAAGAAATAAACTTTCTTATAATAATGGAGAAAGATATCAATATCCAATAAAAGAGTTTTGGGAATTATCTAAGGAATACAATGTTAAAAGAATAGTTGGAATTGATGCTCATAATCCAGAAGAAATGCATGATTTAGATATGGGTTTAAACTTTGCTAAAGAACATGATTTAACTATTATAGATAGATTAGAATTTAATAAATAAAAAATAGGAGCTTAACTAAGCTCCTATTTTTTATTTATATGTTGTTTTACTTGATGGCTCATTGGATCCATATGGAGTATTTTCATTAGCTTTATTTTTAACTTTTTCATTATAATTATTTGAACATGGTGAGATGGAATCAGTTTTATGTTTCTTACAGTTTTTACTCATGATTTGGCCTCCTATTTATTGTGAGAAAGTTTTGATCTTTTAGTATATTTTTTACCACTTGAATGGGAACCTTTTTTATGACCATTTTCAATTCCTATTTCAGAACCAGCTTCTGAATACATTTTTCTTTTCTCAGCATTTGATTTAGGTCTATCTTTTAACCTGTTTTTATTATTATCCACCTTTTATTACCTCCTTAATATTTAGCTATATTTTTATTTAATATTGACTTTTAAATTAAAATGCCATTAAAGCAGAACTTAATTATGGTTTAAAAATCAATATAGGTTTAAGATTTTAAATCTTGATAATAGCTTATCCATTTATATATTTCATATAACAGGCAAAAGGGTGAATTATATACGTTTTTTGGTAATAATAAAAAAGGCATGTATTAAAATAATTTTTAATAAAACTTACAAATATATTTTCATAGACATTATCTTCATAATACTTGTAAGTTTTATTTATATATTTTCATACAGCCCATTATTTTGCTATTTAAACTTTATACATGTAGGAGATGGAATAAATATATCATTTTTTAGAAGTTTTAGTGTTCCATCTGGATTTTTAAGATAAATTGTTAGGTTATTTGATTTTTCATTTGCAATGATTAAGAACTTATTACATGGACTGATTTCAAAATCCCTAGGGAAATCACCATGTGAACTATAGTGATTTATAAGTGATAAAGAACCAGTTTCCTCATTTATTCTAAAGGCTGATATTCCATTAAATCCTCTGTTAGAAACGTATAGGAATTTATTACAAGGACTTATTTTTATTGCAGAACCAAAATTTTGTCCTCCAAAGCCATTAGGAAGTACATGAAGATATTGAACTAATTTAAATCCTTCTTCACCTAAATATTTTAATATAATGATTTCAGAACTATTTTCACATATAACATATGCAAACTTTCCATTCTTTGAAAATTCTATATGTCTTGGACCGCATCCTTTAGTACAATAAAAACTTAGATTTTCAATGTAACTTAAGGTGTTATTAGAATTGATTTTAAAAAGTTCTATTCTATCCATACCTAAATTTACAGCACATATAAATTTATTATCTGGAGTTATTGATGCAAAATGCATTTTTGAATCATCTTTATGAGAAAATGCACTTAATGAAGTATCTATATCAAAATTCTCATTTAATGAATATGTATTAATTGATTTTTCATGAAAATTACTAGAAACTATTAAGGATTTATCTGGGATTATATTAATATGACAAGGTTTTTTACCTTGAAGTAAACTAGCACCTGTTAATTTCAATGAATAATCCTCTTCTATATTATAAGAAGCAACACCACCTAGTGTATCTAGTGAAAGTGGGTTCCCCACTGTATATAGTTTATTGTTATGTATGCACAAATAAGTAGGATTACCGAATCTAGCTACTACGGATAAATCTTCAATATTTCCTTTATCAGTATCTAGACATAATCTATAGATACCTTCACTAGCCCCATTTGTGTAAGTACCTATATATGCAATAGATTTGTTCATTTTTAAAGCCCCCTCTGACTTGAGTATATTGTTAATTTTACGTTTTATTTGTATGATATAAGATATATTAACAATTTTTATAAATAATATTAAAGATTAAATATTATTTGTTATACCATATAAAACAAAAATAGTAAAGAATATAAAATAAAAAACATATATAATTTTTAATGTTTAGATTTTTTTAATGGAGGACAAAGATGAAAAAGACTATTGGTATATTAGCTCATGTTGATGGAGGAAAAACCACTTTTTCTGAGCAACTTTTATATCATACAAAGAGTATAAGAAATAGGGGAAGAGTTGATCATAAGAATTCTTATTTAGATAATAATCAAATAGAGAAAGATAGAGGTATAACTATATATTCTGAGGTAGGTAAATTTTCTATAGAAAATCAAGAATATTATCTTATAGATACTCCAGGGCATATAGATTTTTCACCAGAAATGGAAAGAGCTATTAGTGTTTTAGATTATGCTATTTTGATTATAAGTGCAGTAGAAGGGGTTCAGGGACATAGTGAAACAATATGGGAATTATTAAATAAGTATAAGGTTCCTACTTTTATTTTCATAAATAAGATTGATAGAGAAGGAGCAGAAGTAAATAAGGTTATAAATGAAATGAAAGTCAAACTTAGTGAAGATATTGTTTTCTTTTCAAGTAAATTAGAAGATAAGACTATAGAAGAAGTAGTTGAAAGAGATGAGGACTTATTAAACTTATATTTAGAAGGAAATTTAAGTGAAGAAGAATTATTAAATAAAATACCAAGTATGATAAAGGAACTTAAAATTTTTCCTTGCTTATGTGGTTCTGCTTTACTAGATGAGGGCATAGAAGATTTTATAAGGTGGTTTCACAACTTATCATTTACTAACTATGAGGAAAGAGAAGATTCTTTTAGAGGAAGAGTTTTTAAAGTAAGACATGATGAAAAGGGAAATAGATTAACCTTTATAAAAGCTCTAAGTGGAACTTTAAGAACTAAGGAAGAATTGACATATTTAAAAGAAGGAAAAGAGTCTTTAGAGAAAGTAAATGAAATTAGAATATATAATGGAAGTAAATATGAACTTGTAAATGAAGTTAAGGCAGGAGATATATTTGCAGTGGTAGGAGTTAAAGGACTAGAATCTGGTGATGGGATTGGTATAGAAAATATTGATTCATATGATATGGTTCCTACTTTGAAGTCTAAGGTGGTTTATAGAGAAGGGTTAAATCCAAAGGAAGTACTTTCATGGTTTAAAATCTTAGAAAGTGAAGAGAGTACTTTAAGTGTATCTTGGGATGAAAGATTAAAAGAAATTCACGTTAATATTATGGGGAAAGTTCAATTGGAAGTTCTTAAAGAAGTTATGAAAAATAGATTTAATGAAGAAATAGAATTTGGAACTCCAGAGATATTATATAAGGAAACATTAAATGAAGAAGTAATAGGGTATGGCCATTTTGAGCCTTTAGGACATTATAGTGAGGTTCACTTAAAAATTGAGCCTTTGGAAAGAAATTCAGGAATAGTATTTGAAAATAAATGTCATGCAGATGATCTTACACCAGGAAATCAAAATTTAATAAGGACTCATATATTTGAATGTGAGCATAAGGGAATATTAACAGGTTCGCCTATTACGGATCTTAAAATAACCTTATTAACAGGAAGAGCTCATAATAAACATACAAGTGGTGGAGATTTTAGAGAAGCTACAAAGAGAGCTTTAAGACAGGGATTAGAAAGTGGAGAAAATAAACTTTTAGAGCCCTATTATAAGTTTAAAATAGATGTGGATCTTAACCTAATAGGAAGAGTAATGAATGATATACAAAGGATGAATGGAGAGTTTAAGGATCCAATTATAGATGGAGAGAGAGCGACCATAGAAGGAAAGGGACCTGTTTCTACATTTATAAATTATGGTATGGAGTTTCAGTCATTTACTAAGGGAAAGGGAGGACTTTCTCTTAAGTTTCATGGGTATGATTTATGTCACAATGAAGAAGAGATTATTGAAAAGATGGCATATGATAGAAATGCAGACATTGATTATACTTCTACTTCTATATTTTGTTCAAAGGGTCAAGCTTATTTAGTTAAAGGAGAAGAGGCAAAAGAAAATATGCATTGTTTAGTTTAGAGAAGTTTTTGTTTTTAATATGGCTTTGTATAAACTTTAAAGAAATTTATGAAATTAAAATTTAGCTAAATTATATTAATTAGACAAAAATATATAGCTTAGTTATAATTTATAGAGAAAGTTTAAACTATTTAAGATGAATTAATTTTCTATGAGGTGAAGAAATGGAATTAGTAAATATTTATGATGAATATAGAGAAGTAAATAAAAATTATGTGGATTTTATAGAGGAACTAGTAAATAAAAATTTTGAAGGATTTAGCGAAGATTTTGTAATGGGCAATCTAGAAAATTTTCAAAATTCCATTGGAGATTTAAAACTAAAGGCTGATGATCTTCAGGTTGAGGAAGAAAATAAAGATAATTTAAAGGATTTAAAATATTTAATTGTTGATACATTATTCCTTACCTTTGATTTAAATAACTTTTATAAGCTTAAAGAATTTGAAAGATTTAAAATGAGATTTGCAAATTATGTTAACAAAAGAAGAAGAGATGAGATGTTAAAATCTTTTTAGAATAAAGAGAGGGCTTTTATCAAAAAATAATAATAAAACTTACAAACAATATGAAAAAATACTGTTTGTAAGTTTTATGAAAAGTTATTTTGATGAAAGTCCTTTATTTATAAACACGTTTTAAAGTAGTGTGTTCAGTAGATCCTAATATTAAAGGAACATTTTCAATTTCAATTTCACTAGATTCAAGGCCGAACCATTTAGCTGGAGAAACTGTGAATTTTTTTATGAAAAGCTTAGCTTTAATTATCATTGAATTCCATGATTTAAGCTTGCTTTCTGATGATAAACATTCATTTATAAGAATAAATCTGAAATCTCCTACATTTCTGTTAGGAAGTGTAGTATACTTTCTATTTTGAACCTTAATATCACCATTATTTATAAGTTCACATACTATTTGACGTAAAAATACATTTAGTTTTTGGTTAACCCTAAAACCAAGTTTAAGTTGCACCTTAACCATATAATCAGTGCCAAATGTATTTACAGTATATTCAGCTGTATAGGGTTCATCAGTTACAATTACATTTACAAACCAATATACATCTGCTCTTTTAGGCCTTTTATCTAATATAGAATACATTATTTTTCTTTCTATTCTTTTGGATTTTTCTGAACTTGTTAAATAAACAAGATTTGTTGCATATTTAGGTATATCTACATCATTCTTTAATTCTTTTAATTGATTTTTATAATTTTCAATAGGAATATAGTCTAATAGACTCATTTTTATATAATGACCTTTTATCCATATATACATTATGCTTAAAATACATAAAGCTATTAATACTGAAACAAAACCACCTTTTTCGAATTTAACTGCACTTGAAATTAAGAATGAAAATTCTAAAGAGCCAAAGAAGACTAGTATAATTAGTGCAATTGGTAATGGAGTTTTTCTTTTTAATAGATAATTGAATAAAAGTATGGATGTCATAAGCATTGTTACAGTTATTGATAATCCATAAGCTGCTTCCATATTATCTGAACTTCTAAAATATAAAACTATAGCTATACAATCTATCCAAAGTATTCTGTTTATAGCTGGCATGTAAATTTGTCCCTTAGAATTAGAAGGGTAAAGACATTGTAATCTAGGGAATAAATTTAATTTAATAGCTTCTGAAACTAAGGTATATGAACCTGAAATTAAAGCTTGAGATGCTATAATAGCGGCTAATGTAGAAATTAAAACTCCAAATAGTAAAAGCCAACTAGGCATCATTTGAAAAAATGGATTTAAGCTTTCAATTCCATATAATTTAGTATTATTTTTCTGAGATAATATCCAAGCAGCTTGACCAAAATAATTTAATAGTAAGCATATTTTAACTAAAGGCCAAGTAAGATAGATATTCTTTCTACCAACATGACCAAGATCAGAGTACAAAGCTTCAGCTCCAGTTGTTGATAAAAATACTCCTCCAAGAATAAAAAAACCTAAATGATTATTTGGACTAAATAAAATTTTTATTGCATAATGAGGAGAAAGTGCTTTTAAAAGATATAAATTTCCTGATAAATTTACAATTCCTAATATGGCTAAAAATGCAAACCAAATAAACATAACCGGTCCAAAGATTTTACCTATTATTTCTGTACCAAAATGTTGAATAAAGAATAAAAAACTTAGTATTACTAGTACAATGATTATAATTATATCTTGATTATTTCCAAATATATTATTAAAACTAGGCAAGATTTTTAAACCTTCAATGGATGAAGTAACAGTTACTGCTGGGGTTAGCATTCCATCAGCTAGTAGAGCAGAACCTCCTACCATGGCAGGTACAATAAGCCACTTAGCACGACGACGAACTAAGGTATAAAGAGAAAATATACCTCCTTCTCCTTTATTATCGGCTTTTAATGTTATAAGAACATACTTTATTGTTGTTAATAAAGTCATAGTCCAAAAAATAAGAGATAATACTCCAAGGATAAAATCAGGAGTAATGCTTTCTAAACCTCCATTGCCATTTATTATTGATTTCATAACATAAAGAGGAGAAGTTCCAATATCTCCATAAACAACCCCTAAGGCTATTAAAAAGCTTCCTAAAGTAATTTTTTCAATAGAACTTTTATTAGTACTCATATCTATTCTTCCTTTATTATCATAAGTTAATTATTAAGTTGAAAAATATTAATAAATTATTAATGTGTACACATAAAATTAAAATCTAATAAAATTTATACTAGCACCATTATGAAATGATGTAAAGTTATAAATTAAAAAGAAATTAGTTCTATTTTATTAAAACTTTTACATTAAAAAGTTTATTAAAAAATATATAAGTTTTTTGAAAAAATTATAATGAATTCCTGATGAGTATTAAAGTAATCTAGTAAAATAAAAAAGGCTGTATCAAAATATAATAAAGATTACAAACAGTATGAAGAGAATATCTAGATGAACTTTAGAATTTAAATTATTACGTAGAAGATATCACGTTAAAAAGCTGAGACTGTTCGAAGCGAAGCAAGTTTCGAAGCTTTAGTGATATCTTCGAAGTAATGATTATAAATTCTTAGTGAAATCTAGTAATTCTCGAAATATGTTTGTAAGCTTTATCAAAAGTTATTTTGATACACGCCCTTTTTATTGATAACTTTAAATTAAATCTATTTTGTAGTTGTTGGAGGAGTGAATACTCTTGCAGCTAATTCATCATCCATCATATATAAAGCAGCAGGATTACCTTCAGATCTTCTAACTTTTTTTAATAATGAGTGGAAGTTGTTTTCTTCTTCAACTTGTTCATCTATAAACCATTTAAGTAAACTCATAGTTGCGTGTTCTTTTTCTTCAAAAGCAACATCTGCAAGGTCATATATTTTACGAGTTACTAATTGTTCATGTTCATAACCTTTTTCAAAGGCTTCAATTATATTTGAAAAATTAAATTTAGGCTTATCTATTTGTTCTAATTCAACAACGCCATTTTTTTGGAATATATAATCGTAAAATTTCATTGCATGGAATAATTCTTCTTGAGCTTGAACTCTAAAAAAATTAGCAAAACCACTTAGGTCAACAGATTCAGCATAAGCAGCCATAGCTAAATAAGTATATGATGAATAAAATTCAAAATTAACTTGTTCATTAAGTTTTTGTAATAAATTTTCACTTAACATATATGTACACCTCTTTTTATTATTTCTATAAAATAATTGTAGTCTTAAAAAGAAAATTAAGCAAACTAATTTATAAAAATTATTAACAGAAATTATTATTCTATTAATAATAGATAGGAGTATCTTGAGATTACTTTATAATGCTTAAATTATGTAATTTTTTCTTCAGATGGAAGTAATCCTATATACTTTTTATATGTTTTTGAAAAATAAGATAAGTTATTAAAGCCACTTTTATAAGCACTTTCAGATATAGTATATCCATTGTAGAGGATTAAATTTCTAGCATTAATACATCTAATATGATTAATATAATCTAGAATAGTTTGCCCTGTTACCTCTTTAAAGGTACGACAGGTATAATATTTACTAAAAGCAACATGGTTACATATATGATCAATTGAAATTTGTTCTTTATAGTTTTCTTTTAAATAATTTATTATTTCTTTTACCATTAGTATTTTATTATTATCTTTTATTTTTATTAATGATGAGTTTTGCTCAATATGGTTTCTCTTAATATGAATTAAAATTTGAAGTATAT
The DNA here is from genome assembly GCF_054767895.1 of Clostridium sp. CTA-17. NCBI lineage: Bacteria > Bacillati > Bacillota > Clostridia > Eubacteriales > Clostridiaceae > Clostridium > Clostridium sp. CTA-17. The sequence continues at coordinate 731,279 of NZ_BAAABF010000001.1, forward strand.
CCGATTTTATAAATTCTTTAAAATAATCATTTTTATTACTTAATTCCCTATTTATTTCTTCAATTTTCATCTTTAAAAATGAATCCTTAATTAAGTTTTTAAATCTAAAATTATCAAAATTATTTAAATTATCATTAAGTAAATCTTTATCTATAATAAGACAGTAATATTTACAGTAATCAGATATTTTTTCTATAGAATGCAGCTCCTTTGAATTAATTATTATAATATCATCAGCTTTAGCTTTGAGTATTTTATTATCACAAACCACCTTAGCATGTCCATCTAAGAAGTAGAGAAGTTCTATGTTTTCATGATAATGCATCAAAAAACTAGGTCTATTTTTATTTAAAATATCACAATGAAATATTACTGGGAAATTAGGATCTCTATGAAAGTGATTTTCATATATGTAATTACTCATAATTCCTCCTATATAAAAAGCAATATTGTGTTAAATAATAGCAAAATACTTGCTTAAATAAATAAAATAATTTTATATAATAATAGTAAACATTTAAATTGTTTATTACCATTATGAGCAAATTTTTGTAGAAAGTAAAGGATTATTAGGGGGAAGAGAAATGCATTTAATACCAAGACCAAAAAATGTAGTTAATTATGAAGGTGAATTTTTTATAGAAAGAGATACTGAAATTATATTAAGTAGTGAATTATCCTTTGAAGATTTAAATTTGGCAATTATGATTCAAGAGGAAATAGAAAGAATATTAGATTTTAAGCTTAACATAAATAAACTTTTTATGGATAAGAAATATAGTAACTCAATAATTTTAAGAGAATGCAAATTTGAAAATGAAGAGGAATATAAAATAGAAATAAAAGAGAATCAGGTAATAATAGAAGGGTTTGGTGCTGGATTATTCTATGGATGTCAGAGCTTTAGACAGCTTGTAAGAGAGTTTGGAGCATGTATTCCAAATCTAACAATAGAAGATTCTCCATATTTTAAATATCGTGGATTTTATCACGATGTAACAAGGGGAATGGTACCAACATTAGATACATTAAAAAGCTTAGTTGATAAGGCAGCCTTTTATAAAATAAATCAGTTGCAACTATATATAGAGCATACCTTTGCTTTTAAGGGAATGAGCGAAGTTTGGATGGATAAGGATCCTTTAACAGCAGAGGAAATATTGATTTTAGACAAGTATTGCAAAGAGAGACATGTGGAACTTGTACCATCATTATCAACCTTTGGGCATCTATATGAAGCTTTAAGAAGTAAATCATTTAGAGATCTTTGTGAATTAGAAATAGGAGATGAAGAATATTCTTTTGTAGATAGAATGGCACATCATACTTTAGATGTTACTAATTCTAAAAGTTTAGACTTTGTTGAATCAATGCTTTTAGAATTTATTCCTTTATTTAGTTCAGATAAGTTTAATATTTGCTGTGATGAAACCTTTGATTTAGGAAAAGGAAAGAGTAGAGAGAAGGCTGAAAAATTAGGAGTAGGTAAAATATATACAGAGTTTTTAAATAAGGTATACAACATTGTAAAAAGGTTCAATAAAAATGTTATGTTCTGGGGAGATATAATAGTTGGATATCCAGAGCTTTTAAGTGATATACCAGAGGATTTAACTTGCTTAACTTGGAACTATCATCCACAGGCTAATGATGTAGCCACAAAAATTATAGCAGAGCATAATAAAGTACAATATGTTTGCCCTGGTGTAGGTGGATGGAATATGATGATGAATCTTATAGAAGGCTCTTTTAGCAATATAAGAAGAATGGTTAACCATGGAATGAAATATGGAGCTATAGGTGTTTTAAATACAAACTGGGGAGACTATGGAAATATAAATCTATTAGCTAATTCAATGCCATCTATGATTTATGGAGCAGGAATTTCATGGAATCCAAAGGAAGAGGAATTTAATGAAATCTTTAAGTCTATATCACTTATGGAATTTGGTGATCAATCTATGAAGGTAGTTTCTTTAATGGATAAGCTTTCTAAAAATCAAGTTGCAGGTTGGGGAGAACTTGTTAGATGGAAAGAAAAGTTTAATGAAAGGGAAGAAACTAAGGAAGAAATTAAGAGTATAGATACTTTAAAAGTTTTTGAGGGATATAAGGTTGCTTCAGAGGTAAGAAGAGAGTTTATTAAATTACTTAAAAATACAGAGGATAAAGAATCTATTCAAAGCTTTATTGTGTCTTCAAAGGGATGGGAGCTTATAGATAAATTCTTTATGGCATTACTTGAAAGAGAGTTTAATAAAAAAAGTTTATTAGATATAGATAAAAAAGACTTAGCTAAGGATTTAGAGCTTTGGTTTTATGATTACACATCAATATGGAGAAAATATAATAAAGAAAGCGAGCTTAATAGAATAAGAGAAGTTATAGTATATATGTGCTCATATTTAAGAGATTAAGAGGATTTTTAAAGGCTAAACAAATATAAATTTAAAGAGTATAATATATTATAAAGTAATATTTACTTTGTTGATAACTTTATTTTTATACTAATAGAATGAAAGAAGGTAATAATTATGAATTATTGGCAAATATCAGCAGAGATAGGTAACACAAATTTAATAGATATATTCTTTGATTTAGGAGTAGCAATTGTTGGCCCTGGAGATAAAGGAGATTATTTTGACAATAAAGAAGAGTATGATATCTTAGGCAAAGAGGGAATAGTTATAAAGAGATTTGCTGAAGAAGTTAAGGTAGGAGATGTACTTATTTTAAAACAAATAAATTCAAGAGATGGAAGCTTTACTATTGTAGCAGCTGGTAAAGTAACAAGTCCATATAGATTTGAACCTGTATTTAATAAAGTTGGACTAGATGAATTGCCTATGCAACACTGTAGAAGGGTAAAATGGTATATTCCTACTGATGGATTAGTAATAGATAAAGAAGGGCTAAGTATTGGATTACAAAAGCTTAAGGATGATAGTCCACTAAAAATAAAAGCTCAAGAATTTATGAATGAATTAAAAGAAGAAAATTAAAAATTAATTATATAAACTAAAAACCAAGCTAAAGCTTGGTTTTTTAGTTTGCAGTTTAGAAATTTCCATAATGTTCTTTATAAGTTTTATTTATATCTATAGATTGTTTTAGTAAAATTTAATTTTTATTAAGGCTTCAATTTATCAAAGTAGTCAAGAGATTCAATATCATCTACTTGAAGTATAGTATCAGCTAACCACTTATCATCTTTTCTTATAAACTTCCAGAATTCTTGAAATGAATTTGCTGTTGAATAATCACCATCAATTATGCAATTATTTTCTTCATTTATAGTGTAATCAATCATTTTAGCCTTTAATAAAACCCAAATAAAATCCTTTCCATTTTCATCATTTTCTACTGCTAATATAGGGGTTACCTTCTTTAATTCTACATCAGATAAGATGTTCTTTTCCTTCTTTAAAAGCATCCAATTCATTTTTACAGTATGAGTATCAAAAAAGTTATCTGTCATTAAATGTTTTACAGGTGAATAATCTCTATTCATCCAAGCCTCTTGAATTAAAGGAAAGGATTCTTCAATCTGAGTTTCTATTTCATAGAAATTCCATGCTGGATTTTCAATCTCAAAGTCTTTTAGAGTAGACATAGCTTCTCTTCTTTTAGAATAAACTTTATATCTAGATACACTTCCGTTTTTCACAAACAAGAAATTTATTCCTATGAATGAACTTAATATTAAGAAGTTAATCATATTTCCATAAGGAGAGTTTGAACTGCTTCTATGAGAGCTATGTGAAGAAGATCCTCCTCTACCACCGCCGCCACCTCCCCCACCACCGCCTCCGCCTCCTCYGCCGCCCCCGCCGGCACGACAAAGAACTGTTGTGGATGGGATTAAAAATAATAGTATTAACATTATACTTAAAATCTTTCTTAAATTTTTCATTTATTGTCCTCCTTACTCCTATAGAGTATTAATTACTACAATATTTAACAAAATCCTTCTTTTTTTATTAAATATTATTTATTAAATGAAAATTTAAGAAAATTAATAAATTTTTATTATTCCTCTTTTTGTTTAGGTACTAATCTTACTCTAAATATAAGTGCTTTAAGTGCTTCCCAGTCAAGTGGAATAAGAGGATAAAGATAGGAATCGCCAGTTAAAGTTTTATTGCTTGCAATTAAAACTATTCCTATTATTAATCCTACAAAAAATCCTATTACATTAGATAGGCTTGTTAATATGAGTAGGAGTGTTCTCCAAAACTTTAAGGCATAGCTAAGTTCTAAACTAGGTTGAGAAAAGCTTCCTAGCGTAACTATGGCCATATATAATATAGTTTGTGGTAAAAACCAACCAGTATCTACAGCAAATTGACCAAGTATTAATCCTCCAATAACAGATAAGGACATACCAAGGGCATTTGGCGTATTTAAAGAGGCAAGTTTTAATCCATCTACTGCAACTTCAAGAAGTAAAAATTGAACTATCAATGGGACTTTATAGCCATCAACAGGTAATAAAAATTTTAAGTAATCAGGTATTCTATAGGCATTTTGTATTAAAAGCAAATAAAGTGGTGTTATAAAAATAGTAGAAATTAGTATAAAATTTCTTATTAAACGAATAAAATTACCTGTTATTACAGGAAGATAATAATCATCAACATCCTGTATAAAATCAAATATAGTAGTTGGTAAAATTATAACTGAAGGAGAGTTATCTATAATAACAACTATCTTTCCCTCAGTTATATGGGCAGCTGCAACATCAGGCCTTTCTGTATATCTAACCTTAGGGAATGGATTATACCATGAGGCATTTGAAAGAGATTCAACAAGGCTTTGTTCGCTCATGGTTAATGCTTGTATATCTAAGTTTTCAAATTTCTTTTTTATTAGATTAAGAGTTTTTTTATCAACTACCTCGTCTAAAAATGATATAACCACATCTGTTTTTGATACATTTCCTATAGACATCATTTCAAAGGTAAGTCTAGGATCTCTTATTCTTCTTCTAATTAATGCAGTATTAAATACAATAGTTTCTACAAAACCATCCCTAGAACCCCTTAATACTTTTTCAGTTTCTGGTTCTTGAGGCCCTCTAACTGGATAGGTTCTTAAATCTATCATTATTGCACTGGAGAATCCTTCTAAAATTAATGCTGTCTGTCCACAGAGAACTTGAGACACTATTTTATCTATGGATACTTCTTCAGCTACTTCAACATAAGGAATTTGTCTTCTCATAAAATCCTTAGGTGATTTTATTAAGTTCATTTCAGTTTTGCTTAAGGAAAAGAAGTCACTCATGATTAATTCCATTACGTCATCTTTTACAAATCCATCAATATAATACATTGTGGCTTTTTTATCCCCAATTATTATTGAACGTTCAATTATATCAAAACTTTTTCCAACCCTTAAAGCTTTAGATAAAGTATTTATATTTTTATCAAAATTTGATGTTAAGTCCAAAAAAATTCCTCCTTAGTAAATAATATAAACTTATTATTTCAAAGGAGAATAAATAATATTCCTATAATAATTTTATAGTTTAGTATTCTTATAATAAAAAAACTTACAAACATATTTAGAAAATTAATAGATTTTCCTAAGAATTTAAATTCCAAAGCTTATCTATATAATTTTCATATTGTTTGTAAGTTTTATAAAGAAGTGATTTTAATACACTAATATTTTAAATGTTTTAAAAGTGCACCTGTACTAGTAATAATAAGGCTGCAAAGGCTGCTATAATTCCCATTAAAGGCATAATAAATTTCAACCATTTATTATAGGTTACATCAACCATAGCAAGGGTAGCTAGAATTAATCCTGTTGGAGTTATAAATGAGATTAATCCTTGACCAAATTGGTAAGCACTAACTATAACATCCCTTGGTAAACCAACTGTATCTGCAAGTGGTGCCATTATTGGAATTGATAAAACAGCAAGACCAGATGAAGATGGAATAAAGAATCCTAAGATTATGAATATAACAAGCATTAATATTATAAATATATTTTTATCCATACCTTGAATTCCATTTGAGGATACATAAAGTAAAGTATCTGATATCTTACCATTTTCAAGTATTAAGTTTATAGATCTTGCAACACCGATAACCAATGCAACACCTACTAAATCAGCAGCACCAGATATAAAGGTATTAACAAATTTTTTCTCTCCAAGTCCTGAAAGGAATCCTAAAATTATTCCTACTACAAGGAATAGAGCAGTCATTTGTATAAATCCCCATCCTTTAGCTGAAACTCCATAAACTAAAATTACAAATGAACCAGCAAAGATTAAAAGCATAAGTTTTAGTCTCCAAGTAAATACTGGAACATCATTATTAGATTCATGAAGGAATTTAGAGTCTATTTCATCTTTCTGATCATATACAAGGGATTTAGAAGGATCATTTTTAACTTTTTTAGCATATCTAAGTATATAAATTATTGTTATAAGTGTAGCTAAAACTAATCCTATCATCCTAAAATCAAGTCCTTCTTTAAAGCTTATTCCAGCAGCTGTTGAAGCTATTACTGAAGAGAATGGGTTTACAGTTGAGAACATTGTTCCTATGGATGAACCCATATATATTGTAGCAATACATACTATAGCATCATAACCAGAAGCCAAGAATATTGGGAGCAGAATAGGATAAAGAGCTATTGTTTCTTCTGCCAATCCAAAAGTAGTACCACCAAGAGAAATAAGTATTGATAATAATATTATAAGTATATATTCTTTTCCTTTAGTTATTTTAGAAAGGCTAGCAATTCCGGCGTTAAATGCTCCAGTGGTATTTAAAACTCCAATTACTCCACCTATTATTAGAACGAACATAATTATATCTATAGTGTCATAAGTTCCTTGAATAGGAGCCTGTATTATTTGAGCAATACCTTGAGGATTTTGAGCAACTTTCTCATAAGTATTTGGTATAGCTATTGGTTTACTTATACTTCCATCAGTAAATTTACTTAAGTCTATTTTTATACCAAGTTCATTTAATGTATTTTGGGTTGCAGCTTCTTTAGTGCTTTCACCTTGAGGATTTGTAACAATAAACATATTTTCAGCTTCGTTATAAGATAACTTTGAATATGATCCTGCTGGAATCAAATAAGTTAAAGCAGCTGATAAGATTAAAACAATAAATAATACAGTAAAGGCTGTAGGGAATGAAATCTTTTTCTTTTTATTCATTTTTTTACCTCCTCTTAAGTTTTTTATGTTGTTAAAGTTTACAATTACTAATATTACTAAATAAATTTTAATAATTAAATAATTGTATTATTTTAATTATACTATTTTGTAATTAGGTGGTAAAATCTGAAAAAATTATTAAAATAATGAATGAGCGATTAAATAAATACGTATATACTATTAATTAACCTTAAATGAAATAATTTAAACTTGACTTAATTTGGGATTTAATGTAGAAAATATATTTAAAATATTAAATTATCATATTTTTACATAATTAAAATAAATTTAATATATTGTTTTAAAGTTCCAAAATGAATATAATAAAAATTAAATAAGGGAAAGAATGTTTTAACTTGAAAATAATTAATTTTCATAACTTAAAGGGGAGTTATATTATATGAAGGATTTTAATTTTGAAGAAATATTAGAATCATGTCCTATGGATTATATTTATGGGAAGCTAAGGACTAAAGATTCTAATGATTTATTTGTACTTAAGTCTAGTATAAAAGAATTTAATAACAAGTTATTAAGTGAGGTACTAGGTAGTGATATAGATTTTAAAACTATATTTAGTACAAGTAATATTGAGGTAGAAGGACATTATAAAGATTTAAATAAAAACCTTAGTTTAAACTTACTTAATAATGATTATGTGATTATTTGGTTTAGTCAATATTTATTGGAGAAGTATAATAAACTAGAAATTAATCTAAAAAAAGAAAAAGACATGTTAGATTTATTTTTAGATTCTTTAACAGATTATGTATTTTTTAAGGATATTGATGGAAGATATATAAATTGTAATAAGGCTTTTGAAAATAAAGTTGGAATTGAGAAAAAATATATAATAGGAAAAACTGATAAAGATTTATTTTTTGATAACCCATGTAAGGTAGAAACATTTATTAAAACAGATAGAGAGGTTATTAATTCAAGAGAAAAGAAAGTTTATGGTGAAGAATGGGGATTTGAAAGTGAAGATGGTTATTTAGAGGAGACTATAAAATCTCCATATTTTGATGAAAACAATGAAATTAAAGGTATAATTGGATTAACAAGAGATATTTCCTATAAAAAAGCTATAGAATATAGGCTTAAGAAAAATGATAAGATGTTTTTTGAAGTTCTTAATTACTTAGATGATGTTGTAATTATAAAAGAAGGAGAAAAAACCATTTATGTAAACCATGCTTTTGAAAAATTATATGGATTAAATTGTAAAGAGTTATACAAAGAAAAAAGTATGATTGTAAAATTAGATAGAATTCATCCTGAAGATAGATATAAATTTAATAACATTGATTATGGGGATTTTTTTATGGAGAGGGCTAGAATTGTTAGGGCAGATAATGAAGTTAGAACTGTTTTATTTAGAGCAAATTCAATAAAAAATGAAAATGGTGAATCTATAAGGAGAATCATAATTATAAATGATATTACAGACAATATAGAAAAAAATAATGAGATGGAAAAGCTTAGAATGGAGTTCTTTGCAAATATATCTCATGAATTTAAGACACCTGTAAACTTAATATACAGTGCACTTCAACTTTTAGAATTAAAATTAAAAAATAATATAGGTGGAGATGTAGAAAGTTATATTAATTATATAAAAATGGCTCAGCAGAATGTTTTTAGATTGTTAAAGTTAATAAACAATTTAATAGATAGTACAAAACTAGAAGCTGGCTTTTTTAATATTAATATTAAAAATCATGATATAGTAAGTTGTGTGGAAGATATAACAATGTCTATATGTGAATTTGCTGAAAAAAATAAAATTTCCATAACCTTTGATACAGAAGAGGAAGAAAAAATAATTGCTTTTGATTTGAATCATTTAGAGAGAATATTATTAAATATTTTATCAAATTCTATAAAATTTAATCGAGAAAATGGCAATATAGATGTAAATATGAGTTTTGATGAAAAATATGTAAATATAAGTATTAAAGATACAGGGATAGGCATACCAAAGGATAAGATAGGATTGCTTTTTGATAGATTTAAAAAAATAAACAATAGGTTAACCAAGGTTAATGAAGGAAGTGGAATAGGACTTTTTATAGCTAATGAACTTGTGAAAATTAATGGTGGAGAAATGAAAGTTAATAGTGAGTTAGGAGAAGGAACAGAATTCATAATAAAAATGCCTATTAAAAGATTTGAAAACGAAATTTTAGATGAGATAGCTTTAACATCTTGTGAAAGAGAAAATAGAGAAGAACTTTACAAGATAGAGTTGTCAGATATTTATAGCCCTTAGAAAATTAGCTGTATCAATTGATACAGCTTTTTACATATTTCTAACAGTTTCTTTATCCCATACAAACATTTGATCTGTATTGGTTAAAGATTTAAATAAATTTTTCTTAAAACCAGGCATAGTTTTGTCTAAACTTCTAATAAGATTTTTCATATCTTCTCTTTTAGTTTTACCATCTGCAGGACAAGGATTTTTTATTATTGGAAAATTATATTCTGCTGCTGCCTTCCTTATTTGGCTTTCCTCAATAAATACCATAGGTCTTATGAGAGTTAGATTATTTTTATGCATAAAGCTTTTAGGAGAAAAGCAGTTTATTCTTCCTTCATAGCTTATAGAAAGCATAAGGGTTTCTAAGGCATCATCTTTATGATGACCTAAGGCAACTTTGTTGCATCCAAGTTTTTCAGCATTATCATTTAATGCGCCTCTCCTAAGATTAGCACATAAGGAACATGGATTTTTTTCCTTCTTTATATCAAAAACTATTTCCTTTATATCTGTTTGAATTTCATAAAAAGGAACATTTATATTTTTACAAAGCTTATGTAATGGACTGTTATCAACTCCTCCAGGGTTTAAAGTTATAGCTATTAATTCAAATTTTTCAGGAGAAAATCTTTGATAGTTTTTTAATATATGTAAAAGTGTTAGACTATCCTTTCCACCAGAAAGTCCTACGGCTATTTTATCACCATCTTCAATAAGGTCATATTCTTTTATAGCTTGTCTAGTTTTACTTAATAATTTTTGCATGGTTTTCATAAAAATCACCTCTTAATGTTTATTTAATTATCTTATAATAAAAAGATGAAAATTAAAAGACTGAAAATTTTAGAATAAAATTAAATTTATTGTCAGATATTTAAATTGATAGTACAATTTTAACATGTTACATTAAGACTTAGATTAAGTATTAAAAATTTAAATTTATATATTTAAATTATTTTTGAAAGGAAATTAAAATGAGAAATATAAAAATTACTTTAGATTATGATGGTAGTAAGTACAAGGGATGGCAAAAACAAAACCAAAAGGGAAGTAATGTTTCTACAGTTCAAGATAAATTAGAAAAAGTACTAACTAAAATGACTAATGAAGAGATTCAACTAATTGGTTGTGGAAGAACTGATAGTGGTGTACATGCAAAAAATTATGTAGCAAATTTTAAGACGAATTCTCTTATGACTCTAGAACAAATTATTGAATACATAAATGAATATTTACCTGAGGATATAAGGGTAAAGGAAATAAAAGAAGCAAGTGGAAGATTTCATGCTAGATTTAATGTTAAGTCTAAAACTTATGAATATACAATTGATAACAATAAGTTCAAAGATGTATTTTTAAGAAAATATGCATGGCATGTTGAAGAAAAGTTGAATTTAGAAGCAATGGAAGAAGGGGCAAAATATTTATTGGGTACTCATGACTTTAAGAGTTTTACAAGTTTAAAGTCAAAGAATAAATCAACTTTAAGAACCATAAATAGCATTGAATTTCATGAAAATAATAATATATTAAGTATAAAGATAAATGGAAATGGCTTCTTATTAAACATGGTTAGAATAATAGTAGGAACTTTAGTAGATGTAGGACTTGGAAAAATTGAACCCCAATATATAAATGATATACTTGAAGCGAAGGAAAGAGCAAAAGCTTCAGAGAAAGCACCAGCTCATGGACTTTGTCTTTTAGAATTAAATTATTAAATAAAATCTGTATAAAAGAGTAGTTTTAAACTATTAATTAGTATTTATACTCTTTTATACAGATTATTTTATGCTTCTAATAAATCTTTTTCTAATTCATTCATAAGTGTCTCTACAGATACTATTTTATCTATTTTTGAGGCATTTTCACCACAAAAAATAAGTCCATTATCTATATCGCCTTTTACGGCATTTATAAGTGCTTGACTTATGCAATAAGGAGTATCAGTAGGATTACAAGGGATTAGGCAATTATAACAATGAGAAACCTTAGATTTTTCTGTTTCTGTAAATTGAACAAAGGAGTTCCTAATAGCTCTTCCTGGCATTCCAACAGGACTTTTTACTATGGATATACTTTCTTTATTACAATTTATATATGCTTCTTTAAACTTTATATTTGCATCACATTCATAAGTTGCCACAAAACGAGTTGCCATTTGAACTCCACTTGCACCTAGTTTTAAATATTTTGCAATATCCTTTCCATCAAAAACTCCACCTGCAACTATTATTGGAATTTTCTTTTCATATTTATCTTCATAAATAGAAGTTTCTTTTATTATATCTAGTATTGTTGAATCAAACTTGTTACTTTCATCTTCAAGTGATTCTTTAGTAAATCCTAAATGTCCTCCAGCTTTTGGTCCTTCAATTACAATCATATCTGGAGATACTTTATGATGCCTATCCCAAAGTTTTAAAATTACTTTGGCAGCTTTAAGGGAAGAAACTATAGGAGCTATTTTTACATTACTACCTTTCGTAAATTTAGGAAGATGAGAGGGAAGTCCAGCTCCTGAAATTATTAGATCAACTCCAGAGTCTATAGCAGCCTTTACATGCTCTGCGTAGTTATTCATAGCTACCATTAAATTAACTCCTATGATTCCATTTTGTGATTTTTCTTTAGCTATTCTTATATGTTTTTTTAAAGCTCTTAAATTAGCTTCTAAAGGATTATTTTTAAAGTCTTCTTCTAAGTATCCAGGTTGAGCACCGGATATAATTCCTATTCCTCCAGCTTTTGTTACGGCACTAGCTAAATTTGAAAGGGACACACCAATTCCCATTCCTCCTTGTATAATAGGTAATCTAGCTGTTAAATTTCCAATTGTAAGTGGTTTTATATTCATAGAAACTATCCTTTCTGTCTAAAAATTAGAAAAACAAATATTTTGATTATTAAAATATTTGAATATAAATATATTATAAGGATAAGTCAGGAAATAAACAAGTATTAAAATAAATTAATTAATAGTGAAAAAATATGAATAAATATATTATAATTAATACTAAAGATATAGGATTATAAATAAGAAGTTAGGAGAGAGCTATGAAAAAATGTGATTGCAAGGGCTATAAAAGTTGTTTATGCAACAAGGAGCTTACTATATTTAAGGATTTAACAGAGGAAGAATTTAATAAATTAGCTACTGGAATGACATGTTTTCATTTTAATAAAGGGGAATATATATGTTATGAAGGTGAAAAGCTTTCGAAGCTATTTTTAATAAGTAAGGGAAGTGTAAAGACATCAAAGCTTACTAAGGGAGGAAAAGAGCAAATAATGCACATATTCTCCGTAGGGGACTATTTTGGAGAGACAAGCCTCTTTAATAATGAGGGAGGAATTTTATTTAATGCTATTGCTTTAAATGATGTTATAGTTTGTGCCGTAGATAAGGATAAAGTTGATAGTGTCTTAGAAGAAAACCCTAGAATAGCCATAATTGTTTTAAAATCTTTAACTAATCGTTTAAAGGATACTGAAGAATTTGCTCATAAATTAGTAACTAATGATGTTAGAGTTAGAATAGCATATATGTTAAAAGAGTTTAAGAGAAAATATGGAAAAATAGAAAATGGGGAAATATTTATTGATTTACCAATTAATAGAGAGGATATGGCTAATTATTGTGGTATAACTAGAGAAACAATGAGTAGAAAACTCTCTATATTTGAGCACGAAGGATTAATAGAAATTAGAGGGAATAAATCTCTAATAATAAAAGACATAGAAAGATTAAATAAAATAATTTCATAGGAATAAATATTTCCTATGAAATTATTTTGTTTTTAGAAAGCATTCTATTTAAAAGTTTATTTTTTCATAACTCCTTCAAATTTAAAAGAGGGAACATAGGCCTTTGAGTTAGTTCCACTTTCTTGTATAAATGCATTTTTAACTCCTAAAGATGCTGCATAGTCTATAAGAGATTCATAATGTTTAGGGTTTAAAGGCTTATTTATTTCAGGATAATCACAAGACTTATTCATAGGAGTATATTGATTCATAATGCTTATGTAAACATCATCTCCAAATTTAGAAAATATAGTGTCTATAACTTTCTTTGAATCAAATAAAAGACCTGGAAGCATTAAATGTCTAATTATCATGCCTTTTAAAAGTTTACCTTCCTCTGAAAATTTTGGAGAACCTACCTGCCTAAACATTTCATCTAATACTGGAATTAAATTGTCCTTATAATTTTTTATCTTTGAATATTTAAGTGCATAATCATCCTTAAAATATTTAAAATCAGGAAGATACACATCTATGTAACCATCTAATAACTTTATTGTTTCTAAACTATCATATCCATTAGTATTATAGAGAATAGGAATACTTAAGCCTTTTTCTTTTGCTATTTTTAAAGCTTCTAGTATTTGAACTGCATAATGCGTTGGAGTAACTAAGTTTATATTTTCAGCTCCTTTTTCTTGAAGTTCTAAAAAGATTTCTGCTAACCTTTCAATTGATATTTCAAGTCCTTTAAAATCTTGACTTATTTCATGGTTTTGGCAAAAAACACATTTTAAATTACAATGAGAAAAAAATACTGTTCCAGATCCACTCTTAAAGGAAATAGGAGGTTCTTCCCAAGGATGAAGTTCTGCTCTAGCTACCTTAACTTTTTCACTAGCCTTGCACACACCAAGAGATTTAAATCTATTAACTTTGCAGTTTCTAGTGCAAAGAGTACATTCTTCTAATAGTTCTTTATTTTCCATTAAAACACCTCTAATCTATATTCAATATTAATTATATATTTTAAGAGATTAAGTAACAAGATTCTTAAAAATAGAAATAGTGATTTATGGCATTATATGGTCTATATGTTATAATTAATATATAAATAGAGGGGGCGAAATATATGGTAAGTATAAACAAAGATTTTATTTTAGATGTAGCAAAAGAAATTTTAAGTTTCCATAGTCCAAGTGGATTTTGTTTTGAGATTATGGAAAGGGTAGAAAGAATAGTTAATAATCTAGGATATGATCTAGAATTGACTAACAAGGGATGTGGAGTAATAACCATTCCTGGAGAAAGTGATGAAAAGGTTATTGGATTAGCTGCTCATGTAGATACTTTAGGGGCTATGGTTAGATCTATAACACCAAAGGGAACTTTAAAGTTTGATTTAGTAGGAGGTCCAATAGTACCAACTTTAGATTCAGAATATTGTGTAATAAGAACAAGGGAAGGAAAAGAGTACACTGGAACTTTCTTAAGCACAAGCCCATCAATACATGTATTTGATGATGCATCAAGTAAGCCTAGAGATCCTAAAAATATGGAAATAAGAATTGATGAAAGAGTTTTAAATAAAGACGATGTAAAGGCCTTAGGAATAAACAATGGAGATTTTATTTTTATAGATCCAAAAACAACAATAACTGAAAGTGGCTTTATAAAATCAAGATTTATAGATGATAAGGGAAGCGTATCAGCTTTAATAGGATTATTAGAGCTATTAAAAAGAGAAAATATAAAACCTAAATATAAAACAAAAATCTTTATATCTGTATATGAAGAGGTAGGGCATGGAGCATCCTATTTGCCTGAGGATATAACTGAATTTATAGCAGTAGATATGGGATGTATTGGTGATGATTTAAGTTGTACAGAATATGATGTTTCTATTTGTGCAAAGGATTCAGGTGGACCTTATGACTATAAAATTACATCAGATCTTATAGAATTAGCTAAAAATAATAATTTAAGCTATGCAGTAGACATATATCCTAGATATGGCTCAGATGTTGGAGCTGCCTTAAGAGGTGGAAATAACATAAAAGGTGGGCTTATAGGTCCTGGAGTTCATGCTTC
The DNA here is from genome assembly GCF_054767895.1 of Clostridium sp. CTA-17. Lineage (NCBI taxonomy): Bacteria > Bacillati > Bacillota > Clostridia > Eubacteriales > Clostridiaceae > Clostridium > Clostridium sp. CTA-17. Next base: position 746,572 of record NZ_BAAABF010000001.1, read on the forward strand.
ACATGGTATGGAGAGAACTCACTATGATGCTTTAGAAAACACCATAAAACTAATATATTTATATTTAACAAGATAAAATAAGAAAAATTATTAACAAATTTGAGTCATCTAAAAGTAAAAAATACTTTTAGGTGACTTTTTTTTAGATTATTATATAACTATTTATATATTTAACTTAAAAATATAAGATATAAACTACATAATTAATAATTTTTTTACTTGAATTAAGGGTTAGCTAATATTAAAATTAATAAAACTAAAATAGTTAATTTGAATTTAACTTTGAATTTTCCTTAGATAATATTAGGATTAAATGAAACTACATTATAAGGTGATTAATAAATAGAACTTTTGTAAATAATATACTTAAGATAAAGTTGATTGGAGTGTAGAGAATGAAAGAGTTTTTAATAGTAAGTATTTTAGTTTCTACTTTATTCTTAAGTGAAGGATTAATTTATGGAAGTACTTTTTTAGAAAAAGAAGTTGATTTAAACAATACTATAAATATTTCCTTAGACAAAGAATCCTATAAAGATTTGTATTATGTTGGGGAAAAAGCCCCTTTAACTAATGAAGAAAAAAAGTTAATAGAGAATTATGCTTTAAAATATAGGGAAAGGGCTACTTTCTTAGATTTAGGCGCTAATATAGATGGATTTAAAGAAATAGGAAAGGAAAGATATTACCAAATAACCTTATATTCTAAAAGTGTAAAAGGTAATGATTTAACAGGAATAGTAGATAGAGTTCTTATAAATAAAAAGGGAAATGTTTTAAAGGGTGAAAATGGGGAACCTTTAAGTGGAATAGAGGGTCTCATAACAAATTTGAATATAAGCAATAATGAGATTATGGAGTTAGAGAATATTGCAAGGAATTATGAAGCAAAATTAAATAATAAAGATTTAGATGTGGACATATGGGGAGAAAAAGAAATTAATAGTCAGATTTATTATGGAGTTAATATATACTCTAATACTTTAAAAAAAGAAGGGATTTTTGAACCTTTAGAAAAATTATATATAAATAAATCTGGAGAAGTTATTAGAAATACAGAGACTTAGATTAGGAGAGTATAAATGGAATATGGAGATATTAAATTTTTAGTTAGGAAAAGTTTAAATACAGAAGAGGGACTAAATATAAGGCTTAAGATTAAAGATGTTAATTTAAGAGAAATTCAGCTTTATAGGGGTAAAACAAAAATAAACAATATAAAGTGTAAAGAGGAGTTTTATTGCGATTCAAACTTTATATATATTAATAATAAAAGTAGGGATTTGATTTTAGAATATGAGGTTTTAATAGGTAACTTAGGTAAGCATGGAAAAGGTGGAGAAATAGAAGAGGATTTAATAAGCTTTATGGGTGAACAAATACTTCTATTACCAGTTGAAATGCTTACAATGAATGATGGCCTAAAGTTAAATTGTAGTCTAGAAATAGATTTTACCGAGCTTATAGAAGAGATAAAGAGTGAGGTTTATAGTGAAAAGGATTATAAAAGTATAATTCCTTTTAAAGAAGATGATTTTAAGTCAAAGTGTGTAGGGGGTACTTGGAGTGATCTATATGAAATAATGAAATCTTCATATACTTTTGGCTTTTTTGAAGAAATAGTTTTAATGAAAAACTATGGAGAAGTACATTTATATAGTAGTATTGAAAATACATTTTTAAATGACAGTAGTAAGGAAGAGGTTGTAAGAAATATAAAGTCTATTTGTGATTATTATTATAATTTATTTAAAATAGATTCTCTAAATAAGAAAGATTTGAATATAGTTTTACTTAGAAAGAGCAAAAAGGAGAACTCTTATATATTAGGTGGAAGTGGAAAAAATGTTATAAGTGCTACTTTTGATATGAATAAAAAGAGAGATTGGCAATTATTATCCCATAGAATTTTTCATGCCTTTATGGATGATGTTTTAAAATCAAGAGTTTATCATCTTCCTCCAAATCTTTGGTTAACAGAGGGTTTAGCTACCTATTATGAAAACTTAGCTTTAGAATTCTTAGAAGATGGATTGAAAGAAAGACTAGCTATAAGGTTTAAAAAGGAAATGGCAAATTTATATACAAGATATTTATATATGACTTTAAAAGAGCCAAGTAGATTTAAAATAATTCCTATGGAAGAGGGAAGCATAAAAAGTCATGGGAAAATAGAGTTTTTACATTATACAAAGGCTCCTTTATTAATATATTTTATAGAAAGTTTAAAGAATTCATGTGGCAATAAACATGAAATAATAGAATATTTAATTAATAACAAAGAGAAGAGTTTTTCTATGCAAAATCTTTTTTATAATCTATTAGGTTTTAGGTGTGATAGCTTTGCATCTAAATATTTATTTGGAAATAGTATAATTCCTCTATGGGATTTAAAAGAACATTTAGATGATAAAGAGGTTATTTGTAACTTACAGGAATATGAGTATATTTTGTGGACATGGTTTTTAGGAGAAGAAGAAAATTATATTAAAGATGATCTTAGGGAATATAACAAAAATATTGAGGAAATCATAAGCCTTAGAAATATTAATATTTATAATTCTTATTTAACAAAGGAAATTGAGGATTATTCTAAGGAATTAAGCTTTTTATTAAAGGCTTGGATTATTAGAAGTAATATATGTAGTGTTTCTTCTCAAGATGAAAATATTAGATATAAACTTTTAAAGGATAAAGAGAATCTTAGAATTTGGAAGGGATTTGTACAGCAATCCATAAAAAATAAGGTGAATATATAAGATAAGGCATCTATTAATTTTATGAAGGTTATAATATGATTTTTTTAGTTATAATATAAAATATTTAATAAATCAACATAATATATAAAGCTAACAAAATAATATAAATGAGCCTTTAGTAAAGTTAATATTATTATATTAACTTTATAATAAATACAGTATAAGTCTATTCATTATGTCTAAATATAAAAATATATAAAGATAAAAGTTAAATATCAATAATTTTAATAAGGGTATTTTATAAGAAGTGAAATAGACTAAGTAATAGTAGTATGTTATTTATGATATAATAATTTATGAAATAATTATATTTAAGAGTGGTAATATTTTTGTTTACAACTTTAAAGAATCTGATATAATAGAGTTTGTTATTTAAAATGAAATATTTTATTGCTATGATGAAGAAGAGTACATAAGTAATTATTTTAAAGCGATTTAGGGATGGTGAGAGCCTAAAAAGTAATCTTATAGAAAGAAGCTTCGGAGCTTAGACTGAAAATCTTAAGATTTAAGGAGTAGGTCTAGGGGTAATTCCCTTAATTGATTATGAGTGAGTTAGCTTAGCTAACTAATTTAGGTGGTAACGCGGAAGTTAAGTCTTTCGTCCTAATTTTTAGGACGAGGGACTTTTTTTATTACATAAATTTAGAAAGGAAAGTGAAAAGAATGAGTTATGAAAATTTAGCTAATTTAATATTCCCAAACATAGATAAAACACCGGAATATTATTTTGAAAAATATCCAAAGAGAGATTTAAAAGAAGGGGCTAAAGTATTAAGATATGCACCAAGTCCAACTGGATTTCAACATATAGGAGGAGTTTTTGCTTCATTAATAAATGAAAGATTAGCTCACCAAAGTGGTGGAATATTCTACTTAAGAATAGAAGATACTGATCAAAAGAGAGAAGTTGAAGGTGCTATAGATGATACTATAAAAACTATGCATAACTTCGGAATGGATTTTGATGAAGGAATAACTGGTGAAAACTCAGAAAAGGGAGCTTATGCACCATATAAACAAAGTCAAAGAGCTGATATATACAGAGCTTTTGTTAAAGATCTTTTAAGAAAAGGATTAGCTTATCCATGCTTTATGACTTCTGAAGAATTAGAAGCTTTAAGAGAAAAACAAATTGCAGAAAAATTAACTCCAGGATGTTATGGAGAGTTTGCTAAATATAGAGATTTATCACCAGAAGAGGCTATAAAGAGAATTGAAGCTGGTGAAAGCTATGTTATAAGAATGAAGTCACCTGGAAATCCTGAAAAGAGAGTTGTTGCTCATGATATGATAAAAGGAGAGGTTTCATTCCCAGAAAATCTTCAAGATGTAGTAATAATAAAAGGTGATGGTCTTCCAACTTATCACTTTGCTCATGCAATAGATGATACATTAATGAGAACTACTCATGTTATAAGAGGAGAAGAATGGTTATCATCACTTCCAATACATCTTCAAATGTTTGAAGTTTTAGGAGTAGAAGCACCTAAATATGCTCATATTCCAACAATAATGAAAATGGATGGAAGTTCAAAAAGAAAATTATCAAAGAGAAAAGATCCAGAAAGTGCAGTAAGTTATTACAGTGAAAAAGGATATCCATCTCAATCAGTTATTGAATATCTTTTAAATATAATAAACTCAGCTTTCGAAGAGTGGAGAGCAGAAAATCCAGATGCAGATTATCATGATTACAAAGTTGAACTAGATAAAATGAGTAAGAGTGGAGCTTTATTTGATTTAGTTAAATTAAATGATGTAAGTAAAGATGTTATCTGTAAAATGAAACCAGAAGTTGTTTATGATTTATATACAAACTGGGCTAAAGAATATGATAAAGAAATGTATGATTTAGTTACTTCAAAAGAAGCTATGATGAAAGAAGTATTCAATATAGATAAAGAAGGTCCAAAGCCAAGAAAAGACTTTGCTAAATGGGATGAAGTTAGAGAAAAAATATTCTACTTCTTTGATGAGTTATTTGATAAGGAAACAGCTAATGATGTTGAATTACCAAAGACTTTAGAATTAGAAGAAGCTAAGAGAATAATAGAAGCTTATGCAAAAGCATATAACTTCAATACAGATAAGGATACTTGGTTCTCAGATTTAAAAGAAGTTGCTGTAGAATTAGGATATGCTACTGATAGAAAGAAATATAAAAAGAACCCAGAAGAATATAAAGGAATGGTTTCAGATGTTGCAGGAGCTGTAAGAGCAGCTTTAACTCACAGAGCTAATACTCCAGACCTTTATACAATAATGCAAATTATGGGAGAAGAAGCAGTAAGAGAAAGATTCCAAAAATTCTTAGCTCTATAATTTGATTTTAAGAAGTTTAATATAATACTAAATAAAAAGCTTGCAATGTTAATTTTTAAGTGGTATAATTAGAACATAACAGAAAAAGCTTTAAAAGATGAATAAAATTTTCCTTAAACTTAAAGAAAATTTTTATTAATCCATTTAAATCTTTAAATTTAAGGAGGATGTCAAAATGGCAGATAGAACATTAAAATGTAAAGACTGTGGAGCAGATTTCATATTCACTGAGGGAGAGCAAGCTTTCTACAAAGAAAAAGGATTTGAAAATGATCCAGTAAGATGCTTAGATTGCAGAAGAGCAAGAAAAGCTCAAAGAAACAATAGATAATAATTTGTTTATTATAAGGTTGTAAGATTAGTCTTACAACCTTTTTTATATTTATACTGCTTTAAAATTGAGTATTATAATTAAATTTTGGAGGTGTTTTATATGGATATATATACTATAGGACATTCTAATTATGATTTAAGTAGACTTGTTGACATGCTAAATAAATATAATATAAATTGTGTAGTAGATATAAGGGGAATACCTTATTCTAAATATAATGTGCAATACAATAAAGAAACAATTCAAAAAACTTTAAGTGATTTAGGATTTACATACATATATATGGCAAAGGAATTTGCAGCGAAGAGAGATAGTAAAATATCTTACAATAGAGAAGGCTATGCTGATTTTCATAAGGTTATTAATGAGGAATCTTTTAAAAATGGAATAGAGAGACTTAAAGTAGGAATAAGTAAAGGATATAGAATAGCTTTATTAGGCGCTATGCAGGAACCTATAAGATGTCATAGAAGTATATTAGTTGGAAGAGAATTAGAAAAGCATGGATTTAAGGTTAATCATATACTTCACGATTATTCAATATGTGATCAAAGAGAAATAGAAAATATGCTTTTAGATAAATATTTTAATGATAGAGGGCAGATTACCATAGATTCACTTATAGGCAATGAAAAGAGTGAAGATGAAATAATAGAAGAAGGATATGACTTAGCAAATAAAGAAATTGGATATAGGATGGAAAAGCTAAAATAGCAGTTGTTCTAAACTGCTATTTTAGCTTTTATTAATTAAAGTTTAATGTTAGGTGTAATGAATAAAGGTTAATTTACCATGATATTTTATTTTTTATTTAGTTGAAGATTTCCAATGATGAACAAAATCCTCAAGGATTTTTCTAAGTACAGTTCCTATTTCTGAGTAGGCATCATCATCTAAATTAGCTAAAGATATTCTTACTGACCATTCAGGTCCTTGGAAACCACCACCGCTTAATAAGACAATAGATGATTCTTCAGCTAATTTATACAATACATCTACAGGTTTATAATTTGATTCTAAGTAATTTGCAAATTCAGGACCATAATTTTTAAGAGCCCATTGCAATAAATCAAACTCAGTATAATATGATGCATCATATGGATTTTCTTTAATTGGTAGATCTAGTCCTTCAAATAATAATTTTTGACGTCTATGGCATATGTCAATGGTTTGATTTTTATATGTATTTTCTTTATCCACTAAAGAAAATGCAGAAAAGAAGGCCATTTGCACCTGTTGAGGAGTGGAAAGCCCAGCAGTGTGATTAAGTGCTACTTGGCGGCTATCAGCAACTATTCTATCAATAAATGGAATTTTTTCTGGCTCAGTTGATAAAGACTCATATCTTTTATTTACCATTTCTTTTTTCTCACTAGGCAGTTCACTTATTAGTTTATCAAATATATTATCTTCATAAAGAGCCAAAGTACCAAGTCTCCAACCAGTTACTCCAAAGTATTTAGAATATGAATAAACACCGATGGAGTTATGAGGAAGATCGGCCACTAATGATTGAAACTTATTAACGAAGGTTCCATAAACATCATCAGAAATTATCATTAAATTTGGATTATAGTTAGTAACTATATCCTTTAAAAGCTCCTTACTTTTATCATGAATAGCCATAGAAGGAGGATTGCTTGGATTAACTAAAAATAAAGCCTTTATTGATGGATCTTTTAATTTGTTTAATTCCTCTTCTGGATATTGCCAAGTATAGCTTCCTTCCTCATTTATTTCACTAGCATGAATATATATACTTTCTAAATCATATCTAGGGATTTGAGGAATTTCTAAATAAGGAGTAAAAATAGGAGTCATTATAGCTATTTTATCTTTTACTTGAAGTAATTCATTTGCTATTAAGGAATCAAAAATATAGCACATAGCTGCAGTAGCACCTTCAACGGCAAAAAGTTTAAATTTTTTTGAAGGTGGAAGATAACAAAGCTCTTTTAAAAGATAATCATGAACTATAGATTCTATATGAGGAAGCATTCTATCTGGATAGGGATAATTATCTCCAATGATTGCATCACATAATTCATATAGGAAATCATCAGGATTAAAACATTTTTTATTTATTCCATAGTTAATTATTTTTTCTAACAATTCAATAGCTGGGAAATTTTTATTTTCTTCTAGAAAATTTAAAAATCTATTATATATTCCTTCTTTATGAGGAATTCCAGCTAAATCACCAGACTGAAAGATTCTTTTTGTTTCAGATACAGCAAAATGACCAAAGGTAAAAAAGGCATCACGTGGTGTAGATGCTGTCCAGTTAGGATTTCCACGTCCAGCATCTAAAAGAGTATGGGCACTTTTTTTGTCTTTAGCTAAATCTATTAATTTATTTTTAAATTCAAAGGGACTTATTTTTCCATATATTTTCTTAAGTTCTTCTAATTGTAGATTTTTATTTGTCATTGTCATTCCTCCTAAAAGTGTGCTTAGTCATAGTATAGGTATAAAGAGGGATTTCTATAATTATAAAATAAAAAAATCTATCTCTAAGGAAGAAATAGATTTTTTAGTAATTATTTATTTGACATTGCTTGAAAAATTTCTAAGAAAAATTCTTCAAGTTCATTTATTTTCTTTTCAAGATTACATACACGCTCTTCTAAAGATTTATCCCTATTACTTTCTAAGGAATCAGAGTTTATATTTTTTATAAAATCTGAATTAAGTTCTAAATCTTTAAAATCTTTTTTTAAGTCTTCTAAGGAATATTTATTTGAATTTAAAAAATTCATTTCATCTAAGTCACAATCTACTTTAGGAATTCTCCTTCTACCTTTAAAGTTTTTAGGAATTTTTATTTCAAAAGGTAACTTGCTTTCAATGTTAATATCATGAGAAGTTGTTTCTATTTTATCAGTTAAAGGAAGTTTTTCTATAGCAACTTCTTCTAATATATTACTATTGGTAGATTCTGTATTAATTTCTTCATTATTAAAATTATCAGTACATTCTATCTTAGAAGAAGAGGCTTTATTTTCTTTCTTTTTCATTAAAAATATTTTAGAAAAACTATTTCTTAAATATGAAATTATCCTTTTAAATAGAGTTTTCTTCTTCTTTTTTCTTCTAGCTGTTCTAGAAATTCTAGGAATTTCTAAAGTCATGCTTTGAGAAGCTTTGGTATTATTCTCTGAATTATCTTCCTTAGAAACATTAACTTCTTCAATTGGTTTAATTTCAGGTAATAATATATTAGTAGTTTCAATATCTTTTAGATTTAATTTTTCATTTATAGAATCTATTATAGATTGAACATCCTCACGTTCTGGTGTTGGAGGAAGAGAGTTTTTACTTGTTTCAACTGAAGGATTTATATTTATGGAAGTATATGTTTCTTTAGACTTTTTAAAGTAGCCATCTACATTATCAAAGAAAAAACCTTCTTCATTCATAAATTTTAGTATATCTTTCTTTTGTATATCTATTTTTTTTGAAAGCTCTTTAAGAGAAATTCCATCTAGAACCAAGGAGTTATTTATTAGTTTAACTTTATCTGAACTGTTCATATTTTTAAAGTTTATTTTTTTGTTACTCATAATTTCTCACCCTTAAATACAAATATAAATTATGTCAATAGTAATGTGAGCTTTGCCATATTACAAAAGTTTCTAAAAATATTATAAAATAAAAACAATGAATTTGAAATATATTACAATTAAAATAGGGAAAAATTTCAAAGATTTTTACATAATATATATAATTTTTATATATATTATAATTTAATTCTCATTTAATGAAGAATTTAGTAAGAAAGATTGTTGCTAAAAAATACATACAAATGTAAAATAATATTAGAAATAAATTAAATCAAATTAAAGTTATACTAAAAAGGAGAATAAACATGAATATAGATGAATTAACAAAAAGAATAAATGAATTACACAAGAAGCACAAAGAAGAAGGTTTATCAGAGGAGGAACATAAAGAAAGAGAAGAACTTAGAAAAGAATATATAAATAGATTTAAAAGTAACTTAAGAGAACAGTTAAAAGGAATTGAGCCGAAAAATAAGAAAAATTAAGGGTGATTTATGTGGGTGTTACAATAGAAAAGTTAATAAAGGATTTTAGTTTAGAGGTAATTCAAACTGGCGAAGAGAATGTCCCTATAAATGTTAGTGATGTAAATAGACCAGGATTACAATTAGCTGGCTTTTATAACTATTTTGCTCCAGAAAGAATTCAAGTTATAGGAAAAGCAGAATGGAGCTTTTTAGAAGATATGTCTCCAGATCTTAGAAAAAAGAGATTAAACAAATTTTTTTCCTTTGATATATCTTGTCTTATAATAACTAGAGGTTTAGAGATACATGAGGAACTTTTAAAAGCAGCTAGAAAGAGAAATTTATGGATTCTTAGAAGTGAAATGGTAACTACTAAGTTTATAAGTAAAATCACTATGTATTTATCAGATAAAATGGCTCCTGAAACAAGATTACATGGGGTTCTTGTTGATGTATATGGTATAGGAATGTTAATCACAGGGGAAAGTGGTATAGGTAAAAGTGAAACTGCTCTAGAACTTATTAAAAGAGGACATAGATTAGTAACAGATGATGCTGTTGACATAAAAGAAATAGATGGAGATTTAATAGGTAGATCGCCAGAGATAACTTTTGGAATGCTTGAAGTTAGAGGTATGGGAATAATCGATGTATCAGCATTATATGGATTAAGTTCAATTTTAAATTCTAAGCAAATAAAGATAATAATTCATTTTGAGCATTGGAAAGATGATGGAGATTATGATAGATTAGGTGTAAACGACGAATATCAAGATATATTAGGTGTTAAAGTTAAAAAATTAAGGGTTCCAATAAGACCTGGAAGAAACATAGCAGTAATAATAGAAGCTGCAGCAGCTAATTATAGATATCAACGTATGTCAGACATTTCACCAGTTGATATAATTGAAAAAAGAATGCTTGAAAGTATGGAAAAAGAGAGTAAAATTTAATAAAAAGTATAAACTATAACCATATCAGAATTAAAGGTGATGATATGGTTATATTTAATATTGAGGAAAATTTTAAAGTAGTTGAAGAATGGAAAAAGGATGAGTTTCCAGCATGGATTTTAATGGAAGAAGATGAAGTCAATCTTTTAGAAAAAATATTTTCTTATGAGTGTATAAATGAATGTATTGACTATAAACAGGAACAAAGAATAGACTGTTTCAAGGATTATACATTTATTTTAATTAATATAATAGAGCAAATTGAAAAGCAAATTATCTCTAAAGAACTTGATATATTCTTAGGAAAAAGTTTTATAGTTACTGTTTATAAGAGTAATATCTCACTTCTATATGATTTAATTGAAGACATAAAGGAAGAAAAGAACTGTCAGTTATTTAAAGTAGATAAGAGCCCCTCTATTATTCTTTATTACATTTTAGATAGGATTATAATAAATAACTATAATATAATATCTGATTTAGAGACTGAAGGAGATAAGATTGAGTTAGAAATTCTTAAAGATCCTGAAAGCAAACATTTAAACTCCCTATTATTCATAAGAAGAGAAGCTTATAAGCTTAGAAAACTAATAAAGCCAATTAGATATATTGGAGATACCCTTGTTATAGATGAAAATGAAGTCGTAGGAGAAAAAAATAAAGTTTATTTTAGAAATATAAATAGTAAAATAGAAAAATTAATTACATCCTTGGATACCTTATCACAGGAGTTAGCAATTGTAAGAGAAGCCTATGAGTCGGAATTAGCCAACAAGACAAATGAATTAATGAAGGTATTTACAATAATAACAGCAGTTTTTTTGCCTTTAGAATTAATAACAGCTATATTTTCTATGAGCTTTGAATCCATGCCCTTTAAAACATGTCCTTATGGATTTTATATTTTAGTTATTGTATTAAGTTTAATGGCACTATTTTTGTTACTAATATTTAAAATAAGAAAATTTCTATAGTTTGACAAAATATTACCAAAAATATAGAATTGAATTAGAAGATAAAATAGATTGGAGGGCTATATTATGAAAGATGTAAAAGTTTTAAAAAAAGAATATGAAAATGCTTGGACTAAATATGAAGAGCAGGATTTAAAACAAGTGTTTTCATTAAGTGATAGATATAGGGAGTTCATGTCAGTGGCGAAAACTGAGAGAGAATGTGTTAAGGTTTTAGCTGATATGGCAGAAAGTAAAGGGTTTAAAAATTTTTATGAAGTTATTAAAAATAAAGAAGAAGTGGTAGCTGGGGACAAACTTTATTCTATAAACATGGATAAAACAATAACTTTAATAAAAGTAGGTTCAGAACCATTAGAAAATGGATTAAGAATAATAGGAGCTCACATAGATTCTCCAAGAATGGATGTTAAGCAAAATCCATTGTATGAAGATTCAGGATTAGCATTATTAGATACTCATTATTACGGAGGAATAAAAAAATATCAATGGGTAACTATACCACTAGCAATACATGGTGTTGTTATAAAAAAAGATGGCACTAAGGTAGATGTTAAAATAGGTGAAGATGAAAATGATCCTGTTTTAGGAGTTTCAGATCTTTTAGCCCATTTATCAGCAGATCAAATGGATAAAAAAGGAGCTAAAGTAGTAGAAGGGGAAGACCTAAATGTTTTAGTAGGAAGTATGCCATTAAAAGGAACTGAGGAAAAAGAGGCTGTTAAAGCTAATATATTAGTTTTATTAAATGAAAAATATGGCATAACTGAAGAAGATTTTGTATCAGCTGAGTTAGAAGTAGTTCCTGCTGGTAAGGCAAGAGACTATGGTTTAGATAGAAGTATGATTTTAGCTTATGGACATGATGATAGAATATGTGCATATACTTCAGCAGAAGCTTTAATGGATTTAGAAAATGTTGATAAAACATGTGTAGCATTATTAGTTGATAAAGAAGAAATAGGTAGTGTGGGAGCTACAGGTATGCAATCAAGATTTTTTGAAAATATAATTGCAGAACTTATGGATAGAAAAGGAGAATATTCTGAGTTAAAGCTTAGAAGATGTCTTCAAAATTCAATGATGCTATCAGCTGATGTTACTGCAGCTTTTGATCCAAACTATCCTTCTGTATGTGAAAAGAAAAATACAGCTTATTTTGGACATGGAGTAGTATTTAGCAAATATACAGGTGCTAGAGGAAAAGCAGGTTGTAATGATGCTAATGCAGAATATATAGCTCATTTAAGAAATATAATGGATAAAAACGGTGTTGTATGGCAAACTGCAGAGCTTGGAAAGGTAGATCAGGGTGGCGGTGGTACAATCGCTTATATCTTAGCTCAATATAATATGGAAGTTATTGATTGTGGAGTAGCTTTACAAAATATGCATGCACCATTAGAGGTAGCATCTAAAGCAGATTTATATGAAACTAAAAAATGTTATAAGGCATTTTTTGAAGAAGCATAATCATTAATTTAAAAAAGGCTGTATCAAAATATCTAATATAACATATATAATTAAATTTTAATATTATATTAGATATATTTATGGTACAGTCTTTTTTATAGTAAAAAAATTTATTTGATAAGGGTTTATATATGAATAAAATATTAAAGGGAAATTTAGTTTTTTTAAGTATTCTCTTGTTATTAACATTAGTTTTTATAAAGAACTATAATAAAATTATATTATTTATTTTAATTTTGACTTTTTATCTTGAAATAATATTTATAACAAGAGAATTTCTTAAATATATTAATTTAGATGAGGTTACAAAAGAAAAGAAGGTTTCTAATAGAGATTACAATAAAAATAAATTTATTAAGAAAGTTTTCTCAGGAGAAAAACTTGATCCCTTGAGAAATATTTATACTAGATTTGAAGTTAAGAATAATCTTGAAATGTGGAAAGGACCATATACACTATTCCTAATTGATTTAAGAAAATTTAGTTTAATAAATGATGCTTTGGGAAGAGATAAAGGTGATGAGGTTTTAAGAGAATTTGGTAAGGTTTTAAGTAATATATCAAAAAGCTTATCCACTAAAAATTTATATGGCGTATATGAAGGTGATGAATTCTTAATTGCAATTAATAGTAATAATAAGCAAGATATAATAGAACTTTTAAATAAGTTAGAAGTTTTAAAAGAATTAAATTTAAATAGTCTTAATAAACAAATTGAAATTGGGTTTAATATAGGCTATTCTGTAAATTTAGGAAATAAAAGTTTTGAAGAAATAATTGAAGAAGTATTTTTTGCTAAGGAAATGGCTAAAAAAGAATCTTTTAGTTCTTCTATGGAATATACAGAAACACTAAAGGATATAAGAATAAAGAATAATCTAATAAAAAAAGATATTAAAGATGTATTGATAAATAAAAAGTTATATACTGTTTATCAACCTCAAATATCATCTTTAGATAATAAAATAAAAGGTTATGAAACTCTTATACGATGGGATCATGAAATATTAGGTTCTATACCAGCTAGTGATATAGTTAAAACATTAGAAGAAATAGATTCTATTAAGGATTTAGATTTATATGTTTTTGAATCAACCTGTGAATTTCAAAGTAGGTTAATTCAAAATAATATTGAGTTACAATGTTCAGTTAACATATCAATAAACACCTTAAAACATAGAGGGGTAGGATCTAATCTTTATAAGATAAGTAAAAAGTATAATCTTAAACCAGAAAATATTACCTTAGAGATTTTAGAGAATGCTGATCTAGAGGTTAGTGGAAATGCTATAAATGAAATTATTAAACTTAAAAAATATGGATTTAAAATATCTATAGATGATTTTGGAAAAGGTTATTCATCTATAAATAGAGTATTAAAGATACCTTTTGATCAAATAAAAATACCAAAAGACTTTATATCAGATATACCTAATAGTAAATATATAGCCATAATAAATTCAATTTCAAATTTTGCTAAGACTTTAGGAGCTGAACTTGTTATTGAAGGGGTTGAAAGCAAGGAATACTACGATTTTTTCAAATTATTAGATTTTGATATTATTCAGGGCTTTTATTTTTCAAAAGCATTAAATGAAAAAGAGTTCTTAGAATATGTAAATAATTTAGGTGTTAGTATATCAATATAGGATTATTTAAATTTATTGTTTGATTTAAGTTATTATTTCAATATGTTCTTATTTAGGATATAATTAATTGTGTAAATGTTTAGAAAAAGAAAGGAAATTTTACGAAAAATAAACATAGTTACTTTGTTTGTTTAGGGAAAAAGGGGAGAGTCAAATGAAAATAGCATTAATAGCACATGATAAGAAAAAAGAAGAAATGATAGAGCTTGCAAAAGATTTTGAAGATAAGTTAAGTAAACATATACTTGTTGCAACAGGTACTACAGGGCTTAAAGTTATGCAAAATACATCTTTAGAAGTTAAAAGATGCAAAAGTGGTCCACTAGGAGGAGATCAAGAAATAGGAGCAATGGTAGCGAACCATGATGTTGATATGGTAATTTTCTTAAGAGATCCATTAACAGCTCAACCTCATGAACCAGATATTAGTGCATTACTTAGACTTTGTGATGTTTACAAGGTTCCATTAGCTACAAATACAGAAAGTGCTAAGCTTATAATGGCTGATATTTAGCAAAAACATCAAGTTCAATCACCTAATTTTGTTGATCTAATATCATGATTACATATTTAATCATGGTATGATTTTGATATAAAATTAAGGTGATTTTTTTGTTAGAAAATAATTTTGAAAATTAATTTAATAATTTAAGTATTAATATAAATAAAAACTCAAGTAAAGGAACATTAAAATGCATGGCAATATAAATTTACAGATGAGCAATTGGATTATCCTTGTGTCAACAATCTTGACAATAAAATATATTTTAGAGAATTTAATAGAGTTATGCAACTTTAATAAAAAAATAGGATTAACAACTAAAGAGACCATAAAAAAAGTAATAGTATTTTTTATATTAACAGTAAGTATGGTTATTATTATAGGAATTACTTTCCCATATTTTAAGTGGAAATTTTTATATGCTATCAGCATTGGAAATCTTACATTAATAGTAGCTTTTACACAGCTTTTCTTTGGTATAATATTTACTTTATTTATAAATAGAAAAAAATATAAAGTTAAATAAAGAATATATTTAGATATAAATATAGTTAAATTATTTTAAAAGAGAAGCTAAGTAGTAAATCTTATTTTTTATTAGATAATAACCATAAAATCGCACCGAGAATATAATGAATTATAGAACATTAAAAAGGAAGCGATTATATGTATGATTGGAATATGTTAAAGAACTATAGATTATGGTTGGCTATCTTTGCTTTAATACCTTTAGTACTTGAAGGATTTAATTTGAGTATTTTACCATCAAATTACAATGAAATAGTAACTTTAATTTTATCAATATTAGTTATGGGAGGAATATTAAATAATCCTAATACTGATAAGGTAGAATTGAAAGATGATAAAGCATCAGAAAATTGCACAAAAAAAATAACTAGTTCAGAAGTAGAAGAAGAGAATAAATAGTAATAATCCATTGAATTTAAATTTTTGCTGTATTAAAATTAAAGTATCAGAAGTAATGTGTTGAAGAATAGGAGATGTTTTATATGGCAAAAGAAATAATAAAAACAAACAAAGCACCAGGTGCAATTGGACCTTATTCACAAGGAATAAAAATAGGAGATTTTGTTTATACTTCAGGACAAATTCCACTAAATCCTGAAACAGGGGTAATGGCAGGATCAATTGAAGAACAAACAGCTCAATCTTTAGAAAATGTAAAGGCTATCTTAGAAGCTGCGGGAACTTCTATGGATAAAGTAATAAAAACTACAGTATTCTTAAGTGATATGAATGATTTTGTAAGAATGAATGAAGTATATGCTACTTATTTTACAGAAAATCAACCAGCAAGAAGTGCTGTAGAGGTTGCTAAATTACCTAAAGATGCTAAAATAGAGATTGAAGTTATAGCTACTTTAAAATAGTTTCTATATCTTCATAATTAGCAAGATAGGGGAGATTTTACTTATGAATTATAAGACTACAGGAGTTTGTGCTAAGGAGATTAATTTTGAAATCGAAGATAACAAAATAAAAAATGTTAATTTTGTTAATGGTTGTCCAGGAAATTTAATGGGAGTTTCTAAACTTGTTGAAGGAATGGATGTTGATGAAGCTATTTCTAAATTAAAAGGAATAGATTGCAGAGGAAAAGGAACATCTTGTCCAGATCAACTTGCAAAAGCTTTAGAAGAATATAAGAATAGTGTAAAATAAGATCATAAATTATGGTATTTAAGTTATTTTTACCTGAAATTTAAGTATGTTCTCTAAATAGAAAAAGTGACTATATAATTTATATAGCCACTTTTTTTATTATCTAACATATGCTTTTATAGTTACCAACTCTTTTCCTACGGACTTGCCGTAAGGAGTTATTGTATATTCTTTTACACATTCAGGTATTATAAAAGTTTCAGCATAGTGAACAATAAAAGGATCAAAAGAGTTTGTTGGACTTTCAACAATTGCTTCAGCTCCTTCTACAAGATTTAGTACATTTACGCTTTGATTTGTTGAGTGTATTACTGATTCTGAAAATCTATGTCTTCTTGTTTCAATAAATTCTCTTTCGTGTAACCCTGTCTTTTCTTCTTTTAAATTATGGGTTTTATAGATTATGCTTATATCATTAATTAAATTTTCTTTTACCCAAGAAGTAGTTCTATCCCATTGAATATTTTTTTCACCGTGATCTAAATGTATAGGTCTTGGTAAACCATCTAGTCCAAGTCTTCCCCAGTCCCACAATTTAAATGTAAATATATAAGGAGTAGCACTTATTTCTAGTACCATAGTTCCAGAACCAGAGCAGTGAACGGTACCTGCAGGTATTAAAAAGTGATCATGCTTTTTAGCGGGAAATTTATTTATATATTTATCTGTCGGGAATAGGATTTCACCTTTTTCTGAGAGTTTTAAATCTCTAATCATATGATTTTTATTTATATCTTCTTTTAAACCTAAATATACATAAGCATCTTCTTCACAGTCTAATATATAATAGCTCTCATCCTGAGTATAGTGCATTCCAAAGTTCTCTTGAATATATTCTGTTAATGGATGAACTTGAAGAGAAAGGTTTTGACCGCCCATAGTGTCTAAAAAATCAAATCTAATAGGGAATTCACAACCAAATCTAGCATGTACCTTTTCGCCAAGGAGTTTTTGAGGGTTTATAAGTACTAAGTTAATTGCAGGAATTTCAATTTTAATTTCTCCAAATTGAAGATAGAGACTATTTTCTTCAGGCACTCCATCAAAACTCCAAGCATAATTTTCCGAAGTTTTATCTAAATCAAAAACTTCCTTCATCCATTGACCACCCCATACTCCAGGATCAAAATAAGGAACTACTCTAAATGGTTTTGATAAAATTTGGTTTAAGCCATTAAAAAAAGCCTTTGAAGTTATCATTTTAGGATTATTTTGAATATTAGTATCTAAAATATAATCTATTTTAGAAAAAAGAGATTTTTTATGTTTATCCATCATTCTCCATTCTAGAAAAAAACCTCTTTTATATTTTTTAAGGATTTGCTCATTTTCATTATTAGCTTTCCAGTTTCCCATACCATTTCTATATCTCATTTGTATTTCCCATCTTGCAAGATCAGAAAATATAAGTATATCTCCTTGAGTAATTAGAGAAGCACCAGTACCATATATAATTATAAGACCAGCAGTATGATTAGAGATTATGTTTCTCGCTTCTTTTAGTTTTTCTTCTGGGAAAAATTCTGAAAGCTTTTTATTATTCATAACACCAAAAACTCTATCTTCTGTGATGAAGTTTTTAATTTTTTCATTTATTTCGTTGCTATTTAATGAAAAGTCATCAGATTTTATCATTTTAATAGGGTTAAGTTTTGAAAAAGCTTCTTTTATTTCTAATAAATCAACTCCTATGTAACAGTCTATAACTAGAACTGGATTAATTTTATTAAGATTATTTATATTATTTTGTATTTTTTCTATTATTGAATCATATCCTTGCCAAGCTTCTTCATTGAATCCCTTAATTTTATTTGTAGGATATTTATCATAATTATTATACTTATTAAACATAAAAACTCTCCCTTAAACTAATTTATATTATAGGATAATTTTACAATATGTAATTACATATATCAAGTTTTATGGGTTTATAACTATTAAATTACTATTAATAAATAATAAATGTATTTACATACAGTTGAATAAGATATAAAATTTAAATGAGGTGATATTTATGAGGGATTATTTTATAGCCTTAGATGTAGGTGGGAGTTCTATTAAAAGTACAATAGTAGATAAGAAAGGGAATGTTATTACAAATATATGTGTAAGGGATTCATTAGCTAAAGAAAATAAAGAGGCTATTATAAAAAATTTTATTGAAATAATAAAATTACATATTTCAGAAAGTGATAAATTAAGCGGTGTTTTAAAAGGTGTAGGTATTGCTTTCCCAGGTCCCTTTGATTATAAAAATGGAATTTCTTTGATTAGAGGAATTGATAAATACGAAACTTTATATAGGGTTAATATAGGAGAAGAATTAAAAAAAGTTTTTCCAAGTTTAGAATTTAGATTTAAAAACGATGCTCATTTATATGCCTTAGGAGAATGTAATTTCAGAGCAGGAAAAGATTTTAATAAACTTTTATGTATATGCATCGGTACTGGTATAGGTTCTGCTTTTGTTGAAAACAAAAGATTAATATATGGTGGTAATGGGATACCAGAAGAAGGATGGATATACAACAATTTATTTAAAGATTCTATAGCAGATGATTATATATCTGCAAGAGGATTATTAAAACTTTCAAAGGAATTTAAGTTAAATACTAATAGTGTAAAAGAGATTTATGACTTAGCTTGTAAAAGTGATAGTAGAGCTTTAGAGGTTTTTAATTCTTTTGGAAAGGATATAAAAGAATTAATGGAGCCTTATATAAAAAGGGGTGATATAGATGCTGTTATTATAGGAGGAAATATAGCTAAAGCATATGAATTTTTTAAAGAAGATTTGGAAAATATATGTATCAATAATAAGGTAAAAGTATTAATTAGTAAAGATTCAACAGAAAGCACTTTAATAGCTGTACCAATGCTATTTGAAGAGTAAAATATTAATAGGATTTTGGGAGGTGTACTGTATGTTAAAGAAAAAATGGAAGATACTTATTTTAAATCATAGTCATACTGATATAGGATATACTGATAGACAAGAAAAAATAGAGAGATATCATATAGAATATATTAAAGAAGCAATAAATATATTAAATGAAGCTTATGAAAATGGAAAAGAAGAGTGGCAAGGATTTAAATGGACTTGTGAAAGTTTTTGGTGTGTAGAAAGATTTTTAGAAGAAGCAAATGAAAAGGAATTAAGAGATTTTACTAAATATGTTAATTCAGGAAATATAGGATTAAGTTTAAACTATTTAAATTTAACAGATTTAATAAGTTATGATGTATTAAGAGATGTGTTTAATAGAACTGTTAAGAAGTTAGATGATTTAGGATTAAAAGCTAATTGTGCTATGACAGCAGATATAAATGGATATTCATGGGGTTATTCACAAGCACTTAAGGATAGTGGAGTAAATCTTTTATATTCATGTATTCATACTCATCATGGAATGTACCCTAATGGAAGAAAGCAGTATCCTTTTTATTGGGAGACTCCAAATGGGGACAAATTACTTTCATGGGTAGGAGAACATTATCATATTGGAAATGAACTGGGATTTTCTCAATTTAAAAGTTGGGAATACATGATAAAAGATGGATTAGATAGTAAGGATATTGGAGATTATGAGAGAGCCGAAAAAAGAATATTTAATTATTTAGAAAAATTTGAAGAAGAGGAATATCCTTTTGATTTTATTCCAATAACAGTTTCTGCACTTATGACAGATAATGCACCTCCTAGTTTTAAAGTTATTGAGTTTATAAATAGATGGAACAAGAAACATAAGGATAAGGTTTATCTTGAAATGGCAATTTTGGAAGATTTATTAGAAAATATAAATAGGTTTAAAGATTCAGGGTTAATACCAACTTATAAAGGGGATTGGACTGATTGGTGGGCTGATGGAACTGCATCAACTCCTGCAGCTGTCAAGCACTATAAAGAGGGAGTAAGACTATATAATTTATGTAAAAAGTTGGACCCAGAAAATAGGTTAGGAGATGAAATTTTAATGGATAAGGCTCTTAATAACTTTATGATGTACTCAGAACATACTTGGGGATACTCAGCTTCAATTACAGAGCCTTGGCATACAATGGTTAATAATCTTGATTTAAGAAAGCAATCTTTTGCTTCAAATGGTCATGAAGCGGCATCTAGAAATTTAGACAAAATAACATTTAAACTTGGTGAAACTGAACTTAAGATGTGGAGAGATGTAACTTTTAAAGTAGTAAATCCTCACAATGAGAAAAGAAGAGAAATAGCAAAGTTTTACTTAGAGATCTTATTTGGACATGAAATTTTTGAAATAGTAGATAAAAATACTGGAGAAATTTATCCACATCAAATAGTTAGAGTTTCAAGAGGATATGAAATAAATGTTTTAGTTAATTTAGAACCTAAGGAAGAAAAGGAATTAATATTTAGGGATATTGACAAAGAAATTATTAAGACAACTGCAGGATATACTTTAACAGGAAGTGATGGAGTACAGGATTTAGTTGATAATAATAAGAAATTAGTTGTTACTAAAAATAGATTAGAATCTCCTTTCTTCAAAATAGTTTATAGTTTAGAAGATGGAATTACGGAATTCATTGATAAAGAAATTGGAAGGAATATTCAAAGAGAAGATAGAGTTACTAATGCTTTTACCCCTATATATGAGTTTAATCCACTTAAAGTAGACTATGCAAATGATAGAAGATTAATGGGAAGAAATAGGAAGTCATATAATAGTGTCAGGGATTTTGGAAAACTTAAAAATGTAAGTATATTAAATGAAGGTGATATCTTTGGAAGAGTAGAGCTTGAATATAAAGTAGAGGGATGCTCTAGTTATTTTGTAATATTAACTATTTACAAAGAGTTACCTAGGGTTGATATAGCTTGTAGAATTGGAAAAGATAATGTTCTAAATGCTGAAAATTTGTATATAGCACTTCCATTTACCATGAGCAAAAAAGAAGAACTTTATATAGATAAAACTGGATGCTATTTAAGACCTAGAATAGATCAACTTCCAAAGAGTTGTGTAGATTTTTATGCAATACAAAATGGAATAGTTCTAGAGGGAGAAGTTGAGTCACTTGCAATTTCCTCAAAGGATGCTCATATGGTATTTATGGGAGATATTAAGCCGCATGAAATAAATTTAAGTGGAGATCATGGAGTAATAAATAATGATCTTATATACTCATGGGTTATGAATAATTATTGGGAAACAAATTTTAAAGCTTCTTTAGGAGGATTTTATGAATTTAATTATTCTATTTTTAAAGTTAAGGGAAAGGCTCCACAGGCATTTAATGAGATTATAAATCAAAACGAAGGAGTTGTTTGTTTTAATATGTGGAAATAAAAAAATATTAATTAAAAAAGTAACCCTTTATAATATAGTGAGGGGTTACTTTTTTCAGTTTTAATATATGTAATTATATTTTTGAAATAAATATATGATATAATTTTTATTAATAAAGAATCAGTTAGAAAAGGGTGTTTTTATGCATTTACATAATAAAATAGAAAATTATATACTAAATAAAATTGAGTCAGGAGAATTAGAAGAGGGTGAGTTACTTCCTACTGAAATGAATTTAGCAGAACGCTTCTCTGTAAGTAGACCAACTGTTAGGCAGGCTCTTAATAGTTTGGTTAATAAGGGGTATTTAAAGAGGGTTAAAGGCAGAGGTACTTTTGTTACAAAACCTAAAATAGTGCAGGATAATACAAGATTTATAGAAAGTTACAATAGAGAAATGAATAATAAGGGTTTAAAGCCAATAACAAAGGTATTAGGTAAGGATATAATATTAGCTAATAGTAGAATAGCAGAAAAATTGGGAATAGGTGAAGGTGAAAAAGTTGTTAAAATAGAGAGGCTTAGGTTTGCTGAAAGAGAAAATAAAAGCGATAGTATAAGTCGTAAGCCAGTTTTATTAACTAATGTCTATTTACCTTATAAAGTAGCTAGAGATGTTTTAAATAATGATTTAGAAAATTTATCACTATATGATATTTTAGAAAGAATGGATTTAAAAGTTTGCAAAGTTATTAGAGAAATTGAAGCTAAAAATGCAGACTATAAAACAGCAAGACTTTTAGAAATAAGTGAAGGAAAGGCTATTCATTTTTTAGCATCAGTGGGTTATTTAAAAAATGGAGAAGCAATAGAGTATTCTGAAAGTATTTATCCAGGAGATAGAAATAAATTTATAGTAGAGTTAAATTTGAATTAAAAAGGGATATTAGTAAAACTAATATCCCTTTTTGTTTATTATAGTAAGTCATTTGATAAAGCAGCTGCTTTAGATAGTTTATTATCTATTGCTATTATTATTTGTCCTGCCTTAGAAATATCACCAACTATAATTCCTCCAACTAAGATGTTGTCTTTGAAGAATAGTTTAGTATATTGACCTTTTGATTCATCTTTAGAACTTATTTTTTCATAAGAAGAATCATTAAATCTTATTAAACCAGCTGAGAATACATGAGTATTTAAAGCATCTAATATTATAGATGGTGTAAAGTTTTCAAATGCTTTTTCTGCGCCAGTTACATTTGCACCAGCAGTTTTACCCATTTCTATAGCTGCAGGCCAATTTCCGTAAACAAGACCATTAAATTCAGCTACATCTCCACAAGCATATATGTCTTTAACACTTGTTTCCATTCTCTCATTAACAATAACACCTCTATTGCATTCAATTCCAGTTTCTTTAGCTAATTCTATATTACTTCTAATACCTGTTGAAACTAGAAGAATATCAGCATCTAAAGTTTTTCCGCTCTTTAAGTTTAAAGAAGTTAATTTGCCATCTTTAGTTATTATTTCAGTACATTCCTCTGATGTTATGAATGTTATTCCACAATTAGAAACTTGGTTTCTAAAGATATCAGCACCTTCTTGATCTAATTGGTTATTCATAAGGTTTGGTAAGAATTCAACTACTGTAACATCTAATCCAGCAAGTTTCATTTCCCAAGCTGCTTCTAATCCAAGAGGACCAGCACCTATAACAACAGCCTTCTTAGCTTCTTTCATTTCTTCTTTAACATCAAAAGTATCTTTTAAATCTTTAATAGAGTAGATACCTTTAAACTCATGAATATTTTCACAATTTAAAGTAACTTCTTCATTATTATTTTTAACTTTAAATGGTGGAATAAAGTTATGGCTACCATTAGCTAATATAAGTTTAGTATATGGTATTTCAGTACCATCTTTTAAAATTACTTTTTTAGTATCTTTATCTATAGAAGTAACAGTAACTCCTAGTAATTCTTCTATATTATTTTCTTTGTACCAAGAAGATTTAGCTAAGTAGAAAGTATCTAAATTCATTTCTTCATTTAAAAGATCTGAAAGATTTGGTCTTGAGTAAGAAGATACTTCTTCACTTGAAAGTAATTTAACAGAAGCTGTACTGTTTATTTCTCTTATTGTTTTAGCAGCGTAGAATCCAGCAGCTCCATTACCTATAATAACGAAGTTATCATCAGTATCATTCTTTTCAAAAGTATCCATTTCCACTTCTATAAATTGTTCTTTTCCAGCGCCACAAACAGGGCAAACTTCAGGGCATACTGGACTTTCGAATATTTCACCACAAACTAAGCATTTCCAGTATCTTGTTTTACCATTTCCAGTTAATACTTCTTTAGTTTCTGTAGCATTATTTGGAGCATAATCAAGTTCCTTTTCTCCAAACATAGTTCTTGAGAAATCTCTACCAAATTCAAAAGCTTCTTTTAATTCAGTTGTTGATGGTTTAAACTTAATTCTTAAACCAGGTCCAAATATATTCATTTTTAATTCTTTTAATCTAGCTTCTATTCTTGGAACAGCTTCACCACTCCAACCAAATGAACCAAAGGCTGCAGCATATTTTCCTCCATGAATAATAGGGTTTAAGTTAGCTAAAAGAATTCTAATAGGAGGTAATAATTCTCCAACTATTGTTGGTGATCCAAATAATATACCGTCTGATTCTCCTATGTCAGCTAATACATCTTCTTGCTTGCTATAAGTTAAATCATATAATTTAACTTCAACATTGTGTTCAGATTGTATTCCCTTAGCTATTTCTTCAGCTAATTCTTTAGTATAGCCATAAGCTGATACATAAGGAATAGTAACTTTCTTATCTCCATTTATTTTAGGCTCTACTGGAGTACTCCATTCTTTATAAGTATTTATTATCTTCCAAGGATCTTGTCTAAGAATAGGACCATGACCTGGGCATACAAGTTCTATATCTAAATCTTTAATCTTATCTATAGCTTTTAAAACATATGGTTTGTATGGTCCAAAGATACAATCATAGTAGTATCTTAAGGCATCTAAATATTCTTCTTCATTAGGAATTAAGTCATTAAACACTTCTTCGCAAGAGTAGTGACTTCCAAAAGAGTCACAAGTTATTAAAGCTTTATCCTCTGGGATATAAGTGTACATTGAATCTGGCCAATGTAAAAATGGTGCAGAGATAAATTGTAATGTTTTGTTTCCTAATGAAATTGTGTCATTGTCTCCAACAACTATATATTCAAAATCTTTATTAACTATATCTTTTAAGAATTCTATAGCTTGCATTGAACCTATAACTTTAGCTTTAGGAGATAATTCAAGTAATTTTTCAACAGATCCAGCATGATCAGGCTCTGTATGATCAACAACTATGTAATCTATTGATTTAGGATCAACACCTAAGCTATTAAGTTTTGATAGGTAATCATCAAAACATTTTTCTTTTACTGTTTCAAATACAGCTATTTTTTCACTACCTTTAACAACATATGAGTTATAAGTAGTTCCGTAAGGAGTGTACATAATAATATCAAAAACTCTTAATTCAGGATCTAGAGATCCAACCCAATAAATATCTTTTTTTACTTCTAAATAATTCATAAAAACACCACCTAATATATGTTAAAATTGTAACAATCAAAATCAACTAATATTAATTATTAATTAATACCTACAATTAAATTATATTCTTTTTCATTGAAATGTAAATACTTTTTTTAATAAAATATTAAATTATTTAAGATTATAAAAAAATAATGGTAATTTGGCAGTTAAACCATATTACCATTATTTTAATCATTAATATTATTTTTTATTACAATTATATTTTTCAAGAAATTTTTCAAGGTATTCCTTTGGCATGCTCATGCATCCAACATGACCATGTCTTTCATCTCCTTCATGATCTCCATGAAAATCTGAACCACATGTTATAAGAAGATCATGATGAACAGCATATGAAATAAAGAAGTCAGTATCTTTTTTAGTATTTTGATAGTAAATAGCTTCTATACCATCGAAAGGAAATTCCATAACTTCCTGTACTGGAACTCTTTTTATAAGCTTTGGATGAGCAAGAACTGTTATAGCATTATTAGCTTTTAATATATTTATTCCTTCTTCTACAGAGATTTTTTTGTTAGGAACATAAGCTGGGCTATCATTTCCTATGAAGTTATCAAATATATATTCCCAATCATAAGGATAACCAGCTTCTATTATGCATTGAGCTATATGAGGTCTAGCAACAACACCTTTTCCCTTTGCTAAGACATCTTTATAATCAAGTTTGATATTAAAATATTTTTCTAAATTAGCTACGATTTTTTTTGCTCTACCTATTCTAGAATCTTTTAATTCCTTCAAAAAGTTTTGAAAATCTTCGGATTTATAAGAATCATCTCTAAAATATCCTAGTACATGAACTGTAGACCCCTTATGCTCACAACTAAGTTCTATTCCAGGAATAAATTGAATATCTAGTTCTTTTGCGGCTTCTTTTGCTTCATCAAGGCCAGAAGTTATATCATGATCTGTTAAAGCTATTAAGGATATACCTGATTTTTTAGCTTCAGCAATTACCTCTTTTGGAGATAGTGTTCCGTCAGAAGCTAATGAGTGACAATGAAATTCTGCATTAATATTAATAGTAAACCCTCCTTTAAAACTGAAAAAATCAATGTATGTATAATAATTATTTGAATAATATTGTTAATTTTAAAAAATTTGTAGTATAAATATTTTAACACATAAATGAGAATAAAATAAATTAATTTTTAACTTTAAATTAAGTAATAACAATACTTAAGATTATTAATTAGAAGATTCAAATATATAAATGGTATAAAATTCATATTTTTTTTTAGGTGTTTTTGATATAATGATTTTAAACTAAATATTTTAGAGGTGAATTAATGTTTTTAATGATAGATAACTATGATTCCTTCGTGTTTAATTTGCTTAGGTATTTTAAGGAATTAAATGAGGATGTAAAGATAAAGAGGAATGATAAAATAACTATAGAAGAAATAAAAAGATTGAATCCAGAGGGAATAATAATATCTCCAGGACCTAAGGCACCTAAGGATATGAAAGAATGTTTAAATATTATAGAGGAATTTAAAGGAAAGATTCCTATTTTAGGTGTATGTCTTGGTCACCAATGTATTGGATATTCTTTTGGAAGCAAAATAAAAAAAGGGGATTTCCCAGTCCATGGAAAAGTGAGCAAAATAACTCATGACGGAAAAGGGATTTTTAAGGGAATCAAAAATAATATAAATGTAACTAGATATCATTCTTTAGTAGTTGATAGAAATTCCTTAGGGAAAGATTTAGAGATAACTGCCTTAAGTGATGATGGGGTAGTTATGGGCATAAGGCATAAAAGGTACAATATAGAAGGAGTACAGTTTCATCCAGAGGCTGTTTTAACTGAATATGGCCATGAAATGCTTAAAAATTTTATTGATAATGCTAGGAAATTTAAGATTATAGAAAGGTGAGTAATTTGAATTTTGAAATTAAGGAAATAGAAAATAAGCTTGAACCACATGAGGTATATTCTTTATTTAAAGATGAAATAAATAGTATATTTTTAGATAGTTCAAAGGAAGATAGCGAATTTTCTTTATATTCATTTATAGGATTAAATCCTTTTAAAAAGTTTAGCTCTAAGGGAAATGAGATTTTTATAGATGAAAAACTAATCTTAGGAGATCCTTTTGAAAAATTAGAAGAGCTTATTTTAGAATACAAAATAAATTATCATAGTGAGATACCTTTTTTAGGAGGAGCTATGGGGTATTTTTCTTATGATATAGGAAGAATTATTGAAGATATGCCTAAAAGTGCTAAGGATGATGTGTGTATTCCAGATAGTTATTTTTTATTTTATGATAATGTAATAATATTTGATTTGAGAAATAAAAAAACATATATAACAGCTCTAGGAATTAAGGAAGAGTCAGAAAAAAGTATATCTAAGATTTATAAAAGAATAAGAAAACAGGATATAAATTTAAATATAAGTTTAGATAAAAATACTGAGTTTACTTCAAATTTTTCAAGAGAAGAATATATAAATTCAGTAAAAAAGGTTAAAGAGTACATAAAAGAAGGGCATACATATATTGCAAACCTAACACAGAGATTTTCCTGTGATTTTAATTCTGATTCCTTTGATACATATATAAGTTTAAGAAGTATAAATAAAGCCCCTTTTTCCTGTTATTTAAATTTAGATGGTTTTCAAATTATAAGTTCTTCTCCTGAGAGGTTTTTAAAGGTGTTTAATAATAAGGTTGAAACAAGACCAATTAAAGGCACAAGACCAAGAGGAAAAGATAAATTAGAAGATGAAAAGAATAAAAAAGAACTTTTAAATAGTGAAAAGGATAAGTCAGAGCTTTTAATGATTGTTGATTTAGAGAGAAATGACTTAAGTAAGGTATGCAAACCTTTTTCTGTGAAGGTTACAGAATTATTTAAATTAGAGGAATATGCTACAGTATTTCACTTAGTTTCCACAGTTATAGGAGAACTAAATGAAGATGTTAGTTCTGTAAAATGTATAAGAGAATGTTTTCCAGGAGGTTCTATAACAGGTGCTCCTAAAATAAGAAGTATGGAGATAATAGAGGAACTAGAAGGACTTAGAAGAGGAATTTATACTGGGGCCATAGGTTATTTTGATTTAAGAGGGAATTGTGATTTTAATATAGTAATAAGAACTATATTAACAAAAGATAATAAGGCTTATTTTGGAGTAGGTGGAGGCATAACTATTGAATCAGAAGAAGCGATGGAATATGAGGAAACTTTAGATAAGGCAAAGGCTTTAATGAGAGTATTATAATTAGGTTGTGATATAAAGTGATTTATATAGGAGAAAATAAAAAAGGTTATAGTATGGTTGAAAAATGTTCACTTACCATAGATTCTTCTGTTTTTTTTGGACGGGGAATTTTTGAAACTATACTTGTATTAAATAATGGAGTGTTTTTAAAGGAACATCTAGAAAGACTAAAACATGGATGCTTAAATTTAAATATTCCTTTTAATATTAATGAAGAGGAATTAAGAGAGTTTATTAAAAATGAAAAAATAAGAAATAAAGCTTTAAAGATAACTCTTACTGAAAAAAATATAATTTATTCAACTAGAGATATTCCTTATGGCATAGAAGATTACAATAGAGGATTTTCTCTAAAGCTTAGTGAAGTAAGAAGAAATAGCACCTCTAAATTAACTTATTTAAAGAGCACTTGCTATATTGAAAATATTATGGAAAAGGAAAAGGCTAAAGATGAAGGCTTTGATGAAGTGATATTTTTAAATGAAAGAGGAGAGCTAACAGAAGGGGCTACTAGTAATATATATTTTATTAAGAATAATAAGATATGTACTCCAAAGGTAAGTTGTGGTCTTTTAGATGGAATAATTAGAGGATGGATAAAGAATAATTTTCAAATTGAAGAAGGGTGTTATAATATAGAAGACTTAAGAAATAGTGAAGGGGTTTTTATAAGTAATTCCCTTCTTGGAATAATGAGAGTAAGTCAATTTGAAGATAAATTTTTTGGGGAAAAAGACTTAATAGAAGAAATAAAAAGTAAATATGACAATTCTATTATAAGCTTTTAAATATGGAGGGCAAAATGATCGATAAAGATAAGATAAAAGAAGGAATGAAATTAATACTTGAAGCAATAGGAGAAGATGTTAATAGAGAGGGATTAATAGAAACTCCAGATAGAATTGCAAGAATGTATGAAGAAATATTTTCAGGAATAGGAATGAATGCAAAGGAGCATTTAAGTAAAACTTTTGAAGTTGATAGCAATGATCTTGTTTTAGAAAAGGATATAACTTTCTATTCTATGTGTGAGCATCATTTAGTTCCTTTCTATGGAAAAGTTCATATAGCATATATACCAAATGGAAGAGTTGTAGGTTTATCTAAACTTGCTAGATGTGTTGAGGTTTATTCAAAAAAACCACAACTTCAAGAAAGGCTTACAAAGGAAATAGCTGATTCTATAATGGAATACTTAGATGCACAAGGTGTAATGGTAGTTGTAGAAGGTGAACATATGTGTATGACTATGAGAGGAGTTAGAAAACCAGGTGCAAAAACAGTAACAACAACTTATAGAGGAAAGTTCTTAGAAGATGAAAGCTTAAAAAATGATGTTTTTAGAATGATTTCTATGTAAATCTTAATTCTTTGAGGTGTTTATTATGGAGAGAATAAATAAGATACTTAATAATAGTAAGTATAAAGACTATTTAAATAAGAATTCTTTCTGTGAAAAAGATAGGATTTTTTGCAAACATAACTTAGAGCATTTTTTAGATGTATCAAGAATTGCCTACATAATGGTCTTAGAGGAAAAAATAAATGTATCTAAGGAAGTTATATATGCAATAGGACTTCTCCATGATATAGGACGATGGGTAGAATATGAAGGTGGAGAAAAACATAATAAGGCTTCTTATAAATTGAGTTTGGATATTTTAAAGGAATGTGATTTTAATAAAGAGGAAATAGAGATTATTTTAAGTGGAATTTTAAATCACAGAAATAGTGAAGCAGAAGGATTAGATAAAATTATTTACTTAGCTGATAAAAAATCAAGAAGCTGTTTTTTATGTAATGCTGAAAAACTTTGTAAGTGGAGCAAAGAAAAAAAGAATTTAGACATAATTATTTAAGGGGGAACTTTTGTGAAAATAGGAAATAAAGAGTTTGAAATAGGAAAAAGAACATACATAATGGGAATTTTAAATGTGACTCCTGATTCATTTTCAGATGGTGGAAAATATAATGATATTGAGTTAGCATTAAAGAGAGCTGAGAAGATGATTAGAGATGGTGTTGACATAATAGATATTGGAGGAGAGTCAACAAGACCAACTCATACACCAGTTGGTGAAGAAGAGGAATTAAATAGAGTAGTACCTGTAATAAAAGCCTTAAGAGAAAAATTTGATATACCTATATCAGTTGATACATATAAGGGAAGAGTGGCAGAGGAAGCTATAAAAGCAGGTGCAGACTTAATAAATGATGTATGGGGCTTTAAAAAGGATAAATATATGGCTACTGTGGCTGCTAAATATGGAGTACCCTGTTGCATAATGCATAATAGAAATGATAATGAATATGGTGATGACATCATAGAAACTATGAAATTTGATATGGAAGAATGTATAAAGATAGCCCTAGATGCTGGAGTTAAGAAAGAAAATATAATTTTAGACCCAGGTATAGGTTTTGCAAAGGATTATGAGCAAAACTTAGAAGTATTAAATAGATTAGATGAGTTCTGCAATATGGACTATCCAGTTTTATTAGGAACATCAAGAAAATCAGTAATAGGTAATACTTTAAATCTTCCAACAGATGAAAGATTAGAAGGGACTTTAGCTACAACTACTCTTGGAATAATTAAAGGGTGTGAATTTGTAAGAGTTCATGATGTTTTAGAAAATAAGAGAAATGCCCTTATGACTGATGCTATGGTAAGAAGATAGGAGTTAGATTTCATGGATAAAATTATTATTAAAGATTTTGAGGTTTTTGGTAATCATGGAGTCTTTGAAGAGGAGAAGAGACTTGGACAAAAATTTGTTTTAAGCATAGAACTTTTCTTAGATACTAGAGAGGCTGGAGTTACTGGAGATTTAAGTAAATCTGTTCATTATGGAGAACTTGCACATAAGGTTGAAGAAGAGTTTAAAAAGCAAAGCTATGATTTAATAGAAACTGCAGCAGAAAAATTATGTGAGTTTATATTATTAGAATACCCTCTTGTAAAAAAAGTGAAAGTTTCTTTAAAGAAACCATGGGCACCTATATTAAGAAGTTTAGATACTGTATCTATAGAAATAGAGAGAGGATGGAATGAGGCATACCTTTCATATGGGTCTAATATAGGAGATAAAAAATATTATATAGAAGAAGCTTTAAATGAAATAAATAAGGCTTATCATACTGAAATTATAAAAAGATCTAATTTAATTGAGACAGAACCTTGGGGATATACTGAGCAGGATGAATTTTTAAATGGTGCTTGTAAAATAAAAACTCTTTTAAGCCCAAAGGAATTAATAAAGTTTTTATTAAGTGTAGAGCAAAAGCTTAAAAGAGAGAGAAAGATTAAGTGGGGTCCTAGAACAATAGATTTAGATATAATATTTTTTAATGATTTAATAAGTGAAGATGAAGAGATTATACTTCCACATCCAAGAATGCATGAAAGAAGTTTTGTTTTAGAGCCATTAAATGAAATTGCTCCTTATAAGATTCATCCCTTATATAGAAAGCGTGTATTTGAACTTTTAGAAGAATTAAATAAAAACAAATAAATATAAACAATCTATTATTAATAAAGATATAGAATTTAGTATAAATCACTACTAAATACTATATCTTTTTTTATTGTTTTTTATTAAACACATATTGGCAGAATGGTTCTAATTTAAAGGAATTAGGAATATCTTTTAAACTTAAGTAATCCTTGCTTACATCACTATCCCAAGGATAAAGAGTTATTAAATCATCTCCATAAATATCTATTACATACTTTTCACTATTTAAATCAATAAAAATTTTATATAAAGGTTTATTAGGTAAAGGTTCCTCATTTATAAAGTTAGAATCTTTTAGGCTTTTTAATAAGTCATCAATAATTCTTACATCTTCATTATCAACAATTACTTCACTATAAATATTCATATCTAATAATCTGATTTTTATATTATTCTTAGAAACTAGTTCACTTAAATTTTTAGTGTGATAGTTTAAAGAAGGTTTTTCCTTAGAAGGAATATTAATTTTAGAACATGAAATTAAAAGAAGAGAAAAACATAAGGTTATTAAAAATATTTTAGTAATTTTTTTTATCAAATTTATCACCTCCTTCAGTTTAATTTATGAAACTTATGTTTTTAGTAGAACTTTTTTTTAGAAAATGAATAATATATATTACAATTGTCCTTAGAATTAAGGAGGTGATTTATAGTGAAATATGCATTAGATATAAATGACTCCTATTTAAGAAAAGTGTTAATAAAAAAATTAAAGGAAGATGAAAATCTTACCATAGATTGTTTTAATGAAGAATGTTGCTTAGGAGAAAGTTTTTTTAAAAAAGTGTTATTATCTAATAATACAAAGGCAGATATATTTATAAGAATAACTAAGAGCATAGGAGAAGATAAGAGAATAGAAATCTTAGGTGATGATCAAATTCTTAGGCGTGTTGTATCCTTAAACTTAGAAGATATGGTTGATTATATAGGCCTTTCACAGATAAGTATTAAAAGTGGAAAAGGATTATATTTAGTAAAAAATTTAGACTCTTTATGCTTAATTATAAATATAAGTGATACTGAAGTGGAAAGTATAAATAAAGAAAAATTAGCAGATGCACTATATAGAATAATTAATGAAGTAAGCTAATCTTATTTCTTTAATTAAGATGTTTAAGTATTAAGATTTTACTTTAGGCTCTGTTTTAATTTAATATTGATTTGAAGATATATACTTAAAAAATCAACAGTAGTTTAAATATAGCCTTATTTTAAAGAAGTTTTATCAAGACTTAAACATAGAGTTTATAGTTTTTTGATATAACTTCTTTTAATTTGGAGGTTTCTCTATAAAAATTTTTATTCTCTAAAATACTAATATTATAATCAGTATTTTAAGGAATAAAATTAGTAGTAACAAATATTATTATGTTAAGCATTTTTAATTGATAAGATATATAAATAATATTTAAAGCTTATTATGCATATAAATCAATGAGTAGCAATATTTATGGGGGAAGTTATGGATATTATAGGCAGTATAAATACAAGGTTTATAAGCAAAAGTGAACAGAGTAAAAATGAAATCTTCAATAAAATAGATAACATAGTAAAAGGTGGAGGCAATATAATTAGGATGAATCTATCTCATGGCAAGCATAGAGATGTAGAATGTTGTATAGATTACATAAGAAGCAATCATAAGGATGTAAAAGTTCTTTTAGACTTACAGGGAAATAAGATTAGGGTAGCTAATAATATATATGGAACATTTAAGGTTAATGCAGGTGATTTAGTTTATTTTTGTTCAGAAGAAACTTATGATATTTATCTTAAGAATATTGATAGAAATAAGCTTATACCTTTAAATATAAAAAATAAGTTTATATATAACAATAAATTTAAAAAGATATATATGAAAGATGCCACTATGGAATTCATAGTAATAAGCAATAATAATGGATTAATAAAGACTAAGGTTAAATTAGGCGGTGTAGTTAGAAAAGAAAAGGGATGTAATCTTCCGAATTTAGATAGGAAAAATTGGGGGGTAAGCGAAAAGGATTTAGAAGATATTAAATTTGCCATAGATAATAAAGTAGATATTATAGATTATTCTTATTGTTCTTATATGGAAGAATGTAGAGAGTTTAAAAATATTGTTTTTAGAAATTTAAAGTCGAATCAAGTTATTCCTAAATTGTGGGGGAAAATTGAAACTAATGAAGGAATAAATAATATTAAAGAAGTTGCTAAGGAATTAGATGGAATAGTTATAGCAAGAGGAGATCTAACAGCAGAAATTGGAATATTAAATGTTCCTATAGTGCAAGAAAAAATATTATATGCTTTAAAAAATGAGAATAAATCAATAATAGTAGCCACAAATGTACTTTCATCTATTAGGAATAAACAAAATAAACCTACAATAAATGAATTAAATGATATATATCATTTTATTAGGTGTGGTGTTACAGGGTTTATGCTTACTGGAGAAACTAGCACTGGAGCAAATGAAGAATATGTTGTTACAACTTTAAAAAATAGTATAAAATATTATGAAAGAGTATTATCAAAAATAAAAAAGAGATCAAAGAGAGTCTAAAAAGACTTTCTTTGATCTTCTTTGTTTTTTATAAGACTATAAGATTTTCTTACTATTAAAAAGCTTAAATATCCTAGTAAAATACCTGTTAATACATCACTTGGATAATGAACTAGCAAGTATATTCTAGAAAAAGCTATTAGGGAAGCTAATGAATATATATATATTCTTATATTTTTAAAATAATAAGCTAACATAAATGCTGCTGCGAAGGATGCAGAAGTATGGCCAGAGGGCATAGAATAACTACTTGGTTTAGGTATAATTATATGCAAACCTTCATATGTAGCAAAGGGTCTAGATCTTTCTATAATATGTTTAAGAATTCCTTCACCAAGTATAGTGTTAACAATTAAAACAGCTAAGGTTAATAACCCTATTTTTCTATATTTTTTTGATATTATAAGTAAAATACTTATGGCAATCCATATAAATCCTAAATTACCTAATGAAGTGAAAAAAATCATTATTGGATTAAGAAACTTATTTTGAATATTATTTTGTATAAAATAAAGTATATTGATATCTATATTTTGAATGAAATTCATCCTATCACCTCCTGAAAGTAGTAAATATATTTTATTACTAAATTTTTAATAAGTCTACTATAAGTATGTAAATAAGTTTATAAAAAAAAGTAATATTATATAAAAAATATTCATTTAAAGAATTGGAGAAACAAAATATAATGTAGATGTAATAAAAAAAAAGGAGGTCTAATATTGAGGAAATTAGAAAAATCTCTTTTAATTATTATAAGTGCATTACTTATGATATTTCTAATAATATTTAGTATAATTAAAAACGGAAACTATATTAAACGTTTAAATAATGAAAATATAGAGCTGGTTTGGTACACTATTGGAATAGAACCTGCTGATATGGATAGGGTTGAAAGTG
This sequence comes from Clostridium sp. CTA-17, assembly GCF_054767895.1. Classification (NCBI taxonomy): domain Bacteria; kingdom Bacillati; phylum Bacillota; class Clostridia; order Eubacteriales; family Clostridiaceae; genus Clostridium; species Clostridium sp. CTA-17. The sequence goes on from NZ_BAAABF010000001.1 coordinate 782,355, forward strand.
AAATAAATAACTATTTAACTAAAAAAATAAATGCAACTATTGATATTAGATTTGTAGATTATGCTGATTTTACAAAGGTAATGAATAATAAAACTAAAGAAGGAGAAAATTTTGACCTTGTATTCACATCTTCTTGGGCTAATGATTATTATCCTAACGCAAAGGAAGGGAATTTTCTTAATTTAAATAATTTAATTAAAGATTATGGAAAGGATGTTTATAAAGCTCTTGATAAAAAGTTTTGGGAGGGAGCAGAAATAGATGGTGCCATATATGCTATTCCAAATCAAAAAGAGATAGTTAATATGCCTATGTGGGTGTTTTCTAAAGAATATGTAGATAAATATAATATTCCATATAAGAATATAAAAACTTTAGAAGATTTAGAACCCTGGTTAAAGTTAATTAAAGAAAATGAAGAAGGGGTAATTCCTTTTTACGTTGATGATAGTTATTCAGTTCCTATGATTTGGGATCAATTAAGCCCTGCTTTAGGAATAAATTTAGAAAGTCATAACTTTGAGGTAGTAAATATATTTAAAACTGAAGAGATGATTAATAGTTTAAAGACTATGAGGAGATATAAGGAACTTGGATATACCAATACTAAAATTGGGAATGCTGGTGATTTTTCAACTAAAAGATTTGTAACTAAAGCTGATGGTCAGCCTTATGCTGAAAAAATTTGGTCTATTAAAAGTGGAGGAGAGGTTGTTGCTACACCAATTTTAGAAAGTTATATTACAAATGGATCAGTAAATGGTTCTATGATCGCCATATCAAAAAATTCAAAAAACCCTGAAAAAGCTATGGAGTTCTTAAATCTTTTAAATACAGATAAGTATTTAAGAAATCTTATTAATTATGGAATTGAAGGAGTTCACTATGAAAAGATTTCAAATAATAAAATTAGGCTTTTAGAAGAATCTAAAAATTATATGGTTGATTACTACACGTTAGGAAATTTATTTATAACATACGTATTAGAAGATGAACCAGAAAATAAATGGGATAAATTTAAAGAAGTTAATAATAATTCACATGTATCTCAAGCCTTGGGATTTAAGTTTGACACTAGTAAGGTAAGTGTTGAATTAGAGTCTGTAAATGCTGTCCTTGAAGAGTTTACAAGAAGTTTATATACTGGATTAGTAGATACAGATGAATATGTTTCAAAGCTTATTAATAAGCTTGAAAGTGCTGGAATAGATAAGGTAAAGGAAGAATTAGAAAGACAATTAAATGATTGGAAAATAAAAAAGCAGACTTTTTAGTCTGTTTTTTTATTTAAAGATATTACTTGAATGTTATCTATAACTGTAATGGTTCCAGTTTCTATCATAGGCTCAAGTATTTTTATTAATTTATTTATTTTTTCCTTACTTTCAATAACTTCTATTACTATAGGTAAGTTTCTAGCAAGTATTTCAATAAAATCAGAATGTATCTTATGATGGCTATCTAAACCTTCAATTCCTCTTATTACAGTTGCTCCCAAGACATTTTCTTTTTTTAGTACTTTTAATATCTCTGAGTAAAGTGGTTCACCATTATACTTATCAGATTCATCAATAAATATTTTTAAAAAGCTACCTTTAAATTCATTTCTCATAAAATAATCCTCCTAAAAATTAAAATAATATTCTAGCAAGTTTTTGCCCTATTACAACAAACAATAAACTACAACATAAGTTTAATATTATATTTTCTATTCCTAAAGTGATATTACCATTAGTTAACATACTAACTGTTTCATAGGAAAAAGTAGAGAATGTAGTAAGACCACCCATAATGCCAGTAGTCAAAAAAAGTTTCATATTAGATGAGATTAATGCACTATCCATACTGAACTCCATAATGAAACCTATTAAAAGAGCACCTAAAATATTTGCAAGCAATGTACCATATGGAAAGTTTCCTCCAAAATTTTTAGCTGCAAAAATTGAAATAAGATATCTCAAGGATGCACCTAAAAATCCACCGAGTCCTACTATTAAAGCAAGTAAAAGTTTTTGCATTTTAATCATCTCCTTAAATGAGTAATATTCTATATAAATATACTTTTTTATAATGTTAACAAATATTAAATAAAAAGTAAAATAATAAATATAAATACTAATAAATACAATTAAAAAGTTTAAAGAAGATATTTAGAGTTTTATTATATTGATCTATAAAACTAATGAAAATTAAGTAAAAATACTAAAAGTTTAAGGTTAAAAATATATTATCCACTTTAATCATATATGATTAAATAAAGAATAAAAATATTCAAATGATAATAGTTTTATTACAAATATTTCAAACTTTTTAAATTATTTAAAAAGTTAACAGAATATATATATAAAGATTTTAATATGAAAAACTCTTGAAAGCCAATGAAATAGCCACTTAGAGGTGAATATTTACAACTTTTTGGAAATATTGACTTTTTTATTGTTATGTTATAAATTAACTATAGAAACTTTAATTTACTTAAAGCTTCTCAAACAGAACACTAAAAAATATATGATTATCATATTAATTTTAATTACATTTGATAAAGCATATAATTATTGTAAACGTTTGTTTAGACTTTGTAATTAAGGGATCTAAATGGTGTAAAAATAGTAATATGAGGGGGAAAAAAAATGCTTAAACACAAAAAATTATTAGCATTAATTCTAGGAGGAGTAATGACTACATCTGTAATGCTTACAGGATGTGGCTCAAGTGACAAAAAAGCAGAGGGAGGAGCAGCAAGTGAAGAACCAGTTAACTTAGTATGGTATGTAATAGGGCAACCTCAAACTGATGGAGAATTAGTAGAAGAGGAAGTAAATAAATATATAAAAGATAAAATAAATGCTACTGTAGACATAAAACATATTGACTTTGGTGATTATACTCAAAAGATGAATGTATTAGCTAACTCAGGAGAAGATTATGATTTAGCATTTACATGTTCATGGGCTTTCCCATACTTAGAAAATGCTAGAAAAGGTGCTTTCCTTGAATTAAATGATTTATTAGATAAACAAGGAGCAGATCTTAAAGGGGTTATAGATGAAAGACTTTGGAAGGGTGCTGAGGTTGATGGAAAAATATACGCAGTTCCAAACCAAAAAGAAATAGCATTAGCACCTATGTGGGTATTTGATAAGGAGCTTGTTGAGAAATATGACATTCCATATCAAGACATACATTCAGTAGAAGATTTAGAACCATGGTTACAAATCATAAAAGAGAAGGAACCAGATTTTGTTCCATTCTACACTCAAGGAGATTCAATTCCATTAGAGTTTGACGAAATAATGAGACCTTTAGGAGTATTCTTTAATGATGATACTTTAACTGTACAAAATATGTACGAGACAGAAGAAATGAAAGCTATGATGACTAAGTTAAGAGAATACTATGAAAAGGGATATATAAATCAAGATGCAGCAGTTAATAATATGCAAAATGAAGTTAAGAGATTTGTATGGAAAGCTGATGGACAACCATATGCTGAAAATGGTTGGGGACAATCTTTAGGTAGAGAGGTTGTAACATCACCAATAATTCCTGCATATGTTACAAATAACTCAACAACTGGAGCTATGACTGCTATATCAGCAACATCTAAGAATCCAGAAAAGGCTATGGAACTTATAAATTTAGTAAATACTGATTCTACATTAAGAAATATGTTAATGTTTGGATTAGAAGGAAGTCATTACGAAAAGATTAATGATAAGCAAATTAAGAGACCAGAGAAAAATAGTTACAGCGTAACAAGCTGGGCTTATGGAAACTTATTTGATACTTATGTTTTAGATGTTGACCCAGAAGATAAATGGGATGCTTTTGAAGAGTTCAATCAAGGCGCAAAGACTTCAAAGATATTAGGATTTAAGTTTAATACAGAACCAGTTACAACTCAAATATCAGCAGTTAATAACGTATTACAAGAGTTTGAAAGATCTTTATACACAGGTTCAGTAGACCCAGTAAAAGGATTAGATGACTTAAATAAAAAGTTAGCTTCAGCTGGATTAGATGATATAAAAACTGAAATGCAAAAACAATTAGATGAATGGAAAGCTTCTAATAAATAATAAATTTTAAATAAAAAGAGTGGTTTTAAAATCACTCTTTTTTAGTTTTTAAATAATTAAATCTATTTTAGTTAAAATCAACTACTATAAAACAAAGTAAAATATTAAAAAAATAAATTTAATTAAGAAAATACTTAATTAAATATTGAATTTTTACAAAAATAGGAGTAGAATTTAATTAAGGAAATGCTTAATTAAAAATAAGAGGTGATTTATGGAAGAAAGAATAAAGATATTTAAAGCTTTAGGAGATGAAACTAGAATAAATATATTGCATCTTATAAATAAAAAATCTATGTGTGCAAAGGGGATAGCTAGAGAACTTAGCATTTCAGAATCTGCTGTATCTCAACAAATAAAAGTATTAAAAGATGCTAATCTTGTAATTGGATATAAAATAGGTTATCACATTGTTTATGATTTAAATATAGAACAGTTAGAAAGCATTAATATCTTAATTGATTATATCGTAAATGATGATAATAATATAAAAACAAAAGAAAATACTTATGAAAAATGCAATAAAATATGTAAACATGCTAAATGCATAAATAATAAAAATTTGAAGGAGGAAAATATAATGAGAATTTGTTTCCCAGTTAAAAATAATGAAGGAGTTAAAAGTGTACCATATGGTCATTTTGGTACTGCTCCAACTTTCGTAATATGTGATTTAGAAAAAGATGAAGTAACTACTGTAGGAAATGGTGACTTAGGTCATGAACATGGAAAATGTCAACCAATAAAAGCTTTATCAGGTGAAGTTGTAGATGCTGTAGTTGTTGGTGGTATTGGCGCTGGTGCTATAAGTAAATTAAATTCTATGGGAATTAAAGTTTACAAAGCTACTGATGGAGATATAGAAGCTAATTTAGAAGCATTAAAAAAAGGTGAATTAAAAGAGTTTTCAAGCACACATACATGCAATCATCATGGATGTAGTCATTAATAAGTAAAAAGCGAGTTCTTTTTAGGACTTGCTTTTTTTATGTAAAAAATTAATTTAAACATTAATAATTTTTTAAAAGGTTTATTATATAAAAAAGTTAAGTATTATTAGATATATGTATTTTTAAAAATTATTTAATGTGGAGGATTAAAATTGGATATTGAGAAGTTTTTAAGTGAGATTAAAGAAAAAATAATTAATTATAGAAGGGATTTTCATAAATATCCTGAAAGTGCATGGAAAGAATTTAGAACATCTTCTTTAATTGGAAAACATTTAAGAGAAATGGGTTATGAAATAAAAATAGGAAAAGAAATAATAAGTGAAGAGCATAGGTTAGATGTACCAAATGAACTTGACTTAAAGAAAAGTTATGAAAAATCCTTAAAACAAGGTGCCTATAAAGAATTAAGTGATTATATGATTGGGGGATACACTGGAGTAGTTGGGATTTTACAAAATGGAGAAGGCCCAACTATTGCTTTAAGATTTGATATAGATGGAGTAAAAGTTCTTGAATGCGAAAATAATGAGCATTTTCCTTTTAAAAATGGATTTTCTTCTGTAAATAGGGGAGTTATGCATGCCTGTGGACATGATGGCCATATAGCTATTGGCCTTGGAGTTGCAGAAGGAATTATTAGATTTAAGGAATATTTTAATGGAACAATAAAGCTTATTTTTCAACCTGGAGAAGAAAGTGTATGTGGTGGAAATCCAATGGCTCAATCAGGAATCTTAGATGATGTAGATTATTTATTAAGTGGACACATAGGAATAAAGGCAAGGAAATCAGGAGAAATAATCTGTGGAACAAAGGGATTTTTAGCAACATCTAAAATTAATGCTGAATTTACAGGGAAGTCTTCCCATGCCGCAGTTGCACCTGAAAAAGGGCATAATGCTTTGCTTTCTGCATCTACAGCAGTATTAAACTTAGATGCTATACCAAGAAATGGTGAAGGCATAACAAGAATAAATGTAGGAAAGTTAATTGCAGGGAGTGGTAGAAATGTAATTCCTGGAAAAGCTTTTATGGAAGTAGAGACTAGAGGAGAAACTACAGAATTAAATGAATATATGGAAAGTTATGCAACTAGAATTCTAAAAGCTTCTGCAGATATGCATGATAATCATGTGAAAATATCTTGTTTAGGAAGATCTATAAGTGGTAGTAGTGATAGAGAGTTAATTGATATTATTAAATGGGAAGCAAAAAATATAAAGGGATATAACAATATAATAGATGAGGAAGACTTTGGTGCTAGTGAAGATATATGTTATATGATGAAAAGAGTACAGAAAATTGGAGGAAAGGCATCTTATATAATGTTTGGAAGTGACTTGAAGGATGAACATCATTCTATTAGGTTTGATTTTAATGAAGAAGATTTATTCCCAGCAATAAATTTATATTTAAGAGTAGTAATGAATCTTTGCAATAAAAAATAATAAAATTTTTAAAAGATGAATTATATTTAATAATTATTCTATGTATATATATGGGAGTGTATCAAAATAACTTTTTATAAAACTTACAAACATATTCCGAGAATTACTAGATTTTAAGTGAAAGTCCAAATTTTTAATTTTGAATTTTGAACTTATGCAATTGAACTTTGTGAGATTGTATTCCTAAGAAATTAACAGTCTCAGCTTTTTAACGTGATATTTTCTACGTAATAATTTAAATTCTAAAGCTTATCTAGATATTCTCTTCATACTGTTTGTAAGTTTTATTGTTATATTTTGATACAGCCCTTTTATAGAGTGGATAATAAATCATCTATGATCATATTTCCACCTAATTTATAATCATATGTAGAATTGGTATTTAAAGACTTTAAGAAGCTCCAAGAAGCATTCCAAAGCTTAACTACAAAAAGGTAATTTTCTAATTTTTCCATTAATTCATAAGAGTAGTAGCCAAAATAACTTTTTATTAAAAAATATCTCTTTTTTTCATCCAGCATCCATGATACAGTAGCTAAATCAAAAAATATATCACACATGGCAGAAAATTCAAAATCAATAAAAAGAACATTTTTATTATGATATAGTACATTTGAAGAGTTTAAATCATTATGACAAAGGCCAAGAGTCATATTTTTGCTTAATTTTTCTTCAAGAATATTTAATTTATTTAAGACTAAATCAATGTCTTCATGAAAATTAAAGTTTTTAGATTTTAAAATATGAAAATTTTTTCTTATATGTTCAAAAGGATTAAAAATATGTTCACACTTAAGAATATGTAGTTTTTTTAAATTAATTGAGAGTTTTTCAAGGAATTCTAAAGATGTAAATGTACTCATATTTACCTTTGAATCTTCTAAAAATTTGCTTATTAGTATTCCATTATCCTTATTATGATATATAATAGGGGGGGATAGCTTGTTCAAATTAGCAAATATTAAAACAAAATTTTCCTCTGAAAAATTATTTTTATTATCTTTACTAGGTATTCTTAAAACATATTTATTATTTTCACACTCTAATAAATAATTTGAGTTATTAAGACCACCTAGTTTGGTTATCTTATGATTTTTCATTTTGTTAGTCATCTTAATCTCCTTATATTCTAATGAAAATATTATATCAAAAAATAAGAAGGGATGGAAAAGGATAATGTTAAATGAGGTGTTAAAAGGAATACAAGGTTTAGATAATGACATGATCGTAAAAGCTAAAAATAGAGTAGATTCTTTAGCTAAACCTTTAGGAAGTTTAGGAAAACTAGAAGATATATCCATAAGGTTATCTGGAATAACTGGAAATATGTTTAATAATATTGATAAAAAGTGTGTTATTATAATGTCTTCTGACAATGGAGTTGAAGAAGAAGGAGTAGCCTCAGCACCTCAATGTGTAACTTTACTTCAAACAAAAAACTTTATAAAAGGTACTACTGGAGTAGCTACATTGGCAAAAGCTAATGGAACAGATTTAATGGTTTTTGATGTAGGAATTAATTCAGATGAAGTTATAGAAGGAGTTATAAATAGAAAGATATCAAAGGGAACTAAAAATATTTATAAGGAACCAGCTATGACTTATGAAGAAGCTAAAAAATCCTTAGAAATTGGAATAGAAGCTGTGAAAATAGCTAAAGAAAAGGGATATAAAATACTTGGAGTAGGTGAAATGGGAATAGGAAATACCACTACTTCAGCAGCGGTATTAAAAGCCCTTATTGGATGTGAAACTTCTCAAGTAGTAGGAAAAGGTGGCGGAATAAATAATGCTTCTTTTGAAAAGAAAAAAAGAATTGTAGAAGAAGTGGTTAAAAAACATAATATTAATTTTGAAGATCCTATTGATATTATTTCAAAGGTTGGAGGATATGATATTGGAGCAATGACAGGTGTATTTTTAGGCGCAGCTTTCTATAGAATACCTGTAGTAATAGATGGATTTATATCCGTTGTGGCAGCCCTTTTAGCTAATAGATTAAATCCTTTAGTTAAAGAATTCTGTTTTACATCTCATAAATCACAAGAAATAGGATATGAGTTAGCTATAAAAGAGTTAGGTTTAGATCCTATGTTAGATTTAAATATGAGATTAGGAGAAGGAAGTGGATGTCCAATAGCTTTCTCAGTAATTGATTTTGCAACAGCCATGATGAATAATATGGCAACCTTTGAAGAAGGAAATATAGATAACAGCTATTTAGAAGATGTAAAGGATGAAGAATGTTATATTGTTCTTTAAAGTTTTAAAAATATTATAGGAGTTAATTTGATTAGTTATGATAGTTTTAATTATTGGAGGCGCTAAGAGTAGCAAATCTTCTTATGCTGAATTTTATAGTAGTAATCTTTCAAAAAAAGGAAAAGAGGAGCTTTATTACTTAGCTACTATGAACCCTTATGATTCAGAGGATTTAAAGAGAATAGAAAATCATTTGAAGAATAGAGAAAAATATGATTTTAAAACCATTGAAAAACATAGAAATTTAAATGAGATATTTCATGAATTTTCTAAGGAAGATACTGTTTTACTAGACAGTTTAACATCTTTAGTTACTAATGAGATGTTTGTGGGAAAAGAATTTAATGAAAGTGTACATAGTAATATTTTAAAGGACATAAAGAGTCTAGGAACTAAGGTTTCCAATTTAGTAATAGTTTCAGATTATGTTTTTAGTGATGGAATTAAATATGACTCTTATACTGAGTCTTTTAAAAGAGAATTAGGTAAAATAAATTGTGAATTAGCTTCTTTCTCAGACGTGGTTATAGAAGCTTCCTTTGGAAACTTAATATTTCATAAAGGAGAGGAGGGTTTAATAGATGAAAATTTTTTATAAGGCTATAAATATGACCTTAAGCATGTTTACAGTGATTCCATTGCCTAAATATGAATGGGATGATAGGGCTGCAAAACATATAATGAAGCTTTATCCCTTAATAGGATTAATTATAGGAGCACTTTGGTATTTAAGTTTTTTTGCATTAAGTAAGCTAAATGTACCAATTATGCTTATGGTAGCTCTTATTTTAACGGTGCCATATATTTTAACTGGATTCTTACATTTAGATGGTTTTATGGATGTTTCTGACGCACTTCTTTCTAGAAGAGATAAGGAAACAAAGCTTAGAATTTTAAAGGATTCTACAGTTGGAGCTTTTTCAGTTATTTCTGTAGTTTTATTACTATTAGTAGAATTTGCTGGAATGTTTACTGTTTTAAATAAAAACTTAGATATGAGAATATTAATACTCATACCAATAGCATCAAGAGCAATAAATGGATACTTTATTGTAAGTCAAGAGATGCTTGGACAAAGTTCTTTGGCAAAATTCTTTAAAGAAGGAACTGGAAAAGTAGATGAAATAATTTTATTAGGAACATATGTATTAGTTGCATTAATAACATTTTTCACCTTAGGAATAAATTATTTAATAGCTATTTTAGCAATGGGACTTATTTCTCTTATTTTACTTTTAAAAGTAAAAAAAGAATTAGGTGGAATAAATGGAGATGTTGCAGGATATATTCTTGTTCTTATGGAATTTACAGGGATTTTAGTTTTAGGAATTGTTTAAGGAGGAGAAACTTTTGAAACTTTTATTTGGCGGTGCATATAATGGAAAGCTAAAGTATGTAAAAGAAAAGTTAGGCATAAATGAAGAAGAAATATTTTATTGCAAAGAAGATTCTATAGACTTTTCTAAAAAGGTTATTAGTGGCATAGATAGATTAATTTATTTTAATGCCTTACAAGGAAAAGAGTCTTTAAGCTTTTTTCAGGAAAAAAAAGAATTATTAAAAGATAAAATTTTAATTTGTGATGAAATATCTTCAGGAATAGTTCCTTTAAAGAAAGAGGAAAGATTATGGAGAGAAGAGACTGGTAAGGTTCTTCAGTTTTTATCAAAGGAAAGTGAAGAAGTTTATAGAATATTTTTTGGAATACCAACAAAATTAAAGGATGAATAATAAGATGATAATTTATTTAGTTAGACATGGGAAGACTTATTGCAATGAAAATAAACTTTATTGTGGAATAAGTGATGTGCCTTTAAGTGAGGAAGGAAAAAAAGAATTAGAGGAAAAAAGAAAGAGTGTGAGTTTGCCAATATGTAAAAGGAATTTTACAAGTGGAGCAAAAAGAGCTAATGAAACATTTAATATTTTATATCCAAATAAGAAGTATGAAGTCATAAAGGAATTTAGTGAGTATAATTTTGGTGATTTTGAACTAAAGTCTTATGAAATGCTAAAGGAAGACAAGGAATATTTAGACTGGATTTTAGATGAAAGCAAGGAAGTTTCCTGTCCTAATGGTGAATCAAGAAGGGATTTTGAAAAGAGAATAAAAAAAGCATTTTTAAAATTACTTCTAATCCTTAAGGAAGAGGGAGAAGAGGAAGCCTTAATAGTATGTCATGGAGGAAGTATAGCTTGTATTTTAGAACTCTTTGAAAAGGATAAATTAGATTTCTATACTTATCAACCTAAGTGTGGAGGAGGATATAAGTTAAGAGTTGAACAGGATATCAATAACTTAAAAGGAGATTTTTCAAGTCTAGAGTTTGAAAAAGACATAATAGATAATTTAAGACTAGAAATAATAGAAAGGTTTTAGAAATGATAAAAATTATAATAGGATATGTTTTAGACCTAATAATAGGAGATCCTAATAATCCATATCACCCTATTAGATATATAGGAAAACTAGCATCTAATATGGAAAAGCTTTGGAGAAAGGTTTTCAAGAAAAATCTTAAGATTGCAGGCTTCTTTGCTTGGCTTTTTATAGTTTTCATAACCTTTGGAGTAACTTTAGGAATTGTACATATTGCTAATAAGATTAATCCTATTTTAGGAATCATAGTATCTGGAATACTTATTTATTTTTGTATTTCAGCTAAGGGGCTTAAAGTTGAAGGACTTAAAGTAATTAAGATTTTAAAAGAAGGAGATATTGTTAAGGCTAGAAAACAATTATCTTATATTGTAGGAAGAGATACTGAAAATCTAGATGAAGAAGCTATAGTTAGAGCTGTAGTGGAAACTGTAGCAGAAAATATGTCAGATGGCATTATAGCACCTTTATTTTTTGCAGGAATTGGGGGAGCACCTTTAGCTTTCTTATATAAAGCAGTAAACACATGTGATTCAATGTTTGGGTATAAAAATGACAAATATAAGGATTTTGGATTCTTCTCAGCTAAGCTTGATGATGTGTTTAATTATATTCCAGCTAGATTAACAGCCTATCTTATAGTAATTTCTTCTTTTATTTTAAGACTTAATTGCAAAAATAGTTTTAAAATATACAAAAGAGATAGATATAATCATTCAAGTCCTAATAGTGCTCATCCAGAAGCAGCTGTTGCAGGAGCTTTAGGAATAAGACTTGGAGGAGCAAATTACTATTTTGGAAAGCTTGTAGAAAAACCAACCATAGGAGATGCTAAAAAGAAAATAGAAATTTCGGATGTTTATAAGACTAATAATATATTAGGAATGGTTTCTTTTTTAGGAATGGTAGTAGCACTTGTTATTAGATATATTTTAGAGGTGATTGTATGAATTTAGGACATGGTGGTAATGTAGAAGAAATTAAGAGAGTTTATGGATTAGAAGAAAATGAAATTATTGATTTTTCAGCTAACATAAATCCTTTAGGAATCTCTGAAAAAGTAAAAGAGGCCATGATTAAAGGGATAAATTCTATAGAGAGATATCCAGATATAACTTACTATGAACTTAAAAAAGAAATTTCAGACTTTGAAAAAGTAGCTTTAGAAAATATAGTACTAGGAAATGGTGCAGCAGAGGTTATTTTTAATGTAGTAAGAGGAATAAAGCCTAAAAAGGCTCTTATAGTGGCACCAACATTTTCAGAATATGAGGATGCTTTAAATTCTGTAGAGTGTGAAGTTAACCATTATATATTAAAAGATAATTATTCAGTTGATACTGGATTTTTAGAAGAAATCAAAGAAGAATTAGATATTATATTTTTATGTAATCCTAATAATCCTACAGGTGCTTTAATAGAAAAAGATTTTTCATTAAAAGTATTAGAAAAAGCAAAAAAAATGAATGTCATAGTTGTTTTTGATGAATCCTTCTTAGACTTTGTTGAAGATAATGATAGATATTCTCTTATTAAAGAACTTAATAATTTCCAAAATTTAATTATAGTAAAATCTTTAACTAAATTATTTGCCTTTCCTGGAATAAGATTAGGATATGGATTAAGTTCTAATACTAATGTTATAGAAAAAATAAATTCAGTAGGAACTCCTTGGAGTGTAAATACAGTGGCAGACTATGCAGGAAGAGAAGCATTAAAAGATGTTGAGTATATTAAAAACAGCATAGCTTACATAAAAAAAGAAAATGAATTTTTATATAATGGGCTAGAAAAGTTTGAAGATATTACTATTTTTAAAGGTGCAGTAAATTTTATATTTTTTAAATTGAATAAAAATATAGATTTAAGAGAAGAATTAATTAGAAGAGGTATAATAATAAGAAGCTGTAGTAATTATATTGGCTTAGACCATAATTTCTATAGAGTGGCAGTTAGAACAAGGGAAGAAAACAAAAAGCTTTTAGAAGAGCTTTCAAAGGTTTTAAAGTAAGTTTTTTATTATTACTTTTATTATTAATAGCTTTTATGGTAAACTAAGATGTTTGACAATAGCAAAATATAATAATATAATCAAGTTGATTAACTAATAATTGGTGTGATTTTCACTTAATAGGGAATGAAGTTAAAGTCTTCAACTACCTCAGTAACCGTGAAGCAGACAAAATCTCAATATGTCACTGCATTTTTTGTGTGGGAAGACGAGATGGAGGAGGAAGCAAAGTCGGGATACCTGCCTTTTATTTAAGTACTATTATCTTCTGAGGGTAGGATAATAGGATGCGTAAGCTTTAAATATTCTTAACATACCTTCTTAAAATGGTATGTTTTTTTATTTTCTACGTATTAATCTAAGCCTCAAAGATTTTAATTGTTAAGTTTTATGAAAGATAAATTTGATTGATAATGATTTAAGCTTAATTTAAGAAAGTTCAGATTTACTTTTATAGATTGTAAGGGATGCTTAGCAATATTAAAAAATACATATTAAAATCATTAAATAAAATCAAATAGGAATCCTTCATATAACTTAAGAATTTATAAAGGTGAAAGTGGAGGAAGAATATGAGAAACTTAAAAAAATTAATTTCTTTAGTAATGATAACTATGATGGCATTACTTATGTTTACTGGATGTGGAAGTAAAACAGTAACAATGAAAGATATGGAAGGAACTGAATTTACAGTACCTAAAAAGATTGAAAGAATAGTATCAACAGCTCCATCTAATACAGAAATATTAATAGGTTTAGGTATAGGTGATAAAATAGTCGGTGTTGATAAATATTCAGCAGATGTAAAAGGATTAAATCCTGATATTCCTAAAATAGACTTTAGAAATCCAGATGCAGAGGCCATATTAGCTCTTAAGCCAGATATAATAATAGCTTCAGGTCATAATAGAGAAGGAAAAGAAGATCCATTTAAGGTTTTAAAAGATGCTAGAATACCTGTAGTTTATATTCCAACTAGTGAAAGTATGGATGGAATATATGAAGATATCAATTTCTTAGCTAAGTTAACTGGAACAGAAGCCGAAGGAAACAAAATGGTTGATTCAATGAAAAGCGAAGTAAATAAGATTAAAGCTATAGGTGAAACTATAAAAGATAAGAAGACTGTTTACTTTGAAATCGGGTCAGGGTCAAAGCTTTATAGTTTTGGAAATGATACTTTCTTAAATAGCTTACTAAATATAGTTGGCGCAGAAAATATATTTGCTAATGAAAAAGGTTGGATTTCTCCAAGTGAAGAAGCTGTCATAAAGGCAAATCCAGATGTGATTTTAACAAATGAAAGCTATATTGAAAATGCTACAGATTTAATTGCTAAACGTCCAGGATGGAATACAATAACTGCTGTTAAGGATAATCAAATATTCTTAGTAGACAATAATGCATCATCACGTGGAAGCCAATATGTGATAAATGCATTAAAACAAATGGCAAAGGATATTTATCCAGAACAATATGCAGGAATCTAAAAAGAAAAAACTACTAATATTACTATCAATTCCATTAGTATTATTAGTACTTTGTATTGGAACTTCCATTGGAAGTTCCAATATTAGTATATGGGATACTATTTCTATAGTTGGGAATAAAATTTTTGGTTTTTCCCTTAGAGCTAGTATAAAACCAGAGGACGTAGCAATTATTTGGGTAATTAGATTACCTAGAGTACTATTAGCTTTTGGAGTTGGAGCTTCCCTTGCAGTTAGTGGGGCTATAATTCAATCCATATTAAAAAATCCATTAGCATCACCATATACTTTAGGCGTTTCATCAGGAGCTTCCTTAGGTGTTGGAATGTACATAGTTCTTGGAATTTCAATACCTGTAATAGGAAATTTAGCTATGCCTATTATAGGATTTTTATGTGGTGTTTTAACGGTTTTTGCCGTTATTATCTTTTCCAATAAGGTTGATAGAGGACTTTCAAACAATACTGTAATTTTAGCAGGTATGGTATTATCACTTTTTACTAGTGCAATGTTAACTACTATAACAGCCTTATGTAGTGAAGATATAAAGGCAATTACTATGTGGCAAATGGGATCATTTGCTATGAAAAGTTGGTCATATGTTTTTGCTGGAATTCCATTTTTCATAATTGGAATTTTTATGGTTATAAGATATACAAGAGAAATGGATATCTTAAGTTTTGGAGAAGAAGGTGCAAAAGCAATAGGAGTTGAAACTAAAAAGGTTAAAAAGACACTACTTGTTTCAGTAGCTATTTTAACTGGAAGTGCCGTAGCCTTAAGTGGTGTTATAGGATTTATTGATCTTATAACTCCTCACATAGTTAGAAAAATATTTGGCTCTAATCATAAGATAGTAATTCCAATGTGTATTATACTTGGAGGAACTTTAATGGTATTAACAGATTTAGTTTCAAGAACACTAATTTCTCCATCAGAATTACCAGTTGGAGCAATTACAGCATTAATTGGAGCACCATTTTTTGCTTATCTTTATTTTGGAAAGAGAAGTAGGTGATATTTTGTTAGAAGTTAAAAATCTATGCTGTGGGTATGATGGAAATGATGTTATACATAATTTATCTTTCAATATTAACAGAGGAGAAAACATCTCTATAATAGGACCAAATGGATGTGGAAAGTCTACAATTTTAAAAGCTTTAGCTAACTTAATAGAATATAAAGGTGAAATAAAGCTAGATGGAGTAGAAATTAAAAATATAAAGAGAAAAGATTTAGCTAAAAAAGTTGCATTAATGAGTCAAAATTCTCAAATATACTTTTCTTATACTGTTTTTGAAACAGTTGCATTAGGAAGGTATGCTCATATGGATGGTATTTTTTCAAATCTTAGTAAGAAAGATAGGGATATAGTCTTAAAATGTATTGAAAGTGTAGGATTATTAAGTGAAAAGGATAGGTTAATAAATGAGCTATCAGGAGGGCAGCTTCAGAGAGTTTATTTGGCAAGAGCCTTTGCTCAAGATCCTGAGATATTACTTTTAGATGAACCAACAAATCATTTAGACTTAAAATGCCAAATTGAAATTTTGGATTATATAAATAAATGGACAAAGGAAAATAACAAAACGGTTATAGGAGTTTTACATGATTTAAATTTAGTTCAGATGTTTAGTGAAGATGCAATTTTAATAAAAGAAGGTAAAATTTATAGTAGTGGAAAAGCAAGAGAATTATTAAATAGTTCTAAAATTACAGATGTATATAAAATAGACATAAGAAAATTCATGCTAGAAGCATTAGAAAAATGGAAGTAGGTGGACAATATGAAAAAAAAGTTTGTTGTATCATATAGTTGTGGAAAGGATAGTACATTATCATTATATAGAATGATAAAGGCGGGACATACTCCAGTAGCTTTATTAGTTACTGTTGATAAAAAAGTTTTAAGAAGTTGGTTCCATGGCATACCAGATAAATTATTAAAAGACGTATCAAAATCTCTAGATATACCTCTAGTTTTAGTTGCAAGTAACGGAAAAGAAAACTATGGTGAAACATTTGTTGAAGCTTTAAAGAAAATTAAAGAAGAAATGGGTGCAGAAGCTTGTGTATTTGGAGATATTGATTTAATGGCTCATAGAACTTGGTGTGAAGATAAATGTGAAAAAGCAGGACTTGAAGCTATTTTTCCACTTTGGGAAGAAGATAGAGAAGCTCTAACTTATGAGTTTATAGATAGTGGCTTCAAAACTGTAATTAAAAATGTAAAATTAAGCATTTTAGGGGAAGAATTCTTAGGTGAAGTTTTAACTAAAGATGTAGTTGAAAGATTAAAAGCAGCTGGTTCAGATGCTTGTGGAGAAAATGGAGAATATCATACATTTGTTTTTGATGGACCTTTATTTAAAGAAAGAATAAACTTTGAAATTGGAGATAATATATTAACAGAAACTCATGGATTCTTAGATATTAAGTAGGTGTGTTTTATGAAGTATAAAAGTATAATGCTTCTTGGTACAGCATCTTCCGTAGGAAAAAGTACTGTTGCAGCAGCCTTTTGTAGATATTTTAAGAAAAAAGGATATAGGGTTGCTCCTTATAAAGCTTTGAATATATCATTAAATTCCTTTGTAACAAAGGAGGGGGATGAAATAGGACGAGCTCAAGTGGTACAAGCTGAAGCCTGTGAAATTGATCCTAAGGAATATATGAATCCTATATTGATGAAACCTAGTGCAGGATTTAAAACTCAGGTAATAGTTAGAGGTAAGGTTCATTGCACTATGGATGCTTATAAATATAAGGAATTAAACAAATATCTTAAGGAAAAAGCAAAGGAAGCTTATAATGACATTTCAAATGATTATGATTTAATAGTTTTAGAAGGATCAGGGAGCTGTGCTGAGATAAACTTAAGAGAAACTGATATAGCAAATATGCATACTGCTAAAATGGCAGATGCTGATGTTATTTTAGTTGCTGATATAAACAGAGGAGGAGTCTTTGCTTCTATTGTTGGTACTATAATGCTTTTAACTGAAGAAGAGAGAAAAAAGGTTAAAGGAGTTATAATAAATAAATTTAGGGGAAAAAGAGAGTTTTTTGAACCGGCAATGAGACAAATAGAAGAGATAATAAAAATTCCTGTTTTAGGAGTTATGCCTTACTTTGATTTAGATATAGAAGAGGAAGATAGTGCCTCTATTAAATTAAGAAAAGGTAATGGTAAAGGGATAGATATAGCAATAGTTAGATTACCTCATATGTCAAATTTTACTGATTTTAATTCTTTAGGAAGAATAAAAGATGTAGGTATAAGGTATGCTGAAAATCCTAAGGATTTAGAAAATGCAAATATGATAATAATTCCAGGAAGTAAAAATACCATAGATGATTTAATTTATTTAAAGGAAAGTGGTTTTAAAGAGGCACTAATTAATGAAAGTTCTAAAGGAAAATTAATATTTGGTATATGTGGAGGATATCAAATATTAGGAGAAAAAATAATTGATTCCCTTGGTGTTGAAGGTGATATAAGAGAAGAAGAAGGCTTAGGACTTTTAAATATAGTAACATCATTTAATAAAGAAAAAACTACAAAGCAGGTTGTAGCCTTTGATTTAGAAGGAAATGAAGTTAGTGGATATGAAATCCACAATGGAGAAAGTGTTCCTACAGCTAAAGAGAATATATGGTTAAAAGAGCAAAATGGTAATGTTCTTGGAATGAAGAACAAAGAACAAAATGTTTTTGGTACTTATATTCATGGAATCTTTGATGAGGGAGACTTTGGAGAAAAGCTTATAAATAAGTTAAAGAAAGAATTAAACATAGAAGAAAGTAATGAAGTTAATTATAAAGATTATAAAATAAGTCAATATGATAAGCTTTGTGAACTTTTAGAAGAAAATATAGATATGAAATATGTTGAGGATCTAATTAGATTTTAATTTTAAACAGTGTATTAAGTTTTATTATTTAATACACTGTTTTTTGTTTTAAGCCATTGCTGATTTTAGCTTTTGTATTTTGAATTTAAATGTAAAGAAATTTTTTAAAATTAAATACCTTAATTTCAAAAAAAATTTATCATTGGTAACTTAGGTTACGTGATTATTAAAGCATATGATATAGAATAGTATTTGCTAAGGCGAAAATAAAAGCTTTAAATAACAAAGGAAAAAGTTTTGAATAAAGTGGAGGAGTACTAATGGAAAATAAAATGTTTTGTTTCCAGTGTCAAGAGACTGCTGGATGTACAGGATGTACTAAGTTTGGAGTATGTGGAAAGTCACCTGATTTAGCAAGAATGCAAGACTTATTAATATATACAACTAAAGGATTATCTGAAGTAACTACTAGATTAAGAGAAGAAGGAAAGAAAATAGACTCAAAAGTCAATCATTTAGTAACTATAAACTTATTTACTACAATAACTAATGCAAACTTTGATGATGAAACATTCTATGAAAGGGTAAAGGAAACTTTAAGAGTAAAGGAAAGTTTATTAAACACTTTAAAGAATAAAAAGAATTTATCTGAGGCTGCACTTTGGAATGCTTCTAATAAAAATGAAATAGACGAAAAAGTAAGCTTATTACAAAAAATAAAAAATGCTTTTTCAAAGAAAGAAGAGATTTCAATAGATTCAATATTAGATGAAAAATCAACTAAAGTAGGAGTTTTAGCTACTAAGGATGAAGATATAAGAAGTTTAAGAGAACTTATAATATATGGTTTAAAGGGTATGTCAGCATATATGAAGCATGCTAATGCTTTAGGATATGATAAAGAAGAAATAAATGCATTCATGCAAAGCACATTAGCTAAGACCTTAGATGATAGTTTAACAATAGATGAATTAATAGCTTTAACTTTAGAAACTGGTAAGGTTGGAGTAGATGGAATGGCATTATTAGATAGTGCAAATACAGGAACTTATGGACATCCTGAAGTTACTAAGGTTAATATAGGAGTTAGAAAAAATCCAGGTATATTAGTATCAGGACATGATTTAAAAGATTTAGAAATGTTATTAAAACAGACAGAGGGAACAGGAATAGATGTATATACACATTCAGAAATGTTACCAGCACATTATTACCCGGCATTTAAGAAATATTCTCATTTTGCAGGAAATTACGGAAATGCTTGGTGGAAACAAAAAGAAGAATTTGAAAGCTTTAATGGTCCAATATTAATGACTACAAACTGTATAGTACCTCCAAAAGATAGCTACAAAGATAGACTATATACAACTGGAGCTGCAGGTTTTGCTGGATGTACTCATATAAAAGGAAACTCAGAGTCAGATAAAGATTTCTCAGTTATAATTGAACATGCTAAAAAGTGTAAGGCTCCTAAACAAATAGAAACAGGAGAAATTATAGGTGGATTTGCTCATAATCAGGTTCTTGCTTTAGCAGATAAAGTAGTAGAAGCTGTTAAGTCTGGTGCAATAAGAAGATTTTTTGTTATGGCTGGTTGTGATGGAAGAGCTAAATCAAGAAATTACTATACTGATTTTGCAAAAGCATTACCAAAAGATACAGTAATATTAACAGCTGGATGTGCAAAATATAAATATAATAAGTTACCTCTAGGAGATATAAATGGAATTCCAAGAGTATTAGATGCAGGACAATGTAATGATTCATATTCACTTGCATTAATAGCATTAAAACTTAAAGAAGTATTTGAATTAGAAGATATAAATGATTTGCCAATATCATTTAATATAGCTTGGTATGAGCAAAAAGCGGTAATAGTATTATTATCACTATTATATTTAGGGGTTAAAAATATACACTTAGGACCAACATTACCAGCATTCTTATCACCAAATGTTGCTAAAGTTTTAGTTGAGAATTTTGGTATAGGTGGAATAACTAATGTTGAAGATGATATAAAAATGTTTTTAAATAACTAATATTTATGTAATTAAAACAAAAAATGCAAGGATAATTATCCTTGCATTTTTTTTATATTTTGTAGTAAATAAAGTATTATCCAAATATACTTATAATATTGAAATATAAGATGATTATGTAATTATTTATTAATAAGAGGTTTATTATCCACAGTATATTTATTAAGTAAATCAATAATTTTTATTATTTTTAATAGGTATTTATTTCTTTTAGAAATTAAATAATATATAAATTTAGGGGGAAACCATGAAAAGAAAGATGATTATTAAAAAATTAAGTGTCTTAACTTTAGGTACTGTTTTTACATCTAATCTTATTTTACCATCAACATTAATTTATGCCTTTCCAAATGAAGGTATAAACTATAACATCCAAAAAGAAGTTGTAAAAGAAACAAAAGCAAGTGATTATTCTGAAATTGGAGGAGTAGAAAATTTTACTCAAAATGAAAACGATGTATTATTGAATTTAAGTACAGGAGAAAAGATTAGAATATCATTCTTGAAAGAAGATGTTTTAAGAATTTATATGGATCCTACAGGAGAATTTCAAGAGGAGCCAACTCCAAATAGTAAGGACCATATTACTAAAATAATTAACAAGACTGAGGAAGAATATGAAAATCCTACTCCAATAGTGGAGGATGGAGAAATAATAAAAATATCTACAAGTGCTGTTGAGTTAAGAATAGAAAAATCAACTGGAAAAATGGAGCTTTTTAATAAATTGAATAATAAAACTGTATGGAAGGAAGCAGAACCTTTAAAGCATAGAGAAGATAGCACTATTCAGACTCTTGAGTCAAATGAAGATGAGTATTTCTATGGTGGAGGAATGCAGAATGGAAGGTTCTCTCATAAGGGCAAAAAGATAAATATTAAGAATGAAAATAATTGGGTAGATGGTGGTGTTGCAAGCCCAAATCCATTTTATTTTTCAACTAATGGATATGGAGTTATGAGACATACGTTTAAACCTGGTGAGTATGATTTTGAAGCTTCCGAATCAGGTAAAGTTACAACAAAACATGAAGAGAATCGTTTTGATGCTTATTATTTTATTGATGAAAAACCAACAAATATAATAGATAAGTTCACAGAACTAACAGGAGAACCAGTTTTGTTACCTGAGTATGGATTTTATTTAGGACATGCAAACTGCTATTCTCGTGACTGGATAAATGATGAAACAGGACAAGAATCTCAAACACAAAAGCCTGGTTTTGATAGACAAGAGAGTTTAATGGTTGATGCTAAAAAAGTAGTTGATGACCATGTCTCTAATGATACACCACTTGGATGGTTTTTACCTAATGATGGTTATGGTTGTGGATATGGACGTGAAGAAAGTATAGATGGAAATATAGCTAATTTAAAAGAATTTGTTGATTATGCAAGAGGCTTTGGAATTCAAACAGGACTTTGGACACAGAGTTCTTTAAAACCTACAGGAAATCAAGAGGCCTATCTTGAGCGTGATATAGATAAGGAAGTTGGGGTTGCTGGCACAAATGGAGTTAAAACAGATGTGGCATGGGTTGGAGCAGGATATTCATTTGCACTTAACTCAGTTAGACAAGCCGCTGAAGGAATAATAAATAATTCAAAAGATAAGGCAAGGCCATTTATAGTAAGTTTAGATGGATGGGCTGGAACTCAGCGTTATGCAAGTATTTGGTCAGGAGATCAATATGGTGGAGAATGGGAATATATAAGATTTCATATACCAACATATATAGGTGCTGGTCTTTCAGGTCAACCTAATGTAGGCTCTGATATGGATGGCATATTTGGAGGAAGTAAATTAGTACAAACTAGAGATTTTCAATGGAAAGCATTTACTCCAGTACAAATAGATATGGATGGATGGGGAGCAAATGCTAAATATCCATATGTATTTGGAGAGCCTTATACTTCAATAAATAGAATGTATTTAAAATTAAAAGCAGAAATGATGCCATATAATTATAGTATAGCTAATGAAGCTACTAATAATGGAGTTCCTATGATAAGAGCTATGATGCTTGAATATCCAGAAGAATATACTTATGGAACTGATACACAGTATCAATATATGTGGGGACCTAATATGTTAGTTGCTCCTATATATCAAAATACAGATGCTGATTCAGAAGGTAATGATATAAGAAATAATGTTTATCTTCCAGATGAAGAACAAATTTGGATTGATTATTTTACTGGAAAGCAATATAGGGGTGGTGGAGTATTAAATAACTTTGAAGCTCCTTTATGGAAATTGCCTATCTTTGTTAAGAATGGAGCAATAATTCCAATGACTAGTGAAAATAATAATCCAGAAGAAAGAGATGATTCCCATCGTATTTATGAAGTATATCCAAGTGGAGATACAAGTTTTGAGGTTTATGAGGATGATGGTTTAACAACTGATTATAAGGAAGGAAAATCAGCTAAAACTATGGTAACTTCTAGTGCTCCAAAGACTGGAAAAGGAACTGCTGTTATTAATGTAGGATTATTAGAAGGAGACTATAATGGAATAGTTTTAGATAGATCAACAGAGTTTATAGTTAATTTAAGTGAAAAACCAAGCAATTTAGGTGTTACTTTAGGTGGTAATGATGTTCAGCTAACAGAAGCGCAAAGTTTAGAAGAGTTTGAAAAGGGAAGCAATATGTATTTCTATGATGAAACTCCAAATCTTAATAAATATGCTACTGAAGGTTCAGAATTTGCAAAGGTTGAAATAACTTCAACACCTAAGCTTCGTGTAAAAGTTGATAAAACAAATGTAAAAGAAAATGAAGTTGAATTAACCATTGATGGATTTAATAATACTCAAGATATTGATAAAAATGAAGTGAATGAAAGTTTGGGAGTTCCAGGTAATTTTAGAGCACTAGAAGAAGATATAACTCCTGAATCTATAAAATTAACTTGGGATGAAGTTGAAAGTGCTACAACTTATGATGTTGAAATTGATGGAACTATATTTAAAAATATTAAAAATACTGAGTATTTAGATACAGGATTGAATTATGATACTGAATATAGTTATCGTGTAAGAAGTGTAAATAAGGATGGACATTCTAAGTGGAGTGAATTGATAAAGGTAAAAACTGATTTAGATCCATACAGAAATGTGCCTAAGGATATGAAAACAGAGTGGAAATGGGGACAATATAGCAGTGATGAACCAAGTAAGGCTGTTGATGGAGATGATTCATCACAATTCCACTCACAAGATAGTGCTATAGATAAACCATTTATAATTGATATGCAAAAGGCATATACAATAGAAAAATTAGAATTATTATTTAGAAAAAATGGTAATGGTTCTGTTAAGAGAGCAGAAATATATAGTAGCTTAGATGGAGTAACTTATGAAAAAGTATTTAGTAATGCTGAAGGTTCAGATATAGCACCATGGACTACTGATGGAGAAGTTAAAACTATAAACTTTAATAAGCCAATAAAGGCTCGTTACTTTAAGATTGTAACTAAGGAATCTATAGGAAACTTCTTGGCGATGAGAGAGTTTAGACCTTATAAGGTTGATGGAACTAATGGACAGATTGTAGGAGATTGGAATAATAGTGGTTCAATAGAAGAAGGAGATTTAGTATTCCTAGAAAACTATGCCGGATTAACTACTGCTGACTCTGATTGGGGATATGTATCAATGGCAGATTTAAATAACAATGGTTTGATTGATGCTTACGATATATCTTATGTTTCTAGTAAATTGGAAGGTGGAGTAAAACCTTCAGAAGGATTAGAACTTCAAGGAGAGATGATGCTTGTACCAAGTAAATCTGAAATTAAATCTGGTGAAACATTTACTATTGATTTAGTAGGAACAGGTCTTTCAGATATTAATGCATTTAGTGCAGAAATTCCTTTAGATTCTACTAAGTCTGAGTATATTAAGACTGAAGGAACTGTTTCCACTTCTGGAATGAAAAATCTTTCAAAGGCAAGGGTTCATACAGATAATACCCAACATGTTTATGTGAATTTTACTAATATAGGAGATAATGTAAAAGTAAATGGAACAGATACAATTGCTAGAATAACATTAAAAGCTAAACAAAATATTACCTGGGATATGGAGATTAGCAATGCTTTATTAGTAGATAGCAAATTAAATTCTAAGTCAGCTATTGCTAAAATTGTTGATTTAGAAAGTGAATTACCATCAGGAAGACCAACTAGTAGTAAGGTTTCAAAAGAAAACATTACTGTAATTGGTGACTCAAGTCAATTACAATCAGGAATGGGATTAGATAAATTAATAGATGGAACAACAAGTAGTGATGATAGTTCACGTATGGATTTAAAATGGATATTTACTTCTGATCAACAAGATAAGGGAACTCTTCCTTTTGAAATGACCTTTAAATTTAATGAACCAAAAACTTTAGAAAATTTCACTATATACAATAGAATGAATTCAAATGGAACCATAAATATTGCAGCCATGAAAAAGGTTAAGGCTGTTGGATATTTAAATGGAGAAGAATTTGATTTAGGAGAAAAAGCTAATATTACATCGGCTACAACTGTTTACGAATTAGGTGGACAAGAATTTGATAAGATTGTAATTACTGCTTTAGATTCTCATAAAGATAAGAATACTTTAGCTATAAATGAAATTGAATTTTATGAGAAGAGTGAAGTGGAAACAACAGGAATAAGTTTCGTAGGAAATACTCCAGAATCAGTATATTTAAATAGAATTACTCCTATTTTTGCAGAAGTTACACCTGATAATGCAAATAACTTAAACTATAGATTAGATTCAGAAAACCCTGATATTTTGCAAGTTTTACGTGTAGATAGAGAGGATAAAGCGACTTATTATTTACGTGGATTAAATCCTGGAGTAGCAAAATTAGTTGCAACTACTGCTGACGGAAACCATAAAGTTGAAAAAGAAATAGTTGTTTTAGATGGAATTGATAAAACTCTATTAACTAAAGCTATAGAAGAAGCTAAATCCTATGAATCTTTAAGTGAGATATATACTATTGAATCTTATGAAGCTTTACTTGAGGCTATTAAACATGCTGAAGATGTATTAGAAAATAGTTCAAGTGAAAAAGAAATTGGAGATGCAATAATAAATTTAAGAAGCAAAATTTCAAAGTTGGAAGAACGTGAAACTGTAGAGGAGGATAAGATAGATTCTAGCAAGTTAGAAGCTATTCACGCAACTAGTGAAGCCGATAGAGATTATAAAGAGAATGCTGTAGATGGAGATGAGAATACCATTTGGCATTCAGCTTATCAAGCTGTAGATAAACTTCCAGTATCTATAACAATTAAGTTAGATAAAGCTTATGATCTCAATCAAATAGACTATTTACCAAGACAAAATAGTAGAAATGGTCATGTTACTGAGTATAAGATTGAAACAAGTTTAGATAATGAAAACTGGACTGAAGTAAGAACAGGGAACCTAGAAGTTAATGAAGCTGGTAATGCTTTGGCTAATAGAGGATATAATCCTATAAGATTTAATACTATTAATGCTCAATATGTAAGATTTACAGCACTTAAAACTTTAGGAGATACAAATAATAAGTATGCAAGTGCAGCTGAATTAGTATTCTACGGAAAAGAGGAGAAAGTAAGTGCTGAATCTATTACATTAGAAAAGACAGAGTTAAAATTAAATGTTAATGAATCAGAGCAACTAAAAGCTGTATTAAATCCTATAGAAAGTAATGATACTATTACTTGGACTTCAAGTGATGAGAGCATTGCTAAAGTAGATGAAAATGGAGTAGTTACTGGAATAGGCAAAGGAGAAGCCTTAATCACTGCTACAATACCTAATGGAAAATCTGCTACTGCCAAGGTGATGGTAGAAGATAGCGTTTCTGAGGAAATAATAGTTAGTCCAGTAAGAGACTTTAAAGCTTCTCAGGTTAATAAAAAAGATGTAACTGTAACATGGACTACTCCAGAATCAACTAATGGATTAGAAGGATATATACTCTATAGAGATGGAAAGAAAGTAGCTCAGTTAGAAGCGGATAAAACTTCATATATGTTTAATAAATTAAACAGACATACAATTTATAATTTTAAGATTGCAGCTAAGTATTCAAATGGAAAAATTTCAGAAAAGTCATCAATAACTATTAGAACAGCAAGGTAGATATTAGGAATTAATAATTATTCAAGGAGGATAAGTATAATTTTATTACTCCTTGAATATAATGATATACATTTTAGGGAGAGGGTTAAATTATGAGAAAAATAACAAATATAGTATTTATATTTATACTATTACTCAATTTAGTTGGTTGTATAGAAGGAAATTATGTTAGGGATACTTCTAAAGGTAGTATAGTAGAAATTAAATTAGATGATGCTATTACAATTGCTGAAAAAGAAGAATCTATTATACTTTTTACTCAGTCAACTTGTAAAGATTGTATAAATTTAAGGAAGATATTAAGTCCTTATTTAGAAAATCATAAAGTAAATATTAATGAAGTTGTTTTAGATAATGAAGGAACATCTAAAGCGGAAATTCAAAATAATAGAAAGAAAATAAATAAGGTTTTTCCAGAATTTGATTCTACCCCTTCAATGTATTATGTGAAAAATGGAAAAATAATTGATGAAATTTTTGAAGTGAAAAGTGAAGAAGAGTTAGATCAATGGGTTATAAAAAATAAGCTTGATGCTAAATAAATTATGGTGAAATTATTAATTAGGTTTATAAGAGATAAAATCTTTTATAAACCTTTTTATTAGTCATATTTAAAATTTTTACATATATTTAGACTTAAATAGCTTTTATATCTAGAAATAAACATTTATTTTAAATATAATATTTTCATTAAATTAATATTAAAGTTTATTTGTTAGCTATATATTTTTTATATAATATCTTTAAGCTTTTTTTAAGAGGTGATGATTTTGGGGAATTATATACTAGACACTAATGTTATTATAAAACTTTGGAATAAAGAAGAATTTAATAATATTTTACAGGAAAATGAAATTATAGTTATAGATGAAATACTTAAGGAACTAGCAAAAAAAGAAAGAAGGTTATTTAAGGGTGAATTAATAATGTCAGAGCGTTTTATGAAGTTAATTCCTTATAGAATTGAATTAGATAATATAATGACAGAAAATTTTATTAAAGAGATAAATTTTAATCATATAAAAGGTGAATTTTATTATTATAATGGAAAAAAGATAAGCAAGAATGACTTGTTACTTATAGTAGCTTTGAAAGAAAAATGTGAATTTTCTTTGATTACAGAGGATTTGAATTTAAGTTATATTGCTAAAGAGTTATTAGGAGAAAAGAGAGTTCTAAATATAAAAGATATTCTAATGTAAATTATAAGCTCATATTTGATATATATTTAAATCTTATGTATTATATTATATAGCAAGTTAAGTTTAATATTACTTTAACTTTAATCTATGATAGATATTTATAATGGGTCAATTTTAAAAGAGAAAGTTCACTTGAAGACATCAATAAAAATCAGAGATGAAAGTTTATTTTAGAAAAATGTTAAGTTTAACTTTAATAATAGATTGTAAGGTGAGTTTTAATGGATGATTTAATAAAAGCAATTGATAAGATTACAGAAGAGGAAATCATAAAACTAGTAATTAGTAATAAATTAAATAAGGATACTGAATATAAAAAAATAGTATTTCAGCTTAAAGAAAAAAATAAAAAGGATTTTTATCAAATAGAGAAATATACTGAAAAACAAGTTTTTCATGAAAATATAGAAAAAAAAGAACTTAAAGAGAAGATAGAAGAATTATTTGTTTCTAAATACAAGCAATTAAATGCTTTTTCTAAGGAAAGTTCTTTCGATCTTAAGGTTTCTAAAAAAGGGAAGGTGTTTTTAGGAATTAAGAAAAATAATGAGGCTTTAAAAGTTTTAAAGAAGGAACATAATAGAAAGAAAAACTACATATTAGAAGAGGGAATGATTATAGAGCCTCTTATAGACTTAGGAGTTTTTACTAAAGAAGGAAAGGTTATAAACTCTAAATATGATAAATACAAGCAAATAAATAGATTTATAGAAATAATAGATGATGAAATAAAAAAGATAGATCAAAAAGAGCTTACAATATTAGATTTTGGATGTGGTAAGTCATATTTAACATTTATATTATATTATTATTTTGTTGAAATCAAAAAGATAAAAGTTAATATGATAGGGTTAGATTTAAAGGCTGATGTTATAAAGAAATGTAATGAAATAGCTAAAAAATATAATTATGAAAATTTACATTTTGAGCTTGGAGATATAAATGGATTTAAATATAATAATAAAGTAGATATGGTAATAACATTACATGCTTGTGATACAGCAACAGATTATGCTTTATATAATGCAATAAAGTGGAATAGTAAAATGATATTCTCAGTTCCGTGTTGTCAACATGAATTTAATAGTCAAATAGAAAGTGAAAAGTTTTCTATACTTACTAACTATGGAATAATTAAAGAAAGAATATCAGCACTTATGACTGATTCAGTTAGAGCTAATCTTTTAGAGTGTGCAGGATATAAAACTCAGCTTTTAGAGTTTATAGATATAGCACATTCACCTAAAAATATATTAATAAGAGCAACTAAAGGAAATGTTTCTAAAGGTAAGAAAGAAAAGGCTTTAAGTGAGGTTAATAATCTTATGGATGAGTTTAATTTAAGTCCAACATTATATAAGCTTTTAAAAGATGATAACTTAATATAATTAATAAACTTTTAATTTAAGTAAGTTTGTGATTTAATAATCAATATTTTAAGAAAATTATAAAATTCGTAAATAGCTTTAAAGTTAATAAGTTTTTAAAATAGAGAGGAGAGTTTTTAAATTACTTTCCTCTCTATTTTTTGCTGATAGCTAATTTATATTTGATTTTATTAAAAAATTATAAAAAATACTTGTAATTATAAAAATATTATGTATAATTATTTGTATAATAGCGAACTATTAAATTTAAATTAGATATATAGTTCGAATAAACACTTTTAGGAGGGGCAAATTGAATATATTAAAAAAGACAACAAGTGTACTATTAGCTATATTAATCACAAGTTTTAGCTTAATTGCATGTGAAAGCAAGAAAAATGTAGAAGCATCTAAGGAAGAAAACACTATAGGAATCATAGGTGCTATGAATGAAGAACTAGAAGTACTTCTTAAGGATATGAAAAATCAAAAAGAAGTAAAGAGAAATGATTTAAATTTTTATGAGGGAGACCTATGGGGTCAACATGTTGTAGCTGTTGTATCAGGAGTAGGAAAAGTTAATGCAGCTTTATGTACTCAGATATTAGCAAGTGAATTTAAGGTTAAGTCTTTAATAAATATAGGGGTTGCTGGAGGTGTATCTAAAGATATATATCCAGGAGATATAGTTATAGGTGATACATATGTACAACACGATGTAGATGCATCTGTTTTTGGAGATAAAGTAGGACAAATACCTAGAATGGATGTTTATGATTTTAAAGCTGATGAGAAATTATTAAACTTAGCAAAAGATGCTGCAAAAAATGTTCCAGAGGTTAAAACTTATGTAGGAAGAATAGTATCTGGAGATCAATTTATTGCAGATAGTAATAAAGTTAAATTATTAGATGAAGAGTTTAATGCTAAGGCAGTTGAAATGGAGAGTGCAGCTATAGCTCAAGTTGCATATATTAATAAAATTCCATTTGTAATAATACGTTCAATATCAGATAATGCTAATAATGGGGCTCACATGGATTATAAAGAGTTTATACCTGTGGGAGTTAAAAATTCAACATCAATATTAAAATCAATGTTTGAAAATATGTAACAAAAAAATCCAACTTAAAATTAAGTTGGATTTTTTTGTTATTTAAATTAAAACTTTGGACTTATTTCATCTCTTTGAATTCTTTTTATCTCTTTTAATCTTAAGTTAGTAACCTCTTTTATTTTATCAAATGATTCACCATCAATAATCATTTGTTTAGCTATGTCATGGGCTGATTTATTATTATTCATTTTAAATACCTCCTAAAAAGAACTTCAATATATATTTTCCCTATAATTTTAGAAGATATTCTTTGATAACAGAGCTAAAAAAGTTAATATGTTACAATATATAAGGTTTTGTATCAAAACCTTATAATAAGACTTAATTGATACAAGACCTTAATATTAATTAGTCTTCATATAAATATTTTCTTGTCATAGGAAGAGTATTATTTATTCCTTTTGAGAATAGGATTTGATGTATGTCAATATCCCAATAGTGGAATGCAGCTGCACAAGTAGCAAGGTATAAATGCCACATTCTTAAGAATTCATCATCAAACATATCTCTTTCTTCATCTAAATGGTTCATGAAGTTTTTACACCATTCTTCTAATGTTTTCATATAATGAAGTCTTAAACTTTCTACATCTAATGTACGGAAGTTAATATCTGCTGCAATATTAAGCTCTTCTCTTAATGTTGGAAGGTATCCACCTGGGAATATGTATGTTGTAATCCACTTGTTTCCTTCTGTTTCTACAAGGTTAGTTATGTTATGTAATAGGAATAATCCACTTTCTTTTAATACAGAATCAACATTTTTGAAGAATAAAGGTAAGTTAGCGTGACCAACATGTTCTGCCATACCAACACTAACAATTCTATCAAACTCTAAGTTGGATTTTTCTAAATTTCTATAATCCATTAATTGAACATCAACTAAATCTTCAAGTCCTTCTTGTTTTATTCTTTCTTTAGCTTTCTTAAATTGTTCTTCACTAAGAGTGATACCTAAAGCTTTCACCTTATAAAGTTTAGCAGCTTCTATTATTAAGTAACCCCAACCACAACCTATATCTAGTAAATGTTGACCTTCTTTTAAATTAAGTTTCTTTAATATGTGATGTATTTTATTCATCTGGGCATCATAAAGTGTATCTGTTGGATTTTTAAAATATCCACATGAATAACTCATTGTTTTATCTAACCATAAACTATAGAAATCATTACCTATATCATAGTGATGTGCTATATCTTTTTTTGATTTCATTAAAGATGGCGCTTTTATTTTAGAAGCAAGTCTGAATACTGTATTTTTATTCATAAAGCTATCTTTATTACGAATAATACTTTCAAAGAATTTTTGAAGATCTCCTTCTATATCAATATCACCTTTCATGTATGCTTCACCTAAAGCTACACTAGGATCTGCTAAAAGTTCTTTTTTACTTGGGAAGTTTTTTATAATAACTTTGAATTCAGGATCACCATTACCATATTTAATGATTTCTCCATCCCAATACTCTAAGTCAAATGGTCTATCTGAAAGATGTTCAGCAATTGATTTGACTATACTTTTATTAATTTCCATAAAAAAATCACCTCATTTAATATTTATATTTTTATGATACTCCATATTTGTTAAAAAATCTTTTAAAAAATGTACTTTAATTCCTTGAATTTACTGAATCTAGTAAATTAATTAAAAAATACTTAAAAATACTCATAAAAATATTTAATAAAAAAAAGAAAATAACAAAGCAATATATTTTATGGAAAATATAATAAAAAATACATTTAAATACGTAATTTAATGTAAAATTAATAATTTTTAATAGTTATTTACTAAATAATATAAATTTGATATTATTTTTAATGGTACTAAATTTAATAAAACTAAGGAGGAAAATATGAGTTTATTAAAAAAAATAACCTTAGGTCTAATAGCGGTATCTGCAACTGTAACTTTTATGGCTTGTTCTGGAAATAAAAGTAATGAAGTAAATACTTCTATTAAATCATTAAGCACAAAAGAAGTACAAGAAAATTTAAAAGATAATTCTTGGATAGCTGTTGATACACGTTTAAGCGATTCATATAATGGATGGATATTATATGATGAAGCTAGGGGTGGACACATTCCAAATGCAGAGGATTTTTCTGCAAATTGGATAAAGGTTGATGCTAAGGATAAAGAAAAGAAATTAGATGAAGCCCTAAAAACTAAAGGTATAACTACAGATAAGAACATAATATTATATGATGCTAATGGAGAAGATTCAAAGGTAGTTGCTGATTATCTTTCAAAAAAAGGATATAAAAATCTTTACTCATATGATATTAAAGAGTGGGCTAGTGACAAAGATCTTCCTTTAGAGAAATATGAAGACTATAGTTTAATAGTTCCTGCTAAAATATTAAAGGAAGTTATTGATGGAAATAAACCAGAAACTTTTGAGAATGCTAAAAACATAAAAGTACTTGAGGCAAGCTGGGGAGATGAAAATCAAACATATGGAAAGGGACACGTTCCTACAAGTGTACATATAAATACAGACACTATAGAACCACCTCCAACTTGGATGCTTGCAGATGATAAGACATTAACTCAATTTGCTTCAGACTATGGAATTAATAAAGATGATACAATAATACTTACAGGTGCAGAGCAAATGGCTGCTTATCGTTTAGCTAGTGTTCTTAAATATATGGGTGTTAAAGATGTAAGAGTATTAAATGGAGGAGATGGAGCTTGGACTAGTGCTGGATATGAATTAGAAACTAAGGTTAATCCAAAAACTCCAGGAGGAGATTTTGGTGCTACTATACCAGCAGATCCTGAAGTAATTACTACTATACCAGAGCTTAAGGAAGACCTTAAAAAACCTGACTTTACTTTAGTTGATAACCGTACTTGGGATGAATATATAGGTAAAATATCAGGATATAGTTATCATGATAAAAAAGGCCGTATAGAAGGTGCTGTTTTTGGATACGCAGGAGAAAATGGTCCAACATCTTTAGAGTATTATAGAAATGTAGATAATACAATGAGAAATGGATATGAAATAGAAAAAATGTGGGAAGATCAAGGAATAAACCTAAAAAATCATCTTGCATTTATGTGTGGTAGTGGATGGCGTGCAGCTGAGGTTTACACTTATGCTAATGTAATGGGACTAAAAAATACATCTATATACAGTGATGGATGGATTGGTTGGAGTAATGGTGGAAATCCATCAATTACTGGAGAACCTACAAAATAGTTTATGGATAAAATAAAAAAAATACTATATCCAATAATAGTGATAGTTCAAGCCATATTATGGATTGGGGTAATTGCTATTCAATATTTAACTAATAAAAAAGCTGGTGTAATGCACCATGTTTATTTTAGGAAATATCAATATTCAAATAGCATAAGTATTGAAAATTTAAATATTTTATCAATTATAGCTTTAATTATATCTTTAGTATTTTTTATATGGTTTATTTATTCTATAAAAGCTAAAAAGAGTGGTTTTTATAAAATTCAAACTATAATAACAAGCATTATGGCTATTATATTAATGCTTGTTATAAAGCTAACATTTTTTCAAAATCTTTTAGCTTATTATTACTTTATAATGATAGAAATTATAGTTTTAGTAATTCAGATTTTATGGAATGTAATTATAGCTATAAAATATAAATAACAAAAAAACAAACCATCTTAGTATTTAATTAAGGTGGTTTGTTTTTATTTTGTCTAGAGTTTAATTCTTATTAATTTTAAATAGAACTTAAATAAATTATTCTCAATTTTAAAATTGAGAAATTTATTTCATAAAAGAATATATAATTATTTACTTGTATTATAAATTTTTAAATCAACATTGTTACTACTTATTTAATATCGTATATAATATACTCGTAAATGAGTATTAAATTAAAAAAGAATAAATAAAAAAATATATAAAATAATAAATAAGAAAGAAAAATTTAAAGGAGGAAATAAAATGAATGATAATCAAGTAGTATCTTTTAGAGATGAAAATGGAAAAAAGATTGAATATCTAGTTTTAGAACAAAAATTAATTTGTGGTGCAGAATATGTAGCAATGGCACCTAAAAATGATAAGACTCATGTGGAACTATTTAAAATTAATTTTGATAAAGATTGGAATGAAACTTTAGATTCTGTAGAATCTGAAAAGGAAATAAATATGTTTAAGCAAGTATCTAATTTGAAATTTTAATAATTTATATTTAATTTAAAATAAGTACATATAAATTAGAATTTGTCACTATAAAACATATCTATATAAATATTATAATTGTTTTAGGCTCTGTTTTAAGTAAATCTTAACTTTTAAAACAGAGCTTATTTTAAAAAGAGTTAGATAAGGGGGAGGGTTTAATTAATTTATTAATTAAGCTAATAATTATGAGAGATTTAAAGGTTATGACATTTAATTTAAAATATGATTTTAAAGCACAAGATAATAATGAATGGAGTCAAAGATGTTTAAGAATTACAAAGCTCATAAAAGAACATTCTCCAGATATAATAGGTACTCAAGAGGGGCTTATTCATATGTTAGATGATATGAATGATTTATTAGATGAGTATTCATGGGTTGGAGAAGATCGAGAAGGAAATGGGAAAGATGAATTTAATGCAATTTTCTTTTTAAATAATAAATTTGAAGTATTAGAGTGGGATCAGTTTTGGTTATCTAAAACTCCTAATATTAAGGGGAGTAAGGATTTTAATAGTAGTCTTCCTAGAATATGTACTAAACTGAAATTAAAAGATAAAATAAGTGGATTAAAGATAGATATATATAACACTCATTTAGATCATGAGAGTGAGCTTGCAAGGGAAGAGGGCATAAAAATAATATTAAAAGAAGTGAAGAAAAATTATAATGTTGAAAAAACTCCATATATAATAATGGGCGATTTCAATTGTTATTTAGAAGATAATCTTTTTAATATTCTTAGAGAAGAAGAAACAAACAATACATGCTTTAATGTATGTTATGATAATATACAAAATAATATAATGGGAACTTTTCATTATTTTAAAGGAGGATATGAGGGGAGAATAATAGATTATATAATCTATTCTGGTGATTATGAAATAAAAAAATTAAGTATAGATGATAGAAAAATAGAGGGGGGATATCCTTCGGATCATTACCCAGTAATATGTGAATTAGAATTAAAATAGCAGTATATTCGTAGTATGTTGTCTTATTAATTTAATAAGGTATAATATAAATGGATTAAAAATTAATTGTAAATTATAATACAGTTTATTTTTAGAGTTTTTAATTTTTTAAATCTAAATTAATCTTTTTATTAAGTTTTAGATTTTGACAAAATTTATAGCAGCATAATACGGAGGATAAAATGATTTTAAACACAAAAAGAGATGGACATGTTCATAGTACTTATTGCCCACATGGTAGCAATGATAGTCTAGATATGTACATTGACACTGCATTAAGAAATGGTATTACAGAAATAACTTTTACAGAACATATGCCACTTCCTATGGAAGACCCTTCTCCAAGAAAAAATAGTGCTTTACCTATGGAAAGATTAGAGGAGTACATAAAAGGAATAACTGAGCTAAAAGAAAAGGTTAAGGATAAAATTAAAGTTAATGTAGGCTTAGAGGTTGATTATGTGGAAGGGTATGAAGAGGAGACTAAAGCTATATTAAATAAGTATGGAAAATATTTAGATGATGCAATTCTTTCAGTTCATATAGTGAAGTTTCAAGGAGAGTATTATCAAATAGGTAATGGATCAGATATGATTGGTGAATTAGTAGAGAAAATTGGCGGAATGGACAAACTTTATGATCTATACTATGAAACTATGTTAAAGTCAATTAAATGCGATCTAGGAGCCTTTAAACCTAAAAGAATAGGACATCCAACTTTAGTTAGAAAGTATAAAGCAGATTTTCCTAATGAAAAATATAATATTAAGCTTTTAGAGAGTATTCTAAAAGAAATGAAAAAAGGAAATTATGAAATTGATTTAAATACTTCAGGTCTTAGAAGAGAGAAATGTGGAGAGGTACATCCTCAAGGAATATTTTTAGATTTATGCTTAAAGTATAATATACCTATGGTATTAGGATCTGATTCTCATAGTTCAAAATATGTTGGAGTAGAGTTTGAGAAGGTTGCAAATATGATTTTCCCAGATTCAGAAGCAATATAAAAGACACTATAACTTATATAAATTTATTGAAAAATTTGTATGAGAAGAGATTTTAAAATAATTATTTATAAAGTTTTAATTTATAGATAATAAAAAAGCACAAGGAATAATTCCTTGTGCTTTTTTATTAATTACCGTATATAATTTTTTTAGTAACATCATTGTAGAACATTGTGTTTGGATAATCATTTTCAATTTCTTGCGCGTATTTTTTAGATTCAGCACTGTTACCTTCTTTATTATATAAAATAGCTAAGTTATATAAACATTGAGGTGTGTACATAAAATCTTCAGCATCTGGCTTTGCTTTATAATCCTTTAAATATTCTTGGAAATACTTGATTGCCTCTGTATTTTTATCTAAGTTTTCATAAGAAGTTCCCATGAAATAAATTAAGTGAGGTCTCAAGTAAGAATCAGATGAAAAGGCATATGCTTTTTCAAAGTCCTTAAGGGCATCTTCATATTTTTTCTCTTTAAATAAATCTGATCCTTTTAAGTATAAATCCTTAACACCATCAGTTTTCATTAAATTTTCTGCTTTATTATAAGCATCTAATGCATCTTGAGGTACTTTATCCTTAGGAGTAGAAGTTAATAGTGTATAAAGAGAATTTATATCATTATTACTAATAGCTTTATTTAATTCATCAGCAGTAAGAGTCTTAGTTTCTGTTTCTTTTTTTGAATCTTCATTTGTCTTATTGTCAGTTGGATTTTCAGCCTTGTTAGCATTATTATTAGCTTCTTCACTTGCTGTTATTTGATTTTTACTAGCATCTGTAGTTTTTATATTTTTTGTTACTCCATAAGCAAGTAATAAAACTATAGCACCTGAAACAGCTACAGCTATATACTTAACTGGTTTCTTTTTGTTAGATTTTTTAGCATTAGATTTCTCGTTTTTAAAGTTAGGAGTAC
Organism: Clostridium sp. CTA-17; assembly: GCF_054767895.1. NCBI lineage: Bacteria > Bacillati > Bacillota > Clostridia > Eubacteriales > Clostridiaceae > Clostridium > Clostridium sp. CTA-17. The sequence continues at coordinate 819,787 of NZ_BAAABF010000001.1, forward strand.
TAATAACCCTAGGTTCATTATCATCCTTAGGTTTATCTTTAGATTTTTTAACTTCATCTTTTTTGTGGAAATCTACCTTTGTCACATTATCAAGATTATTACTTTCATTCTTTGAAGTTTCTTTAACTGGATGATCCATTTTTATGTCATCAATCTTAATATCTTCTTTAGGTTTTTCTTTATTTATCTTAATAACTGGAGCTTGTTCAACTTTTTTATTTTCTTTCTCTTTTTCGGTGTCTTTAGGTAATGGCTTAATTTCAGAATCTCTCTTTTCTAACTGCTTAGCATATTCTTTTTGAGCTTCTTCTTGAAGTCTAGCCTTAATTTCATCTTTCATAGTTTCACTAAATATAGTGCTCATTGCTAGTTTTTTTTCATCTAAATTATTAAATTTATCAAGTTTTGTTCTAGCTTCTTCATTATTATTGTATTCAGCATTTATTTTCCATGAAACGATAGCATCACTTATTCTGTTAAGTTTTTCAAGAGCTCTTCCTTCTAATATAAGTGCTTCCTCGTTATTATAGTCCTTATCAAGTACTTTTTCACATATATCTAATGCTTCTTCATAATTTCCATTTTCATATTGAGCTAATGCTTTTTTAAGTTTTTTATCGTATTTACTCATAGCTTTATAGCTCCTCCTTTTTCAATAATTTTTATCAAACATATTTCGATAAAATAAATAAGTATCTGTCTAAATTCTAATTATACATTATATATATAAAAGTTTACAATATATTTTTGGCAAAACTATGTCAATGTTATTATTTTTTTTACAAAATAGGATTTTATTATAGAAAAAGGAGCAAAAATAGTAAAATTAATCTATTTAGGCGTTTTATTAAATTCTAATAATTAACTTTAAAATAAAACTTATAAATTAATTAAAAAGAACTATAAACAAAGTCTAAAATTATTTTTTATTAATCAAAAATAATGTGGACAAATGTTTATAGTTCATATTTAAATATCTTAATGTTTTAATATTATTAAATTAAAAAGTCATTATATACAGCATCAGAAGGCATTCTCCAATCACCTCTAGGAGAAAGTGATATAGAACCAACCTTTGGTCCATCTGGAAGAGCAGAACGCTTAAATTGTTGAGTAAAGAATCTTCTTATAAACTTATCTAGCCATTTTTTTATAGTTTCTTCATCATAATCATTTTTAAATGCTTCATTAGCTAAGAATAGTATTCTCTCAGGACTTGATCCATGTTTTATAAAATGATATAAGAAGAAATCATGAAGTTCATAAGGGCCAACAATGTCTTCTGTTTTCTGAGCTATTTTACCTTCTTTATCTTTGGGTAATAATTCTGGACTTACAGGAGTATCTAAAATATCTAATAAAGCTTCCTTAGCATCATTTGAAATTTCATGATTAGCAAAATAATTAACTAAAAATCTAACTAAAGTTTTAGGAATAGAGCAGTTTACTGAGTACATTGACATGTGATCTCCATTATAAGTACACCATCCTAAAGCTAGTTCAGAAAGATCTCCAGTACCTATTAATAAGCCACCTTCTTTATTAGCTAAATCCATAAGGATTTGAGTTCTTTCTCTTGCTTGAACATTTTCATATGTTACATCATGAATATCTTTATCATGACCTATATCTTCAAAATGTTGAAGAGCAGCTTTCACTATATTTATTTCTCTAAAATCACAGTGAAGTTCTTTGCATAGAGTTACTGCATTATTATATGTTCTATCTGTAGTTCCAAAACCAGGCATAGTTATAGTTATTATATTTTCTCTTGGTATATTTAGCATATCAAAAGTTTTTACCACAACTAGTAGGGCAAGAGTAGAATCCAATCCTCCTGAAATACCAATTACTGCTTTCTTAAGGTTTGTATGCTCTAATCTTTTAGCAAGGGCAGCAGCTTGTATGTTTAATATTTCTTCACAACGCGCTTCCATAGCATACTGAGATTTTGGTAAGAAAGGATGTTTATCTATTTCTCTATCAAAGTTTTTAATTTCTATATTTTCTAAATTAAAAGGAATAAATCTAGGTTCATTATTTTCATTAAAAGTTGAATTTCTAAAACTTATATTTTTTATTCTTTCTGCATCTAATTTAAATAAATCAACTATACCAGTTAATAAATCATTTTCTCTTTTGAATCTATTATTTTCTTTTATAACAGTTCCATTTTCAGCTATTATCATGTGACCACTAAATAATAAATCTGTAGTTGATTCATGAACTCCTGCTGAAGAATAAATATAAGAACACATTGTTCTAGCACTTTGGTTTTGAACTAATGCCTTTCTATAAGAACTTTTTGATACAAGTTCATTAGAAGCTGAAAGATTACAAATAAGGTTAGCACCCATTAAAGCTAAATTAGAACTAGGTGGTATAGTAACCCAAAGATCTTCACAAATTTCAAAACCTACTTTTAGATTTTTAAATGAGAATATTAAATCAGTTCCAAAAGGTACTTCCTTTTGAAAACATAAATCAACATTTAGTCCTTTTATATTAAAACCTTCTGTAAACCATCTTTTTTCATAAAATTCAGAGTAGTTTGGTATATAGCTTTTTGGAACTATACCTAAAACTTCTCCATTTAATATTACATATGCGCAATTATATAAGGAATATCTATATAAAAAAGGAGCACCAACAGCGATTAAAATATCTTTACCTTTAGAAAATTCAACTAGATTTTTTATTGCTAAATTACAATTTTCAATTAACTTTTCATTGGTAAATAAATCTCCGCAAGAGTATGCTGATATACTTAGCTCGGGAAAAACTAAAACCTTAACTTCTTCTTCTATAGCATTTAAAATCATAGTTTCTATTTCTTTAAGATTGTATTTTGTATCGCTTATTTTTACTTTAGGTGAAGCTGCACCTACTTTTATGAAATCCATAGCATCATCTCCAGTATATTTTTATTTTTAGTATTTCTATAGTAATAAAAGTTTATCCTTTAAGTAAAACTAGATTTTTTAAATAATATTTTCTTATAGTAGTAACTTTTACTAAATAAAACTATATATTAAATATTAATGTGAATTTATAAGAAAATCAACTAGAGATAAATAGTATTTATTAACTCTTAGTGCGTTTAAAAATATTATTTTAAAAAGTTAAAAATAGTACTTGCAAAAATAATGTATAAACTGTATAATAAAGTAAATATTAATAAAAAGTTAAAATTAATAATAAAAAAGGAGGGGACAAACTATGCTGTGGCTTTGGGTAGTAGTTATTCTAGCTGGAATAATAATAGACTATTTAAGTTCTGATGTTCTATTTGTTGGATTTTCCTTTGGGGCTTTAGGTGGTTTAGTATTAGCATTTCTAGATGTAAATGTAATATTACAATTCATACTATTCTCCATAATAACAATTTTATTTTTCTTCTATGTTTATCCTAAAATTAAAAGAAAGATAAAAGTAGATAATATAGGAACAAAAACCATGGAACAATCCTATATAGGAAGAAAAATTATATTAGATGAAAATGTAGAAGATTCATCATTGATTAAATTTGAGGGGATTTATTGGACATTTAAAAGTGTTAGTGGCCCATTAAAGAAAGGGACAGAAGTCGAGATCATAGGAATAGAAGGAAATAAAATTCTAATAAAAAAATAAAAACTAGGAGGGGTTACTCATGGTAGCTACTGTAATTATTATAATCTTATTATTAATAGTGGTATTTGCAGCAATTTCATCAATCAAGGTTGTAAATACAGGATATGTTTATGTGTTAGAACGTTTTGGACAATTTAGTAAAATTTTAGAGCCAGGTTGGCATTTAGTTATTCCTTTCGCTGACTTTGTAAGAAAGAAAATTTCAACAAAGCAACAAATTCTAGATATACCTCCACAATATGTAATAACAAAGGATAACGTAAAAATTGAAATTGATAATGTTATATTCTATAAAGTATTAAATGCTAAAGATGCTGTTTATAATATAGAAGATTTTAAATCAGGTATAGTTTACTCAACAATAACAAATATGAGAAACATAGTAGGTAATATGTCTTTAGATGAAGTTTTATCAGGTAGAGATAAAATAAACTTAGAGCTTTTAACAATAATAGATTCTATAACAGATGCTTATGGTATAAAAATACTTTCTGTAGAAATTAAAAATATAATTCCTCCAGCTGAAATTCAAGATGCTATGGAAAAACAAATGAAGGCAGAAAGAGATAAGAGAGCTACTATATTACAAGCTGAAGGTTTAAAACAAAGTGAAATAGCAAGAGCAGAAGCTGAAAAACAAGCTAAAATTTTAAGAGCTGAGGCTGAAAAAGAAGCTAATATAAGACATGCTGAAGGTTTAAAAGAATCTCAATTACTTGAAGCAGAAGGTAAGGCTAGAGCTATTGAAGAGGTTTCAAAGGCAGAAGCTGCAGCTATTGAAAGAATAAATACTTCAATAATTGAATCTGGAACTAACGAAGTAGTAATTGCTTTAAAACAAGTTGAAGCATTAAAAGAAATGGCAGCAAATCCAGCTAATAAGCTTATTTTACCTAATGAAGCAGTTTCTTCTTTAGGAAGTATAGCAGCTATTGCTGATATTTTAAAAGAAAATAAAGAGAATAAATAATTATTATTAGGAATATACTATTTTTGAGTCTTTAAAAAGGCTTACGTAGGCATTAATTTTTTCCCTTTGCTTTAAAAGAGTAAAGGGATTTTTTTATTTAGGTATAAATTAGTAATTTATATATTCATAAAAAAATGTTATCATATAAAATGTAATTTCAATGTAGAAAGAGGATTTTAAAATGAGTAATTATTTTTGGTGCGATGTAAATTTAAAAAATATAGAGAATAACATAAATGTAATAAGAGATTTAATACAAAATAAAAAGCTAATTGCAGTTATAAAAGGAGATGCTTATGGACTAGGCAGTAAAAAAATTGCTGAATTTATAGAAGATAAGGTTGACATAATAGCAGTAGGTAATATTGATGAGAGCTTATGCTTAGATAATATTAATAAGGATATACTTATCTTATCACCTTTATGTACAAAAGATGATTTTAAAGATGAAAGAGATAATTTAATATTAACTTTAGATAATGAGGAAATATTAAATGAATTAGATAAGGAAACAAAGAAGAGAGTACATATATATGTAGATACAGGTATGAACAGAATGGGTATAAAGCCTAACAAGTTAGATTCATTTATAGAAAGAGTTAAAAATGAATTTCCTAACCTTGAAATAGATGGTATCTATACTCATTTACATAATGCTAAGGATGTTAATTATACCTTAAAACAAATAGAACTATTTAAATCCACAGTTGAAAAGTATAGAGATAAAGTAAGGATAATACACTGCATGGCGTCAAGTGCTATTGTAAATGATCAATTAAGAAAAGCTTGTGATTTTACTACAGGGGCAAGAGCTGGTAATGTGCTTTATGGATATATAGGCTTTAATAAGGGAATTAAAAAAACTTATGAATACTATGCAAAACCAGTAAATACTTATAAAGTTTCAAAGGGACAAACTGTAGGATATGGTTGTCTTTTTAAGGCAGATAAGGATATGGAAATAGGAATAATTGAATGTGGTAATGTTCATGGGTTAGGCATAAGTAGAGAAATTAAAAATAATGTTTTCTATGATATATTTAGAATGATTTATAGAAGATTTAAAGAGAGAAGTGTAATATTTAATAACAATGTACCTGTAAAAATATTAGGAAAAGTAAATATGAATATAACTATTATCTCTATGGAAAACTGCTCTAAAGATTCAGTTTTAAAAGTTGATATTTCACCTATAATATCAGATTCAAGCATAGAAAAAAGATATATTTATTAGAAGTAAAAATTTATATTTTTAAGAAACATAAGGCTAAACAAATCTAGTCTTATGTTTTTTTTATTTTTTGTAATATTTTAAGAGTTAAAACACTACCTTTTAATATAGCCTAAAAAGAATAATGCTAATGAAATATTGATTTATTAAAATCACAATTAACTAGTATTTTTAAAGTAGTGTACTAAGGATTTTAGATTTTTAAATTATTTATTTATGGGAGGGAAAATATCATGAAAGAAAATCTAAAATTAGGCATTATACTTTGTTTGATAACCTCTTTTGCAGGAGTATTCTTAGGATTTGCAAATGAATTTACAAAAGAAGTTATTGCTCAAAATTCAAAGTTAAGTGCAGATGACTTAAAAGAAATATTGCCTAACGCAAATAAATTAGAAGATTTTACTTTTGAAAAGAATGAAGATTCAACTATATCAGAAGTATTTCAGGCAAAAAGTGATTCTGAAAATGAAGGATATGTTATAAAAGTTTCTCCAAAGGGATTTAATGGCCCAATAGATATGGTTGTGGCCATTGATAAGAATGGAGAGATTAGTGGGATTAAAGTATTATCCCAAGCAGAGACTCCAGGTTTAGGAGCTAAGGTTGAAGAAAGTTCTTTTTCTGAAAAATTTAAGGGTTTAACCATTGAAGATAATATAAAAATAGTTAAAACTGCTCCAAGTTCTCAGGGAGAAATTCAAGGAATAACAGGAGCAACTATATCATCAAATGCTGTTTCAAGTGGAATAAATGATGCCATTAGTTTTTATAAAGAAAATATTTTAGGAGAAGATCTATCAAAGGAAAAGATATTAAATTTATCAAAGATTAACTTAGAAGGAGATCTAAAGGAATTAACTATTGAATTAGAAAAAGGAATAGATAAGGTTTCTATAGTGTCTAATGGAGAAAAAGAGATTGGTTATGCCATAGAAGCTAGTGAAGTTGGCATGTATGAAGACAAACCAATTAAATTTGCTATTGGAATTTCAACAGGTGGAATAATTACAGGGGTACAAATACTGGATCATAAAGAAACTGCTGGCCTAGGAGACTTAATAGAAGAGGAAAGCTTTTTAAATTCTTTTATAGGAGTATCTTCCTTAGATAAACTTTCAGTTAAAGAAAACACAAATGAAATTGATTTAAGTGTTTATGGTGAAGTGGTTAATGTTGATTCAATAAGTGGAGCAACTAAGAGCTCAATGGCTATTATAAAAGGTATTACTAATGTAATTAATTTCTATAATAATAATCTTAATTAGATTAGGGAGGGATATTTTTGAAAGTTTTATTTGAAAGATTAAAAAATGGTATAGTTACGGAAAATCCTATATTTGTTCAAGTATTAGCTATGTGTCCAACCCTAGCAGTTACCTCAAGTGTTGAAAATGCTGTGGGCATGGGAATAGCATCTACAGTGGTTTTAATTTTTTCTAATATGATAATTTCAGCCTTAAGAAAGTTTATACCAAATAAAATAAGAATTCCTGCATATATAGTTATAATTGCATCCTTTGTTACTGTAGTTGATATGTTAATGAATGCTTATGTTCAATCATTATATAAATCATTAGGAATTTTTATACCTCTTATAGTGGTTAACTGTGTTATATTAGGGCGAGCTGAGGCCTATGCTTCAAATAACAAAGTTATACCATCTATTTTTGATGCCATTGGAATGGGAGTTGGCTTTACTATAGCTTTATTTTCTATAGGAACTTTTAGAGAAATATTAGGGGCTGGAACATTTTTGGGAATGAACATTATGCCAGAGGGATTTAAGCCTGCTACTATTATGATATTAGCTCCAGGAGCATTTTTAACCTTAGGAGCATTAATGACTTTCTTAAATTATAGAAACATAAAGAAAGCTAAAAACGAAGGTAAAAAAGCTAAATGTTTAGAACATAATTGTAGTACTTGTTCTGGATGCGGTAAAAATTCTTAATAAAATATAGGGATTAGAGGTGAAATTTATGGAATTATTTCTGATTTTTATTGGAGCTATGCTTGTTAATAACTTTGTTTTATCACAATTTTTAGGAATATGTTCATTTATAGGAGTTTCAAAAAAGAAGGAAGCTGCAGTAGGAATGGGACTTGCAGTTACCTTTGTAATGGTATTAGCTAGTATAATTTCTTGGCTTGTTTATAACTTGATTTTAGATAAGTTTAATATAACTTATTTGAAAACAATAGTTTTTGTTCTTGTTATAGCTTCCTTGGTTCAATTTGTTGAGATAGTTGTTAAAAAATATAGTCCTAGTTTATATAAAGCATTAGGTATATTTTTACCTTTAATAACTACAAATTGTGCTGTTTTAGGAATGGCCGTTACTAATGTTGAAGAAGGATATAATCTTATTCAATCAATAGTACATGCTTTAGGGTCTGCTGGAGGATATATGCTTGCTATAGTATTAATGTCATTTTTAAGAGAAAAGATAGATGACAATGAAGAAATACATCCTTATTTTAGAGGGTTACCAATAACTCTTTTTACAGCAGCACTTATGTCTATAGCCTTTTTAGGATTCCAAGGACTTATATAAATCAGGAGGCGATTAAATGGATTTTTCAAGTATATTATATTCTATTTTAATTTTAGGTGTATTAGGTTTTTTATTTGGGATTCTTTTAGGCTTTGCATCTAAAAAGTTTGAAGTGAAAGTAGATGAGAGAGTTACTAAAATAAGAGCAATTTTGCCAGGGGCTAACTGTGGAGGATGTGGCTATCCAGGATGTGATGCTTATGCTAATGCTTTAGTTGAAGAAGGAGCTGATATGAGTCTATGCGGAGTAGGTGGACCAAATGTAGCTAAGCAGATTGGTGAAATATTAGGAGTAAAGGTTAAATCGGTTGAAAAGAAAGTTGCTTTTGTAAAATGTATGGGAGATTGTAAAAACAAAAAAATTCAATTGGATATTCCAAAAGATAAAACCTGTATAGAAGCTAAAGAATTTTTAAGCGATAAAGAAAGTGAAGGTTGTGGCTTTGGATGCTTTGGATTAGGAAGTTGTAAAGAAGCATGTAAATTTGGAGCTATAAGTATTGTAGATGGCATAGCAAAAATTGACTCTTCAAAATGTGTAGCATGTAAGGCTTGTATAAGAGTATGTCCACAAAACCTTATAGATATAATAAAGGATGATCAAAAGGTAATTGTTAATTGTAATTCCAATGATAGTGGAAAAATTGTAAATAAGAATTGTTCCGTAGGCTGCATAGGATGTAAGCTATGTGAAAAAAATTGTCCGAATGGAGCTATAAAGGTTGAAAATAATCTTGCAATAATTGATTATGAAAAATGTACTTCTTGTGGACTATGTGTATCAAAATGTCCTAAAAAAGCAATAAATTTAAGAAAGAAATAACAATGAATTTTTTTAAAACACTTGAAAAAAAATAAAAAAACTTTAAAATTAGTGTTAAGTTTCTATTTAGGAGGGTTAATATGATTAGCAAAAGAGAAGATTATATTTCGTGGGATGAGTATTTTATGGGAGTGGCATTAATTAGTGCCAAAAGAAGCAAAGACCCAAATACCCAAGTTGGAGCTTGCATAGTTGATAATGATAATAAAATAGTAGGTATTGGATACAATGGCTTTCCTAAGGGATGTTCAGATGATGATTTACCTTGGGGAAATAAAGGAGATTTTTTAGAAACAAAATATCCATATGCATGTCATGCTGAACTTAATGCTATTTTAAATAGTACAGGTAAGAATGTTAAAAACTGCAGAGTATATGCTACTTTATTTCCTTGTAATGAATGTGCTAAAGCAATAATTCAAGCTGGGATAACTGAAGTAATATACCTTTCAGATAAATATAAAGATACTGATATTGTTAAGGCATCTAAATTTATGTTTGATAAAGCAAATGTAAAATATAGATATTTAGGAAGCGATAGAGATAATTTATTAATATCATTTAAGCCAGAAGATGTTTAAAATAAATAAACCCCATAGATAATACTATGGGGTTTATTTTAAGAGAAAATTTATAATAGTTGACAATTTTTATTTAGTATAGTATATTTTGAATATCAAAATATTTGGTTTGATATTCAAAATATTTGAATTTTATATCTAATGATTTTGAAGTAAGGGAGCGATTTTAGGATGAAGGAAAGTGAATTAGTATTAAATAATATTTTAGTGAAATTATTCAATAATATTTTGAGAATAGAGGAATTTGCATTAAAGAGTGCACCATTTAATGATTTATCTATAACAGAAATGCATACTATAGAGGCCATAGGGATAGAAAAAGCAAGAACAATGTCAGAAGTGGCATTAGATTTAAAAATAACAGTAGGTACTTTAACAACTGCTATAAACAAACTAATAAAAAAAGGATATGTAAATAGAAGAAGAATAGAAGAAGATAGAAGAGTTGTTATGATAGAACTTACAGAGAAAGGAACTCTAGCTTATAAAGTACATGAAAAATTTCATGAAGAAATGATAGATCATGTTTTAGAGGAACTAGGTGTTGGTGAAGAGGAGGTTTTAATAAGTTCTCTAGATAAGTTAGATAAGTTCTTTCAAAAGAAATTAGAACTTATGAAATCAAAGGAGAGTTAATATGAAAAATGCTAAAATGATAGGCTTTGGCTTATATACACCTAAAAATTTAGTGGAAAATGAAAGATTACAAGAATTTTTAGAGACTAGCGATGAGTGGATTAGAACTAGAACCGGAATAGAAAGAAGATATATTTCATTAGATGAAAATACTTCTGATTTAGCAGTAGAGGCTAGTAAAAAGGCTTTAAGTCAAGCTGGATTAAGTGCTGAAGACATAGATTTAATAATATTAGCTACTGTAACTCCAGATAACTTTACTCCATCTACAGCTTGTATCGTTCAAGATAAGTTAGGAGCTAAAAATGCATGGGCCTTTGATATAAATGCGGCATGTACTGGATTTATATATGCACTTAAATTAGGAAAATCCTTAATAAGATCAGGTGAAGCTAAGAATGCCTTAATAATAGGTGCAGAAACTTTATCAAAAGCACTTAACTGGGAAGACAGGGGAAGTTGTGTTCTTTTTGGAGATGGGGCAGGAGCTACAGTTCTTACAAGTACAGAAGAAGACTGTGGAATAAAATGTGTCAATGTAAAATCTGATGGCTCTAAGGGAGATTCTCTTGTTATTCAGGGATTACCATTAAATAGTCCTTTTAAAGATAGAAAAGAAGTTTCTGAAAATTACATAAATATGAATGGAAGAGAAATATTTAAGTTTGCAACAAAAGTAATGGAAGAAAGTATAGTAGATATTTTAGAAAAAGAAAATATAAAAATAGAAGAAATAGATGCTATAATTCCTCATCAAGCAAATTTAAGAATTATAGATTATGTAGGTAAAAGATTAGGAATACCAAGAGAGAAGTTTGTAACAAATTTACAGAATTATGGAAACACATCAGGGGCAAGTATTCCAATAGCACTTTGTGAGGCAATAGACGATGGTAAGGTGAAAAGAGGAGACAACATAATAATGGTTGGATTTGGTGGAGGCCTTACTTGGGGAGCTGCTTTAATTAAATTATAGTTTTTGAAAAAACAAAAATCTAGAAAATAATGCTAAATGAGAATATAATTATAGATATATTTATTTTTAATCCGTTAAATTTTGGGAGGTATTTTAATGGCTAAACTAGGATTTTTATTTGCAGGGCAAGGGGCCCAATATGTAGGAATGGGCAAAGAATTCTTTGATAATTTTGAAGAAAGTAAAGAAGTATTTAAAAGAAGTAGTGATACCTTAGGTATAGATATGGAAGAACTATGTTTTAATGATCCTAATGGATTATTAAATAAAACTGAGTTTACTCAACCTGCAATAATAACTACAAATATGGCTATACTTACAGCACTAGATAAATTAGGAGTTAAATCTAATATAAGTTGTGGATTAAGCTTAGGAGAATATTCTGCACTTATTCATAGTGGTGCCATTAATTTTGAAGATGGAGTTAAACTAGTTAAAAAAAGAGGTAAATTCATGCAAGAAGCTGTAGCAGAAGGTATTGGTGGAATGGTTGCAGTTTTAAGAATGACTCCAGAACAAGTTGATGAAATAATAGAAAAAAGTTCTCCATATGGAATAGTTGAGGGTGCGAATTATAATTCACCCGGTCAAATTGTTATTTCTGGAGAATTAGTAGCTTTAGAAAAAGCTATGGAATTTATAAAAGAAGCTGGTGGAAGAGCTATAAAATTACCTGTATCAGCTCCATTTCACTGTTCAATGTTACAACCAGCAGCTGAAAAATTAGAAGATGAGTTAAATAAAATTTCAATAAACAAATTAAATGGAATTGTTATGTCTAATGTTAAGGGAGAAGCCTATTTAGAAGAAGATAATGTAATAGAACTTTTAACTTCTCAAGTTAAAAAACCTGTTTTATTTATAAATGATATAGAAAAAATGATTGAAAGTGGTGTAGATACTTTTATTGAGATAGGTCCAGGTAAAGCTTTAAGTGGATTTGTAAAAAAAATAAATAAAAATGTTACAGTGCTTAATGTAGAGGATTTAAAATCTTTAGAAAAAACATTATCAAAATTAAGAGAGATGGAGGTACTTTAATCTATGTTAAAAGATAAAGTAGCAATAGTAACTGGTGGAACAAGAGGTATTGGAAGAGCAATCGCTTTAAAATTAGCTGATAAGGGAGCTAATATTGTTATAAATTATAGAAATTCTGATAAAGAGGCAGAAGAATTAAAAGCCATTTTAGAAGAAAAAGGGGTAAAAGTTCTTACTGTAAAATGTGATATAAGTAATTTTGAAGATTCTAAAAATCTTATGAATAAATGTAAAGAAGTATTTGGAAAGATAGATATACTTGTAAATAATGCAGGTATAACAAAGGATACTTTAATTATGAGAATGAAGGAAGAAGACTTTGATAGTGTAATAGATGTAAACTTAAAAGGTACATTTAATTGTGCAAAGCATGCTTCTGCCATAATGTTGAAACAAAGGTTTGGTAAAATTATAAACATGACTTCTGTTGTAGGCATAGCTGGGAATGCTGGGCAAGTAAATTATGCAGCATCAAAAGCTGGGGTTATAGGATTAACTAAATCATTAGCTAAAGAGTTAGGAAGTAGAGGAATAACTGTAAATGCTGTAGCACCTGGGTTTATAAATACTGATATGACAGCTTCTTTATCTGAAAAAGTTAAAGAGGAAGCTTCTAAAAATATTCCTTTAAAAAGATTAGGAGACCCTGAAGATGTTGCTAACTTAGTAGGATTCTTAGCATCAGATGCAGCAAATTATATAACAGGTCAAGTCATAAATATAGATGGCGGAATGGTAATGTAGGAGGAGTTATTATTATGGAAAACAGAGTTGTTATAACGGGATTAGGAGCAATTACACCAATTGGAAACAATGTAAATGAATTTTGGACTAATGCTAAAAAAGGTGTTTGTGGAATTGATGAAATAACTTTATTTGATGCCAGTGATTATAAAGTTAAAATTGCAGGAGAAGTTAAAAACTTTAATGCAGAGGATTTTATAGATAAAAAGGAAGCTAAGCGTTTAGATAGATTTACTCATTTTGCTCTTGCAGCTACAGAAGAGGCAATGAAAGACGCTAAATTAGATTTAAATGATGAAAATGTAGATCCAAATAGAGTAGGAGTTATAGTTGGTTCAGGAATAGGAGGATATGGTACCTTAGAAGCACAATTTGATGTTTTATTAACAAAAGGACCAAATAGAGTGTCACCTTTCGCAATTCCATCAGGAATAATAAACTTAGTTGCTGGAAATATTGCTATTAAGTATGGAGCAAAAGGGGTATGTGAATCACTAGTTACTGCCTGTGCTACAGGGGTAAGCTCTATAGGTGCAGCTTATAGAAGTATAAAACATGGATATTCAGATATAGTTATTTCAGGTGGATCAGAGGCTTCTATAACTAGAGCTGCCATTGCAGGATTTACCAATCTTAAAGCATTAAATACTAATAATGATCCTAAAAGAGCTTCAATACCTTTCGATAAAGAAAGATCTGGATTCGTTATGGGAGAAGGCGCTGGAATATTAATATTAGAAAGTTTAGAGAGTGCTCAAAAAAGAGGTGCTAGAATCTATGGAGAAATTATAGGATATGGTGCAACTTGTGATGCATATCATATAACTTCACCTGATCCAGAAGGTGATGGAGCTAAGAGAGCTATAGAAGCAGCTATAGAAGAAGGAAAAATAAATAAGGATGAAATTTCATATATAAATGCACATGGAACAAGTACTCCTTTAAATGATAAATTTGAAACTTTAGCTATTAAAGGATGTTTTGGTGAAAAAGCTTATGATATACCAGTTTCATCAACAAAATCAATGACTGGTCATTTGTTAGGTGCAGCTGGAGCTATAGAATCAGTAATATGTGTTAAAGCTTTAGAAGAAGGATTTATTCCACCAACAATAGGATATAAAGTTCCTGATGAAGATTGTGATTTAGATTATGTTGTAAATGAAGGTAGAGAAGCAGAATTAAATTATGTAATCAATAATGCATTAGGATTTGGTGGTCATAACGCATCATTATTATTTAAAAAGTGGGATTAGGAGTTGAAATTATGAATCTTAATGAGATTAAAGAGCTTATAGATAAAATCGATTCTTCTAATATTGCTTATTTTGAGGTTAAAGTAGATAATTCATATATAAAGATGGATAAATCTCTAACTAGAAATTTAGTAGAAGAAAAGAAAGCTTCAAATCTAGAAGAAACAGAAAAAACTGATATATCACAAGAAAAAAATGAATCAATTTCAAAGGTTGAGGAAGTCAAATCACAGCCTAAAGAAGATATAATTCAAGATGAAGACTTATACTTAGTTACTTCACCTATGGTAGGTACATTCTATGAATCACCTGGAGTTGGAGAAAAAAGTTATGTTTCTATAGGAAGCAAAATTTCTTCAGGAGATGTTTTATGTATAGTTGAAGCAATGAAACTTATGAATGAAATTGAAAGTGAAGTATCTGGAGAAATTGTTGATATATTAGTTCAAAATGGAAATATGGTTGAATATGGTCAACCCTTATTTAAGGTTAGGAGAGCATAATTATGATGAATATAAATGAGATTAAAGAAATACTTCCTCATAGATATCCTTTTTTACTTGTTGATAAAGTAGAAGAGATAACTGAAAGTAAAGTTGTAGCATATAAGAATGTAACAATAAATGAACCTTTCTTTCAAGGGCATTTTCCTGATTATCCAGTAATGCCAGGGGTTTTAATAGTTGAAGCTTTAGCTCAAGCAGGCGCTATAGCAATGTTAAATAAAGAAGAGTTTAAAGGAAAAACTCCTTTCTTTGCAGGAATAGATAAACTTAGATTTAAAAAGCAAGTTTTACCAGGTGATACTCTAAGACTTGAAGTTGAAATAATAAAACTTAGAGGAAGCATTGGATTTGGTAAAGCTACAGCTACTGTAGATGGAAAAATCGCTTGTTCTGGAGAAATTATGTTTGCAATAGGTTAGGTGATTTAATTATGTTTAAAAAGATATTAATAGCAAATAGAGGTGAAATAGCTGTTAGAATAATACGTGCTTGTAGAGAATTAGGAATTCTTACTGTAGCTGTTTATTCTGAAATAGACAAAGATGCACTACATGTGCAGTTAGCTGATGAAGCAGTTTGTATAGGTCCATGGAATTCTAAAGAAAGTTACTTAAATATTCAAAATATATTAAGTGCTTGTGTTCTAACAGGGGCTGAAGCTATTCATCCTGGATTTGGTTTTTTATCTGAGAATCCAAGATTTGCTAAGATGTGTGAAGAGTGTAATATTGAGTTTATTGGCCCTAACTGGAGAGCTATAGAACTTATGGGGAACAAAGCTATGGCAAGAGAAATAATGAAAAAAGCTGATGTTCCTGTTGTACCTGGATATGAAGGTGAAATTGAAAGTCCAGAGTTTGCTTTAAAGATAGCTAAAAAAATAGGATTCCCTGTAATAGTAAAGGCATCCTCAGGTGGCGGTGGAAAAGGAATAAGAATAGTTTATAAAGAAGAAGATTTTATTTCAAATTACAACACAGCTAAATCAGAGGCTCAAGCAAACTTTGGTGATGATAAAATTTACATTGAGAGATTTGTTGAGAAGCCTAAACATATAGAAGTACAATTATTATGCGATAAGCATGGAAATGCCCTTCACCTTTTTGAGCGAGATTGTTCAGCTCAAAGAAAAAATCAAAAAGTTTTAGAAGAAGCTCCTTCATCAATTTTAAGTGATGAACAAAGGGATAAACTTGGTAAGATTGCAGTTAGAGCAGCTAAAGCTGTAAACTATAGCAATGTTGGAACAATTGAATTTTTATTAGATAAAAATGGTGAATTTTATTTTATGGAAATGAACACAAGAATACAAGTTGAACATCCTATAACTGAAATGATAACAGGTATTGATCTTGTTAAGGAACAAATAAAAGTTGCATCTGGTAAGAAGTTAGAAATAACTCAAGATGATTTAAAGATAAATGGTCATTCCATAGAATGCAGAATAAATGCTGAAGATCCAAGTAAAAACTTTATGCCATGTCCTGGCCTAATAAAGGAAATTAATTTCCCTGGTGGATTTGGAGTTCGTTTAGATACAGCAATTTACTCTGGATATAAGATACCCCATTGTTATGATTCAATGATCGGTAAGCTAATAGTTCATGGTAAAGATAGAGAAGAGGCAATTTCTAAAATGAAAAGGGCTTTAGATGAATTTGCTATTGATGGTATAACAACTAACATAGACTATCACTTTTTAATATTGGATCATGAAGATTTTAAAAATGGTACTTATAATACTTCATTTTTATCTGAAAAGTTGGTGAATAAGTATGATTAAGAATTTATTAAATAAAAGAAAGTATATAACTGTTAGTTCAGTTGAATTAAATGATACTGAATTAAATGAAGATGAAAAACCAAATATACCCTCTGGTATGTGGAGCAAGTGTGAAAAGTGTGCAAAAATCTTATATACTGAAGATTTAAGAGAAAATTTTAATGTGTGCCCTAATTGTGGTCATCATTTTAAGCTAGGAGCATATGAAAGAATTAAATATTTAACAGATGAAAATAGTTTTGTTGAGTTTAACAAAAAAATGGTTGGAAAAAATCCATTAGATTTTAATGGATATGAAGAGAAGATTAAAGGATATCAAAAGAAAAGTCATGTTATTGAAGGAGTTGTAACAGGAGAAGCTTATATTGCTCAGAGAAAAGTAGTTCTTTGCGTAATGGATTCTAATTTTATGATGGGAAGTATGGGAACTGCCGTTGGTGAAAAGATTACTAGAGCCATTGAATATGCAACTAAAAATAGGCTTCCTTTAATAATATTTACTTGCTCTGGTGGAGCAAGAATGCAAGAGGGAATATATTCTCTTATGCAAATGGCAAAGGTTAGTGGAGCAATTTATAGACATGGTCAGGAGAACTTATTATATATTACAGTATTAACAAATCCCACTACTGGTGGGGTAACTGCTAGCTTTGCCATGGAAGGCGATATCATATTAAGTGAGCCAGGATGTTTAGTTGGTTTTGCAGGGAGAAGGGTAATAGAAGGAACTATTAATGAGAAATTGCCTGATGATTTCCAAACTGCAGAATTTTTATTGGAAAAAGGATTTATAGATAAGATAGTACAAAGAAAAGATTTAAAACAAATAATAACTTCTCTTTTAAGAATGCATGAGGTGGATTATGAGTAGAGAACTAATAAGAACAGCAGATGCATGGAATAAAGTAAAAATAGCTAGAGATCCTAATCGTCCTAATGCAAAATTTTATATAAATGAAATATTTGATGAGTTTATAGAGTTACATGGTGATAGAAACTTTGGGGATGATAAAGCAATAATAGGAGGAATAGCTCTTTTAAATAATCTAAGTTTTACTGTTATAGGTATATGCAAGGGTGAAAATACAAAGGAAAATATAAAAAGAAACTTTGGTATGCCTCACCCAGAAGGATATAGAAAAGCATTAAGACTTATGAAACAAGCAGAAAAATTTAAAAGGCCTGTTATTTGCTTTGTAGATACTCCAGGAGCTTTTTGTGGCATAGGTGCAGAAGAGAGAGGACAAGGGCAAGCTATAGCTCAAAACTTAGTTGAACTTATGGGATTAAAGGTTCCTGTAATATCAATAGTTATTGGAGAAGGTGGAAGTGGTGGTGCTTTAGCCTTAGCTGTTGCAGATAAAGTATTTATGCTAGAACACTCTATTTATTCTGTACTATCTCCAGAGGGATTTGCCTCTATATTATGGAAGGATTCTTCTAGAGCTGAGGAAGCTGCTAGTGTAATGAAAATAACTGCTCAGGATTTAAAAAGCTTTAATATAATAGATAAAATAATAAAAGAACCTAGGGGAGGAGCACATAAAAATCCAAGTAAAATGGCTCAAAATATTAAGAAGACAATTTTAGAAGCCTTAGGTGAAATGAAGGGTACAGATTTAGATACCTTATTAAATGAAAGATACAATAAATATAGAAATATAGAAAATAATCTATAATTATATAAAATAAAACACATGAGTTTAAGCTCATGTGTTTTTTATTAAAATTAATTCATCTTTAAATTAATATTTACTTAAAGAGAGGATTAAAATTTAGTTTGTAAGCATTTTTATTAGTATATCTATTATTGACTTGTTTTTCCTTAAAGCATCTACATAATCAGCTACGTGAAGTTTATAATACTCTTTACCTTCATCTGTTATTCTATACATCTTTTTTGTTCTTTTATTTATAAAGTCATCCCCTATCCAATAGCTTGTAACTAAGCCTTTTTGCTCTAAATCATAAAGCGTATCATAAATTGTACTAGATGATACTGGGAATGGAAGAGGAGCACTAGAAAATTCATCTCTAAAAGCTTCTAAAACTTTATTACCAAAAACCTCATGTCCCTTTGAAAGTTCTTTTAGCACATAAAAAGAATATAATTGTTTTGCGTTTATAATATTTCTTGGTGCAACCATACGAGTTCTTCTATCCAAAAAAACTTCACCTCCAATTTTACATTTTATATTATAAGTATAACTCAATTTATTCCAAAAAGTAATTAACAATTTGTGATTTCTTGAATATACTGTACTATACAAAAGAAGTGAGGTGGACTATTATGTCAAGAAAATGTTGTTGCTCATGCAATTCTTGTAGAAGAAACTCATGTGGATGTGGATGCGGAAATAATTGCTGTGGATTCGGAAACTGTGGTGGCTTTGGAAACTGTGGTGGATTCAACAATTGCGGAGGATTTGGTAATTGTGGATTTGGAGCTTGTGGAGGATTTCCTTTACTTTGGCTTCTTCTATTAGGCTGTGGCGGTTTTGGAAACTGTGGCGGAGGCTGGTTTTAATTAGTATCTAATTTGTAATATAAATTAGTTGTATAAGATAGGAGATTTTCTCCTATCTTATAATTTTTCATAAGTTTCTTTTAATAATAAAGCGTCTTTTTCTAAAAGAGGACTTTCACATATTATGCACCCTTTAACTTTATAATCCTTAAGTGCTCTTAAGCATTCAATAAAGTTAAAATCACTTTCTAAAAAAGGTAAGTGGTTTATTTCACCTTTATCTGTGTAGTGGATTCCAGACATATGAATATGTAAATCTTCTAAGGCTTCATTTCCTAAATTATCTTTTATATATTCTAAAATTTCAGCAAAATCTTTATATTCTTTTAAAGCACCAATTCCTCTAGCATGTATATGAGAAAAATCAATGCATAATTTGCAAGATGGCACCTCTTTACATATATCAACTAATTCTTGTAGATTTCCGAATTGAGTACCCTTACCTGTAGTTTCTAATCTATAGTCTACACCCTCATAAGGTAGTTTCTTTAAGTTTCTTTTTATTTCTGCTAAAGCTTCTTCTTTTGAGGCTTTTAAATAAAATCCTGGATGGAATACTAAGCTTCTACCTCCAACACTTTTTAATGCTTCGGCACCTTTAAGTATTCTTTCAATAGATTTTTCTTTCTTTTCCTCTTCTTCAGCATTTAAATTTATAAAATAAGAACCATGAGCTGAAAGATAAAAATCATTTTTTTCTTTAGCCTCTATTATTTTATCTCTGTTTTTAGCTGTAACATTAACGGATCTAACAAAAGGAAGCTCCATAGCTTCTAGTCCTATTTTTTTTAAGTATTCAATTCCTGTTGCGTAATTGAATTTCTGGCCTTCTTCACCTATTGGTAAACCTGAAATTCCAAATAAAAGTTTTTCCATGTTATCACCTCTTATTAAAGTATAGCAAAATACTAGGAATTGTTCAATAGAAAGGAATTATTATTTAATATGAATTATAATCTAGCAATCTTATTAATTTATAGATGATTTTTTAAGTTTTTTTCAGAAAAAATGCAATTATTCGAAATAAATATTGCATTTTACCCCATAGTTATTTAAAATTATTAATAGAAACTATCATATGGAGTGTGAAAAATGGAAGAAAGATTGCAAAAATACATGGCAAGGTGTGGAGTAGCATCAAGAAGAAAATGTGAAGAAATAATTTGCAGTGGAAAAGTAAAGGTTAATGACATTGTTGTTGACTCTCTTGGAACTAAGGTTGAGCCATCAGTAGATGTTGTTAGCGTTAATAATAAAGTAATAAGTCCAGAAGAAAATAAAGTTTATATAATGCTAAATAAGCCTGAAGGATATGTTACAACAAATAAAGATGAAAAAAATAGAAAGACCATATTAGACATAGTAAAGGTTAATGAAAGAATATATCCTATAGGCCGTCTTGACTATGACAGTTCAGGATTACTTTTATTAACTAATGATGGAGATGTATATAATAAGATAATACATCCAAGAGTTAATTTAAATAAAGAATATATTGCCTTAGTAAAAGGAATTTTTACAGAGGAAGAAATGAATAAATTTAGAAAAGGCGTAGATATAGGAGATTATAAAACAGCAGAGTGTGAAATAGAGTTACTAGAAAAATACACAAATAGCTGTAAAGTTAAAATAATCATTCATGAAGGTAAAAATAGACAAATAAGAAGAATGTGTGCAGTCTTTAATCATGAAGTTGTTTCTTTAAAAAGAGAAGCTATTGGAAGCTTGACTTTAAAGAATTTAAAGAAAGGAGAATGGAGATATTTAAGTAGTTCAGAAGAGAATTATATAAAATCTCTATAGTAATTATGTTTAAATATGTATCTGATGTAAGTAATATATATCATAATATAATAACTTCTTTCATAGAACATAAGAATATAGCAATAGATGCTACCTTAGGAAATGGCCATGATTGCGATTTTTTAAGTGAACTATTTAAAAAGGTATATGCCTTTGATATACAAGAAGAGGCAGTAAATTCATATAAATCAAAGAATAAAGAAAATGTTGAAGTAATTTTAGATTCACATGAAAACTTTGAAACCTACATAAAAGAAGAAAATGTTGATTGTATAGTTTATAACTTAGGATATCTTCCAGGTAATAATAAGGAAGTAACTACAGTTGCACATAGTACTTTAAAAAGTATAGAAATAGGATTATATTTATTAGGTGATAATGGGTTAATGATAATAGCCCTTTATAGTGGACATGAGGAAGGTAAAAAAGAGAAAGATGCCGTACTTCAGTTTACAAGTAAATTACCTAAAAATAAATATGGTGTTTTACATACAGAATTTACAAACAGAGCTAAGAGTGCACCTTCTTTAGTTGTTATTGAAAAGAAGTTTAAATAAGATTTAAGTAAGTATAGAGAGGATTTTTAAAATGGAAAGTCAAGATTTAATGAGATTAATTCAAGTTAAGTTTCCAAAGCTTAGTAAAGGACAAAAGCTTATAGCTGAATATATATTAAAGAATTATGATAAGGCTGCATTTATGACTGCTGCTAAATTAGGAAATAATGTTGGAGTAAGTGAATCTACAGTGGTTAGATTTGCTACAGAGCTTGGTTTCTCAGGATATCCAAAGTTACAAAAAGCACTTCAAGAATTAATAAAGAATAAGTTAACATCTGTTCAGAGATTAGAGTTATCTAATGACTTTATAAGTGAAGAAAATGCTTTAAAGGGAGTTTTAAAAGCGGATATAGAAAATATAAGAGCAACGTTAGAAAAGATAAATCATAAAACTTTTGATGAAGTGGTAAACGAAATATTCAAAGCTAAAAGAATATATATAATAGGACTTAGAAGTTCTACTGCTCTTGCAGAATTTTTAGGCTTTTACTTAAATTTAATATTAGATAATGTAAGAGTAATTTCAAATGGAATAAGCGATACTTTTGAACAAATGCTTAACTTAGGGGAAGGCGACTTAGTTATAGGTATAGGTTTCCCAAGATATGCATTAAAAACAATAGATGCTTTAGAATTTGCTAAAACTAGAAATGCTAAGATAGTTTCTATTACAGATAGCTTAATTTCTCCTTTAGCATCTCAATCTGATCATACACTTATAGCTCAAAGTAATATGGCTTCATTTGTAGATTCATTAGTTGCACCTTTAAGTGTAATAAATGCATTAATCATAGCTGTTGGTATAAGAGAAAAAGAAAAGATAACATCAACATTTAGTGAGTTAGAAAAGATATGGAAAGACTACAATGTTTATTCATATAACAAAAATAATATAGAACCTTAGTAAAAAAGCTGTATAAAGGTATAAAGAACATATAAATTATTTTGATATAGAGAGAATAAATTTTATTATATTATATAATTTATAAGTCTCATAAATTATATCTTTATATAGCTTCATTTTTCGAAATTACATAGAATATTAAAGAAATGCATTTGTTGACAAATGCATTTAATAAAGTTTATTATTAGTTTGATTCAATTAAATTAAGGAGCTGATAAATTGGCTAAAGTAATAGTTATAGGCGCCGGTCCAGCAGGGATGATGGCAGCAATATCTGCAGCAGAAAATCATGAAGTTATTCTTTTAGAAGGTAATGAAAGAATAGGAAAAAAGCTATTTATTACTGGTAAAGGTAGATGTAATGTAACAAATGCAAAGGATATAAGTGAATTTTTTGATTTTATACCAGGAAATCCACATTTCTTGTATAGTGCATTATATACTTATACTAATATTGATGTAATGAACTTTTTTGAAAATGCTGGAGTTAAATTAAAGGTAGAAAGAGGATCAAGAGTCTTCCCAAATTCAGATAAATCTTCAGATATAATAAGTGGATTATCAAGGGGGTTAAATGAAGCTGGAGTAGACTTAAGATTACATAGTAAAGTTAAAGATGTTATTTTTAATAACAATAAAATAGAAGCTGTTATTTTAGAAAATGGTTCAAAGGTTAAGGGTGACTATTTTATAATAACAACTGGAGGTAAGTCATATCCTCTTACTGGATCAACTGGAATAGGATTTGATTTAGCTAAAAAGATGGGTCACTCTATAGTAGAACCAAAACCATCCTTAGTACCTATAGAAATAGAAGAGTCATGGGTTCGTGAATTACAGGGCCTATCTCTTAGAAATATAGAGCTTAAAATAAAGAATAAAAAGAATTCTAAAGTAGTTTATAGTGGGCAGGGAGAGATGCTATTTACTCATTTTGGAATATCAGGACCTCTTGTTTTAAGTGGTAGTAGATTCATAAAAGATGGTGAGAGATTTGAAATTTCTCTAGATTTAAAGCCTGCCTTAGAGGAAAAACAGTTAGATTTAAGGATTCAAAAGGATTTTAAAAAGAATTTAAATAAGGATTTTAAAAATTCTTTAGATGAACTTCTTCCAAAAAAACTTATACCTGTTATTATAGAGTTATCTGGAATAGATGAAAATAAAAAGGTAAATTCTATAACAAAGGAAGAGAGAAGAACATTATTAAATCTATTAAAGAATTTAACTTTTACAGTAAAAGGCTTAAGAGATATAGCAGAAGCTATTGTTACTGCTGGCGGGGTTTCAACTAAAGAAATAGACCCTTCAACAATGAAATCAAAGATTGTAGATAATCTTTACTTTGCAGGGGAAGTTATAGATGTAGATGCCTTTACAGGGGGATATAATGTTCAAATAGCCTTATCAACAGGATATTTAGCAGGAAAATCAATTTAATTTTAAAATTATAGTTGCTATAAAGTTAATAAAAATTTTAGTTAGTTTAATAGAAACTTTATAGTAAACTTAAAGAGAGTATAAATTTTACAATGTTTTTATGAGAAAGGACTTAAGAATTATGAATAAACTAATTACAGTTGCTATTGATGGACCAGCAGGAGCTGGAAAAAGTACTATTGCTAAGATAATAGGAGAAAAATTTAATTTAATGTATATAAACACAGGATCTATGTATAGAGCTGTTACTTTAAAAGCCTTAGAAAATAATATTTCAGCTGAAGAAGTTGATAAATTATTAGTTATGATAGATGGAATGGATATGCATTTTGAAAATGATGAGCTTATATTAAATGGAGAAAATATAAACTCATTAATAACTATGCCTAACATAAGTAAAAATGTTTCAGCTTATGCTTCAATAAGAGAAGTAAGAGAAAGATTAGTTAATCTTATGAGAAAAATGGCCTTAAAATATAGTGTAATAATGGATGGAAGAGACATTGGAACAGTTGTATTAAAAGATGCTAATTTCAAATTTTTCTTAACTGCTAGCCCAGAAGAAAGAGCAGATAGAAGATACAAAGAGCTTATGGGAAAAGGCGTAGAAGTTAATTATGATGAAATATTACAAGATATAATAAAAAGAGACTACATAGATTCTAATAGAGAAGTAGATCCTTTAAGAAAAGCTGAGGATGCTATTGAAATTGATACTACTGGCATAGGTATAATGGGAGTAGTTGAAAAGATATCTAGCTACATGGAGAAATAATATGGAAAGAAACGTAATTTTAGCTAAAAATGCCGGCTTTTGCTTTGGAGTAAAAAGAGCAGTTGATGAAGCTATAAAATATCAAAAAGAATTTGGAAAGAAAATATATACTTTAGGACCACTTATTCATAACAATGATGTTGTTAATTATTTAGAGGATAATGATATATTTGCAATTGAACTTTCAGATGCTAATTCTTTAAAAAAGGGGGATGTTGTACTTATAAGATCCCACGGAGTTAAAGAAAGTGTAATAAAAGATTTAACAGACAAGGGTTTAATTGTTAAAAATGCAACTTGTCCATATGTAACTAATATTCAACTAAAAGTTAAAAAATGTTATGAGCAAGGGTATAAGATAATAATTGTTGGGGATGAAAATCACCCAGAAGTTATTGGAATTAATGGCTGGTGTAATGATTCTGCCATAATAACAAATGGAAAAGCAGAACTTGAAAATATTCCAGCAAAGGTTTGTGTAGTTTCACAAACTACAGAGAAAAAAGAAACTTGGAACAAGGTTTTAAATGAAATAGTAAGAGAAAGTAAGGAAATAGTTGCTTTCAATACTATTTGCTCAGCCACTGATGTTAGACAAAAAAGTGTACAAGAACTTTCAAAAGAGGCTGATTTAGTTTTTGTTATAGGTGGAAAGAATAGTTCTAATACAACAAAACTATATGAAATATGTAAAAAGGAATGTCCTAAGAGCTATCATATAGAAAATGTTAAAGAACTAGATGAAAGCCTATTAAAAGATGAAAGTGTTAAAACTATAGGAATTACTGCTGGGGCTTCAACTCCAGATTGGATAATAAATGAAGTGATTTCTAAGATTAAAGAATTATAATTTTTAAATGTAATCCTGCAATTTAATTCATAATTATTTTGTACTACTGGTATTAAACTGGGAATTGTTTTATACTATAATATATGACGAAGTTTTAGGAGTAGTAGTATGAATATAGTTAGATTTAATTTGTGGGATTATTTTAAATATGCAAAAATTTTAAATTTATCACTAAAAAGGCTATGTACTAATTATTTTGTCAAAGTAACTTATAAAAATGAGGTTTATATGCTTTGGGAAATAGATTATGTAGCAAACTTTGATGCATATATAAAAAAAATTACTAAGATAGGTAGAATGAGAAGTATTCCTGAAGAAAGTAGTGTTTTTTCAGAGTTTAATATAAGTAAATATATATATGAAACTGCAAAAGAAGATGAGGGAATTGATTTGAAAATGTATGGGTTTGAAAAGAGGGCTTCTAATATAATGTTAAAGATAGATATTTCTAAGTTTAATAAAAAGAATAATGAAAACTTTACTTTCACACCTTTTGTAAAAGGGAGAGATGAAAGTATTCGTTGTAAAGTGCAAAATGAAATCTTTTATGAAGAAAATAGAATTCCACTAAAAACAAAAGATATTGTTTATGAATGTAATAGAAAAGCTTTTTTAGAAGATTTAGCATTTTTTGAGTTGAAGGATGACATTATAATTGGTTATGGTCAAATATTGCTTTTAAAGGATAAGTACACTATTGCTAACTTTGGAATAATAGAAGAGTTTAGAGGTAAAGGATATGGTGAAGCTTTACTTATACACATATTAAATCAGGCTAAGATAAAAGGATTGAAGGAAGTATATATAAAAGTTAAGTCAGATAACATAAATGCTATAAATTTATATAAAAAGACTGGTTTTGAAGAGGATTCTGAAATAAGCATATATGAATTATTAGGATAAAATTATATATAAAAATAAATTCTTAATAAAACTTACAAACTCTATTAGGAGGAAAATCTAAATTTTCTCATAATAGCTTTGTAAGTTTTATTATTAAGTTTATAAAAGAGAATCTGTTGGTACATAGGATATTTTAGTTTTGAATACACTATCTGTTAAATGGTTACTATAATAAGCACGATCGCTTATTTCTATGCTAGTTTTTTCTTGATTTGATTGATTTTGCTCTAGTTCTTTTAAATCATACATAGTATTCACCTCCTCCTTACTAGTATTAACAACTTTAGAAAATCTTATTTAGGAGTTAATAAAGATTTTAATATAGACAAATTTGGGTTATTATTATATAATAATTATTATTAATTAAAGAATGGAGTGCTTTTTTATGGAAAATAAAATTAGCTTAGTATATGAAAATGGAGAATTTACTGTCTACATAAATGATCAAGTAGTTACAGTTAATAAATATATGGACAATGCAATAGAGAAATTTACTCAAACAGTGCATAATAATGCTACGCCAAAATCAATTGAGTGGGGAAATATTGAAGAGGATTTAAAACAAATTGATTTAAAAGATTTAGAGATAAATAGTGAATTTAAAACATTAACTTATAAGGATATGAAGTATTTCTACAGTACAGATAAAATCTTTAATATGCATGGTGGAAGAATGCAACAATTATTAGGAGGATATCAATTATTCTCATTTATAGTTAATATGATTTCTGAAAAACATTTAGAAGATTATTTAGAAGTTTTAAACTTTTGTGAAGATATCTTAAGATGTAAGGTTACATACAGAACTCCAGGAAGTAACTTTATAGTTGGTAGCCCAGCTTTTAACTATGGATCAGCATCATATGATTTTGCTACTGGAAAAGTTAATAAGGGAGCTTCAATAGAAAAGATGTCTTTTGAAGATTTCAAAAAATATATATTTGATATAATAAAATAAATTTTAAATAAAGAAATAACCTTTGGAATATCCAAAGGTTATTTTTCTATTTTTCAAGGGTTTTTAATGTTTTTATTATGAATTCAGGATCTCCGAATAAAGTAAAACGTGCTTTGGAAGATTCTATTATATATTCATAAGAAAACTTGGCACCATTTTTAACAGCCTCTTCATCTTCATTTATTATTGTAATTAATTTTTTAGATAATTCTTTTCCTTCTAATATATTTTTACAATGAAGGTCTATTATAGTACAGATTTGTACTTCTTTTTGTGAATCTAAATTTTTCCCTTTTAAAAAATCAAGTACTTCATTATTTTGGGTAGATCTTACCTCTTCCTGAGATTTACTGTTATCAAAAAAGTTTTCAATATCCTTCATATGGTACGTGAAGTAAGTCTAGTCATCTTTGCTATGTCTTCAATAGTATAAAGTTTTTCAAAGTTATTCATATTCATACACCTCTTTAATTCCTATATTTTCATTATATTTCCTATATTTTCATATTTCAAGTGGGTATATGTAAAAATATTGAAATGCTTTAAAAGAATATTTTTTTTGATTTGCAAATAATATTGTTGATTTAAAGAAACGTGTTTATAATAGATTATTAATAAAATGTAAGGGGGCATTAATAATGGAGAAAATTAAATTAATTTTACCTAATCTAAATTTTAAAAATGAAATAGAAGAATACAAGAAAGAATTCATATTAAATGGTGATAGTATGGATGGGTGTGCTGAATTAGGAAAGATAGAATCTTTTGAGGAGTGGATACAAATATTAAAGGATAATTCTCATATTAGTACTGTAAGAGGTGGTTTTGTTCCTTCATCAACTTACATGGCTATAAGGGAATCTGATAATAGGATTGTTGGAATGATAGATATTCGTCACTTCTTAAATAATTATTTAGAAAAGTTTGGAGGGCATATTGGATATAGTGTTAGAAAATCAGAACGCAAAAAAGGATATGCTAAAAAGATGTTAGAATTAGCTTTAGAAAAGTGTAAAGAATTAAACATAAATAGAGTATTATTGACTTGTTCTAAAGATAACATTCCTTCAATGAAAACTATTCTTTCACAAGGTGGAGTATTAGAAAATGAGGTTTTAGAAGGAGAGAGAATCACCTGTAGATACTGGATTGATTTAAAATAATTAAATTGAAATTTAATATATAAATTATTATATATTAAAACAATAGAATATAAGAAAAAAACTAGAGAAGATAACTTTCCTACTCTAGTTTTTTACTTACTTTGGTTTAAGTAATTTATAAAAATAAACTTAAACTTAAAAAATAATATTTTTAAAATTCTTGATACTCACGTGGGATATCTCCTACAAACTCTCTATCAGTTAGGACAATATACCAGAAGGTTAAGAAGGCTATAAAGGAGAATATGATTCCTAATATAGTCATAAATAGTCCAAATCCAAAATTTCTAAGTATTCTATAAAATACAATTACAAAAAGTATAAATCTAGCAACTGGTATTAAATAAAGTATAAAATATAAATAAGATAATCCTGCTAAATGTAACATCTGAAATTCTCCAAGTATAGGAAAGAACATCATCCATGAATGTTTTAAGTTAGCTTTCTTAGCCATAACATAACTTGGGTAAATTCTTATTAAGTAGAATATAAATGCAACTAAAATACTAATATTGCTTGAATCGTATAATTCTTGAAAATACATAATAGTTTCCCTCCTTTGTTTTAATTATATCATAAAGTTTATAAAAAATTTAAAAATAGCTAACAACAAGATGGTATTAATTATATGAAAAAAGTCTTATTAGATAAACATATTTCAAGTTATATAGCTACTAAAGCAATAAAATTATAAGTATTTATTTAAGTTACTTTAAATTGATAAAAATAGAAAAATACTATATGTTTAATAAAAAAAATTATTTATTAATGTATATATTATAAAAGAATTAAAGAATTTCTTCTTTTTAGTGTCCACATATACATTAAGTTGAAATTGACAATAAATATGTGTAGGTATACTCTAAAAACATAATTTAAAATTATTTTTTAGGAGATGATCTAAATGTGTACTCACATACATATTTCAAGTATTAAGAATAATTTTTATTGGGGAAGAACTTTGGATACATCATTTAATCCATTTGATGTTGATTCAAAAGTAACAATTGTTCCTAAAAATTTTACTTTAGAAACTCAAAGTAAACCCTGGAAAACTAAATACGCCTTTTTAGGTATAAATTTGTCAGGATCTACTCTGTTTTTTGATGGAGTTAATGAAAAGGGGCTTGCTGGAGGTCTTTTGTTTTTAAAGGCATGTACATGGGATAAGAAAGAAAATATAGAAAATCAAGGACTTATAGCTATTAATAGTGGAGAAATAGTTACTTGGATTTTAAGCAATTTTGAAAGTGTTAGTGATATAAAAAATAACATATCAAAAGTTGTAGTAACATCTGATGATATTCCTTCATTAGGAGAACTTGGAAAAGGAAATCCTATTACTGCACATTATACTTTCACAGATAAAATGGGAGAATCAGTTGTATTAGAACCAACAAACCATGGACATTTTCGTGTTTTTGATAATACTGTAGGGGTAATGGCTAATGATCCAACATTTGATTGGCACATGACTAATTTGGCAAATTATATTCAAGTTCAAGGATTTAATAAGCAACAAAATAATTTAAATAGTAAAACAGTTATTACACCAATTTCAAATGGTACAGGTATGCTTGGATTACCTGGAGATTACACTTCACCATCAAGATTTGTACGTGCAGCATATTTAAGAAATCTTATAGGGGACATTAGTGATGAAGAAGCTCCAGCACGTTTATTTAGCATTTTAAATTCTGTTTGGGTTCCAAAGGATGTTGAACGTTTTTATGAAGAAAAAAAAGACTCAGATTTTTCAAGTTATATGTGTGCATATGATCAAAACTTAGGTAAGTTATATTTACGTATTTTTAATCATATAGATACAATGGAATTCTCTTTAGAAAATGTTAAAAAAGATGAATTAGTAACTTATTTAGTTAAATAAAGAATTTTTACATAATAATAAAAAAGTCTTAGAAATAAGACTTTTTTATTTTAAATTCAGTTTATTGTTAGAAGTAATTTAATCTTTTTGCTTTATATAACAAGATTTAAAAATTCTATCTTTTAATAAAAAGAAATTTTATGCTATAATACAACAGATAACAATTTAAATTGGAGGAAATGACATGACATTAGAAAATAACATGGATAAAAAACTCTTCTGTATTTCTACATACGGATGCCAAATGAATGAAGAAGATTCAGAAAAATTATCAGGGATGTTAAAATCTCAAGGATATGAAAGAACTGAAAATAAAGAAGAGGCTTCTATTATAATCTTTAATACATGTTGTGTAAGAGAAAATGCTGAAAATAAGGTTTTCGGTAATCTTGGACAACTTAAGCAATTAAAAAAGAAAAATCCTAACTTAGTAATAGCAATTTGTGGATGTATGATGCAACAAGTAGGTATGGCAGACAAAGTCTTAAAAACTTTCCCTTATGTTGACATAATATTTGGAACACATAATGCCCATAAATTCCCTGAATACTTACATAGAGTACTTCAAGAAGGAGTTCAAGTTAAGGAAATATTAAATAAAGAAGAAGGAATCGTTGAAGGATTACCTATAGATAGAAAGAGTGATGTTAAAGCATTCGTTACTATCATGTATGGATGTAACAACTTCTGTACATACTGTATAGTTCCTTATGTTAGAGGAAGAGAAAGAAGTAGAAAATCTGAGGACATTATAAAAGAAATAGAAGAATTAGTATCTCAAGGAT
Organism: Clostridium sp. CTA-17; assembly: GCF_054767895.1. NCBI lineage: Bacteria > Bacillati > Bacillota > Clostridia > Eubacteriales > Clostridiaceae > Clostridium > Clostridium sp. CTA-17. The sequence continues at coordinate 851,081 of NZ_BAAABF010000001.1, forward strand.
ATAAAGAAATAACTTTATTAGGACAAAACGTAAACTCATACGGAAAAGGCTTAGAAGAAGATATAGACTTTGCTGGTCTTTTAAGAAAAGTTAATGAAGTTAAGGGGTTAGAGAGAGTTAGATTTATGACTTCTCATCCTAAGGATTTAAGTGATGATGTTATCATGGCTATAAAAGAATGTGATAAGCTTTGTGAGCAAGTTCACTTACCAGTTCAAAGTGGATCATCAAGAATATTAAAAGAGATGAATAGACACTATGACAGAGAGTACTACTTAGATTTAGTTAAAAAAATAAAATCTGAAATACCAGATGTTACTTTAACAACTGATATAATCATTGGATTCCCAGGAGAAACTGAAGAGGACTTCTTAGATACATTAAGTCTTTGTGAAGAAGTTGGATATGACTCAGCATTTACATTTATCTATTCAAGAAGAAATCATACTCCTGCTGACAAAATGGAAAATCAAATTCCAGATGACATAAAGCATGATAGATTCAATAGATTAGTTGAGGCTATAAATAAAAAGGTTGTAATAAAGAATAAAGAATATGAAGGTAAGGTAGTTGAAGTTCTTGTTGAAGGGCCAAGTAAGAATGATGAAACTAAATTAACTGGAAGAACTAGAAATGGTAAATTAGTTAACTTTGCTGGTGATGAAAAACTAGTAGGTGAATTAGTTAACTTAAAAATAGTTAGAGCACAACCATTCTCATTAATCGGTGAAATAGTAGAATAATTAAAAAGTGGGATATATCAAAAGCTATCTTGATACATCCCACTTAATTTTTATAAATTAAAATAGTTCTTGTAATAATCCTCTAATTCATTTCTAAACTTAGGATGAGCTATACTTATAAGTGCCTTGGCACGCTCTTTTAAAGTTTTTCCTCTTAGATCTGCAATTCCATACTCAGTAACAATATAATGAATATCATTTCTAGAGGTTGTTACTGATGCTCCAGAATCTAATTTAGGCACTATCCTAGATATAGCACCTTTAGATGCAGTGGAAGGCATTGCTATTATTGACTTTCCATCTTTTGACATACCAGCACCTCTAACATAGTCAACTTGTCCTCCTACGCCACTAAATTGTTTTCCATCTATGGACTCAGAATTAACTTGTCCAAATAAATCTACCTGTAGACAGGAGTTAATAGAAACCATTTTATTATTCTTAGAAACTACAACAGGATGGTTAACATAATCAACAGGATGCATTTCTATAACTGGATTATCATTTACAAAATTATAAAGCTTTTTAGTACCCATCATAAAAGTAAGAACTATTTTATTTTGGTGAAGGCTTTTTTGCTTGTTATTTATAATTCCTTCGTTAAATAAATCTACAATACCATCTGATACCATTTCTGAATGAATTCCTAAATCTTTTTTATCATGTAAGAACATTAAAACAGCATCAGGTATTGAACCAATACCAAGTTGCAAGGTAGATCCATTCTCTATTAACTTAGCACAATTTTCGCCAATTGCCTTTTCTACGTCATTTATAGGCTTTGACTTTAACTCTGGAAGTGGATAATCAACTTCAACAATATAATCAATATTAGATATATGGATGAAATTATCACCTAAAACCCTTGGCATATTAGGATTTATTTCTGCAATAACAAGCTTAGCACACTCAGAAGCAGCCTTTGTATAATCGCAGGATGTTCCATAACTACAATATCCATGCTTGTCAGGTGGAGAAAGTTGAAGCATACAAACATCAATTTGCAAGTAATCCTTCTTAAATAATCTAGGTATTTCAAAAAAGAATGTTGGAGTATAGTCAGCTAATCCAGATTGCACAGCCTTTCTAGTATTTGCATTAACAAATAGAGCATTGTGTTTTATATGACCTTGCATCTCTTTTTTTGCATAATCTCCTTTTCCTAAAGAAACTAAGTGAAGTATCTCTAAGTTTTGAAAATTTTTGTAATTAAGAACAAGTTCATCTAATAAAATTTTAGGCTCAGCAACTGCGTGACCTGTGACTATTCTTGAATTAGAGTGTATTTTGCTTATAGCTTCTCTAGCAGTAACTTTTTTTGAGTTATAAAGTTCCTCCCAGTTCATATTGCCTCCTAAAAAAGATAGCTTCTAATAAATTAATATGATTTATTTGGGAATAATATAATTTATAAGCTTTAAATAATTTAATATTACGAATAATAATCAATTGATAGTAAATTAAAGTTTGTTATAATAAAAATATTTTTTTTGTTAAATTTATCTATGAAGCTTTTCTTGCAACTTTAAAATGCAAGTAGTTTTTTAAAAAAATTGCATTTTTATTTTAAAAACACTTGATTTTAATATATTGTTGCAATATAATTAACTTGTAAATTTCATTTTGTAATCAAAAAAAGGGGGGCTTATTATGAAGATACCTTGTTCCATGATGACTCAACATCCGGATAATGTGGAAACTTATATTTCAATACAACAAGAACCAGCAGAAGCGATAAAAGGATTAACACCACAAGATAAAGGTGGTTTAGGAATAGAAGAAGTTATGATAGATTTTGAAGGAAAGTTAACACCTTACCATCAAACATCACAAATAGCATTAGGATTAATTTCAAATGGTATAATTCCAGGAAAAGACGTTAGGGTAACTCCTAGAATACCTAATGCAAATAAAGAATCAGTATTTAGACAACTTATGAGTATAATGTCTATAATTGAAACAAATGTTCAATCAAAAGAATTAACTGGAATTCCAGCAATATCAGAGGTTGTTGTTCCTATGATTGAAACTGGAAAAGAAATTTCAGAGTTTCAAGATAGAGTTAACTCAGTAGTTGATATGGGGAATAAAAACTACAAAACTAAATTAGATTTAAATAGTGTTAGAATAATACCTTTAGTTGAGGATGTACCTGCACTAGCAAATATAGATAGAATATTAGATGAACATTACGAAATAGAAAAGAGTAAAGGACATGTTTTAAAAGATCTTAGAATAATGATAGCAAGATCTGATACAGCTATGTCATATGGATTAATTTCAGGAGTTTTATCAGTTCTTATGGCAGTTGATGGAGCTTATAAATGGGGAGAAAAACATGGTGTAACTATAAGCCCAATTTTAGGCTGTGGATCACTTCCATTTAGAGGACATTTCTCAGAAGAAAACATAGATGAAATTCTTGCTACATATAGTGGAATTAAAACTTTCACCTTCCAATCTGCCTTAAGATATGATCATGGTGAAGAAGCGACTAAACATGCAGTTAATGAATTAAAAGCAAAAATTGCAGAATCAAAACCTAGAAATTTCAGTGAAGAAGATAAAGATTTAATGAAAGAATTCATAGGAATCTGTTCAAAACATTATCTTCAAACATTCTTAAAGGTAATAGATACAGTTTCATTTGTATCTGACTTTATTCCTAAGAATAGAGATAGATTAACAAAAGCTAAAACTGGATTAGAATATAATAGAGAAGTAGCAAACTTAGACAACGTAGCAGATTTAGTTAAGGATGAAGTATTAAAACAAGAAATTCTTAGCATAGATAACTCAAAAGAATATGCAGTTCCAAGAGCTATATCATTTACTGGAGCTATGTACACATTAGGAATGCCACCAGAACTTATGGGAATGGGCAGAGCATTAAATGAAATAAAAACTAAGTATGGTCAAGAAGGTATAGATAAACTTTTAGAAATATACCCAATCTTAAGAAAAGACTTAGCATTTGCTGCTAGATTTGCAAATGGAGGAGTTTCTAAGAAGATAATAGATGAAGAGGCTAGACAAGAATATAAAGAAGACATGAAATATGTAAATGAAATTCTTAACCTTGGATTAGATTATGACTTCTTAAACGAAAATGAATTCTACCATACTTTACTTAAAACTACAAAACCAATAATTATGCACTTAATGGGACTTGAGGAAAATGTAATGCGTAACAGCACAGAAGAACTTAAAATCCTAAATGAGTGGATAGTAAGAATGGGTAAAGTAAGAGGAAGTATAGGCTAAAATATATTTGGTGTAAATTGGATATAGTATAATTTATATAATTATACTATAACAAAAATGCCCATTAATATGCTTTGAAGCCAATAAACATGAATTAAAAAGTTACAAAAACATCTTTTGTTAATTGATTAGATTAACAGGAGGTGTTTTTTTGTTATGGCAAGAACTCTTAATAAAAAGAAACATGAATTATTAGATATATTAGATGATTTTATGACAGATTGTAAATATAGAGATTTAAGAAGAAGCAGTATAAGACTTTATGAAAGAAGCCTAAGATTATTATTTAAGTTCTTAGAAGATGATTATAAGTTGATTTACGTAGAAGATGTTAAAGAAGAACACATAAGAAATTATATAAAATTCACTAAAGAAAGAGGTAAATATAGCTATGTAAGTAATGAAAATAATTTAGATATAAATTCACCACAGAACAGAGGTGATTTCGGGCAACCAATTTCTTTATGCACTTTAGATAGTTATGTAGGTACTATAAAGATGTTTTTTAAGTGGTGTGTGGATAATAAATATTTAAAACAAAATCCCACTAACAAAATAAAAAGAATTAAATTTAGTAGAAACCCTAAACAAGAAGTAACAATAGATGAGTTTAATAAGTTATTACAAAGTTTAGATTTAACATTATTCTCAGAATATAGAGATTATGTTCTTATACAATTACTTTTAGATACTGGCATGAGAGTTGGAGAATGTTTAGAGCTTAAAGAAGAAGATTTAGATATTAAAAATAAAACTATATTTATATCGGCTGAAATAGCTAAAGGAAGAAAAGATAGGTACGTGTTCTTTAGTAATATAATGCAAAGAACATTAGAAAAATGGCTTATATATAAAGATAGATACGTTGGAAGTGAGTATCTTTTCGTTACTAATAGAGGAGGACAATATCAAATACATTCATTTGAAAAACATATGAGAAATTATTTAAAGAGAGCTAAAATAGATAAAAAAATAACACCGCATACATTAAGGAATAACTTTGCAAAAAGGTTCTTAATGAGTGGAGGAGATATTTATACCTTATCTAAATTATTAGGGCATAGCTCAGTTAGAGTAACAGAACAAGCATATTTGGATTTAACGACATCAGATATTAGAAAAAATTACTTAAAGTTTTCTCCACTAGAAAATATGAATAAGAAAAATTGGTAAAAAAATAAGAGCCACACCACATAGCTCTTATTACAACTTAATATTGTTAAATAAAACTTTGCATATCCTCACATTAGGATATACCAATCACTTAATTAGTATTATCTCAAAAAAATGAGGATTTGCAAGTTTTATTTCCTATACCCTTTTTTAGTGTAGGTTACTTGTATAAGCTTTCTTGCAAGTTTAAATAATAAGATAGGTTAGTTGAGCCGATGCAATAAAATCAACAGTATATTATACTAACTATATTTTACCCTTATTGATATAGCTAGAGTCATGGTTATAATATACGCTTAGGTGTGTGTCTACCAATATCCAAAAACAAAAGGCACGGTGGTAGTTTGGCACTCTAAAGAGTGGGGAAACTGTATCAGAAGTTATAGGACAAGCTTTATAACGTTTGATGATACTTAACTAATAAGGGCAACTGAAACGATGCGAAAAAGAGGATTTATAGTTGAGAGTTCCTTATGCACTTCATAATTTTTTTATGTTGTGTATAGGGAACAACTCTGCCTTCACTCAGCTCCCCTAAGGATTTATAAGCCTCTGGCACTTAAAAGTCAAGTTTATAATTAATAAAATATTCGATTTAAATAGAATAGTTAATATTACATGTTAAAAGGAGATCAAAAATGAAGAGTAAAATATTATATTTAAAACATGCTTGTGAAAAATTAAGTATTGACTGTACGAAATGTAACAATAATGAAAAATGTAAAGAATTTGAGGAAATAATTAATGGTATAAATTATTTACAACAAAAAGATATAGGTATAATTCCTTGTAAGTGGAATTATGAGGATATAGAAATAATAGATGAATCACTTAAAGAGAATTAATTAAAATATTAAGAGGTATTTAAAATGAAAGTATCAATAGATTTTGAAATAACAAACTGTGGAGATTGTCCGTTTTTAACTAAAGGTAGACTTTTGGTAATGATGGTAGAGATGGTGTTACAGTTTATAAATGTAAAAAAGGTGTATTTGGTGGAGTAGATGAGTTTGGATACGATACAGGTAATTGTTCAATACCTAAAGCACCTCCATATGGCTGTCAATATATAAAAGCAGATATATTAGATAGGGTGTCATCTAAATTAAATATATCAACAAATGAATTGAGAAGAATTTTAAATGAAGAACATTGTGATATTGTAGAGATTTAATTATTGAATATAGAAGGAGATTGAGTAATGAAAGGTAGAGAATTAGTGAAAATAATACAAGATAGAAATTTAGAAGATTTTGATATAGAGTTTACTTTTATAGAGGGTTACTGCAAAAGTGGATTTCCAAATGTAAGAACTTTTAATATAGAAGAATTGTGTGATATTGGATATTCTTCAAATAAAGTAAGTTTTGAGGGAGATGAAATTTAAAAAATATAATTTATATAGAAGTTTTAATGTATAAATATGTATAGGTATATTAGATAATATTGACAAAATAACAGAGGTCTTTGATATAATTAAATAGTAGAATTAAGTGTATAAATAGGAGGATATAAAATGGGTATTTATGATAAATTAGGTTTACAACGGGAATATGATTTAATTAATAAATATTATGGGATTGAAGAATATAATTATTTAAATGATAAAGAAAGATATAAAAAAGATTTAATGGACGGATTAAAAGAGTTTATAGAAAAAGATACTTATATGACTTATAATGTATTAAAAACAACAAGTGAGTTGGTAAGTTTCTTTTTAGAAAATATGAAAGAAAACCCTGATAAGTTGGTAGAAATAATTAATAAAAATGAATTTTTACTTATGAAAACTAATCAAGAAATACAGTTGCAATCAATTACTTTGAATAGAAAATTAGAAAATTTTAAAGATGATATAGATAAAAATGATATTATTAATATATGTAAAAAAAGATATTTAGATATAGTTGAAAGCGTGAATAAAAAGATAAATATTTTAATGGATATATCTAATATAAATGAAAAGAAATATTCAGAGCAAGATAAAAGATCAACCCTATGTGAAAAATTGAATAAGTTAAAAAAGATGAATGAATTGCCATTTTTAAGAAACTCTATAAATCGTTTTATTAGAAATAAAATTGGACATTTTGATTTTTATTTTGATAATAGTACAAAAATGTTTATAGATAGTAAAAATAATAAAGTTTGTACTATGGATGAGTTTGTTAAATACAATAAAGAAATAGCTGGTATAGAGTATGGATTTTTTAATTCATTAAATGTGATAAATCTATTAAGTATGAATGAAATTAATTTTGCAATAGAATATATGCAAGAAATTGAAAAATATTTATTGTTAAAAGATTAAGTATATGAAAATAAATATGATTAAAAATTGGATTAATATGGCGTAATAAAAGTGGGGTGATTATTATTAAAGAGATAACTAATGAAGTAAAAGAGTTAAGTAAATTAGCTAAAGAGTGTAATGAAATTTTAAATAAAAAAACAGATTTTTTTAAAGATATAGCTGTTTTATTTGAAGGGTCAATAGAGTTTTTTTATGATACAAGTAAAATATCAAATATAATCTCAGAGTTTCTTTCAACATTAAGAGAAACAATCCAAAATATAGATTTTACTAATTATGATTGTTTTATAAAGTTAGAGGAAATAGGTTGGATGCCCTGTTTAGATTTAACGAAAGATGAAAAGAAAGATATAGTTAATATTTTAAGTGAAGTAAATGAAAAGAATATAAGTAAAGTTAATTCAATTATTTTTAAACATTATAGTCATGAAAGAATAGATTCTATATATAATGAATGGCTTAAAAATACCTATCTTAAAAAAGAAAGATTTGAACTACTTAAACAGGCGATAGAATGTTATAAAAATAATTATTTTGCTGGTTGTGTTTCATTGATTACATGTCAGTACGGAGGTATAATCAAAGAGACTGAAGAATATTTTAATTCAATTCCAGAGTTAAAAGCAGAAATAAATAAAATTAAGAAGGAACAAAAGCAAGAGGAAAAATATATAAAAAGTGAAAAACATATTGCAGATAGAATATATGGAGTTTCAGATTTCCATGTAACAACTATGTTATTTAATGATTATATAAAAAAATATGTATATTGTGATAGTAAAAGTGCTAAATATAACATTCCAAATAGAAATGGTATATGTCATGGAAGTTTAATTAATTATAATACTCAAGAACATGCTTTAAAATCTATATTAATTGTAGATTCGTTAATAAGATTATACATGTTTATAGATATTGAAGAAAACTAGATATAGGGGAGAATAGCAATGACTAATATATCAGATATGAATAGTTTGATAGGGGTTATTACAGGAACAATTGGAGCTATTACTGGAATAGGAGGTTTGTTTTTCAGTTGGAAAACAAATAGAGATGTTAACAGACCTAAAATTAAATTTAATTTAAACAAACTTCAAGGAAAAGAACATTTAAATTATTATAATTTATACATAGAAAATATTTCAGATTATAATTTATATGATTTTTCGGTGCAACTTGAAAATATGGAAAAAATAGTTAAGCCTAATTTGATTGAATATATAAATATTTTAAAAGAAGATATACCAGTATTTACAATTGGACAAGTTTATGAAAGTTACTTATTTAATGCTACAGATTGTAAAGGGAAAGTTGATTATATGAACTTTATAGTTAGATATAAGTTAAAAGAGAATGGGAAAGTAAGAAATGAAAAATATCTTATAAACATTAACGCATTAAGAAATTTAGCTAAAAAGATAAAGGAAGAATAAAGCAATTAAAAAACAAGAATTTAAGTGAAAAGTATATCATTAATTTGATATACTTTTATTTTATTCATATATTTAAAAAATTTGTAAAATATATTACAATAAATGTAAAACAATATTATTCTAAAGAGATTTTTAATAGTGTAGATAAAGGAATAAGAGCTAAACTTGATGATGATGGCAGTTTTATTATAGAAAAGATGCAATTTGAAAATCTAAGGCGTATTAATAGGAAACATTTAAATAATGTATTAGATAAAGTTAATAAATAGTAGGTGTATTATGTGTAATTGTTGTCATATAGTTAATGGAAATATAATGCTTAAGACTGAGAATAAGGTTTTAAAAAATCGGATTAAAGAGTTAGAGAGTAGTAATAAAAGTAGTAGGCGTAGGTGTAATTCAACTAATTTAAGAGAGAAATATAGAAATCTTTAAATAATCAATAGGGGAAATATGTATGATATTGAGATTAATAAATGATGGTAATGTAATAGAACATTCAGAAAAAACAGTTAAAGACTTTATAAATAATATTATTTACAAAACAGAAGATAAAGAAAATAAAGCATTTCTAATTCATACAACTAAAGCGTTAAATGGAAATCAAAATATGATATTATATTTCCAAGATGGAGTTTTAAAAAGTCATCATACAACATTTCAGAAGTTTGATTATAATGATGTACTGGATTATGAAATCTCTCCTTCTTATAGGGTTAAATATGTTTTGTTGGAAGATATACTTAGCATAGATACAGATAATGAAAAAGAAATGGAAGACAGGTTTAGTAGAAAAATAGTAGATAGACATAGGTTTTCTTATAGATATGTAAATGATTATGTATTAAATAGAATGTTCGATGATGATGAACTTAGAAAATTTATAAAAAATCAAGAAGATGAAAGATTTAAAGAAGTAGTTTCTATTTTATGTGATAAAGTTTTAGATAATGAAAGTTATATTTTATCTCTTAATAATACTATAAATAGTCATGCTAGAGATATTTATATATTAGAGCAACAAATTAAATGGTTAAGTAAAAAGAGTGAAATAAAAAAATCTAATAGATTAAAGGATCTAAGTGATGAAGATTTAGATAAGTTATTTGATATAGATGTATTTAGATTTTAATTATAAATAATAGAGAGTATATCTATGTGTATGCTCTTTTCTTATGCCTAAAAATAAATTCATTGTAATAAAACTAGACACTTCGGAAATCATAATTAAGCTTTCATATAAGTACAATAGTATTGAACTATATATAACACATGTTGTAGCTATATTTTATGATGTTAAAGTTTTAGCAAATAAACAAAATAATAAACAATATTCATTGTTAAAAACATGTATATAGTTATAAACTTTACATAATATACATAACTTGTTAATATTAAATTGAGATTTTAATATAACGGGGAGAATTAAATGAAAACAAACGCTATTAACTTATTTAACTTTGTGCTTTTTATATCTTTTTCATGTATTTTTATAAAGAATTTGTTTATTTATAAGAGATTATTTTCTAATGAATCCTATTATATTAATCCAAACACAAAAAAGGATATACAAAAGCTTACATTATTTAAATTTTTATCTGTAATTATACAGTTAACAGTAGTTGCAACTTTACAATTAATATTATTTTTTTATACAAACAAAATTAATTTTTTTAATATAGCAGCTTTATATTTTTTAATATATGCTTTTAATTTATCTATCTCTATAAATAACGATTATATTTATAGAAATTTTAAGTTAATAAAAAAGTCTGATATAGATTATTTTAATTTAGATTATAAAAATAATATTGTTAAGATATATTTAAAAGGTAAAAAGAAACCAATTATAATAGCATTTAAAAAAGATTTATCTAATTTTGCAAAAATTTTAAATAAATTAGGATATAAAGAACTTTTGACTAGAAAAAATTTTTAATACTACTTTACTTGCCTTAGAATAAATATTTGAGGATTATTAACTTTAAGAAAAATTATATCAATAAAGTTTTTAACTGAAAAATTAGGAGTTGTAGAAGATAATAAACAAAATTTTGTTTATTACAGATTAGAAAATGAATAAGAGAGTAATATTAAATGTTATAATATTTCTATGTAAACATTATATGGGGGGAAGGCATAATGGGGTTATTTAGTAAAAATAAAGAAAGAAAAGGTTATACTTCAATTGATTCGTATTTAAAAGAAAATAACTTAGATAATGATATTAAATCTGTGACAAATGTTAATATATTTTTTATGGATGGAGAAGAAGAGGATTTTTATTTAGAAGATCATATGCTTTTAAAATTTAAAAACTTCATAGAGAATCCAGAAAAAGATTTTTTAGTATTGAAATATTATTCCTCATTGTATAGTGATGGGTTTAGCCTTGAAGAAATTACTTTAATGAGACATGGAATATGTAGATTTAGAATTGATAGTGAAAAGGAAAATATACTTGTATCAGATTCATAAAAAATTAGATTTAATAAAAAAAGGGGTAATTTTAAAGAGGAGATAGTTTGGTGTGAAAAACAAAACTATTTCCTCTTTAAAATTTTAATACTATGATAGTAACTTTTATAGTATTAAATATGCTTTATTATTCAATACTATTTAGATGTAGTACTTTTGTTGCAGTTAATTCATCAGTAATTAAAGTGTTTATTAATTTTCCTCTTAAAGCTCCTAAAATAGCAACAGATTTAAATTTACCAGTGACTATACAAACCTTATTTTCTATGGCTTTTATTGTAGCTGAATCAACACCAAAGACTTTATTGTTTAAATTTGTGTCTAAGAAATTTCCCTCTTTATCGTAAAGACGACCATATATAGCTCCAACAGCTTGATGCTTTATAAATTCATCTTGCAAGAATGATTCTTTCCATAAAAGTGTAGAGTATATGGCTTCAGGAGTTCCTAATCCAGTTAAGAGAATATCCATTTCTTTAGCCTTTAATAAGGATTGATTTATAACTAATTCCATTGATAAATTTTTTCTTACCATGTCATCCATTATGTAAAGTGGAGCGTATAAAAGTCTATAATTTGAATCGTATTTATCTGATAATAAATGTACTAAACTTGGAGTATCTACACTTATATTTCCCTTTCCAGATGTACCAAAAGGCTGAACAACTGTTATTGGTAGTTTTTTTGAAGCCTTTATATTCTTTATTGCATGGTATAGCGTTTTTCCCCAGGTAAGACCTACAATACTATCATCATTAAGTATTGTTTGAATATAATCAGCTGCTGTTTTACCTAGAGTTTGAGCATATTCTGATGCATCATTATTGTTAACTTTTAATATTATGGCTTCTTTTAAACCAAATTGTTCTTTAAACTTTTTTTCAAGAGAGGACAATCTTATTTCTGGATGATTTATTTCTATATTTACTATATTTTTATCACGAGCTTCTTGTAAGTATTTAGCTACTTTAAAACGAGTGGTATTAAACTCTTTGGCTATTTCTGACTGAGTTTTATTTTCGTTATAGTACATATTTGATATATTAGCTAAAAATTCATTATATTGATCTTCAAAATTTACTTCAAATTTCATATTGTCATACCTCTGTTTTAGATTATTTATAAGTTAATGCTAATTTAATTATAAAGGAAAATATTTTTTTATTCCATCTAAAAACACAGTTATTGCCAATAAATCTGCACTGCCTCCAGGGCTTATGCCTCTTTCTGAAAACTCCTTATCAATTTCAAATATTTTTTCTTCTATGATTTCAGGTTCTTTAGAATGTATCATATTAAGTATTTCTTGAGACCTTTTCTTAACCTCTTCTAAAACGTAAATATCATTTCTATGTAAAAGTGTAGAATCCTCACAATTAGCCATTATACATAATAAGGTTAAATATAGTCTTTCATTTGTTTTTAAATTTTTATGCTTCATATAAAAAGGAAGACTATAATCAAACACAGCTGGAAGTCCTTTTTCAACTTCTCCTCTTATTCCTGTTATACCATATAACCTAAATATCTTTTCACCATAAGTTTCATTTTTCTTGTTGGTTTTTGAGTTTAATTCCTTAGAAACTAAACCACTTGTCATTTCCTTTATTAAATTTCTTATTTCTTTAAAAGGTTTACCTTCATAAAATGCTTTTGATGTTGCTGCACAAATAACACCCATTAAGAAAATCAAACCTTTATGTGTATTTATATTATTTGTAACATGAAACATAGCTTCTTCTATTTTTAATCCAATTGGACGTATTTTATTTAATAATTCACTTACTAGTATATCTGACATACTTATTTCTGCTATTTCTCTAAACTTAGGACCAATTACTGAAATGCTATCTAAAAAAGTGTAGTAATCCATATCCTTATGTGCTCCATTTGAAATTGGAGACACTAATCCTGGGGAGGGGTAACAGCTTACCTCATATAATAAGGATTTTATTATTAAACTGTTTAGTTTTTCTAAGAAAACCTCTTGGTTAATATTCAAAATAACCACTCCTTTTCTTTAACATATGAAAAATATATCACAAATGATAAAAATACACAAATCAATATTAATAATAAAAAATCTAAATTTTTATCAAAATAATAATTTTTGATAAAATCTTTATATAATCAAGTAAAATCATATAATAAAAGTTGTGAAAACGTTATAATTTTCGTGAATACAGAAAATCTATTGTACTTTAAAAAGAGTGTGGTAAAATAAAATTGTAAGTAACAAATGTTTAAAAAATAAACAAATGTTAAAAGGAGATATGAAATGTCAGAATGGAATTATGAAAATACTTTTGAAGAGGAATTAACTTTCTTTTCCTTTAATCCACAAATAAATAAGAAATATAAATTTCAAGTTGAAGAATTTTTAAAGAAAGAAAATTTGAGATTTGTAGAAAGTATTAACTTTACAGTTTGTGTATTTAATAATAAAGAGCTTATAGCTACTGGATCCTTAGATGGATATATACTAAAATGTTTTGCTATTAGAAATGCTTATAGAAAAAAAGGCATTAGTGAAAAGATATTAAGAATATTAACAGAAAAAGCTTTTGAAAATGGAGAAACACATCTTTTTATATACACAAAACCAAAGAATTCAAAGCTTTTTGAAAGTCTAGGTTATCACGAATTAATAAATATTCCTAATTTAGTTTCTTTATTAGAAAACAAATCAACAGGAATTAGAACTTATATAAGTAATTTACAAAAAGAATCTTATCTACAAGGAGCAAAGGTAGCTTCAATAGTTATGAATTGTAATCCATTTACAAAGGGTCATAAGTATTTAATTGAAAAAGCTTCAAAGGAAAATGATGTTGTTCATTTATTTATATTAACAGAAGATAAATCAGAATTTTCTACTAAAGATAGAATTAACATGGTTAAACTTGGAACTAAACATATAAAAAATGTTTTGGTACATGAGGCAGGGAAATATATTATTTCAAGTGTCACATTTCCTTCATACTTTATAAAAGAACAAAAAAATATTACAAAAGCTCATGCTTATTTAGATTTAACTTTATTTTGTGAGTATATATCAAAAGCATTAAACATTAAATACAGATATGTAGGAGAAGAACCTTTTTCAAATTTAACCAATGAATATAACCAATATATGAAAGAGATACTTCCTAAACATAATATACAAGTCATAGAAGTTAAAAGATTAAAAGAAGATGGACAAGCAATTTCAGCTTCTAATGTAAGAAGCTTATTGAAAGAAGGAAATCTAGGAAAAGTAGAGAGTTTAGTTCCTAAAACAACATTTGATTATTTATTAGACATAATTAAAAAATAATAAATATTTTGGAGGGTTTCATATGGAAATTAAAAAACCAGCTTTAGCTGGAACATTAGAATCAAGTGATTGTATAGTTTCAGTAGAGCCTTCAAGGGATAACACTATTGAAATTAATTTAACAAGTACTGTAAAAAAGCAATTTGGAAATGAAATTATAAGAGTTGCAAAGGAAACCTTAAAAAACTTAGGAGTTAACAGTGTTGTTATGGAGATAAATGATAAGGGCGCCTTAAATTGTGTTATTGAAGCGCGTATAGAAGCAGCAATATGTAGAGCTTCAGAAATAAATGAATTTGATTGGGGGAGTTATAGATGCCAAGATTAAGAAGATCAATGATGTTTGTACCTGGAAGTAAGCCTGCTATGATAAAAGATTGTACTATATATGGTGCTGATTCTGTAATGTTTGACTTAGAAGACTCAGTTTCTATAGCAGAAAAAGATTCTGCAAGAAGATTAGTTTATCATGCCTTAACCTCTATGGATTTTGGAGATACAGAAACTGTAGTTCGTGTTAATGCTTTAGATTCAGACTTTGGTATTGAAGATTTAAAAGCAATTGTAAGAGCACAGCCAGATGTTATACGTTTACCTAAAACTGAAACTGCTCAAGATGTTTTAGATATGGAAAAGGTTATTGCATCTATAGAAGAAGAAATAGGTCTTCCTATTGGAACAACTAAAATGATGGCTGCTATAGAATCAGCTTTAGGTGTTTTAAACGCTTATGAAATAGCAACCTCTTCAAAACGTTTAATGGGAATTGCCTTAGGTGCTGAAGATTTTGTAACTGATATGAAAACTAATAGATCTCCTGAAGGGAATGAACTTTTTGCAGCACGTAGTCATATAATATTAGCTTCAAGAGCAGCTAAAATTTCAGCTTTTGATACAGTTTATTCTGATGTAAATAATGAAGAGGGCTTTATTAAGGAAGCAACATTAATAAAACAACTAGGCTTTGATGGAAAATCCTTAATAAACCCAAGACAAATAGACTTATTACATAAAGTTTTTGAACCTACTGAAAAAGAAATTCTTAAAGCAATAAAAATTATAGAAGCTGCTAAGGAAGCAGAAAAACGTGGCTCAGGCGTTGTATCTCTTAATGGAAAAATGATTGATAAGCCAGTAATAGCAAGGGCAGAAAGAGTTCTTATGTTAGCTAAGGCTTCAGGAATATCATATGAAAAGGAAGTGTAATTTATGGGAATCAATAGTATCAATATAAATATACCAGATGACATATTAAAAGAGAGAAAAACTGTAGAATTTAAAGGAGAATTCTCATTAGAACCTAAGGGGAATATTCAAGGAAGAAAAATAACAGCAACTTTTTGCGGGAAAAATAAAAAGTTATCATCTATAGCTGAATCTATAGAAAAAGCAGGACTTAAAGATGGTATGACTATATCTTTTCATCATCACTTCCGTGCTGGAGATTATATTATTCGTATGGTTATGAAGGAAATTGCTAATCTTGGAATTAAGGATTTAAATCTTTGTGTAAGTTCTTTAACAAGTGCTCATGAATTTTTAATAGATTATATAAAAGATGGTACAGTAACAGGAATAGAAACAAGTGGTATTCGTGGAAAACTAGGAGAAGAAATTTCAAAAGGAATAATGAAAAAACCAGTAATTATCCGTTCTCATGGTGGACGTGCTCGTGCAATTGAGGCTGGTGATACAAAGATAGATGTAGCCTTTTTAGGTGTTCCTTGTTCAGATGAATATGGAAATGCCAACGGAATACATGGAAAATCTCAATGTGGTTCTTTAGGATATGCTATTATAGATTCTAAATATGCAGATAAGGTAGTTCTTATTACAGATACTATGATGCCATATCCTAATGTACCAGCAAGTATATCTCAACAGGATGTAGATTATATTGTAGGAGTTGAAGAAATAGGTGATCCAAATGGTATTGCTTCAGGGGCTACAAGATTTACAAAGGATCCTAAAGAGTTATTAATAGCAAAATATGCTTCTGCGGTAATTGAAGCTTCTGGATATTTAAAAGATGGTTTTTCAATTCAAGCAGGTACAGGTGGAGCTTCATTAGCAGTTGCTCGTTTCCTAAAAGAGAAAATGGAAGAAAAAAATATAAAGGCAAGCTTTGGCCTTGGTGGAATAAGCAAACAATTTGTTGATTTACATGAAGAAGGATTTATAGGAACATTATTTGATGTTCAAGGATTTGATTTAAAAGCTGTTGAATCTATTGGTAAAAATAATAAACATGTAGAAATAGATGCTTCTCTTTATGCAAATCCACATAATAAAGGATGTATTGCTAATAAATTAGACATAGTAATATTAAGTGCTTTAGAAGTGGATAAAAACTTCAACGTAAATGTTATAACTGGTTCTGATGGTTATATAAGAGGGGCATCAGGTGGACACTCAGATACTGCTGCTGGTGCTAAATTATCAATGATAGTTTCTCCTTTAGTTCGTGGTAGAATACCAACAGTAGTTGATAAGGTTAATACTGTAATAACCCCTGGTGAATCAATAGATGTCATTGTAACAGAACGTGGTGTTGCTATAAATGATAAGCTTTCTAAGAATAAAGAATTAAAAGAAAGATTAGAATCAAATAAAAATATTCCTATATTATCAATAGAAGAGCTCCATGAAAAAGCTTTGAAAATTACAGGGACTCCAGAACCTATAAAATATGAAGATAGAGTTGTTGGAATTGTTGAATACCGTGATGGTTCAATAATAGATGTTATACACAAGGTTAAAGAGGATTAAAAATCAAGAGGATAAAAAATGAACGAAAAGAATAAATTTTTGATGGAAATATTAAAAGGTAGAGAAGAGAGAGCATTTGAAATAAAAAAACTAAATGAAAGATTTCATGGAACTATTATATGTTTAACATTAAATATTCCTGGTCCAGATAAATTAGATGAACTTTATTATTATGCATTTAATGAAGCCACTAAGGCATTGGAGGCTTCATTAAATATACATGTTTTAAAAGAAAGATCTCCTCTTTCTGGATATGAAGCTTATTTTGTTTCAGATAAGGATATAAAAGAAATAAAAAAAATAGCTTTAACTTTAGAGGAAAAACATCCTTTAGGAAGGCTATTTGATATAGATATATTCTATAAAGACTTATCTAAAATAAGCAGGGAAGATTTAGGAGAGCCTAAAAGAAAATGTTTTTTATGTGGAGAAGATGCAGTATCCTGTGGCAGAAGTAGGAAACATTCAGTTTACGAACTTATTTTAAGTATAAAAGAAAAAATACTTCAGTATAAAAACAGTAAAAATTAATTAGTATAAAATATGGTATAGTTTGAAAAGAGGTAATAATATGACTAAGGACGAATTGTTAAAACAAAGAGAATTAGCTCATGGATTAATAAGTATAAACCCTAATTTTGATATAAATAATAGAGAACAATTATCACAAATATATACTCCTGGAGTATCAACTATTTGTAAAGAGGTTGAGCATCATCCTAGTATGGTGAAAACACTAACTTCTGTTGGAAATTCAATAGCTGTTATAACAGATGGTACGGCGGTTTTAGGTCTTGGGAATATAGGTACCCTTGCAGGATATCCTATAGTAGAGGCTAAAGCTTTAGTTTATAAAGATCTAGCTGGTGTAAACGCTATCCCATTATGCGTTGATCAAATAGGATGCAATGAATTAATTAAAACAATAAAAAATATATCTTCAAGTTTTAGTGGAATTCATCTTGAAGATATAAAGGCACCAGAATGCTTTTATATAGAAGATGAGCTTAAAAAAACTTTAAACATTCCAGTTTATCATGATGACCAACATGGTACTGCCATTGCTGTTTTAGGGGCTCTTTATAATGCATCTAAAGTAGTTAATAAGGATTTTTCAAAATTAAAGGTATTAATTTTAGGTGCAGGAGCTTCAGGAATTGCAACAGCAAAATTATTATTAAAGGCTGGAATAGAAGACATTATATTAGTTGACAAAAATGGCGCTTTAGTTAGTGGGGATGAAACTCTTAATGCTCCTCAAAAGGAAATGGCTAAAATAACAAATAAAGAATTAAAAAAAGGAACTTTAGAAGAGGTAATTAAAGGACGAGATGTGTTTATAGGTTTATCAGAAGGAAATCTTGTAACTAAGGAAATGGTAGAAAGTATGAATGATGATCCTATAATATTCGCTTTGGCTAATCCAATACCAGAGATAAAACCTGAAACTGCAAAGGAAGCTGGTGCAAGGGTTATTGCAACAGGTGGACCTTCTTATCCAAATCAGATTAATAATATATTAGTTTTCCCAGGACTATTTAAAGGGTTATTAGAAGCTAAGGCAACTGATGTAACTTATGATGTAATGATAGCAGTTAGTAAAAAATTAGCTTCCTTAGTTGAAAATCCAACTGCTGAAAAAATAATACCTGGAGTATTTGATGGTGATATAGTTAAGTCTGTTTCTGAAACTGTGGTAAAAAATATTGAGAAGTAGTTAATTTAGGGGGAGTTTATATGGAATTACAAAATAAAAAGGTAGATGGTAAAGAAGAGAGCTTGCTTAAAAAGTTTTTTAATATAAATCTTTTTGGAGTGCCAATGTTATTGTTTTTGGTTGGAGCAATAATCATAATATTAGGTATATCAACAAATTCATTACCAAAGGATATGGTTGGAAGTATATTTTTAATATTTACTTGTGGTATTGTTTTAGGTAAAATAGGTGATTCAATACCTATCTGGAAAGATTATTTAGGTGGAGGTGCTATTTTAGCATTCTTAGTAACTTCATATGCAGTTTATATAGGATTAATTCCTACCACTTATGTAAAGGATATCAAAGGACTTTTTGATAGTGGATTCTTAGAGTTATATATTTCAATAATGATTTGTGGTTCTTTATTAGCAATAGATAGAAAATTCTTAGCAAAAACTGTAGGTGGATTTATACCTATGGTAATTATTGCAACTTTAACTGCTGCCTTAGGCGCTGTAATAGGAGGATTAATTACAGGAGTTTCTCCAAAAGAAGTTATATTAAATTATGCCCTTCCTATTATGGGTGGTGGAAATGGAGCAGGTGCTATTCCTATGAGCCAAATTTGGGGACAAGTAACAGGAAAAGATCCAAAGATATGGTATTCATCAGCAATGGCAATATTAACAATTGCAAACATAATAGCAATATTAGCAGGTGCTATTTTAAATGGTATAGGTAATAAGAAACCTCAACTTACAGGTAATGGAGAATTGATTAAAGGGGCCAAAAATGCAGAATCTACAAAATCTAATTTCAAAGCAACATTTGAAGATGGAGCAGCAGGTCTATTTATAACACTTGCGTTCTACTGTCTAGGAAATTTATTTGGAAAAGGATTCTTCCCAACAATAGGTGGAGTTTTCATTCACCCATTTGCTTATATGGTTGTATTTGTATTAATAGCTAGTGGATTTAACTTGGTTCCAGAAAGAATTAGAGTTGGTGCAAAACAAGTTCAAAAATTTATGGTTGGTAATTTATTTTATGTTTTAATAGCTGGTGTTGGTATAGCAATGGTTGATTTTGGAGCTTTATTAAAAGCATTCAATTTAACAACTGTTATAATATCATTAGGTGCAGTTATTGGAGCTATATTAGGTCCTTGGATAACTTCAAAAATATTTGGTTTCTATCCTATAGAAGCTTCCATAGCAGCTGGATTATGCCATGTTAATAGGGGAGGTTCTGGAGACTTAGAAATATTAGGAGCTGCTAAGAGAATGAATTTAATGGCATATGCTCAAATAGCAACTAGACTTGGTGGAGCAATTATATTAGTTTTAGCAGGATTCCTATTTAGTTTATGGTTAAAATAATTTAAATAAATACATATATAAATGTCAATTAAGAGAGATTTTATTTAATTTAAGAAATAGAGTCTCTCTTATTTTATTTGAAAATTGTAATTTAAATTAAAAGTAAATGTCAGCTTGGAAATAATTGTGATTTTTTTATTTATAAATTATTAAGTATGTGAAAATTTTAAATATTTATTATTTATATTTTTTTAAAAATACCTTATAATTTAAGTGATTATTTTATAATTCGATTTAAATATTAACAAATTAATAAAAATTTTCCTGTAAGGTATTGAAATTGATTCTCAAAAGCTTTACAATGTGATGAAAATGTGTTAAATTTAGATTGATAAAAATTTTCAATTAAGAAAGAGGGGGTAGACCATATGTTTAAACAATGGGAAGGCTTTAAAGAAGGAGTATGGCAAAAGGGAATAGATGTTAGAAACTTCATACAAAAGAACTATACTGCATATGAAGGAGACAAGAGTTTCTTAGAAGGAACAACAAAAAGAACTGATGCAGTTTTAGAAAAAGCTCAAAAGTTAATTATAGAAGAAATAGAAAAAGGCATTATAGATGTTGCTACAGATAGAGTATCTGGAATAGACAATTATGAGCCTGGATATTTAGATAAAGATAACGAAGTTATCGTTGGTTTCCAAACAGATGCACCACTTAAAAGAATAGTTAATCCTTTCGGTGGAATGAGAATGGTTGAAAGTTCTTTAAAAGAATACGGCTATGAATTAGATAGCAGTATAAGAGAACATTTCAACGCTTATAGAAAAACTCATAACCAAGGTGTATTCGATGCATACTCAGCTGAAACAAGAGCTGCAAGATCTGCTGGCCTTTTAACTGGTCTTCCAGATGCTTATGGTAGAGGAAGAATTATAGGTGACTATAGAAGAATCGCCCTTTACGGTATAGATTATCTAATAGAAGAAAAGAAAAAAGATTATGCTAATATATCATTTGAAAGCGAAGGCTCAGTAGAAGAATATATTCAATTAAGAGAGAATGTTTCAGAGCAAATAAGAGCTTTAGAAGCAATAAAGTCAATGGCTGCAAGATATGGCTTTGATATATCTAAACCAGCTGCAAACGCTAAGGAAGCAGTTCAATTCTTATACTTTGGATACTTAGCTGCAGTTAAAGAAAACAATGGAGCAGCAATGTCTCTAGGAAGAACTTCTACTTTCTTAGATATTTTCATAGAAAGAGATCTTAAGGCAGGAACTTTAACTGAGTTAGAAGCTCAAGAATTAATAGATCAATTTATAATAAAATTAAGATTAGTTAGACACTTAAGAACTCCTGAGTATAATGATTTATTTGCTGGAGACCCAACTTGGGTAACAGAAGGTATTGGAGGTATGGGTGTAAATGGTAAACCATTAGTAACTAAAAACTCATTTAGATATCTTCAAACTTTAATAAACTTAGGACCTGCTCCAGAACCAAATATGACTGTTTTATGGTCAGATAGATTACCAGAAGGATTCAAAAAATTCTGTGCTGAGGTATCAATTAAAACTGACTCAATTCAATATGAAAATGATGAGTTAATGAGACCTATATACGGAGATGATTACTCAATAGCTTGTTGTGTATCAGCAATGCAAATTGGTAAGCAAATGCAATTCTTCGGAGCTAGAACTAACTTAGCTAAAGCTTTACTTTACACTATAAATGGTGGTATTGATGAAAAATCAGGTAAAGTTGTTATTAAAGGTTTAGAGCCAATAACAGACGAAGTTTTAGATTATGATAAATTAAGAGCTAACTATGATAAAGTTTTAGAGTACGTTGCTAAGCTTTATGTAGATACAATGAATGTTATCCACTACATGCATGATAAATATGCTTATGAAGCTGGACAAATGGCTTTACATGATACTCATGTAGGAAGATTAATGGCATTTGGTATAGCTGGTTTATCAGTTGTAGCTGACTCATTAAGCGCAGTTAAATTCGCTAAAGTTAAGCCTATAAGAGAAAATGGAATAGCTGTAGACTTTGAAATCGAAGGTGACTTCCCTAAATACGGAAATGATGATGATAGAGTTGACGATTTAGCTGTAGAAATAGTTAGAAAGTTCTCAAGTGAGCTTAAGAAACATCCATTATATAGAGGTGCTAAGCACACATTATCAATATTAACTATTACTTCAAACGTAGTTTATGGTAAGAAAACAGGTTCAACTCCAGATGGAAGAAAAGCTGGTGAAGCATTTGCTCCAGGAGCTAACCCAATGCATGGAAGAGATAACAGTGGAGCTTTAGCTAGCTTAAACTCAGTTGCTAAAATTCCATACTGTGAAGTTTGTGAAGATGGTGTATCAAACACATTCTCAATCGTTCCAGATGCTTTAGGAAAAGAAGAAGATTCTAGAATAGATAACTTAGTTGCTATCATGGATGGTTACTTCAAACAAGGAGCTCACCATCTAAATGTTAATGTATTTAACAGAGAAACTTTAATGGACGCTATGGAGCATCCTGAAAAGTATCCAACATTAACAATCAGAGTATCAGGTTATGCTGTTAATTTCAATAGATTAACTAGAAATCAACAATTAGAGGTTATAAGCAGAACATTCCACGATTCTCTATAATCTTATATAATAAGAGTGTATAAGGTTACTTAAAAAACCTATAAATATATTCTGAAAATTACTAGATTTCACTAAGAATTTATAGTTATTACTCCGAATATATTTCTAAAGCTTCGAAACTTGCTTCGCTTCGAACAGTCTCAGCTTTTTAACGAAATATATTCTACGTAATAACTTAAATTCTAAAGTTCATCTAGATATTTTCTTCATTATATTTATAGGGTTAATTAAGTTAAGACCTTGTACACTCTTTTTTGAAATGTTTACTGTAAGGAGGGACAGCATTATGGTTAAAGGAAGAATTCATTCATTAGAAACTATGGGGTTAGTAGATGGACCTGGTATAAGATTTGTAGTTTTTATGCAAGGGTGTGGAATAAGATGTGCTTTTTGTCATAATCCAGACACTTGGTGTAAAGAAGGGGGTACTGAATATACTCCAGAGGAGCTTGTAAATAAGATAAAAAGATTTAAAACATATTTTAATGCATCCGGTGGTGGTGTTACTTTCTCAGGTGGAGAGCCTCTTCTTCAACCAGAATTTTTACTAGAATGTTTAAAGTTATGTAAGAAGGAAGGAATACATACCACATTAGATACTGCAGGTGTTGGATTAGGAAATTATGAAGAAATTTTTGAATATGTTGACCTTATATTATTTGATGTAAAGGAAACTGATCCTGACAAATATAAGAGTTTAGTAAGGATTCCAATAGATAAATCCTTAGAGTTTCTAAAGGTAGCTCAGTCCATGAATAAAAAAATGTGGATAAGACATGTTGTAGTTCCTGGATATACAGATAATAAAGAAGATTTAATGAGAATTAAAAAATTTGTAGATGGTCTTAATAATATAGAAAAGGTTGAACTTTTACCTTATCATGTTTTAGGTGTAAATAAATATGAAGGGCTTAATATTCCATATAGATTAGAGGGAGTTCCACCTTTAGATAAAAAGTGGTTAAAAGAACTTGAAAAAGAAATATTTAATTAATATAATTATTTAGATAAAAACTAAAGTCTAATTTTAGGCTTTAGTTTTTTCTTACATAAAAAATATGTTAGAATAATTAGTATGACATAATTAACATTTTAAAAAATCAAACTATATTTTATTAACTTTTTAAAGAAAAGTTTTTGGGTTTTAGTAATTAAATGAAAAGAATTTATATTTAAAAGTTATAATAGTTATTCATTATGATATTTTTAGAAAATGTTATAAGGTTTTAGCATATAGAAATGATGGAGGTACTAAAATGAAGCTGACTCCGATGATGAGGCAATATTTTGAGATAAAGGAAAATTATAAGGATTGTATTCTATTTTTTAGACTTGGAGACTTCTATGAGATGTTCTTTGAGGATGCAGAAACAGCTGCAAGGGAATTAGAATTAGTTCTTACTGGAAGAGATTGTGGCTTAGAAAAAAGAGCACCTATGTGTGGAATTCCATTCCATGCATCTAATTCATATATAGGAAGATTAGTAGCTAAGGGATATAAGGTTGCTATTTGTGAACAAGTTGAAGATCCTAAAGTTGCTAAAGGAATTGTTAAAAGAGATGTTATAAAGGTTATAACTCCTGGAACATATACAGACTCTTCTTTTGTTGAGGAAACAAAAAATAATTATATAATGACTATTTATGCAGACTTAGAGAGAAATAGATGTTCACTAGCTATAACAGATATTTCTACTGGAGATTTCTTAGCTACAGAGGGAGAATTAGAAAAGGGAGTTATTTTAGATGAAATATCTAAGTTTAATCCTAAAGAAATAATACTTTTAGATTCTTTAGATCAAGAGCTTATAAAAGATATAACATTAACTACTCCAGCTTTAATAAGTAGAAAGCCTATAGAATATTTTGAGGAAAACTTTGAGGAAGTATTAAATAATCAATTTGGAGAAAAATCAAATTCTCTAAGTTTAATGATTAAGAAAGCAAGTAATGCTTTAGTTAAATACATACTAGATACTCAAAAAATAAGCTTAACCAATATAAATGATATAGAAGTATATAGTTTGGTTGATTTTATGACTATAGATTTAAGTTCTAGAAGAAATTTAGAGCTTACAGAGAATTTAAGAGAAAAAAGCAAGAAAGGTTCTCTTCTTTGGGTATTAGATAAGACAGAAACATCTATGGGAAGTAGAATGCTTAGAAGATGGATTGAAGAACCTCTTGTTAATAAGGAAAAGATAACTTTAAGATTAAATGCTGTTGAAGAATTATTTAATGATCTTTCTTTAAATGACTCTCTTAAAGAAGCTTTACATGATATTTATGATATAGAGAGAATATTAGGTAAAATTTCAAATAAAAATGCTAATGCTAAGGATTTAATAGCATTAAAAACATCTATAGGTAAAATTCCTAATGTAAAAGGAATTATAGAAAATTGCACTTCAAGTCTTCTAAAGAATTATCACCATAATTTAGATGACTTAAAAGATATTTATGATCTTTTAGAAAAATCTATAAAAGAAGATCCATCCCTAACATTAAAAGATGGTGATTTAATAAAAGATGGATTTAATGGTGAAATAGATGAATTAAGACTTGCTAAGACTAACGGTAAGGATTGGATATCTAGCTTAGAAAATAGAGAAAGAGAGTTTACTGGCATAAAATCTTTAAAGGTAGGATTTAATAAGGTCTTTGGTTATTATATAGAAATATCTAAGGCTAATTATAGTTCTATTCCTGAAGGAAGATATATAAGAAAGCAAACTTTAGCTAATGCAGAGAGATTTATTACTCCAGAACTTAAGGAGATAGAAGAAAAACTTTTAGGAGCTAGTGAAAAACTTTGCTCTTTAGAATATGATATTTTCCTAGATATAAGAAATGAAGTTGAAAATCATATAGATAGGCTAAAAACTACTGCTAAGATAATTGCTGAACTAGATTGCATAAGCAATTTAGCTTTTGTAGCTTTAGAAAATGATTTTATAAAACCTGAAATTAATGAAGATGGAGAAACTAAAATAGAAAATGGAAGACACCCTGTTGTTGAAAAGGTAATTCCTAAAGGCGAGTTTATTCCTAATGACACTATTATAAATAAAGATGATAATCAACTTCTTATAATAACAGGGCCTAATATGGCTGGTAAATCAACATATATGAGACAGGTAGCTATTATTACTTTAATGTGTCAAATAGGTTCCTTTGTGCCAGCTAATAAGGCTAATATAAGTGTAGTAGATAAAATCTTTACTAGAATAGGAGCTTCTGATGATTTAGCAGGTGGTAAAAGTACATTTATGGTTGAAATGTGGGAAGTTTCTAACATTTTAAAAAATGCTACAGAAAATAGCTTGGTTCTTTTAGATGAAGTTGGAAGAGGAACGAGTACATATGATGGATTAAGTATAGCTTGGTCTGTTATAGAGTATATATGTAAGAATAAAAATTTAAGATGTAAAACTCTTTTTGCTACTCATTATCATGAGTTAACTAAATTAGAAGGAGAAATTCACGGAGTTAGAAACTATTCAGTAGCTGTTAAGGAAGTTGATAACAATATTATCTTCTTAAGAAAAATAATAGAAGGTGGAGCAGATCAATCTTATGGTATTGAGGTTGCTAAACTTGCTGGTATTCCAGATGAAGTAATAAATAGGGCTAAGGAAATCTTAGAGAAACTTGAAATGGAATCTTCAAAGGATAACTTAGATTTAGCTCTTAAAGAAGTAAATGTTTCAAAAGAAGACATAGAAGAAGCCTCTATTACAATCTCTTATGAAGTTAAAGAAAATCTAGTAGAAGAGGATAAAATTGAAATTAAAGAAGAAGTTATTTCAAAATCTTCAGAGGCTAAAACACATAAAGAAGATGATCAAATACAATTGGATTTTTCTGCCATAGGAAAAGATAATTTAATAAAAGAACTTTCAGAAGTTGATATTTTATCTTTAAATCCTATGGAAGCTATGAATAGATTATATGCTCTAGTTAAAGAAGCTAAAAATTTAATTTAGCTTATGGGAAGGAGCTGTTATAAATTTTGAATAGAATAAATATTTTAAATGCAGATACAGCAAATAAAATAGCAGCAGGAGAGGTTGTTGAAAGACCCTCTTCTGTGGTTAAAGAACTTGTAGAAAATTCGTTAGATGCAGGGGCTAAAAATATAACTATAGAGATTCAAAATGGTGGAGAATCTCTTATAAAAATAATAGATGATGGCTCAGGGGTTCATCCAGAGGATGTTGAAAAAGCTTTTAATCCTCATGCTACAAGTAAAATAAAAGATACTTATGATATTTTTAGTATAAATACCCTTGGATTTAGAGGAGAAGCACTTCCTAGTATAGCTTCTATAGCAAGGGTTGATTTTAAAAGTAAAGTATCAGACTTTGACATGGGTAAGGAACTAATAATTAGCGGAGGAGAAAAAGAATCTTTAACAGATTGTTCTATGAATAGAGGAACTCAAATAGAAGTTAGGGATTTATTCTTTAATGTACCTGCTAGAAAGAAGTTTTTAAAGACAACAGCTAGGGAAAGTGCCTTAATAAATGACTTAGTAAATAGAATTTCACTGGCTAACCCAGATGTATCATTTAAATTATTTAATAACAATAAAAAGATTTTAAATACTTACGGTAATGGAAAACTAATAGATGTTATAAGAACTATTTATGGCAAGTCCACTGCTGAAAATTTAATATATTTTGAAGAGCATAAGGATACAGCTTCTGTTTATGGATTTATAGGAAATGATACTTTAGCAAGAGCATCTAGAAATAATCAAAGTCTTTTTGTAAATAAGAGATATGTAAAAAATAGAAGCTTAACTGTAGCTGTGGAAAATGCCTTTAGATCCTTTAACGTTACAGGTAAGTTTCCATTCTTCGTATTATTTATAGATACTTATCCAGAGCTTATAGATGTTAACATACATCCAACAAAATCTGAAATTAAGTTTAAAGATGAACGTTTTATATTCAAGGTAGTCTTTGATGCTGTTCATGCAGCTATGAGGGAATATGTAAAAGACACCTTTACTCTTCCAGAAGAAGAGGAGAAAAAATTTGAAGCTTTAAAAGAAGAAGTTATTCAGGAAAGCTTAGATAAGGAAATAAGTACCTTAGAAAAATTAAAAGAAAATATAAATTATAAGGTAAGTGAGGATAGAAAGAAGGAAGAGATTTATTCTTATAATCCCTCTAAGGATTATGAAGCTAAAACAGAGGTTAATATTCCAGTAGATTTCTTGTCTAAAGAAAATCAGGATGAATCTTCTAAGTTTAATAACTCTTTAGAAAATAATGAGTTTAAAGAGGTTTCAGCTAAAAGAGAGATTTCATATGATCCTATACTTATAAAAAATGAAATTAGGGATAAAGTAAGTGAAAATACTTATGATTCACTTGAAAGAAGTGATTATAAATGTAATAAGAATGAATATGGAAATTCCCTAGAGGAAACAATTTATAAGGAAGCAAAATTTCCTAAGCTAAAAGTTATTGGTCAATTTAATAAAACCTATATATTAGCTGAGTATGATTCTACTTTATATTTAATAGACCAACATGCAGCTCATGAGAAGATTCTTTTTGAGAAGTATTCTTCAGATATAGCTAAAAAGAAGGTTGAAATTCAGCCTCTAATGATTCCACTAGTAGTAACATTACCTACAGAGGATTATCTTTATTATGATGAAAATAAAGAGATTTTTGAAAAGGCAGGATTTAAAATAAGTGATTTTGGTGATAATTCTATAAGAATTGAAGAGGTACCATACTTTTTAGATAAATTAAATCCAACAGAGCTAATAACATCTATGATAAATAACTTAAAGAAAATGGGTACTGGAGAAACTGTAGAGGTTAAATATAATAAAATAGCATCTATGTCCTGTAGGGCGGCAGTTAAGGCTAATGATGTTTTAAGCATATTAGAAATGGAAAACTTAATAGAGGATTTAAGATATATAAATGATCCTTTCCACTGTCCACATGGACGTCCAACCATAATTAAATTTACTAGTTATGAATTAGATAAGAAGTTTAAAAGAATAACTTAAGGAGAGAGACAGTTTAAATGAATAATAATTTACTTATTATTGCTGGGCCAACAGCCGTAGGAAAAAGTGACCTTTCAGTAGATCTAGCAAAGAAGCTAAATGGTGAAATAATCTCTGTTGACTCTATGCAAATATATAAATACATGGATATAGGTTCAGCTAAAATTTCTAAGGAAGAAATGGGAGGTATTCCTCACTATTTAATAGATTTTGTTGATCCTAGTAAGGAGTTTAGTGTAGCTGAATTTAAAGACTTAGCTACAGAGAAAATTAAAGATATACAAAGTAGAGGAAAACTTCCTATATTAGTAGGAGGAACTGGACTATATATAAATTCAATCATATGCAATATGAATTTTGCAGAAAGTGATAAGGATGAAGAGTATAGAGAAGAGCTTGAAAAAATAGCTAATGAGCATGGAAATGAATATTTACATGAAATGCTAAAAGATATTGATTTAGAAAGCTATAATTCAATACATTTTAATAATAGAAAAAGGGTAATTAGGGCACTAGAAACTTATAAGTTAACTGGAAAACCATTTTCATCTTTTAAAGCTAAGAATAGTATTTATGAAACTCCATATAATATATATTATTATGTACTTAATATGGATAGAGCAAAGCTTTATGACAGAATAAACAAAAGAGTTGATATAATGTTTGAAAAAGGTCTTTTAGAAGAGGTTAAGAATCTTAAAGCCATGGGATTAACTGATGATATGCAATCAATGAAAGGTATAGGATACAAAGAAGTTTTATATTATCTTGATGGCAAAATCTCTTTAGAACAATGCATAGAGATGATTAAGCAAGGTAGCAGAAACTATGCTAAACGTCAGCTTACTTGGTTTAGAAAGGATCCTAGAGCTATATTTATAGAGAAAGATACTTTCGCCTCTGAAGAAGATATTTCTTCCAAAATTATTAATGACATAATAAATTCTTAGGTTTATAATTAAATTATATTAAAAATTTATGGAGGGCAATAGAATGAATAAGTCAATCAATAACCTACAAGATATATTCTTAAACAATGCAAGAAAGGAAAGAATTCCTGTAACAATATTTTTAGTAAATGGGGTTCAATTAAAGGGTATCGTTAAAGGGTTCGATAGCTTTACAGTAGTTTTAGATAGTGATGGAAAGCAACAATTAGTTTATAAACATGCTATAAGCACAGTATCACCAGCTAAACCTATTTTATTTAATAACGCGCAAGTTTTTGATAATTAAATATAGAAAAGAAAAATAGGTAAACCCTAGATGGTTTGCCTATTTTTTTTCTATATGATAAGATTTATAAATGTACGATATTTTAATAATGCGGGGGTATAATAATGCTTAATGCAACTATAGAATTACTAAAAAAACAATATGGTTTCACAGATGAAACTATAAAGCTTTATAATCAAGCTATAATTGATGTAGAAAATGAATTTAAAATATATGATGAAATAAGAGAATATAATCAATTAAAAGTTCTTAAGGCTTTCCAAGAGGAAAGAATTTCAGATAATCATTTTACTAATTCAACAGGATATGGTTATGGTGATATTGGAAGAGACACTTTAGATTTAGTTTATGCTAGAATCTTTAATGCTGAAAAAGCTTTAGTTAGACCACATTTTGTTAATGGAACTCATGCTTTAGGAACAGCTTTATTTGGAAACTTAAGACCTGGAGATACTATATTAGCTGTTACTGGTAGTCCTTATGACACTCTACATAGTGTAATTGGTATAAGTGGAGAAGAAAATATAGGTTCATTAAAAGAGTACGGTGTTAATTATAAGCAAGTAGATCTTGTAGATGGAAAGATTAACATAGAAAAAGCTTTAGAAATGATTAAAGAAGATGAATCAATAAAGCTAATACATATGCAAAGATCAACTGGATACGGTTGGAGAAATGCTTTCCAAGTTAAAGAATTAGGAGAAGCTATTAAAGCTATTAAAGAATTAAGAGAAGACTTAATAGTATTTGTTGATAACTGCTATGGAGAATTTATAGACATAATAGAACCTACAGATGTTGGTGCTGATTTAATAGCAGGATCATTAATTAAAAATATAGGTGGAGGAATAGCTCCAACTGGTGGATACATAGTAGGAAAAGAAAAATATGTAGAGCAAGCATCTTATAGACTTACTGTACCTGGTATAGGAGCAGAATGTGGATGCACATTTGGGGTAATGAAAGATTTCTACCAAGGATTATTCTTAGCTCCTCATGTTGCTGTAGAAGCCTTAAAAGGAGCAATATTCTGTGCTAGAATAATGGAGCTTGCTGGATTTGAAGTTCTTCCTAAATATAATGATAAGAGAAGTGACATAATTCAGGCTATAAAATTCAACGATAAAGAAAAACTTATAAAATTCTGTAAGGGTGTTCAATATGCTTCACCAATAGATTCTTTTGTTGAATGTGAACCATGGGCTATGCCAGGATATTCAGATGAGGTTATTATGGCTGCTGGTGCCTTTATTCAAGGTTCTTCTATAGAGCTTTCAGCAGATGCACCTATAAGAGAGCCATATATAGCTTATTTACAAGGTGGATTAACTTTTGACCATGCTAAAATAGGTGTATTAATAGCTCTAAATAACATTTTTAAATAATATGTCTAATTTAAATTAGTAAATACAAAAATTAACATAGGCTTTTATCAAAAAATAATAAGATTTACAAAGATATTTCTTCAAAATTATTTACTTTAAATCTTATTGAAATTTATTTTGATAAAAGCCTATTTTTTATATTCTTTTTATGGAATAAATCTTTTTTATAATATATAATTAAAAATAGCTAATAATTTAATATTACGTATTACGTTTCATATATTACATATCGTATTACAAAGAAAGGCAGGAGAGTGCTTTGGAAGAGAGCAGAAACAAAGAATTAAAAGTAAAAAGCTTTAGAGTAACTGAAGAAACTTTTGATAAATTTAAAAAAATAGCATCTGATGAGTTTGGAAATCAAGGACAATGTTTAGATGCATTAATATCACTGTATGAATTAGAGAATTCTAAATCAACATTAATAGAGAGGAAGTTAGAAATAGAGTCTTTTCAGGATTATTTAAACAAAATAAACCAACTTTTCTTAACTTCTCTTCAAATGAGTGAGGATGCAGGAAAAAGAGCAGAAGAGGAGTTTGTTAAGAAGCTTTCTATAAAGGATGTGACCATAGAGAGGCTTCAAAGAAGAGAAGAGGAACTTATAGAGAGAGATAAGACTTTAAAAGAGGATAATAAAGCTAAAACAAAGGAAATAGAAGAGCTTAAAGAAAATATAAAAACTTTAGAAAAAGATAAAAGTACTTTATCTCAATTAGTATCCAGAAACTATGATTTAATAGAAAAAAATAAAGAAGAAATAGCCTCTTTAAAATCTTTAGAATCTTTAAAAGGTGAAAATGAAGAGTTACGAAATAAGAGAGAAGAGGATAGAGCTTCTTTAAAAGAAAGAGAATCTCATATAAAATCTCTAGAATTAGAAAAAGAATCTCTTAAAGAAAAGTTAAATTTCTATGAAGAAAAAGAGAAGTCTTATAAGGAAGAGGTAGAATCATATAAAAAGCTTGTAGAAGCTATGAGAAAGGATCATAAGAAGGAGTTAGAGTTATTAGAGACTAAATACTCTAAAATGGCAGAAAAAGAGTCTGAGAAGCTTAGAAAGGATTTTGAAAGTAGGTTGGAATTGGAGAAAAGAACCTTAGAATTAGATATAAAAACTTTAAAATATGAAAAAGAAGTTTTAGAGAGTAAGTTGAATTCATAATTAATTGATTTGTGAATTGAATTAATAACTCAATTTAGATAATTTGTGTAATTTAATATTCTGTATAGATTATATAGTTGAATATTTAGTAAATAATAAGAAAATAATAACAATATAATAAGTTTTTATATTGTTAAATAAGAAAAATGCTAGGGAATTTTATGCGTTACAAATTTCCTAGCATTTTTTCTTAATAAGCTCTATAAATTCCTACTAATTTACCTAAAATAGAGCAATCTTCAACTATTATAGGTTCATAGTTTTTGTTTTCTGGTTGTAGTCTTATAAATCCATTTTCCTTAAAAAATCTTTTTATGGTAGCTTCATTTTCTATTAGTGCTACTACAATATCACCATTTGTTGCTACGTTTTTCTGTTCTATTATTGCTAAATCTCCATCTAAGATTCCGGCTTCTATCATACTGTCTCCAGTAACTTTTAAAATAAATAAATCATTATTGTGCTTAACGTAGTTTATAGGTATTTGAAACATATCTTCTATGTTCTCTGTAGCTAAAATAGGCATACCAGCAGTAACTTTACCTACTATAGGAATATCTATTAATTCCTTTTCTTCATTAGATAATTCTACTATTTCTAAAGCTCTTGGCTTAGTTGGATCTCTATATATTAATCCTTTTTTCTCTAATCTCTTTAAATGTCCATGAACAGTTGAAGTTGATTTCAAGCTAACTGCTTGACATATCTCTCTAACTGAAGGTGGATACCCCTTTGATTTTGTAAATTCAATTAAAAAGTTATATATTTGAGTTTGTTTATCTGAATTTTCCTTAATAATCATAGTAATTGCACCTCACGATTCTTTGGTAATATTATACCACAGTAAGGAGAGTATAGCAAACTTATGTTCTCATACCGTAACTTTCATAAAAACACTTAAAATAAGATGATTTTTGTATTATTTTTTATGGGAAAATAACTTTTTATTTGATAAAAAAGAGTATATTTGTTATAATGAAAAGATGATTTTTAAGTAAGAGGTGACTTTATGGATAAAAAAGTATTTAACAATGATGATTATTGTGATGTGTATAATGGGAAGATTTGCGATAATTGCGGTGATTGTCTAGAGATGCAAGGAATAGATACAAAAGCCATAAGAATAGCTGACATAGCAAAAGAAGTTGAAGAAAACAAGAAAATAGAAGAAACTCTTAAAAAACTTGCTGAAGAAGAACAAGAAGAAATGGAAGATGATTTAGAAGAAGAGCTTACAACAGAAACTTGGGAAGAGTATTTAGCTAAGCAAGATGAATATGAGGATGCTTTTGATCATATTGAATATCTTGAAGATATAGATTTAAATGATGATTTAACTATGGAAGAAATGACAGAAGAAGTATTTCCAGGGGTTAGAAAACTTAAAATAAAAGAAAAGTAGAAGAGTGTTTCTTATATAAAAGTGCTAAAAATACGAGGGTAGAACATATGTTCTACCCTCGTATTTTTTACATAAAATCAAGAAGTGGTGCTATTTTATATTTGCTAAAGGATTAGTTTTAACTGCTTCTCTTAAAGTTTCATCATCTACATGGGTATATATTTGGGTTGTTGAAATATTTTCGTGGCCTAATATATTTTGTAAGCTTCTTATATCTACATTACCATACTTATACATAAGTGTAGCAGCTGTATGTCTAAGTTTGTGTGGTGTATATTTTTGATCTTTAAATCCTGCATTTTCTATATGTTTTTTCACTAAAATCTCAACACTTCTTTTGTTTATAGGCCTATATTTACTTGATAAAAATAAGTATTTTTTAGCTTCTTCAGTAGCTTTTGAATCATTTCTATTTTTCAAATAGTTTTCTATAGCTGCAATTGAAGCTTCATTTAAATAAACAGTTCTTTCTTTATTTCCTTTACCTATAATAGTTAAGGTATCTCCTTTGATTTTTTCTATTTCAATATTACAAAGTTCAGATAATCTCATTCCGCAGTTTAAAAATAAAGTTAGTATACAATAATCTCTATAATAATTTTTATTTTCTTTATCCATAGAGTTTAAAACAGTTATACTTTGATCTAAGGTTAAATAAACTGGGTGTCTTTTATTTATCTTTGGAGATTCTAATTCTACTGTAGGGTTTTCATCTATTAGTTTTATTTTAGAATTTAAAAACTTAAAGAAAGATTTTAAAGTAGCAACTTTTCTAGCTCTGGCATAAGCACTATTGTTTCTAACTTTTTCTAAAAAAGCTAAAAATGCATATATATCAGATAGTGTTATATCCTTTATAAAATTATCACCTAAATCAGAAATTTCAACTTCTTCAATTTTTTCTAATCCAATATTATTTTCTAGACCTTTATAAACTTTTAAAAATTTAAAAAATAATCCTAAATCAACTGAATATCCTTTTACGGTGTTTAGAGATTTTCCTTTTACATTTTCTAAGTAGTTTAAGAATTCAATAACTCTTTTGGGGTGCTTCGATTTCTCTAAAAAATCAAATTTTAATTTATTCTTTTCGAGCAATTCATCTTGTTTGCTGTTTTTAAAATTTGATTTTTCAACAGAATCGCCACCTTTTTCTACTTCCAAAAGCTTGTCCATTCCAAGTTCTTTTAACCATCGTTTAATTATTCTTTGATTAACTTTATAGATCTCTGATAAATCTGTAATACTAAGCTTTCTTTTAAAAATAAAAATATAAATATCTTCAATTAAATCTTCATAGTCACGCTGGATATTTTGAGAATCGTAATAGTTATATATGTGATCAAGATTATTTAAGTCATCATTACTTAAATTTATATTCAGTAATTTTTTGATTTCTTGTGAGTATTTAAAATTTTCGAATTGATTCGCTTCATTATTCATAGTCTAAAATCCTTTCAAAGCCTTGATATGACTATATTGTAGCATATTTTATCAAAAAACACAACAACTTCGCTAAATGTATATTTAGCGAAGTTGTAAAATGGGGATATTTTAGAAATTCATATGTGTATTTTAAAACAATCTCAAAATTAGATCGTTTTTAGGCTTGCTTAACTCAAAAACTTTTTATTTTTATCAAGAGTAACTTCCGATAAAAATACTCTAAAAACATTTTGCTAAAATAATTAATTGTAATACTTTAAGTATTACATATAAAAGTAATACAATTAATTATAGGTTTATAATAAATATTTAATATACCTTAAGTATAACCAAAA
Organism: Clostridium sp. CTA-17; assembly: GCF_054767895.1. Lineage (NCBI taxonomy): Bacteria > Bacillati > Bacillota > Clostridia > Eubacteriales > Clostridiaceae > Clostridium > Clostridium sp. CTA-17. The sequence continues at coordinate 887,258 of NZ_BAAABF010000001.1, forward strand.
CCACAGTAAATATACATTATAAATAAAATAATATAATTTATACTTACTAATTTAATTACCTATATAAATTAAAGACCCTATTCTAATATCGCATTTAGATATTAAAATGCAAAAATAATGAAGATAGCTTAAATTTAGCTATCTTCATTATAATCTAAATATCTCCAACTTTTAATTATGATAATTCATCTAAGTTGTTACTTTCTTTCCCATCAGGAATACTTCTTAAATAAGCTTCCCCTTTCTTTGAATGAGAAATTATTACTCCATCAATCATTCCCTCTTCTGCAAGTTTTACACCTTCAGCTTTAGAAACAGTCTTCCCATTACTTAAAACATAATCTGTAATTTCTCCATTACTATTCTTTTTTACTTTAACTATAGAATCTGACATAATTATCACCTTCCTTTACTATTATTTTGCATACTTTTTTAAAAAATATTCCCTGTAAAAAATCATTTTTATTTGTTATAATTAAGTTATAAAAGGTTTACATAATGAGGGATGAGAGGTGATTATTTTGTATTTAGAAAAAATTATTAAAGCAAAAAAAAATATAGAAGATGTAGTTATAAAAACACCTTTAATATACAGTGAGGTATTTTCAAAGAAATCTGGAAACCAAGTGTATATGAAATGTGAAAACTTACAATTAACAGGCGCTTACAAAATAAGAGGTGCATTAAATAAAATAAGATCCTTATCAGATGAAGATAAAGCAAAAGGGGTTGTTTGCTCTTCTGCTGGAAATCATGCTCAAGGCGTAGCTTTTGCAGCATCACAAGCCAATGTTAAATCAACTATAGTAATGCCAAAGACTACTCCTCTACTAAAAATCCAATCAACAAAGGATTTAGGAGGAAATGTTGTTTTATCAGGTTATGTTTATGATGATGCATTTAATGAGGCTAAAAGAATTGAACAGGAACAAGGAGCCTTATTTATACATCCATTTAATGATATTGATGTAATTTGTGGACAAGGTACAGTAGCTTTAGAAATATTTGAAGATTTAAAGGATGTAGATGTTATTCTTTGTCCTATAGGTGGCGGTGGCTTAATAAGTGGAGTTACCTTAGCTGCTAAGGCATTAAATCCTAATGTTAAAGTAATTGGAGTACAGGCTGAAGGTGCAAATGCAATGGTTAAAAGTTTTAAGGCAGGAGAAATAATTGCTTTAGACTCTGTCGATACTATTGCTGATGGAATTGCAGTAAAAAGACCAGGTGATTTAACATTTAAATTTATAAAAGAATATGTTGACGATATAATAACTGTATCAGACCATGAAATTGTTGAAGCATTCTTTACCTTAAGTGAAAAACATAAACTTTTAGCAGAAGCTTCAGGCGCTGTATCATTAGCAGCCTCTTCTAAATTAAATTTTAAAGATAAGAACGTGGTATCAATAATAAGTGGTGGTAATATAGATATGGTTACTATAACTTCATTAATAAATAGTGCATTAGTAGCTAAAGGGAGACTTTTTGGCTTTAGTCTAGAAGTTCCTCATAAACCAGGACAAATATTAAAAATTGCTAAAGTACTTGCTGATACTAATGCTAATATAGTAAAACTTGAACATGATCATTTTAAAGCAACAGATGCTCTTAAGAATATGGTTATAGAAGTAACCTTAGAAACTAATGGCCACTCTCATATAGATGAAATTAAAAAAGCTTTAACAGATCAAAACTATGTAATAAAACAAATTTACTAATTTTAAAATAAAAAGAGGTGATTTTTCACCTCTTTTTTAGTTAGTAAGAAAATACTTCATCTTCTATACTCTCATCAGTATCTATATGATCCACACTTAAGTCAACGTCTTTTAAGTCTATTAGTTTAGTTTTATGCTTAATTTTATAATATGCAAATAATCCAAAGAATAAAGGTAATCCAATATAAGATGAAATTAATCCACCCCAGTCTACTCCATTTCTAACATCTAAATATGCATATCCTTGACCTAAAACTATTATTCCGCATAATATTAAAGCAATTATAGGTCCTAAAGGAAATAATTTAGCTTTGTAAACTAATCTGTTCATATCTTTACCCTGTGCCACATAAGCTTTTCTGAATCTATAGTGACATATTGCTATTCCAAGCCAAGCTATAAATCCTGATAATCCTGAGGCTGCTACAAGCCATACATAAACTGTATTTTCAGCATAAATACCTGTTAAGAAACATAAACTTGCAATTATTGTTGTTATTATAATAGCATTAACTGGTACTCCTCTAGAATTGGTTTTTTCGAAAATCTTAGGTGCCATTCCACTTTTAGCCATGGCATAAAGCATTCTACTTGATGCATACATACCAGAGTTACCAGCTGATAAAACAGAAGTAAGTATTATAGCATTCATAATTGAAGCAGCTCCAGCTAATCCTAATTTCTCAAATACTATTGTAAAGGCACTTGTTTCTACTCCAGCTTGAGCATTTGGCACTAAAGCACCTATTACCAAAATTGTTCCTAAATAAAATAATAAGATTCTCCAAAATATTGTATTAACAGCCTTAGGTACATTTTTTTCAGGATCTTCACTTTCTCCAGCAGCAACCCCTACTAATTCAGTTCCTTGGAATGAGAAACCAGCTATTAAGAAAATCATGAAAATTGATTTTGCTCCTCCAATAAATGGCCCTCCATTTTCATAGAAGTTTTTGAATCCTACATTATCTCCACCTAATATTCCAAAAATCATAAGAACCCCTACGATTAAGAATATTATAACAGTAGCAACTTTTACAGCTGCAAACCAAAACTCTGATTCTCCATAAGCTTTAGCAGATAATAAATTAAGAGTTAATATAATTACTAAAAATAATGCGCTCCAAACTATTGCTGGAACATTAGGAAACCAAAATTTCATTAATAAAGAGCCTGCAACCATTTCTGCTGCTATTGTTATAGCCCAGTTATACCAGTAATTCCATCCCAGAGCAAATCCTAAAGCAGGATCAACGAATTTTGTTGCATAAGCTCCAAAAGAACCTGTTTCTGGCATATATGTTGCCATCTCCCCTAAGCTTGTACATAAAAAATATACCATTACTCCTATAATTCCGTAAGCTACAAAAGCTCCTCCAACACCAGCTTGATGAAGTGTATCTCCCATTGCTAAGAAAATACCAGTTCCTATGGCACCTCCCATAGCAATCATACTAAGGTGTCTTGATTTCAAGCCTCTTTTTAGATTAGTATTTTGTTCTTGACTCATTTTTAGTCCTCCTTATGGTTTTAATAATTAAGCCATAAGTGATAACTAAGTTTTCGCTAACAAAAGAAACCCTTAAGCGTGTTTCATGCTTAAGGGTTCGTAAAGTTATATACAATACTCTTCTTTCATGATAGCACACCACAAAATAATTTGTGACAGTGTTACATATATTCTATGTAACCCCAACCTAATAGAATTAAAGCCTCTTCTAATGGTTTCGGCGATTCATCCTTTCACTTTGCTTCAATGTGCTTACCTCTGCAAAGATACTCTTAATCATCGCGCCTCTATCTCAGTTATTCACTTTATATTAACAATTATGAGATTAAATTTGCAAAATGTCAATATTTTTTTGTTGATAAATAAAAATTATAAACAAAAATTACTGAACAATTTATGAAATAATTTAGATTTTATTGTTGACTTTAAATCCTAACTATAGTAATATGTACTCATATAAAAAACATGTGTATTCAATAAGAATACAAAAGGGGGCTATTATGAAAAATTTATCCTTAATAAAAAGAATATTTGTTGCAATTATTTTAGGAATACTTATTGGGCTAGGATGTTCCTATATTAATTTAGATATACCTATTAGAATATTAATGACCTTTAATAGCATATTTGGAAATTTACTTAGTTTCTTAATCCCACTTATAATAGTTGGGTTTATAGTTCCTGGTATAGCATCCTTAGGAAATAAATCAGGAAAGGGACTTTTCATAACTACTTTAATTTCATATGCTTCAACATTTTTAATAGGAATAATTACTTTCTTTATAGGACGTTCATTACTTCCTAAATTTATAGTAAGTGCTTCTTTAAGCACTGGTTCAGTAAATGTTGATCCTTATTTTACAATTGATATTCCTCCAATGTTTGGTGTTATGTCTGCTTTAGTTTTTGCATTCTTATTAGGAATAGGAATATCAAGAATAAAAAATAGTTATTTATTGAAGGTATCAGAAGAGTTTAATCATGTTATTTTATTAACTATAAAAAATGTATTAATACCTTTAGTACCTATTTACATACTTTCAATATTTTCAAAGTTAAGTTATAATGGTGAGATTTTTACTACTCTAAAGTCTTTTGGACTTGTGTACTTAGTTTTATTTTCAATACAAGGATCTTATTTAGTGGTTCAATATGTTTTAGCTGGAACTTTAAAGAAAGAAAATCCATTAAAATTATTAAAAAATATGATTCCTGCATATATGACAGCTTTGGGAACTCAATCATCAGCAGCTACAATCCCAGTTACTTTAAATTGTACTAAAGAAAATAATGTTGACCAAGATGTAGCAGATTTTGTTATTCCTTTAGGAGCAACAATAAATTTAGCAGGTGATACTATTACTCTAGTTCTTGCATCAATGGCTGTAATGTATATGAAAGGACAAACTCCAACTTTCTCTGTTATGATTCCATTTATAGTTATGTTAGGAGTAACTATGGTAGCAGCACCAGGGGTACCAGGTGGCGGAGTTATGGCTGCTTTGGGATTACTTGAAGGTATGCTTGGATTTGGTAATGTTGAAAAATCCTTAATGATAGCACTGCATGCTGCTCAAGATAGTTTTGGAACAGCAACTAATGTAACTGGAGATGGAGCTATAGCTATAATAGTAGAATCAATATTAAAGAAAAGAAACAATACTAACATTAAAATTGAAGAGGCTGAAGAAGAATTCATTCCAAAGGTTAGTTGTAATTAAAAAAATGACTATGAGAATTTCTCATAGTCATTTTTTATTTAAGAATTATATTGCTACTTTTAGGGAATAATTGATCATATAAAGAATCAAAGCCCTCATCAGCTAATACTACTTCTGTATCATCATTTACATAAAATTGATTCATAGTATTCATTATAAGTTCATATTTCTTTAAATTACCCTCTTCAAGTAAAACTTCATAAAGATATGCTAAGTGATTTTGCATATACTCTTGCATTTCCTTAAGTTCTTCATCAGAAACTTTATTTTCTTTATGAAGCTTACTTACAGGTCCATTTCTAAAAATAAAATACGTTGAAGCTTTTGCTATTCTAGCAATATGTTCTTTAGTCTTAGTATCCTTCATATTTTCCACCTCTCCCATCTAACGTAATAATTATAAAATAAAATTAAGTACATTTCAATTTTCTTATTTATTCTAATATAGAAAGTTTTAACATTGGATTTTTGCTTAATTATGAATTTTTTTATTAAAGTATTAAATTTATTTGACATATAGATTAACAATGGTTATAATCATTTTGTTTGGTTTTCTTTTAAGTTTTTAAATACACATTAAATATTTAAATTCACATTCAAAAATACGATTCACAAAACTCAAAAACAAGGAGTGTATTAAAAATGAAAAAAGAAAAATTTATTCCTAAGCTTATATTTTTCTTATTAGGAATGGCAATCATACAATTAGGTGTTGTAATATTCTTATTAAGCGGAGCTGGATCAGATCCGTTTACTGTATTTACTCAAGGACTTTCAAAAGCTCTAAGCGTTTCAACTGGAACTGCTAACATGATAATACTTGTTACTTTAGTTATTGCAATCTTCATTGCAGATAGAAAACAACTTAAAGTTGGAACTTTTGTACTTGTTTTAGTAGTAGGCCCTACTATAGATGCAATCATGGGAATATTACATAGATTTGGATTAGATACTTCACTTAGTAACTTTAATTTATTTACAAAATGCGTAATTGTAGCTGTAAGCTGTATTATAATAGCTATAGGATTCTCATTCTTAGTTAGTACTGAATTAGGAGTTGCACCAAACGATTTAGTTCCTCTTATAATAAGAGATAAAACTAACTTCCAATACCGTTGGATACGTATCGGCTTAGATTTAAGCTTCCTAGTAGTTGGTTATTTACTAGCTGGTGTTGTAGGTCTTGGAACAATAATAGCAGTACTTTTCACAGGTCCAGCTATACAATTTTTTATGCCGCCATGTGAGAAAATTGTACATAAATTTATAGGCAAAAATGCTGCTTAATAATAGAAAAACAGTCCATATGGACTGTTTTTTTATATTTCTTGATATCTAGCTATAAGTTCTACTAATTCATCACAGAAAGCATCATATTTTTCTGTAGGATGTTTCACTGTAATTGTAATTTCTTCACCAATTTCTACTCTTTTCTGATCCGGCGAAAATGTAAATGCCAATGTATCTTCTCTGTTATATATAGGTTTTATAGTAACATGAAAATCTTCTCCTAAAATTTTCTTTCTTAATAATGTCATAATAATCACCTCACCGTTTTATTATAACAATAAAAGAAAAACATGCCAATATTGGCATGTTTTTATATAGTATCAAAAAAAGCGTTTATCTTTTCTAATTCTCCATTTGCAAAAGTATAATCATCTAAATCATCTTTATTTATCCATTTATATGTAGTTATATTAGCGCCACAAGTAATTTTTTCTTTTAAGGAACCTGTAAAAACTCTTAAAGTTTCTTCTTCATTAACATTTAAATCACATAGTTGATTTAAATCAAAAACTATAGTTTTTAAATCTTCCTTTATTGCTCTATTTGCGCATTTTTCTGGAGTTTCTCTTCCTTTTATTTTTCTTTCAAAAACATACCATAGGTGCTCATCTGCTTTTTTCCCTTTTCTTTTTGAAATTAAAATATTATTAAAGTCATCCTTTATAATAATAGAACAAAATTTAATATTACTCATATACGTCTCCCCTTTTACACATTTCGCTTTTTATATACATATTATAGCAAATTATTATATATTATTCCTCTATTTTAATATAAATTCAAATAAAGTTTTCAATGTTGTTTAATAGTTAATTGATTTTAAACTATCCAAGTTTTTTTATATTTTAACATATTATTTTATTAGTTTTTAATTTTCAATACATACTTTAATAGTAATATTTAACGAATAAAAAATTAAAATTTAAGCAATAAATTCATAATATAACGTATATTTATTGCTACTCAAAAAATACAAACCCGTAATTTTTGATAAAAAGACGAATTATAAGATTGATTAGTAAAAAATATATACTTCTTTTATAATCTAAAGAAGTTTTAAGTTATTTATATCTAAATCATAAGTAACATCTTTTCTTTCAACTATTACTTTAATTTTTTCCTTAATTTCATCACATTGAAGAACTTTAGTGATAAGCTCTCTTGTTGGATTAATTGCATATGGTATTCCAACATTTTTAAACATTGTAAAATCTCCAGAGGTATCTCCATAAGCATAACTATTTTCTAAGTCTATATTATGTTTTTCTTTTAATTCTAAGATAGCTTTTTCTTTGCTTTCAGAATCCCACATTGGAATTATATCTCCGTTATATGTATTATTATGATCAAGCTTATATATAGTTCCTTTAAAATCATTCATATTATATTTTTCTGACATTTCCTTTACAAGCTCATAAGGGGAGCCAGAAATAGCTATAACAATATGACCTTGTTCTTTATGCCATTTAATTCTTTCTCTAGTAAATGTATAAACCCTATCCCCTTTTTGTTCTATTACTTTCTTAGCTATATACTCTATATGATGATTGCTTATTCCTCTTATTGCTTCAGTATATATATCAACCATTTTTAGTAAATATTCATCATAACCACCTTGTCTTTTATCCCATTTTATGAATGATGGACGTACATCCTTATACCACTTAGTTTCATCAACTAATTCGTATTTTATTATTTTTTTAAATACTTCTGTTATTAATCCTTCTCTATATATTGTTCCATCAATATCAAAAAATGCTGCTATGTTTTTTTCTTTCATTTTTTTCACTCCTCTTCTGTAAAATTTCCATTTATGTATTTTTTAACAGTATATCATAAATAAATAAATTTTAAAGGGATTATATAAAATATAATTGTACCCATACATTTGATAATACATTGATAATATTTTAATATATAAATATATTTTGGTTCTGGAGGTAAAAAAATATGAATGTTAGTAGTAATAGTAAATTTCATAAGACAGTTTTCACAGCACTAATGATTGCAATAATATTTATATCAGCCAATTTAATAAGAATTCCTACCGTAGGAGGCTTTGTTCATCTTGGAGATTGTATGGTTCTTTTAGCAGCAGCCTTACTAGGGAAAAAGCGTGGAGCTTTAGCTAGTGGTATAGGAATGGCTCTTGTGGATTTATATAGTGGATATATAATTTGGGCACCTTTTACATTTATAATAAAAGCTTTAATGGCATATATAGCTGGGGCTATTTTAGAATATAATCATAGAAAAAGTTATTTAGTACCATTTTTAATCTCTGGTATATTCATGGTTGTAGCTTATTTCTTCTCCGGTGCAATAATAGCATTTTTATTTACAGGAAGCTCTAATACCATAATAGGAGCTTTAGCATATTCAGCAAAGGATATAATAGGTAATATACTTCAAGTTGGTGTTGGTATAGTTATAGCCTTACATCTTTCAAAAGTATTATATAAACAAGAAAAGAGAGCCTTTAATTAAAGTTTCTATTTAAATATAAAAAGACAAAAGAGAATGTATCAAATAGTGTTTAAACAAAACTTGTAAGTGAAATTCAATCTTTCTTGAATATACTTATAAATTTTATGTTTAACATTTAATACATCCTCTTTTTAGAAAAAACTATTCCATTATTAATTTAACAGGGCAGTGATCTGATCCTAGTATTTCAGTATCTATAGAAGCTTCTTTTATTCTATCTTCTAAATTATTTGAAACTAAGAAATAGTCAATTCTCCATCCAGCATTATTTTTTCTTGCATTAAATCTATATGACCACCAAGAATAAACTCCCTCTAAGTCTGGGTTGAAATAACGGAAAGTATCTATAAACCCACTTGATAATAGTGTAGAAAATTTATCTCTTTCCTCATCTGTAAAGCCAGCATTCTTTCTATTTGTCTTAGGATTCTTTAAATCTATCTCCTTATGAGCTACATTTAAATCTCCACATACAACTACACCTTTTTTAGATGAAAGCTCTAAAAGATAATTTCTAAAATCATCTTCCCATTCCATTCTATACTCTAATCTAGCAAGTTCACTTTGTGAATTTGGAGTATAAACAGTTACCATAAAGAAGTCTTCAAATTCTAAAGTTATAACTCTTCCTTCTTTATCATGATGCTCCATATTTATTCCATAATAAACATTTAGAGGTTCTTTTTTAGTGAATATTGCAGTTCCTGAATACCCTTTTTTCTCAGCATAGTTCCAGTATTGATAATATCCCTCTAGATCTAAGTCTATTTGTCCTTCTTGAAGTTTAGTCTCCTGTAGACAGAATATATCAGCATCTTCAGATTTAAAGTAATCTAAAAAGCCTTTTTTAACACAAGCTCTTAAGCCATTAACATTCCATGATATTAATTTCATTTAAATTTCCTCCTATACTTAATCAATATAAAATATAATTAAGTTTAAAATATAACAACTGATTTATTTATAAATTTAATTGTATATAATATATTGTAATAAAAAAATTTAAATAAATCATTATTTAATTTTAAATAATTGTAATATAATTATTTAAAATTAATAACAAGGGGGCTAAATTAAATGAATAAAGTAATTAGATTTGCTAATCAAAAGGACTTAAAGGCTACTATGGAATTTGATTTACACAAAAATGAAGAGGTTATTTCTAACAAAATAGATATGAAGGAAGTTATAGTAGCTGAATTAGATAACCAAGTTGTAGGTTGTCTGAAAATAGAGTATATATGGACTCATATACCTTTTATAAGTTATATAGTGGTTAAAGATGGACTTAGGGGTTCTGGAATAGGTGAAAGCCTTTTAAACTTTTTAGAGGAGTATTTAAAGAAAGAAAAAAATTCTGAGTTTTTATTAAGCTCTTCAATGACTGATGCTTCAAAAGCTCAAAAATGGCATATCAGAAGAGGATTTGAAGAGTGTGGATTTATTACTTCAATAAATGAAAATAACGTTGGGGAAGTATTCTTTAGAAAAAATTTATAATTACATATGTTATAAATTAAGAAAATGATATATTTAATAAAAAATATTAAAGTATTTATTAAATGAAATAAAGCAACAAAGAACATCATTTAAATATTGATGCTCTTTGTCTCTTTAAATTTACTCTATATAATTTACAAAAGCTACTCCATTATAAGAATCAATTGATTTAAATCCTATATTTTTATAAAATTCAATTGAGGAATCTTTATCCTCACTTATTAGAATCTTTTGCCTAACGTGTTTATATTCATCTAATACAGAATTAATCAAACCTCTACCAATACCATTACCTTGATATTCGGGAAGTACTACTATATCTTGTATGTATATTATAGTTAGTCCATCTCCAACAACTCTAATAAGACCTATTAATTTTTCTTCATGCCATGCTGAAATTATCTTTAATGAATTTTTAAATGCCTCTTCTAATTTTTCTAAATCTTCAGTATAGTCAAACCATCCTGCGCTTTCATATAAGGAAGAAATACTTTTTATATCCTTAATTAAATCTTTTTTTAAAATCACTTTTTCTAAATTCATAATACCTCTTTAATCAAAATAATATTTTTTTATTTATTATATTCAATATTAATCTATATAAACTTTAAATATTTTAGATACATTATGAGTTGAATCCCAAATACCATCCACTTGAAAATTATATTCTCCTTTTTTCCTCTGGAAGCATAAATAAAAATATACTCAACTTATAATATCCCTTCTTTATTATAATTAAATGTATTTTATTCTATTATAAGTAATAAAATGGAAAAATTCAATTACTTATAATAAGTTTTTAGAATATATTTTCTAAAATAAAAAAACTCTAGCTTTATAACTAGAGTTTTTATAAATTTATTCAATTATTTTATATTTCTGCTTCCTGGCTTTATGTAAGGAATTCCTTCTTTACATAGTGGGCAATTTTCTGCCTCAAAGCTTTCTATATCAAGTTTTATTGAACTATACATTGGGAAATCTGTTACATTTCCTGGAGTTCTATCTACTATACAAACTACTGCAACAACTTCTCCACCTTGTTCTTCAATTACCTTTGCAGCTTCCTTAAAGCTCTTACCTGTAGTTACAACATCCTCTGTTATTACTACCTTTTGTCCTTTTTCTATAGTAAATCCTCTTCTTAGAGTCATTTCTCCATTTTCTCTTTCAGTAAAGATTGCAGGCTTACCTAACTGTCTTCCTAATTCGTAAGCTACTATAACTCCTCCCATAGCTGGTCCTACAACTAAGTCAAAGTCTATATCTTTTAATTGATCAGCTACAACCTTTAATACTTTCTCAGCTTTTTCTGGGTATTTTAATAATTGAGCACATTGGCAATATCTATTTGAGTGTCTTCCTGATGATAATAAGAAATGTCCTTCTAATAATGCTCCAACCTCTTTTAATGTATCTATAACCATAGCGTCTGTATTTTTCATATTTAATTCCTCCAAAACTTTCTTATTTATTTTCTTAATATCTTCAAAATTACTTTTTATAAAAATCACTATATTAATATGAAGATAAATTTTGTGATTTAATAATCTTTAAAATATATTTATAAGCTTTATTAGCTATTTAATCTTTTATTACTTTATACACCCTACAATTTCATTAATATTTTTTAATCCTTCTTTTTTGCAAAAGTCTTCTAAGCCTTTTATTATTTCTATACCTGCTTTAGGATTTACAAAGTTTATTGTACCTATTTGTATAGCTGATGCTCCTGCCATCATAAATTCTATGGCATCCTCTGCTGTAGAAATTCCTCCTAATCCTATTACTGGAATGTCTACAGTTTTAGCAACTTCATGAACCATTCTAAGGGCTATAGGTTTTACAGCTGGGCCAGAAAGTCCTGCATACATATTATTAAATACTGGCTTTCTATTTTTTATATCTATTGCCAGTCCTTTTAATGTATTTATTAAAGAGATTGAATCTGCTCCTGCCTCGGCACATTTATATGCCATATTGCATATATTCTCAGCATTTGGTGATAATTTTACCATTAAAGGTTTATCACATATTTTTCTAACCTTAGAAACCACTTCATATGCTACATCTGATTGTATTCCAAAGGCCATTCCACCAGATTTTACATTAGGACAAGATATATTTAACTCTATCATGTCTATTTTTTCTTTATTTAAAAGAGATACTGCTTTTTCGTAATCCTCTATAGTAGCTCCCCCTACATTTGCTATTATATTTGTTCCTAGTTCTAACATTTTAGGAAGTTCTACTTCTATAAATTTCTCTATTCCTGGATTTTGAAGTCCTACTGAATTCATTATTCCTTGAGGAGTTTCATATATTCTTATTCCTTCATTACCTTCTCTACTATTAAGAGTTAGTCCTTTTGAACTTATTCCTCCTAATTCTCCCACATCATAGAAGTTATTATACTCAGCTCCAAAGCCGAAAGTACCTGATGCTGCTATAACAGGGTTTTTAAAATCTACTCCATTTATAACTGTTTTTAACATACTTTTAACCCCTCCTAAATTAGAATTCAACTTCTAATCCATTAAATACTGGACCATCTTTACAAGTTCTCTTATTTCCTGACTTGGTTTTACATGTGCATACTAAGCAAGCACCTACTCCACAAGCCATATGTTTTTCCATGGAAATATACACATTAACCTTAGCTTCTCTGCACATTTCAACTACCTTCTTCATCATGATTTCCGGTCCACAGCATAGCACTGTATCATACTCTTGAAGAGGAAGAATTTCTGTTACAAACCCTTTATGTCCATGTTTTCCTGTATTTGTTGAAATTTTAACCTCGTCTACATATTCTGATATTTCATCTACTAAGTATATGTCATCTCTAAATCCACCATAGAAATCCATTTTCATATCTTTATTATTTTTTCTAAGGCTTTTTGCAAGTTCTAGCATTGGAGCTGTTCCTATACCTCCACTTACTAAGGCAACTTTTCCGTAATCTTTATTTATATCGAAACCATTTCCTAAAGGACCTATTATTTCTATTTCATCTCCAGAAATCATTTTTTTCATCTCATTTGTTCCGGATCCAACAGTAGCATACACAAAACGTACATCATTCCCATTTACTTCACAAACACTTATTGGTCTTCCTAAGAAAGTGTTTGGAGTTTTTATCATATAAAATTGTCCTGCATTTATTTTAGCTTCATGCTCTACTACTAGTGAGTATATTCCCTCTACTAATTCAATATTTTCCTTTACTTTACCTTTGAAATATTCCATAGCCATAATCTGTCCTCCCAAGTGTTTTATCTATTTTAAAATTGCTTCTCTTATACTGTCTCTCATTAAAATGGCTTCTTTTCTAGCACATTCTGCAAAGTTTTTACTATCTTCCATGGCTTTATAGGCTAATAGTATCTTTCTTGAAGAGTTTACAATTCCACCATTTCCATTTTTAAGATAAGCTGCTACATCTTTAGCAGTTCCTCCCTGTGCACCATATCCAGGTATTAAAAATGGCATTGTATCTAATTTATCTCTCATTTCTTTTGCTTCTTCTTGATGAGTACAACCTACAACTCCACCTATTGAGCTATAACCATGTTTTCCTAAATAGTTTTTTCCTAGAGTATTTAACTTTTCTCCAACTACATCATAAACTTTCTTTCCATTTCCGGCTTCTAAATACTCTATATCTTCAGCTCCCTTATTTGAAGTTCTTACTAGTACAAATACTCCTTTTTCATTTTTTTCTATATAAGGTAAGTATGGATCTATGCTATCCATTCCCATATATGGATTTAAAGTTATAAAATCACTTTCAAAATCTCCTTCAAAGTGAGCCTTTGCGTACATTTTAGCCGTTGCAGCTATATCTCCTCTTTTTATATCAGCTATGATTAAAGCATTCTTTTCTCTTAAATAACTTAAAGTATTTTTATAAGCTTCTAATCCCTTAAGACCAAGAGCTTCGTAATAAGCTATTTGAATTTTAAAACATGCAGATACATCTAGTGTGGCATCTATTATTTCTTTATTGAAGGCAAATAACATATCGCTTTCATTTGAAAACTTACTTTTAAATTCCTCTGGTATATAATCTAAGCTTGTATCTAGGCCAACACAAACTACTCCGTTTTTTTCTACTTTTTCAAATAATTTATCAGCTATCATACATACCTCCTAAAATTCACCCTTATAAACTATTTTTCCGTCTTTTATTGTTAGCACTACATCTCCATAAAACTCCATTCCATTAAATGGTGTGTTTTTACTTCTAGATACTATATCTTCTTCTTTGAATATTCTTTTCTTGTTTAAATCTATAAGAACTAAATCCCCAATAAAACCTGGTTGAAGTTTTCCTTTATTTATGTTTAATAACTTAGCAGCATTTCCACTCATTAATTGACTTAGCTTATTTAAGCTTATGTTATTTTCCTTAACTAGCTTCGTATAACATATTGAGAAAGCTTGTTCAATTCCAATCATGCCAGGTGCTCCTTTTTCCTTATCTTCCTTTGAATGAGGAGCATGATCTGTTCCTATACAATCAACATAGTTCATTTTTATTGCCTTTATTAAGAAATTTACATCTTCTTCTTCTCTTATAGGAGGATTAACTCTATAATTACTAATCTTATTATTTAAAGCTAAGTGGTGAGGAGTTATTTCGCAAGTTACTTTAACTCCATCATTTTTTCCTTCTATTATATATTTCATAGCTTCCTTAGTACTTACATGAGACATATGAAGTCTACAATCTACAAACTTTGCTAGTGTAATCTCTCTCCATGTCATCATATTTTCAGCTAATCTCATATCAACCTTTGAAAACTCTGGGCTTTCAGCATGGGACATTACTATCCAGTTATTTTCTTTAGCTATTTTCATAGCCTCCATCATAATCTTAGAATCTGACACACCTTTACCGTCATCTGTTATTGCCTTAACATTAGGATTGCCCTCAAATTCTCTAAGATGATTTATTTCTTCACCTGATAAATTCTTTGTTATAGAAACTGTTTGATATAAATCTACTAAGCCTACCTCTTTACCCTTATTAACCACGTAATCTAATACTTTTTTTGAACTACAAACTGGTTTTGTGTTTGGCATTAAGGTTACTGTTGTGTATCCACCTCTCACTGCAGCCTTAGATCCACTTTCAATATCTTCTTTATATTCAAAGCCTGGATCTCTAAAGTGTGCATGAGTATCTATAAATGCAGGCATAAGTACTAAGCCTTTTCCATCTATTGTTTCACATTCCTTATTTAGTTCAGTTCCTAATTCTTTTATTAACCCTTTTTCTATATATATATCACCAAAAAAGTTGTTGCTTTCATCTATTAAATTTACATTTTTAATTAGCAAATTCATCTTAATTATGTCCTCCTAAATTTAATGCTTTTGAAAAGTGTTTTCTGCGTTACAATAATCACAATTGTATGTATTATTCTTTTTGTCTATTAAAGTAAAGCTTTGAGGAACATATTTTTCCACTTGAGTTATACATTTTGTGTTTTTACATTTATAATTTTGTAATTCTCTATTTTTCATCCTATTACGCCTCCCCTAAAAGTTTTGCCATTAAGGCCATTCTTACATACATTCCGCATTTGGCTTGCTTAAAGTAAAATGCTCTTGAATCTTCATCTACTTCATAGGCTATTTCATTTACTCTTGGAAGAGGATGAAGAACCATCATATCTTCTTTGGCACCCTTCATTTTTGCTTCATCTAATACATATACATCTTTTAATCTTTCATACTCACTTTGATCTACAAATCTTTCTCTTTGTATTCTTGTCATGTATAAAATATCAGCTTCTTTAATTCCTTCTTCTAAGCTAGTAATTTCTTTGTATTCTATATTATTTTTTTCTAAAATTTGCTCTCTAATATAATTTGGGATTCTAAGTTCTATTGGAGATATTAAGATGAATTTATTATTTTTATATCTTGAAAGTGCTTTTATAAGAGAATGCACTGTTCTACCGAATTTTAAGTCTCCACATAATGCAATTGTATTTCCTTCTAGGTTTCCTTTATATTCTTTTATTGTAAGAAGATCTGTTAATGTTTGAGTTGGATGTTGATGCCCTCCATCTCCTGCATTTATAACTGGGATATCTGAATACATTGAAGCAACTTTTGCTGCTCCTTCTAAAGGATGTCTCATTGCTATAAGATCTGCATAGCAGTTTACTGTTTTAATAGTATCTCTTAAAGATTCTCCTTTAGAAACTGATGAAGAATTTGGTTCTGAGAAACCTATAACTTGTCCACCTAGTCTAAGCATTGCTGATTCAAAAGACAATCTTGTTCTAGTACTTGGCTCATAGAAAAGTGTTGCTAGAATTTTACCATTGCATATATTTTGATATTCTTTTGGATTTGCCATAATTTGATGTGCTAATTTGAAAATTTCATCAAATTCCTCTATTGTGAAATCTGATGGATCTAATAAGTGTTTGTTTTTTAACATAAAATTTCACTCCTTTTTAACCTCTCTGTGTTAATTTAAAGAAGAAAAGTTATATAATTTTATTAAAAAAAGTCTTCCTAAGATAAGGAAGACTTTTCACGTATAAATAAATCCTTTAAGATTATAATTCAACTATATAACTTCCTTATTGACCTCTCTGGATCAAATTTAAAGGTTATTTTATTCAGCCTCTCTGGACTGCTTTTATTGTGCTTATAATATCATATTAAAATATTTATGTCAATAATGTTTTTAATAATTATTTTTATATTTTCAGTTAAAAATAAAACTTACAAACATATTTTGAGAATTGCTATATTCCTATAAGAATTTATAATAATTTAAATTCTAAAATCATTATAGATATTCCCTTCATACTATTTGTAAGTCTTATTATTAAGGTTTTATACAGCACATTAAATATTATATTAGTGCCAATTGTTCATGATGGCGTCCCAGGTCATTTTACCAGACTTTGCCAAAGTCACAGTTCCGTAGACTGAGTTAGGAATTCCACTTGACATCACCGTACAAGCAAAGTTTCCTTTTTGAGTATGAATTAAGGCCGTATCATTCTCAACTCCCTTTTTGTCTCCTGTTTTGCTTGATATATCAAACTTAAGGTTGTCTGGTATATATAAAGCTAGTTTGTTTTTAATCTGTTGTCTTGTAAGTATATCTATAAGCATTTGAGAGTTTTCTTTACTTAAGAAAGAACCCTCACTAAGTTTTTTCCAGGCTAAAGTTAAATCATAAGCTGTTGTATAATTTTCTACATCTGATTTGAAATTTCTTTCATCGGCAGTTTTTCTATTAAGCTCAGTATTTTTCATACCTAATTCTTTAATAGTTTCATTTATTTTATTCATACCAACTAAATCAATTATTTTATTTGCTGCTGTATTATCACTTTGGATTAGCATTGCTACCATAAGTTCAAATACAGTATAATCTCTCTCTCCAAATTCATGTATTATACCAGTTCCATAGACCTTATCTGAACTTTCTATTTTAACTTTATCCAAAAAGTCTATTTTGCCTTCCTCTACTTCTTTTATAAGAGCTATAGCTATAGGTAATTTCATACAACCTGCTGAAATCATTTTAACGTTTTCATTGTAACCATAAGTATAACCACTCTTTAAATCCTCAAAGAAAAAGCTATACGAACCAATTCTGCTCTCTAAATATTTTTGAACTTCTTTCATAAATACCCACCAGCTTTCTTTTAATGTTGCTTTTATTGTTGCCTTGTTTAAAGTGTACCATATTTTCAGAAAATTTTGAAGTATTAATTGTAAATTTTTTCTTGTTAACGTTTAATTTTTTTTGATTTTAATATACATATTTATCCTTATAATTTACTAAATTATAAGTGAAATTTTACTAAATAGAAAAGAAAACACTCATCAAATTTTAATTTGATGAGTGTTTTTATATTATTAATCAGCAAAACTAATTCCTATACTTTTAGCGGTGTTTACTAATTCACCTTCTGGATTTACATTTTTAGTATGTCCAATTACATTTTCTAAACTTTCATAGGATACTTTATTTCCTTTTAATGCAACCATGTTTCCAAATAAATTGCTATTTATAAGTTCAACAGCTTTAACTCCATATTTAGTTGAAAGTATTCTATCATAAGTAGAGGTGTTTCCCCCTCTTTGTATATGTCCAAGCACAGTGCTTCTTATTTCATGATTCTTTATTAATCCTTCTAAGTCAATGGCTAATTTGTTAGCTATTCCCCCTAGTCTTACTGGGTCTGGACTATCATCAACTATTTTAGAAACAACTACTTCTCCATCTTTAGGTTTTGCTCCTTCTGCAACTACAATAATTGTAAACTGTTTTCCGGCTTCTTCTCTTTCTTTTACTTTTTCAACTATTTTGTTTATATCGTAAGGTATTTCAGGTAATAATATTACATCAGCAGAACCAGCTATTCCTGATTCTAAAGCAATCCAACCAGCATTTCTTCCCATAACTTCTAAAAGCATTATTCTATGATGTGACTCAGCTGTAGTATGAAGTCTATCTAAAGCTTCTGTAGCTATTTCTGTGGCAGTATTAAATCCAAAGGTTACATCTGTGGCTAATAAATCGTTATCTATTGTTTTAGGAACACCTATTACATTTACACCTTTTCTTGAGAAATCTCTTGCAGAGGTTAAGGTTCCATCTCCTCCAATAACAACTAAAGCATCTACCCCTTCTTTTTTTAAGTTTTCTACACCAACATCAGAAACATCTTTTTTAACTATTTTGCCATTTTCATCTTCAACTTGATAATCAAATAGGTTGTCCTTATTTGAACTATGAAGTATTGTTCCTCCTCTATGAAGTATTCCAGAAACAGAATCAAGATCTAATTTTACAAAGTCATTATTATAAAGACCTCTATATCCAAATTTATAACCTATAACTTCATATCCATATTTTAAGATTGCAGTTCTGGTTACAGATCTTATTACTGCATTTAATCCAGGGCAATCTCCTCCCCCTGTTAGTATAGCTATTTTCTTAATTGGTTGCATCATATAAAATCCTCCTCCTAAACAATTTTACACCATAGTCTGTAAGTTTTTTACAATTACCTTCTAAGTAAATGATATCATAGAAAGCTTTGTATTTAAAGTAAAATTATTTTAAAAATTAAGAAAATTAAAATTTGTTTACAATAATATTAGTAAAACTATTAGTTTGTTTAATAAAAAAAAGACAAGGAGTTTAATCCTTGTCTTTTTTTATTAACTAATTACTTTAGTAAATATTAAAATAGCTAATACTATACCAGCAAATACTCTATATATAGCAAAAATTCTCATAGGTTTTTTCTTTAAGTAATTTATAAACTTGTCTATAACAACTAATGAAACTATAAATGCAACTATAAATCCTAAGATTAATGCTATTAAATAAGTTCCATCCATTTGAGAATAATCAAATTTAAATAATTTTAATCCTGATGCTCCAACCATAACTGGTATACCTAAGAAGAATGTAAATTCTGTAGCAACAGTTGTACTTAATCCAGAAATCCATCCTCCCATGATTGTTGATGCACTTCTTGACATTCCAGGCCATAAAGATAAACATTGGAAGCATCCAACTAATAATGATTGTCCATATGTCATTTTATCAATATCTTTTACAATTTTACTTCTTTTGGCTCTTTTTCTAAAGTTATTTTCTATAACTATAAGTAGTATACCACCTACTATAAATCCTACAGCTACAGTTTTAGTTGAAAATAAATATTTATTAATCTCATCATCAAATAAAAATCCTAGAATAGCAGCTGGTATAGTGGCTATAATTACATTTATACCAAATCTAAAACCAGTTTTTGATTCCGCAAGTCTTTTTTCATATTTTCTTTTATCACTTGATGTTTTTGAACCGATAAATGAAAATATGTAACTTAAGAACTCAACTACTGAGCTACTTATCTTTCTCCAATATAATACTACAACTGCTAGTATTGCACCTAATTGAATAACAACTTCATACATTTCAGGGAATCCACCTGATTGTGTATTAAAGTGAATAAGGTCACCAACTAGAATCATGTGTCCTGTTGAGGAAACAGGAACAAACTCTGTAAGACCTTCAACAACTGCGATTATTAAGGCCTTAAGTATGAATAAAAAATCAATTCCCATAACTACACTCGCTTTCTAATAATTAAGTTTTACTTTTTTATTATAATTTCATTAGTTAAATTTGTCCACTTTTACACAAATATAAATAAAAGAGTATATATAAAACTAATTTTAATAACAATTATTATAAATTATTATTACTTCAAGATTTTCTCTAAAAGTAATTCATAATTTATTATTTTAAATTAGTTTTCATATACTCTTTCTTTAAATTATACAATTAAATTTATTTTTGCTTTTAAACTTAGTTCTGTTTTTATTAATAAATATTATTAAGCTTTTACAACTGAAAGTATTTCTTCTTCAACCGCACCTTCTTTTGGAACATAACTCTTTAATAATGACATATTTCCTTTTAAAGAATATTTTCCTAAGGATGCTGGTATGAATATACTATCACCTTTTTTAATTGCTAATTCGCCTTCCTCTGAAGCTATGATTCCTTCTCCTTCAACACATGTAAATATGAAGAATCTTTCTTTATCGCTTTCCTCTTCACATACTCCATGTATATCATATTTTTCTAATGAGAAATATTCACATAGTGAAAGATAAGTTTTATCATATTGATCATATGAAACTTTTAATCCCTTAGCTTTTTCTCCTTTTAATGAGAAATCTATACAATCTAAAGCTTTTTCAACATGGATTTCTCTTCCTCTATTATAGTCATATACTCTATAAGTTGTATCACTATTTTGTTGGATTTCAGCTATTATAACACCTTCACATATAGCATGAACTAGTCCACTTCTTACAAAGAAAGTATCACCTTTTTTAACTTCTACTCTATTTAAATACTGATCAAATTCACCAGTTTCTATAGCTTTAACAAATTGTTCTCTAGTACAATCTTTTGTTCCTACTATTAAATTAGCTCCTTCAAAAGCTTCAACAACATACCAAATTTCAGTTTTTCCAAGTTCTCCTTCAACTCTCATACCATATTCATCATTTGGATGAACTTGAACTGATAATTTATCCTTAGCATTTATTAATTTTACAAGTAGAGGAAATTTCTCTTTTGATATTTCAGTTCCTACTAAGTCACTTCCTAATTTATCTATTAATTCATCTAATCTTAAACCTTTATATTCACCATTTTCAACTATACTCATTCCATTTGGATGACAAGCAACATCCCAAGTTTCTCCTATCATTCCTTCTGGCATATTGTCTCTGAAAAGTTCAAAATCTCTTCCACCCCAAACTTTATCATAGTATAAGTTTTCAAATCTTATTGGATACATTTAGTATTCCCCCTAGTCTAGTTTTTTTATAGTCATTTGTATAATTAATTCTATTTAATTATAACCTTCCTATATATAATACAATATTTCTACATATATTGCATTGTAAAATTTCTAGTAAGTATAGAATAAATACATTTAATTATTTAATAATAAAAAATTCCTTCTTATTATTAATAAATTACTATATTGGTAAATTAAATACTTTGTGCTATACTATAATAGTTTAAGAAGATTGACTAAAAAGTAATTGTAAGGTGGTGTTTAAAATAGCTATTAAATCTTATCTAAGCATAATCTTATCTAAAATGACACAATTTATTTCAAAGAAAGTTTTTAAAGGTGGAACTAACTTTCCAGGTAAAGTAGCTTTAAAAATCGATAGAAACATTTTAAAAGTAGTTTCTAAAAATTATAAAGTTATTTTAGTTACTGGAACTAATGGAAAGACTACTACTACTTCAATGATATATAATGTCCTTAAAGGTAATGGATTAGATGTTATAACTAATGCTACTGGAGCAAATCTTTATCCAGGAATAGTTAGTACATTCGTAGCTAATTACAAATTCTCTTCAAATAAAGAAAGATATGCAGTAATTGAAGTTGATGAAGCTAACTTAAAATTCATAACAGAGTACATAACTCCAGAAATAATAACTGTAACAAATCTTTTCAGAGACCAGTTAGATAGATATGGAGAGGTTTATACTACTCTAAGTAAAATATTAGAAGGAGTTGTTAAAGTACCAAGTACCACTCTTCTTTTAAATGGAGATGAATCTTTATTAGGAAGACTTGATGTTAAAAATCCTAAAGTTTATTATGGATTCGAAGTTTCTCCAAATAATAATAAGAATATAGAAATTAATGCTGATGCTAAGTTCTGTAAGTTCTGTAAAGAGCCTTATTCTTATAACTTTATAACATATAATCATCTTGGAAGTTTCTACTGTCCTAACTGTGGATTCAAAAGAGAAGATTTAAAATATAAGGTAGAAGAAATAGTAGAACTTACCCCTGAAAGTTCTAAGGTTGTTATAAACGGTAGTTTATTTACAATAACTCAACCTGGTACTTATAACATATACAATGCATTATGTGCTTATTCTGTTGCAAAAGAATTACATATTAATGATGAAATTATTCAAAAATCATTCTCTAATCAAAGTTCATCCTTTGGAAGACAGGAAACAATAAAAATTGGAGATAAGGAAGCTAGAATTATCTTGGTTAAAAATCCAGCTGGATATAATCAAGCCTTAGATACTCTTCTTCTAAATTCAGAAAGCTTTGCTGCAGCATTCTTATTAAATGATAATTATGCAGATGGTAAGGATGTTTCTTGGATCTGGGATGTTGATTTTGAAAAATTAAATTCAATGGACTTAAATGAAATATTTATCTCTGGAATGAGAGCTTATGATATGGCTGTAAGATTGAAAATTGCTAATCTACCAGTTGAAAAGTTTTTAATAAAAGAAGATTTTGATGGCTTAACAGAGGCAATCAAAAATTCTAAGGAAAACAAGGTTTATATCCTTGCAACTTATACTGCTATGATTAACTATAGAAAATACTTACATTCCAAAGGTTATATTGATAAGCTTTGGTAGTTAAAGGAGAGATTCATATGGAATTAAATATATGTCACTTATATCCTGATCTACTTAATGTTTATGGAGATGTAGGAAATATTTTAATATTAAAGCATAGAGCAAAATTGCGTGGAATCAAAGTAAATGTAATAAATGTTTCTATGGGTGATAAATTTGATAAAGATAATTACGATATAGTATTCTTTGGTGGTGGTCAAGACTTTGAGCAATCAATAGTATCTGATGACTTAATAAACCTAAAAAAAGATGTTCTAAAAGAATATGTTGAAGAAGGAAAAGTTCTTTTAGCTATCTGTGGTGGATATCAACTTTTAGGTAATTATTATACTGCCCCTACTGGAGAAAAAATAGATGGCTTAGGAATTTTAGATATATATACTGAAGGTGGAGACACTAGATTCATAGGTAACACAGTTATACATAACGAAGAATTTGATGAAACTTATGTTGGTTTTGAGAATCACTCTGGTAGAACATTTATTGGAGATTTAAAACCTCTTGGAAAATGCATTCATGGTTATGGAAATAATGGTGAAAGTGGTTATGAAGGATGTATTTATAAAAATACTTTCTGTACATACTTCCATGGATCACTTTTATCTAAGAATCCAGAGCTTGCAGATAGAATTTTAACATTGGCTCTTAGTAATAAATATGATGATGTTTCATTATCACCTTTAGATGATACCTTTGAAATTAAAGCTAAGAATGTCATGATAGATAGATTAAATAATGAAAATAAATAATTTTTTTTAAAACAGAGATTTTTCTCTGTTTTTTCTATTTTTATTTTTAATTTGATTTATTTTTTCTTTTTTATTTTAATAATCATTTACGAGTATATTATTTAAGATAATATTTTGTATATAAACTATAATATTTAATTTTTAAAAGGAATTGTAAGGAACTAGTTAATTTTATTTCCACTTATTATTTCTATTAAATATACACAAGCTATAATTGAAAAAATTTTAAAGGTGGTGTTATTATGAGAAATAATGCAAAAGATAATTTTAGACTTGCTATTAATGAACTTTGTTCTTGCCAAAATCACTTAAACAATGCATATATGAACTTAACTGAAGAAGAAAATAGAACAGAAGTACATGCTGCTTTAAAATCTGTTGCTAGTGCTATAGAACATGCCCAAAATAATTACAACAACTATGGAGATTAATTTTAAGGAGTGTTAGTTATGGGAGACTCAAATAAAAATATAAAAAGAGAACTTAATTTTGCAGTGAAAAATGCTCTTCACGCTCAAGAATATATAAATTTAGCTTTAAATACAGTTGAAAAGAATGAAAATAAACAACTTATTCAAAATACATTAAATAATATAAATAGATCTATAGATATGACAAAAACTTCATTCTATGGATTTAAAGAATAAAATAAATTTAAAATTATATGAATAAAAATAGAATATTAAAATAAAGTGAGACTAAAAAACTCACTTTATTTTAACTAAATATTTTCTTTCAAAAAACTTTGGGTTATAAGACATTTTAGATTTTCTTAATCCTAACACACCTAAATCCTCTTCTCTATTAACATATTTTAAATCTGAAAAAGAATTTTTTAATAGTGCATTATTTATAAAAGCATATGCTCCTTTGAATTCTCTTAGGCACTTCTCCACATGGACTATATACATGCTATCATTAAATCTCTCCCCTATGGAAATTCCTATTAATTTATTGTCCACATAAAGTTTTATTAAATCTAGGTCTAATTCACCTAAATAATTTATTAAGTTCCTTGTTCCATCTATTTCAGCTAAAAACTCATCATCAATTTCTTTATTTTCTAAAGACCATTCATCTAAAAATTCTAAGCATTCTTTCTTTTCTTTATTATCTAAAAAACTTTTAAAGAATGCTGTTTTATAATTATAGTTTTTAATAAACTGATAATATTTATTTCTTTTTTTTCTAAATTTTCTTCCTGATAAATTTCTTAAATCATCAAAGTTATATACATAATCAAAGTTATTTATTTCATCCTCAAAAATTAAATTCTCCTTATATATAGCTTCTAACCTATTAAGAAAATTTATGTTTACATCTCCAAATAACCATTTACTCTTTTCTTTTTTTCTTATGGATTCTAAATAGTCAATAATATTTATTAAAGAATTATCATCTATATCCCCTAAAGGTTCCATGAAAAAAACTCCATTTTTATTATCATATTTTTTAATAATAAAAATATTATTTACTATATCGTATTCTATTTCATTGAACTCTTTCCACATAAAAAGAGTAGCAAAAGAATATTCGCAGCTTAGAAATTTGTTTTTATCTATATATTTGTAGTAAAGAGATTTCTCTTTTAAAGTAATTTTTTTAAACATAATTCCTCTTAAAATTTTTAGCTTATTAAATATAATATGAAAAATACCTCAAAGTTGTATATTTTTTCAATATTATATATTATAATTAAAAGAGGTTAATATAAAATCTACTAAACATAAAACTTTTTTACTATATAATTAAAACTATTTGAATAAAGCAAATTATGTAAAATCTACACATTTTATTTATATTTATTTGTTAAATTATACTTACATATTTTTATAATATTAATTAATAATAGTTGAGGTAATAAAGGTGAGAAGTAAGAGAATAAAAAAATTAAATTCAAAAAAGATAGCACTACAAATTTCACTAGTACTTATAGCTTTATTCTTAATTTTAATTTCTGTAGTTTTATTTAAAACTTATTCTAGTAAAGATGTTACTTATGAAGGAATTTATGTTGAAAACATTAATATGTCAAACCTAAGTGAGAAAGATCTAAAGGAAAAATTAAATGAGCACTACTCTAATTTATTAAATAATTTTAAAATAACTTTTAATTATAAGGACAATTTTAATGAAACTTTTTCAGCAAAAGATTTAGGTTTTTTCTTTGATATTAACAATTTATCTAACGAGATTCTTTCCTTTGGAAAAAATAGTAATATATTTTCCAATACAATAGAAAGATTGAATTTAAAATCTAATCCAAAACATTTTCAGTTTAAACCTGAATCAAACTCAGAGATTTTAAGTGAAAAACTTTCTGAAATAAGTAATAAAATTGATAAAGAAAAGGTTGAACCAACTATTTCTTTTTCAAATGATTCTATATCAGCAACTAAAGAAAAAATTGGGTACAAGCTTGATTTAGAAAAGCTTACTTCTGAAATAATTAATGATTTAAATAATAGTCATGATAGTCTAAATTGCACTATTGATATACCTGTGGAAGAAATAAAACCTAAATTAACCCAGGAAACTGTTGATAACATGGTTATTTTAGGCTCTTATACTACTAAACTTCCTAGTTTAACAGGAGGTCGTACTAAAAACATTAGCAATTATTTAAGTAAGCTTAATGGTACCGTATTAATGCCAGGAGATATTTTTTCTGCTGATAAGGAAGGAGAAGATAGAACCGAAAGAAACGGTTATACTTATGCCCCTGGTTATATTGGAAACAAAGTAGTAGATATATTAGCCGGTGGAATATGTCAAGGAGTTACAACTCTTTATAATTCAGTATTATATGCGGATTTAAAAATAGTTGAAAGAGCTCCTCACAGCCTTCCAGTAACTTATGCTCCTATAGGTAGAGATGCTACTATGGCAAGTGGAGTTATTGACTTTAAGTTTCAAAATAATATGAATAATCCAGTTATTGTTCAAACTTATATAACTTCTTCTGGACAAGTTAAATCTAACATTTGGGGTATAAAAGAAGACCCAGGAAAAGAAATAGTTATATCTGTAGATCAACATGGGCCTAAATCATCAACAACTTATAAGGAAACTTATGAAAATGGAGTATTAGTAAAAAAAGAAGTGTTATCAAAAGACAAATATAATTAAAATAAAGGAAGCCAGTTAATTGGCTTCCTTTATTTTAATTTATCTTCTTTTCTTAATTTTTGAAGTAATTCATTGTATCTCTTATGTTTCATATTAGGGAATGCTTTTAAAAGTCTTCTTTGAAGAATATTATTTTTTCTTAGAGATTTAGCTCTATTTAACATTTCTTCTTTTAAATTAGCCTCACGTTTAAATTTACTCATAGTAAGTTCTAACTCTCTCTCAGTCTTATCTATAAAGGAAATTCCAAATTCCTCAAACTCCTTAGATAAATCTTGAAGATTGTGTAGTTTTGAATTTAATTTAAGCATAGCTTGTACTGTTACTACAAAATCAACAGCAATTATAGCTGCTAAAATTATTGTTACAATAAACACTATCTTTTCTGGAAATTTACTAACAAAATCAACTATAATAGGATTTATAAACTCAACTAATACAACTGACAATATACCAAACAGTGTGGAATTAAGTAAGCACACTCTTCCATGAATATTAAACTTATGTTTTGAATAATCCCACCACTTCGTATGGAATACTACCTCTAATAAAAAAGAAGTAATATACTCTAAAACTGATGTAATTATTATTCCTAATATAAATACTAATATTACGTTACTTTTATAAACATCTAAAAATGTTAAAACAAAAAAAGCTCCAAAGCCGTATACAGGGCATAGTGGCCCATTTAAAAAGCCTCTATTTGTAAACTTGTGATCTATTATATAACAATATATAACTTCACAGCACCATCCTAAAAAGCTATATATTATTATATACAAAATATTATATATAATGTTTTCCATAACTATAAAAAGAGAATTCCTCTCTTTTTAACTCACTTCCTTTCATAGTTTACTGATTATTTAGTATATTCTCTGCTTCAGGAGAAGCTATTTCCATGCCATATATGCCTAAGTCATTTACTGCTGTAATATTTACTACTACTTTTCCCTCGGATCCTTTTTGAAAATAGCCTGCTAATATTTCTTTATGAGAATCTCCTAAAATATCTGTATAATACATAACTAAAGAACCATTTCCCTCTGCTTTTACCTTTACTTCCTCTGAACCACCTGCTTTTATACTTGGTACACTAATATTTTTACTATTATTGCTATAACTTATTTGTAAACCACTTATTTCTTTATTAGTCTTATTATTAATAATGACTTTATATGTAGATTGGTTACTAAAAAAATAAAATCCTACTCCTATTAATACTATCAATATAACACCTAAAATAATTAATGTTTTTTTCTTCATATGCTACACTCTCCATTTTATTATTGTTAAAATAATTATACTACATAAATTCTATAAGAATCCATATTAAGAAAATATAAGAAAAACAACATCTTAAAAAGATGTTGTTTTAAATTATTTATTTTTCATTTTCTTTTCATAATTATGATAAAGTATAAAAGCAATTATAGAAAAAACTATTGGACCAGTTATTTGGAATGCCATAGCTGTATAATCCTTATCCTGAATAACAGGCTTTATTATTGTAAATAAATTTGCAAATCCAATTGTAAATGTTACTATTATTGACCAAATTAATGATGATTTATATGACTTATACATAACAAATGGTTTTTCTATATGTTTTTTCTTTTTAAATGCTGGGAAAGCTCCAGATAAGAACATATATGGTATTGTCATGGCCACATTACCCATTAATATTAAATAACTAAAGAATTTATTTGCAGATTCTCCACCAAAAGAAGCTACTAATATAAATATAACAACAACTATACATTGAATCCACATTGCATTAACTGGCATGTTATTTTCATTTAATACTGTCCATTTTTTTGGCCAAATTTCTTTAGGTGTTCCTTCTATTAATTGTTTAATAGGTGCATAGCTTAATGTAAAGAAAGCTCCCATTAAGGCTAACATCATTGAAAGACCTATGTATCTTGCAAACCAAGCTCCTAATTGAAGTGAAGCATTAGTACTCATACCAAAAGCTTGACCTAATTTTACACCTAAGTTCTGAATTACTATATATGCTACATTAGCTAGGTTAACATTATCCCCTGATAATACTTCTTGCCAATTTGTAAATAATCCAACACAAAGTATTCCAACAGCATATCCAACAGCTATTATTATAGATGCAATCATTAATCCTTTTGGGAAGTTCTTTTTAGCATCTTTAGTTTCATCAACTAATCCACTGACAGCTTCTAGTCCACCATAAGCAAAAACTGCAAAAACTAAAAATCCTAATACACCTATTGGTGATTGGTAAGATGGATTTTGTGCATGAACAAAGGCAGCACCATTTATTACCTGGGCAGGTTTAAATCCATTGCTTACAAAAACAATAATTGCTCCTAAAATAAGTACTATGTTTGATAATGCAACAACAGTTCCTCCAATTGAAGTAACCTTTGTTATACTCTTTAATCCTTTAGATGCTGCATAAGTTATAACTATTATAAGTATTGATCCTAATACAGCCATTGTCTGTGGAACACTTAATCCAAGTAAAGACCATGTTCCTGTAGTGTCCTTTCCATATATAACATTTGAGAAAGGAATCCATATTGATGATGAGTTACTAACTAACCATATTAAATTTGATGAATACCACATGAATGTAACTATGAAGGCATATTTAGGTCCTACAGATTTAGCCATCCATGAGTATATTCCCCCTCTTTCCTTTCTAAATGCTGCTCCATATTCTGCCATCATAAAAGCATATGGAATTGAGAAAGCTAATGCTGATATTATGTACCATGGAATAGCACTATATCCCATTAAATAAAAGGCCTTTGGCATGTTAGCAAAACCATATACTGATGTGAAAATCATTAATATAAGCGCTGTTAAAGACAATTTACTTTTATGTTCTGAGCTCATATTTTTCCTCCTTGGTTAAATTATTAAGTTATAATATTTTTATGCATATAATATACCATCTTATCATAAAATTTAAATATTTTAAATATTTTTTGAACTATATAATAATAATTTATTAATATTTAGTTAATATTTTATTATTATTATAATATCATCAGAAAATCAAAAGTTTTTTTATTAATTAAATTACTCTGTATATTATGATAAAATAATTCAAAATAAAAGTTTTAATATGTTAATATAATAAAATATATTATATTACTCCAAAATATGTTATATTATTATTATAAATATTTTTTGTGGGGTGATATTTTGGCAGCAGGAAAAACACATGACAAAATTACGGTTATTATGACCCCTTTTATAGCTTCTTTCTTTTTATTTATAAATATGATCTTCTTAGAAGACTTAGGAAGTAGCCTCGCCTTTACAATATTAGGCGTATCTATATATATGTTTGGTGGATATATGTTTTCCGGAGATTTAGATATTAAAAGTAGAGAATTTAGAAGATGGGGTTATTTAAAGTTTATTTGGATTCCATACCAAAAACTATTTGAACATAGAAGTGTTTTTACACACGGATTTATATTAGGACCTATAATAAGAATACTTTATGTATCTATTATTCCTATAACAATTTCTTCATTGTTATATTCTTTTTCCATAATTAATATATCTACACCAGAAATGTTAAAGTTAGTTTTTAGTTTTATATTAAAGAATAAAGTTTTATTTGGTAATATGGCTTTAGCCTTATTTTTAGGTTCTGGTCTTCATACCATAACTGATATGATATATAGTTATTTTAAAAAGAAATTCTCTTATAAAAAGAGAAAAGCAAGTAAGAAATATAGTAGAAGCAAAAGACCTGCAAGAAGGGTTGCATGATAAAAAAGGCTTAGCTATTAAAGCTAAGCCTTTTTATTTTATTGGTAATTCTATAACAAAATTGCACCCTTTTAAAGGACTATTACTTAAGTAGATTGTTCCTCCATGTTTTTCTACAATTTCTTTACTTATAGTTAATCCTAACCCTGAACCACCCTTTTTAGAATTTCTTGATTTTTCTTCCCTAACAAAAGGATTAAAAATATGTTTTTTTATTTCTTCACTTAAACCTATACCATCATCACTAACTATTATTTTAACTTTATCCTCTTCTTTTTTTAGACTTACTAAAAACTTAGTTCCTTTTTTATTATATTTAACACTGTTTATTATTAAATTGCCTATAGCTCTCTCAAGCCTTTTATTATCAAAATCTAAATAAAGCGTATCCTCACTTATTTCAAAATCAAAATCAAAGTCTTTCTCTTCTAAAAGATATATGTAATCAGCTATTAAATTTCTTAAAAATTCGCTTAAATCTTGATATTTTTTATATAAAATAAATTCAGAACTTTGAAGTGTATAAAATTCAAATAGTTCCATTATCATTTCATTTGCTCTTTCTCCATTGTTCTCAATTATACTTATATACTTATGTAAAGATTCTCTTTCAAGATCTGGGTTGTTTTTTATAATATTAGAATATCCTATTATACTTGATAAAGGAGTCTTTAAGTCATGGGCTATATTTCTAACAAATTCTTTTCTCAACTTTTCTGATTCCTCTTTTAACTTCTTTTCCTCTTCTATTTTAGAGGCCATATTATTAAAAGCCTCTCCAAGCTCCTCAAACTCATTGTTTTTTTCTATGTTAATTCTAGTAGAATAGTCCCCTAAAGATAATTTCCTAACTCCATTCATAAGTTTATCTAAAGGTTTAGTAAATGTCTTAGAAGTTAACTTTGAATAAAGAATTAAACTCATTGTAAAAATAAAGATATATAAAGAAATCATAATATATACAAATATCTTAAATCCGATTTTAGGATTTCTAGTAAAAATTTTTCCGAAGTTTTCCTCAGGTATTCTAGTAATTACAAAGAATCTTCCTTCCTTGCTATAGCCAGTATAAGATAAATAATTCTCATCTATATTAATTCCATGCATTTCATCCATCAAAATTTTACTGAATTCTTCACTTGAATATTTATCTCTTTTTACCTTTTGATCCCCAATTGTTTCTATTATATTTAAATCCTTATCTATGATTTCAATCCATCCACCATGCTCTGTTACATAATCTTGATTACTTATACTGTTATAGTCTTTATTTTCTATCTCTCCTGAAAGTATTTTAGAAGCTTCATTTTCTATTGGTTCACTTTTTAAATATATACTAATTCCTATAATAAAAGAAATTATAAATATAGTAGCAGTTATAATTGTTATAAGTAAAAATACCTTAAGATAATTTCTAAGTAATATATTTGATACCTTATATCTGTTTTTTCCTAGATTAAATTTTTTCAAACCTATATCCTATCCCTCTTATAGTTTTTATCTTACAAGGATTTTTAGGATCTTCCTCTATCTTATCTCTCAAATGGCTTATATGAACCATTATAGTATTGTCATCACCTAAATACTCCTCTTGCCATACATTTTCATATATTTGTTTTTTAGTAAACACTCTTCCAATGTTGCTCATAAGCATTTCTAAAATTTTAAATTCCTTTGCGTTTAAAGTTACTATTTCTCCATCTTTTTTAACTGTACATCCTTCTTTGCTAAGTTCTAAATTTCCTATTTTTATAAGTTCATTTTCTCCAGAATATTTATAACACCTTCTTAAATTTGATTTAATCCTAGCCATAAGTTCTACAGGTTTAAAAGGTTTTATAACATAATCATCAGCCCCTAAGCCTAAACCTAATATTTTATCATCATCCTCAATTTTAGCAGTTAAAAATATAACCGGAATCTGACTCCATTCCCTTAACATCTTTAATAAATTAAAGCCATCTATTCCATCCATCATAACATCTAATAAGGCTAAATGTATGTGTTCTTTCTTTAAGATTTCTAAGGCTTCTAGTCCATTTACAGCCTTAAAGACAGTGTATCCTTCCTTTAATAAATGTAATTCTAAAAGATTTCTTATATCTTGTTCATCCTCAGCTATTAAAATATTCATATTCCCCTCCTATATAGTAATTCCTTAAATACATTATAATATTAAACCCTACATTTGCTAAACTTAAAATTATATTATTTAAGATATTTTTAAGCTTAATATTTAACTTAATCTAGTATTATTTCTCTTTATACAACATATAACTAAATTTTTAAATAAAAACTATTTACAAAATTAAAATATTAAAGATTAAGGTCTCAAATAAAAAACAATTCCTTATTTGAGACCTTATATTTATTAGTTATTTAATATATATTCACTTAATTTAGCATTAGCTAACATTAATTTTATTCTATTTTCTTGATTTACCTTTGTTGAAGATGGATCATAATCTACAACAACTATATTAGCTTCTGGATGTTTCTCCATAATTCCTCTAATCATACCTTTTCCAACTATGTGATTAGGAAGACATCCAAAGGGTTGAGCACAAACTATATTATTTACACCACTATTTATAAGTTCTAACATTTCAGCAGTCATAAGCCATCCTTCACCCATTTTAACTCCTCTTCCTATGTACTCTTCAACAGAAGTTTTTAATTCCTTAAATGGAGCAGGTGCTCTAAACTTACTATATTTTTTTATTGAATCTATCATAACATTTTGTAAATGCTCTAAATATGAACATCCAACTTTAGTAAATTTACTTGAAACTTTTTTCATTCCATATAATTTATAATCTATTTCTGAATTAGATAAACAATACATGAAGAAATCTGTAACACCAGACATAACAACTTCAGCATTATCTTCTCTTAAAAATTCCTCTAAATTATTATTTCCTAAAGGAGAATACTTTAAATAAATTTCTCCTACTATACCAACCTTTACTTTTTCAGTTTCTTCTAGTTCTATATTAGAAAAATCTAAAATTATATTTTTATATAGTTCTCTTACTTTTAAATATTTTAAGCTTTCAAACTTCTCTTTTAAAATCTCAATCCACTTATCTAAAACCCTATCTGTTTCACCCTTATTAATCTCATAAGATTTACACTGATTATACATATACATAAGCAAATCTCCATAATAAAGAGCATATATGCATTTTATTAATAAGCCTGGATACATTTTAAACCCTTCATGCTTTTCTAATCCACTTGCATTTAAAGAAATTACTGGAACTTGCTCTAAGTTATTTTCTTTTAGTGCCTTTCTTAATAAATGTATATAGTTAGATGCACGACATCCTCCCCCAGTTTGGCTCATTATTAAAGCCGTTTTGTCTGGGTCATATTTTCCACTTTTTAAAGCTTCCATAAGTTGTCCAATTACAATCATAGCTGGATAGCATATATCATTATGAACACTTTTTAATCCTTCTTCAATAGCGCTATTTGTATCACCATCAAAAAATTCTAATTTATAACCATACTTTTTCATTATTCCAGATAAAAGTTTAAAGTGTATTGGCAACATTGTAGGAGCTAAAATAGTGTGAGTCTTTCTCATCTCTTTAGTAAATACTGCAAAATTTTTATTATTTTCTATTTCCATTCTATCACCTATTCCTGTGCTATAGCCTCTAGCAAGCTTCTTATTCTTATTTTAGCTGCACCTAAATTATTAGTTTCATCTATTTTTAATTGAGTATATATTTTGTTATTTCTCTCTAGTATGTCTTTAACTTCATCAGAAGTTATGGCATCTGTTCCACATCCAAAGGAAACTAATTGTATAAGTTCCATATCTTTATTTTTAGCAACATAATAAGCAGCATTATATAATCTAGCTTGATATGTCCATTGATTTAATATATTAACCTTTAGCTTTTCATGACTTACTTCAATAGAATCTTCTGTTAAAACAACAATTCCTAAGCTACTTAAAACCTTGTCTATTCCATGATTTATTTCTGGATCTATGTGATAAGGTCTTCCTGCTACTACTATAACCTTCTTATTGTTATTTTTAGCATACTCTATAAATTCTTCACCTTTTTCTTTTATATGCTTAGTATATTTCTCATACTCTATATAAGCCTTTTCTAAAGCATTTTTAACTTCCTTTTGTTTTATATCTCCAAAAGTTTTATTTAAAATCTCATAAAGTTGTTTGCTTAATAATTTTTTATTGTTTAAGCTTAAATATTCCATCATAAAGTTATTACTATTTAACTCTTTTACATTTGTCTTTAAAAGTTCTGGATAATAAGCTACAACAGGGCAATTAAAACAGTTATCTGATATACCTTCGTCAAAATTATAACTCATACATGGATAGAATATATGCTTTATATTTTTACTTATTAAGTTTTCTATATGGCCATGAGCTAATTTTGCTGGATAACACACAGTATCTGATGGAATTGTATGTTGACCTTTTAAATACATTTTCTTATTTGATTCATCAGATAAAACCACTTTAAATCCTAACTCTTTAAAGAATGTAGCCCATAGAGGAATATTTTCATACATATTTAATACCATTGGTAATCCTATAGTTCCTCTTTCACCTTCATCTAATGATTCATATTCTCTTAATTTTTTATATTTATATTGATACATATTAGGAATACTTTCAGATTTTTTATTACCAGTTGGTTTTTCACATCTATTTCCTGAAATATATCTTTCTCCATCATTAAAGATGTTTATTGTTAAATTACATCTATTAGTACACAATCCACATTTAGCTATTTTTGATTTATGTGTAAAATTCTCTAAATCATCTTTAGAAATTATTTTACTTTCCTTTAGATTTCTTCTTTTTGCATAAAGAGCACATCCATAAGCTCCCATAAGCCCTGATATACTAGGTCTTATAACATTCATGCCAAGCTCTTTTTCAAAAGCTCTAAGGATAGCATCATTATACATGGTTCCTCCTTGAACGATTATATTTTTTCCTAATTCATCAAGGCTTTTTGCTCTTATTACTTTATAAAGAGCATTTTTAACAACACTTACTGAAAGTCCAGCTGAAAGATCTTTTACTGTAGCCCCTTCTTTTTGAGCTTGTTTTACTGATGAGTTCATAAAAACTGTACATCTTGATCCTAAATCTGCACCATGCTTAGCAAATAAACCAAGCTTTGAAAAAGTTTCTACATCATATCCCATTTGATTAGCAAAACTTTCTATAAATGATCCACATCCAGATGAACATGCCTCATTTAGCATTATATTAGCTACAATTCCATCCTTTATTTTAAAACATTTGATATCTTGTCCACCTATATCTAAAATAAAATCTACCTTAGGATTAAAATGACTTGCCGCAATATAGTGTGCTACAGTTTCTACTATTCCAAAATCAATTGAAAAGGCTTTTTTTATTAGGTCTTCTCCATAACCAGTAACTGCACTACCCATTATCTTAATTTTTTCTCCACATATATTATAAATATGCTTTAATTCTTTTTTTACAACTTCAATAGGATTTCCTTTGTTAGATCCATAATATTCATATAAAATATTATCCTCTTTATCTATTAAAACAACCTTTGTTGTAGTACTTCCAGCATCGATTCCTATGTATGCATCTCCAGTATAATTATTTATATCACTAACTTTAACCTTAGCTTTTTGGTGTCTTTCCTTAAACTCATTATATTCTTCTTCAGAATTAAATAATGGATCTATTATATTCATAGTTGATATTTCATTATGATTTTCTTTTATTATATTTAATAATTCCTCATATTCATATTTTTTATTATCTTCTTTAGAATATATAGCACTTCCAATAGCCACAAAAACCTGTGCATTTTCAGGAGAAACAACATCATTATCCATTAATCTTAATGTTTTTATGAATCTCTCTCTTAATCCCTTACAAAAATATAAAGGTCCTCCTAAAAACATTATTTTTCCTTCAATACTTCTTCCCTGTGCTAGTCCACCTATTGTTTGATTTACAACAGATTGGAATACACTAGCTGAAATATCCTCTTTTCTTGCTCCTTGATTTAATAGGGGTTGTATATCAGTTTTAGCAAAAACCCCACATCTTGAAGCAATCTCATATATATTCTCATGTTTAAGACTTAAGTTGTCCATTTCATCTACAGTAAGCCCCATAAGGTGAGCCATTTGATCTATGAAAGCTCCTGTTCCTCCTGCACAACTTGAGTTCATTCTCTCCTCAAAACCACCAGTTAAAAAAATTATCTTGGCATCTTCTCCTCCAAGCTCTATTGCCACATCCACATCATCATAATATCTTTTTATAGCTAAAGTTGTAGCAAATACTTCTTGAACAAAAGGTAAATTATACTCTTTTGAAATTCCATAACCAGCAGATCCAGTTATAGCTATCTTAAATTTTTTATTCTCAATTATCCCCCTTATATTTTCTAGTTCTTCGATTAGCTTTTCTCTTACCTTAGAGTAATGTCTTTCATAATTTGAATAAACTATCTTGTCCTCTTCATTTAAGACTATACACTTTAAGGTTGTAGACCCTGCATCAATACCTATTTTGTAATACAAAGTTAATGTCACCTCTTTATTAATATTGATATATTTCTATTAATTATCATGCAAAAATATGAATAAATTTTGAAGAAATAATTCATTTTTCGTTAACTCTTTATTAACTATATCATAATTATTTAATTATATCATCTAATTAAAAGTTTTAATAACAAGCAAAATTTAAATTTACTTTTAAAAATTACTCCATATTCTCATTAAAATAAAGATTACTTATTAACTGTAAATATATGCATAAAAAGTGGTTATTAAGCAAAAAACTCAATAACCACCTTTCTTATATTTAATTATCTTCTTTTCTTTCCTTTTGACCCTCTTTGGCTCTTTTGATCAAATCCTCTTGATTTGTTTCCTCTTTGTTTTTTACTATGAGAACTTCTTTTCTTATCTTCTGACTCTCTTCTTCCATTATTCTCATTTCTACTCTTTCTTCCACCACTTTTGTGATTACTATGATTATTTCCTTTTCCCCAGCTCTTTTTATCTCTAATTAAGCATTTTGGACCATTACCAATTAAATCTTCCCTTCCTGCTTTAACTAAAGCATCATAAACTATGTTATAATTCTTTGGATTTTTAAATTGTAATAAAGCTCTTTGCATTGCTTTTTCTTCTTTACTTCTAGGAATATATACTTCTTCCATTGTTAAAGGATCTAATCCAGTATAGAACATTGTAGTTGATAATGTTCCTGGTGTTGGATAGAAATCTTGTACTTGCTCTGGTTGGTAATTTATATCTCTTAAATATTCAGCAAGCATAATTGCATCTTCTAACTTGCATCCTGGATGACTTGACATTAAATAAGGAATGATAAATTGTTTCTTTCCTAATCTTTCTGTAATTCTAAAGAATTTTCTTCTAAACTCATCATAAGTTTTTCCTGCTGGTTTACCCATGTATTTTAAAACATTTGGAGATACATGCTCTGGTGCAACTTTTAATTGACCACTTACATGATGCTCAACTAACTCCTTAAAGAAAGTATCATCTTTATCTGCCATTATATAATCATATCTTAATCCTGAACGTATAAATACCTTTTTAATTCCTGGTAATTTTCTTACTCTTCTTAATAAATGAAGGTATTCTCTATGATCTACCTCCATGTTCTTACATATACCTGGTGACATACATCTTTTATGTTTACAAGCTCCTAAAGTTAGTTGCTTCTTACATGCTGGCTTTCTAAAGTTAGCTGTAGGTCCCCCTATGTCGTGTATGTATCCTTTAAAATCATCATATTTAGTTATTTCTTCAGCTTCTTCTACTATAGAATCTTCACTTCTACTAGTTACAATTCTTCCTTGATGGAAGGTTATTGCACAGAATGAACAGTTTCCTGAGCATCCCCTTGAACTTACTAAACTAAACTTAACCTCTTCAATAGCAGCTATACCACCATCCTTCTCATAAATAGGATGGTAAGTCTTTTGATATGGAAGAGCATACACTCTGTCTAATTCTTCCCTTGAAAGAGGCATTTCTGGTTTATTTATAACAACATATTTTCCATTATGTTCTTGAACTAAAGTTTTTCCCCTTACAGGATCTTGCTCATCATATTGAATTTTAAAACATTCTGCATAAGTTCTCTTATCACTTGAAACTTCTTTAAATGATGGTAAAACTATATGCTCTTCATAAATTTCATCTAAACTATCAGCTATGTAACATGTTCCTGGTATATGTCTTATGTACTTTCCATCAAATCCTTGATTTAAGAAATCAGCCACTTCAACAATTTGCTTTTCACTCATTCCATATACTAAAAGGTCCGCTCCACTATCAACTAAGATTGATTTTCTCACCTTGTTTTCCCAGTAATCGTAATGAGCAAATCTTCTTAAACTAGCTTCAATTCCCCCAATTACTATGTTAACATCCTTATAAGCTTCTCTTATTTTATTACAATAAACTATTGTAGCTCTATCAGGTCTCTTACCCATTTCCCCTTTAGGAGTATATAGATCTTTTTTTCTTAACTTTTTGCTTACTGTATAGTGATTAACCATAGGATCCATGTTACCACCATTAACTAAGAATCCTAATCTTGGTCTACCTAATTTTTTAAAATCATCAATACTCTTCCAATCTGGTTGAGCTATTATTCCAACTTTATATCCAGCATTCTCTAAAACCCTAGATATAATTGCTGTACCAAAACTGTGATGGTCTATGTATGCATCTGCTGTAACTAGTACAAAGTCACATTGTTCCCATCCTCTTTCTATCATATCATCTTTGCAAATTGGCAAAAACTTATTTTCACTCATTTCTTCACCTACTTGTCTCTTCTTAAGCTTATTTAAAACTCCTCTAAATAAATCTTCATATGATTATAACATTAAAAAGAGTCTGTATCAAAATAATTTTTAGTAAACCTTATAAATAGTGTAAATAAAATTTCTAGAGAAATATATTGTTTTCTTAATATATATATAAGGTTTATTCTTATATTTTTTGCAGCCTCTTTAAACTTCCTTCCAAAAATTTTCGCAAGTATTTTTAATTCCTTCTTCACTTTCTACTAAAATATTTAAAAACCATTCTCTTGGAAGTAGATTCTTATATTTATTTGTAAAGTATCTATCATCTAATAAAAGTACTATCCCCTTATCTTTTTCTGTTCTGATACATCTTCCCGCTGCTTGAAGCACCTTGATTATTCCAGGATAAACATAGGCGTAGTCAAAACCATTTTTCCCTATAGAGTTATAATATTCTTTTATACTTTCTCTCTCTAAGCAGATTTTAGGCATACCAACTCCAATAATTATAACTCCAATAAGTTTATCTAAGGTTAAATCTATTCCCTCTGAAAAATGCCCACCTAAAACAGCTAAGCCAAGATGCGTTTTTTCTCCTCCTTCTTTAAATAAAGATAAAAACTCTTCTTTTTCCTCTTCCTTCATATGATCCCCTTGAGCTACTAAACTAAAATCAACTTCTCTTTTTTTAATTTCCTCATGAACCATCCACATATATTCATAAGAAGGGAAAAATACAAGATAGTTACCTCTCTTGCTTTTAACACATTCTATTATGTAATTAACTATTTTAGGAAGAGTTCTCTTTCTATTAGAATAGGTTGTTGATACATCCTTTCCAACTATAGTAAGTTTATTTTTATAATCAAAGGGAGAAGTTAAATTAACAGAATAATCCTCTTCCTGGGCTCCATAAAGTTCTTTAAAATATTCCATAGGAAGAAGAGTAGCTGAAAATATTATAACTGATTTAAACCTATTCATTATACTTTTAAGTATCCTAGATGGATCTAAACAGTTAATTAATAATTCCAAGTTATTTCCATCTGATTTATACAAAGTAGTAAAATCTTCTCCATAATACCCACATATATTTAAGAATTCATAAACATTAAAATATAACTCTAAAAGATTTGAATTCTCTTCACTAGATTTACTCTCATAAATATCTACCTTTTCTAAAAAGCCTCTTAAAATTCCATATAAATCACTTGGTTCTTCCTTTTCCACAAGACTTTTCGTCTCTAAATTTTCTAAAACCTTTCTTTTTTCTATTAAATATTTATTAGCTTTATCTAAAGAGTTATATATTCCCTTATCCTTACTTTTAAATTCTCTTTTTAGTTTTAAAAAATCATCTTTAAATATTTTGGAAGAATACATACTTCTTCCCCTATCTAAAAGATTATGAGCTTCATCTATTAAAATTGTATAATCCTTGGCTTTTCCTTCTAATATTCCCTTTAAAGAAGCCTGAGGATCAAATATGTAATTATAATCACATATTACTACATCACAAAAATTACTTAGCTCAAGAGAAAATTCAAAGGGACAAATATTATATTCCTCAGATAATTTGTTTATATATTCTAAATCATATTCTTCCTTATGCCTTAGTGCTTCCTTTAAAGCAATATTAACCCTATCAAAGTATCCATTAGCATAAGGGCAATATTCTGGAATACACTTTTTTTCTTCCATCTTGCAACATTTTTCCTTTGCAGTTATATTAACACTTCTTAGATTTAATCCTTTTTCTCTCATAATACGCAAAGTATTATTTGCAATTTCTCTTGTGGTAGTTTTAGCCGTTATATAAAAAATTTTTTGAGTTTCCTTAGCGCCTAAAGCTTTTACTGCAGGAAATAATGTAGACATTGTTTTCCCTATGCCAGTAGGTGCTTCTGCAAAACATTTTTTCCCATCTGTAATAGCCTTATAAACTCTAATAGCTAGTTCTCTCTGCCCCTTCCTATAAGACGTAAAAGGGAAATTAAAACTTTCTATAGAATCATTTCTAAAGTCTATCCATTTCTTCTCTAAAAGTATCCACTCTTTATATTTTTCTATTAAATCATAGAAAAACTCTCTAAGTTCATCAAAACTATATTCTTTCCTTAAAAACTTTGTTCCAAAATCTTCAACATTGTAATAAGTTAACTGGACTATTATTGAGTCTAAATTTTTCTCTTTACTGTATATATAAGCATATACTTTAGCCTGAGCCCAATGTAATTCATTAAAATCATAATCTATATCCATTACGTTTTTTGTAGTAGTTTTTATTTCATCAATAATTGTTTTTTCATTTTCCTCTAATATTCCATCTGCTCTACCTTCTACCCTTAAAGTAAAATCTTCAAAGTCAATATCCTCTTTTAAGGTAACTTCAGCCCTATCCTTTTCAGAATAATAACTCTGTATCTTCTTGTGCCCCTTTATTCCCTCTAAGGCTCTTACAGATGCTTTTATACGACTATCTATACTTCCTCTTCTTAAAACAAATTCAACTAAGTTTCTTATAGAAATCTTTATTAATTCATTTTTCACTTAAATCACCCATTTTCACTGTTTCTATATAAACTCTATCACATAATTAATAAAAATAAAAAGCCTAGAAAGATTAAATTTCTCTAGACTTTTTGTTTTTATTAAGAATTTACTTTTATCTCTTCTTCTAAACCTTGTGATAAATGTTTTTTATAAAATACAATAAAGCATGTTACTGTTGATAGGGCTGCTATTATATCTGCAAAAGGTTCTGCCATAAGAACCCCCATAAGCTTATTTTCAAAAACTATTGGAAGTATATATATAAATGGTATTAAAAGCACAATCTTTCTAAGTAAAGCTAAAATTAATGATATCTTTGCTTGTCCTAAAGCTAAGAAAGTTTGTTGACAAGCAACTTGTGCACCAAAAAGTAAAATACCTGCAAAGTATATTCTAATACTCCATGAAGTTATCTCCATTAATTGAGGATTATTACTATTAAAAATCTTTACAAACAACTCTGGTAACATCATTAATGCACCCCACATAATTGTGGTAAATATCATTGATGATATTAAAAGTAATTTAAAGGCTTTTTTTACTCTATGTGATTGATTAGCTCCATAGTTATAACTTATTATAGGTTGTGCCCCTTGAGAAAGTCCCATTAATGGAAGTAATATTATTTGCATTACACTACTCATAATAGTCATTGCTCCCACAGCTAAATCCCCACCATATTTTAACAAATTATTATTCATACTTATTATTACTAAACTTTCAGTAGCTTGCATTATAAATGGAGATACCCCTAAAGCCATTATTGAAAATAATATTTTTAATTTTGGCATTAAAAATTTTTTTCTTATTCTAAGAATACTTTGTTTTCCAAATAAAAAGTATAATACCCATATGGCAGATGCGCATTGACCAATTATGGTTGCTAAAGCGGCTCCCTTAACTCCCATATTAAATCCAAAAATTAAAATTGGATCTAATACAATATTTATTACAGCTCCTACCATAACTGTTATCATTCCAACCTTAGCAAATCCTTGCGTATTTATAAATGGATTCATTCCTAAAGCAATTTGA
The DNA here is from genome assembly GCF_054767895.1 of Clostridium sp. CTA-17. Lineage (NCBI taxonomy): Bacteria > Bacillati > Bacillota > Clostridia > Eubacteriales > Clostridiaceae > Clostridium > Clostridium sp. CTA-17. The sequence continues at coordinate 930,558 of NZ_BAAABF010000001.1, forward strand.
ACAAATATAGTACCTATTAAATAAATTCCTAAATAATCTAAAGCATATCCTATAGTTGCATCACTGGCCCCAAAGGCCCATAAAATTGGCTCCTTAAATATAAAGAAAAATACTGTTAAAATTAAAGCTAATCCTATAAGTGCAGAAAAGCTATTTGTCATTATTTCTTCAGCATCCTCTTTTTTCTTTTCTCCCATTTTAATTGCCGCTAAAGGAGCTCCTCCCATCCCAACCAAGGCACTAAAGGCAGAAACTATCATTATAATAGGAAATGCTACCCCCACTCCAGCCATAGCCATATCACCTGATTGTAATCTTCCTATAAACATTCTATCAACTATATTGTATAAGACATTGACAAGTTGAGCTATTATAGCTGGCATAGCTAGTTTAAAAAGGAGCTTTCCAATACTATCCCTTCCTAAATCTGTTGTTTTTTTGCTCATACTATTCACCATTCTTTCCCTAATTTTATTTATGCTCATGATTTTTTATATGATTCATACAATAACATTTATTACCACTGCATTTCGAACAATATCTAAATTCCATATTAGGATCATCTAAGTCTGTAATTCCACAAACTGCACATCTATGTCTATAATCACTTTTTTTAACTTTATTTTCAAAGCTCTTCTTTCTATAGTAATTTTTAGATGTTGAAACTGTTCCTTTTAATATATCTTTTCCAAAGAAAATTAAATAATTTATCACTGGTGCTAGTACTAATAATTTTCCTCCAATAGAATTTACAGTGATTAAATTCCAAATTATTAATCCCCAGTTTAACATAGCTAAATATTTAACCTTAACAGGAATTATAAATAAAAATAATAATTCAAAATCAGGGGCTATCTTTGCAAAAGCTAAAAATAATGATAAATTTATATATGCTGCAGTTGCTGGTGTATCTGTTAAAAATGAAATTATTATAGTACTTAAAACTCCTATAAGATAATATATATTAAATTTAAACCCTCCAAGTTCTCTTTCTAAACTAATTCCAGCAATATAATAAAAGTATAAAGCAAAAACTATAAATAAAGGACTTGTCATTGGTGGAATAAATATAAATGTTAATAACCTCCAAATTTCTCCCTTTAATACTAACTCAGGTACTAAGACTAAATTCAATATAGATCCTTTTCCAATTGATGTATACATCATAATATAAATAATTGCGTTAAAGGATATTATATATGTAATTAAATTTCTTATATAAAATTCCCCAAATTTTCTTTCTAACTTATTCCAAATATTCATTTTCAAAACCTCCTTTCTTAATTATAAATAGATGGATATTTAATCCATCTATTTACTATATTATTTATTATATTTTAAAGAATGATAAATTTATTTTTATAACGATAGGTGTTCTAAATATAAGAATATACTATCTTCTTCATATTGTCCATTTCTCTTTCCATATCAGAAACAAGTTTGAATTGATTTCTAGCTCTATCTAAATTGTGATTTTCCCTGTGTATTTTGAAGTAAACATCTCCATTTAAATAATCCATAAGAAATCTCATTCCACATTCAAAGGTCATAAGTTTAGCTGCAAAAGGTAAATATTCAATTTCCTCTTTTGTAAATGCATCCCCTGCTGACTCTAAAAATCCTTTTGCAAAATGTTCATAAAGATTTAGGTCAAAGTTTACCTTAGATAAATCCACTTCATCTTCTAAGGCTGTTGTAGCTCCTGAGCGAATAGAATCTCCAAAATCATATAGTGATAGTCCTGGCATAACAGTATCTAAATCAATAACTGCAATCCCTTCTCCTGTTTTATCATCTATCATTATATTATTAAACTTTGTATCATTATGAGTAACTCTTAAAGGTAGTCTATTTTCTTTTATCATATTTACTAGAACTTTTGTGTCTTCAGCACGTTTAATTACAAAATCTATTTCTTCTTTTATACATTCTGCTCTTCCTTTTCTATCTTCCCTTACTGCTTCCATAAATGCCTCAAATCTCTTTTCTGTATTATGAAAATCAGGGATTGTATCATAAAGCATATCAACATTAAAATCTGATAACTGCTTTTGAAATTTTCCTAAAGCTTTACCAGCTGTATATAAATGCTCAGGCTTTTCAACTATTTGATATGTGCTAGCACCATATATGAAATTAAAAATTCTCCAATAATTTCCCTCTTTGCATTTATAGAAACTTTTACCTTCTTTTGTCTTCACTATATTTAAAGTTTCCCTTAAAGGATCGCCATTTTCTTCTATAATTTTATTTTTTATATGTGAAGTAACATTTTCAATATTCTCCATTAGTTGCTCTGGATTTTTGAATATATCAGAATTTACTCTTTGAAGAACGTATTTTATTTCTTCTCCATTTTTCCCCTCACATTTTATTATAAATGTATCATTTATATGGCCACAAACATGGCTATCTGATGTTTTTAACTCTCCCTCTAAATTAAACTTTTCTGCTATACTTTCAAAATCATAAGTCTTGTTCATTTTATTTAAACTCCTCCCATAAATTAAATGGATAAATATCTCCTGATAATTTTTTTAAAGAATTACTTACTTTTTCTTTATCCTCTTTATAAGTAACTCCATACCATTGTTCATTTGTTTTTAAAACCTTAACATTAACCTTATCTTCTTTTATAAGCTCATCTATTGCTTTAGGAAGATAAAACTCTCCTTTACATTGATCTATACTTTTATCTTTTAAAAAAGCAAAAAATTTATCTTCTAATTCTGTAAATATGCTAGGTTTCAATCCCCAAATATTCATAGAAACTAAGGTGTTTTTAGGAATATTATGATACTCTCCATCTTCTTCATAGCATATACTATTTTCTTTTTTCATAATTTTTGTTTTTTCTTTAATAGAAATTAATTCACCCTTAGAATTTAAATCGCATATTCCTCTAGATACACTTCCAAAGTCAGTTAATGTTTTACTTACGCTAAAACCAACCATAAAGTATTCAGAATCACACGTACTTTTTTTAATTTCTTCACAAAGTATTCTATATGTTTCTCTTCCATAAAAATCATCAGAATTTATAACTATGAAAGGTTCTTCTATAAAACCTTTGCAACATAAAATTGCATGTCCAGTTCCCCAAGGTTTAACTCTTTTAAATCTCCCTTTAAATTCTTTATCTAAATTATCAACTTCTTGAAAAACATATTCAGTATCTATTATGTTTTCTATTTTAAAACCTATAGTTTCTCTAAACTTCTGAAAAATATCTTTTTTTATTATAAATACAACCTTTGTGACACCAGCTTTAATAGCATCATAAATGGAATATTCTATTATGGTCTCACCATTTGGCCCTATTTTATCAATTTGCTTTAACCCTCCATATCTACTTCCCATTCCTGCTGCCATTATTACTAAAGTAATCTTGTCCACTTTCATCCCCTCACTTTTTAATACTTTTGTCCCCTTAAACCATAAGTAAATTTTATAAGTTATTTAACATAGTTAAATTTATTTTACTAAATTTTCTGTTATTTTTCTCTTAAGTTTATAAAAAATTAAAATATTGTTAAATATTATACAATCCCATCTTAATAAGCATATTATTTTATATAAAATAAAAAAATCTATTTATTTTAGTATTTTTTTTATAAAAATCTATAAGCTAATATAATAGGAAAGGATGTGATTATTTTTGTGGTACAAAAAATCAAAAAATGAAATATTAAAGGATTTAGATGTAGATGAAAAGAATGGTCTTTCCTCTACTGAGGCATTAAGAAGACTTGAAAAGTATGGTAAGAATAAACTTGAAACTAAAAAGAAGAAAACCCTATTTAAACAGTTCTTATCTCAGCTTAAAGATGTAATGATTTATATACTAATCATAGCTGCAATAATCTCTGCATTTTTAGGAGAAATAAGTGATGCTTTAATAATACTCTTAGTAATAATAATAAATGCAGTTATAGGAGTTGTTCAAGAATCTAAAGCAGAAAAAGCCTTAGATGCTTTAAAGGAACTTTCCACTCCTAAAGCTCTTGTTAAAAGGGATGGTTCTTTAAAGGAAATTCTTTCAGAAGATATTGTACCAGGGGATATTGTAATAATAGATGCTGGTAGATATATTCCTGGAGATTTAAGATTAATTGATACAGCTAACTTAAAAATAGAGGAATCTGCTTTTACAGGTGAATCTGTTCCTTCTGAAAAAGATGCTTCTTTTTTACCAGATAAAGAAATTCCAATTGGAGACCAAAATAATATGGCCTTTATGTCTACTCTAGCTACATATGGCCGTGGAGTTGGAGTGGTTGTTGACACTGGAATGAATACTGAAATTGGTAAAATAGCTAAAATGATAGAACAGGAAGAAAATGATGAGACTCCATTGCAAAAAAAATTAAGCGAACTTGGAAAAATTCTAGGATTTTTAGCTGTTGGTATATGTATTCTAATTTTTATTATTTCATTTTTCCAAGGAAGAGATTTACTTGAAATGTTCTTAACTTCTATTTCTTTAGCTGTTGCTGCTATTCCAGAGGGATTACCTGCCATAGTTGCTATAGTATTAGCACTAGGAGTTCAAAGAATGGTAAAAAAGAATGCAATAATAAGAAAGCTTCCTGCTGTAGAAACTCTTGGTTCTGTAAGTATAATATGTTCTGATAAAACAGGTACATTAACTCAAAATAAAATGACTGTAACTACTGTTTACACAAATGATTTTTATATAAAAGAGAGTGAATTTAATTTAAATGATAATGAATCTAAACTTTTAGTAGATTGTATGGTTCTTTGTAATGATGCCACATACTCAGAAAAAAGCCAAACTGGCGATCCTACTGAAATAGCACTTTTAGAATCTCCTTTTAAGCTTAATATACTAAAAGAAAAACTTGAAAAAGAATTTAAAAGAATAGATGAAATTCCTTTTGATTCTGATAGAAAGTTAATGACTACAGTAAACTTAGTAGATGACAAAAAAGCTCGTGTATTTACCAAGGGTGCCTTAGATTCTATACTTTCAATTTGTAATAAAATATCCATCAATGGAAAGTTATTAGACTTCACCAAGGAATATAAAGCTAAAGTTTTAGAAAACTCTAATATAATGTCAGACAAAGCTTTAAGAGTTCTTGCCTTTGCATATAAAGATATATCAAAGGAAAATATAGTTTTAGATTCTTTAGAAAAAGATTTAGTTTTCATTGGCATGGTTGGAATGATTGATCCACCTAGACTAGAAGTTAAAGATTCTATTAAACTATGTAAAAGTGCTGGAATAACTCCAGTTATGATAACTGGAGACCATAAAAATACAGCTTTTGCTATTGCAAATGAACTAGGAATAGCAAAAGATATTTCTCAAGCTATTACTGGTCATGAAATAGATAAATTTAAAGAAGAAGAATTCAATGAAAAAATTATAAATTACAGAGTTTTTGCAAGAGTGTCTCCTGAACACAAGGTAAAAATAGTTAAAGCCTTTAAATCTCATGGAAATATAGTTTCTATGACTGGAGATGGAGTTAATGATGCACCTTCATTAAAGGCAGCTGATATAGGTGTAGCTATGGGTATAACAGGTACAGATGTATCTAAAGGTGCCTCAGATATGATTCTTACTGATGATAATTTTTCAACAATAGTTTCTGCTGTAGAAGAAGGAAGAAAAATCTATCTAAATATAAAAAAATCTATAGTATTTTTATTATCCTGTAATTTAGGGGAAATACTAACACTATTTACAGCTATACTACTCAATTGGAATTCTCCCCTTCAACCAATACACATTCTTTGGGTTAATTTAATTACAGATAGTTTTCCGGCCCTATCTCTAGGAGTTGATAAAACAAAGGAAGATGTCATGAATAATCCTCCTAGAAATCCTAAGGAAAGTATATTTGTTAAATCTGATAAAGTTCAACTTATAATAAATGGAGTTTTAATAGGAGGAATAACCCTATTTGCATTTAAATTAGGTGAAAGACTTTATCCTGATTCCTTAATTCATGCTCAAACAATGGCCTTTGTTGTACTAAGTGTATCTCAATTATTTTTATCACTATCTCTAAGAAGTAATACTAAATCAGCATTCTCCTTAGGACTGTTTTCTAATAAATACTTAGTATATTCAATTTTACTTGGAATATTCCTTCAAGTAATAATAATTTCAATAAGCTTTATTGCTAATATATTTAAAGTTACTCCTTTGCTTTTATATGATTGGATTGTGGTTATACTTGTATCTTTAATACCATTTGCAATAAATGAAATTTTAAAATTATTTAGAAAGTAAAAATAAAAAAAGTAAGGTATCTATCTTCAGATACCTTACTTTTTATTATTTTATATTTTTTCTTAAAAACTTTGGCATAATTCTTAAAAGTTTAGGTGAAATTTCTTCTATATCTGCCTTTTTAATTCCGCCTAAAATTATAATTGCATGAAGATACATAAATGCACCTATAGCTATAATTACTAGTAATATAGCTATGCCTAATATTAAACTTAACTTATTAAAATCTATAAATAAAGATATTACATATTTGCTAAGCATTATTCCTATACCCATGTATATTGATGCTAATAAAGGTTTTAATGCATATTTTAACATTGATATTTTCATCTTTAATGTTTTTCTCATTCTAAAATGATTAAGTACTAAAGAAATCACAAAAGCTACCATTCCAGAAATTACAGCTCCATAAATATTTATATCTGGATTTGCAACTAAAGTCATATTTAATGTAAACTTCACTATAATACTAAGAGCTAAAGTAAATAATACATAATAAAATTGACTTACACTCTGAAGTATTACATTTTGCATAAGTACTATTGCCGTTAATGGTATCATAGCTGCACCTATAACCATCATCATATATCCATTTGAATCTGCAAAAATATATCTATATATATTTTCACTTAATAAAGCTAATCCAAAGGCTGATGGTATTGATAAAAGATATGTAACTCTCATAGAGAAATTAATCTTATTTTTTATCTCTTTTTTATCCTTTAAAGCATATGCTCTTGATATTGCAGGTAATGCCATATATCCTAAAGAAGTTATAAATACCATTGGAACATTTATTAAAATCTTATATCTTGTTGAAAAATATCCATAAAGTGCATTAGCATCACTTTGTGAAAAGTTAGCTGCATCAACAAGTCTATTACTTACTGTTAACATATCTATTATATTTCCTAAGTTTTGAAGACCAGTACTAAGAGTTATTGGCAATCCATATTTAAATAAGGTTCTTGCTATTTTTTTACCTGTAATTCTTCTAACTCCAGGCTCTTGTTTTCTCTTAGCTTCCTTTTCAACTCCATATATATTATATATGTATATTAAATATAATACTGCCATTAATGCCCCAGCAGAAGATCCTATAGTTCCTCCTGCAACCCCTAAAGATACACTTTTCTTTATAAGGAAATATGCACATAATAAACTTAAAAATACATTAACAACCTGTTCAATAACAGTCGCTATAGCTATTGGTGTAGCTTGAGATCTCCCTTGGAAATATCCTTTATAAGTAACCAACACAGTTGTTATCATAATTGTTGGAGCTAAAAAGATTATTGGATAAACCATTTGTGGCGTCTGACTCATACTCGCTATAAAATTAGCACTTAACATTAAAACTATAGTAAATATTGTACCAACTACAAGTAAAAATGCTCTTGAAATCTTAAATGCTCTTAAGGCATCTTTATAATTTCCAACTGCATCTAACTCTGAAACATATTTTGATATGGCTGTTTGTAAACCTACATTTGTTAAAGCATATACAAAAACAAATATGTCATAGGTTTTGCCATATATACCCATACCAACACTTCCTACAATTCTAGTAAGAAAAGGTACATAAATTAAAGATAATAATTTAGCAACTATGCTTGCAATGGAAAGTATTGCAAAGCCTTTAGTTATAGACTGCTCTTTCATAAAAATCTCCTATCTTAAAAACTAAATCCTAAATTTAAATACATCCTTCTTTATCTTTTTAAACATTGGAGGTAATCCCTGAGCTATAGTTTTATTTTTTAAGTAATCAAACTTTTCAGGAACCTCTTTAAATGTAACCTTATAAGCATAAAGGAATTGGTATGTTAATCCAAACTTATTTTCAAAGAAGGAATTCATTTTATTATCACCATATTTAAAGTCTCCAACAATAGGATTTCCTAAATGAGCTAAATGAGCTCTTAACTGATGACTTCTTCCAGTTATAAGTTCTATTTCTAATAATGAAAAGGCACCATTGGTTTGTAGAACCTTAACATCCATTTTTATTTTCTTTGTATCTGGTCTTTCAGTATCATAAACTGTTGACTTATTTGCCTCATCATCTTTTGATATATATGCTTCATATTTCCCTGGCTGTATTTTTCCCTTTACTAAAGCACAGTAATACTTCTTAACTTTTCTTTCTCTTATCATCTCGTTAAGTAATTTTAATCCTTCAAAATTCTTACCGAAAAATACTATTCCTGAAGTATTTCTATCTAATCTGTTACAAGATGCAGGAGTAAAAGTTAATTCATTTTCTGGAACATAATCTCCTTTTCTGAATAAGTATGATAATACATAATCAGTTAAGGTTGGAGCTCCATTCTTTTTATCTGAATGAACTAATACTCCTGGCCATTTCTCAACTAAAAGCATATTTTCATCTTCATATACCACTTGAAGTGATCCTGAATCAACCATTTGGAAATTAGGCTTTTTCTTCTCCTTAGTTACTACACTTTGAAGATATCTTATCTCTATAACATCTCCTTCTAAAAGAGAATACTTTTCTTTTTGCTTCTTTCCATTTACTCTTATATCACCCTTTCTTAGGGCTTTAAATATTGCACTTAGAGGTACATCCTTTAAATATTTTCTTAAGAACTTATCTAATCTCTGTCCCGCTTCATTTGTACCTATCTCTATTTTCAAATTGCTTCACTCCTAATTTAAATCATTTTATAATTACTATTCTATAGATTAATATTAATTTACTCCCTTGTCAAATAATTTAATGCAGCTTCACATTGAATTGAAACTCCAATTGGTAATAAATTCTCGTCTATATCAAATCTGCTATTATGAGCTGAATAAATAATATTTCTTTCTTCATTTCTAGCTCCTAAGAAATAAAATGCTGAATCTCTTTCTAGGGCAAAATATGCAAAGCTTTCAACTCCAAGCTTTGGTGCTTCTTGCTCCTTAACATTTTCAGAACCAATAATTTCTTTTGCAGCTTCAGTTACTAAATCTACAACCTCATTATTATTATAAAGACATGGATAGCTTTCTTCTATATCTATTTCACATTCACCTCTCATAGCAGTACAAATAGATGTAGCTATTTCTCTTAGTCTTTCCTTAGCATAATCTCTATCTTCTAAAGTCATTGTTCTTATAACACCTTTTAATACCACCTCATCTGGTATGATATTTTGAGCAGTTCCTCCATTTATACTTCCTACTGTAACAACTGCTGGATTTACAGGTTTTATTTCTCTACTTACTATTGTTTGTAATCCTAAAACAACTTGAGAAGCCATAACTATAGGGTCTACGGCCATGTGAGGATAAGCTCCATGTCCTCCTCTTCCTTTTATTTTTATTGTAAAAGGATTAGAAGCTGCATTAACTACTCCTTTTTTTATCATTATTTGTCCAGCATCTAAAGTTTCTTCAACATGAAGGCCTATTATTTTTTCTACTCTAGGATTTTCTAAAACCCCTTCTTCTATCATTATAGGAGCTCCGCCTGTTGTCTCCTCTGCTGGTTCAAATAATAACTTAACAGTACCACTAAACTTATCTCTATGTCTACTTAATAATTTAGCTGCACCTAATAATATTGTTGTATGGGCATCATGTCCACAAGCATGCATTCTTCCTTTAATTTTTGATGAATATGAACAAGTTTTTTTATCATCCATAGGAAGACCATCAATATCAGCTCTTAAAGCTATACATCTATCTTTTTTAGATTCATCCTTTAGTGTTCCCTTTATTATGCCACATACTCCTGTTTTAGCAGTTTCTATATATTTAATACCTTCATTAGTTAAAAATTCCTTTATTTTTCCTGAAGTTCTCCACTCTTCAAAACCTAATTCAGGATTTTCATGAAAATCTCTTCTTAAAGCTACAAGTAAGTCTTTTAATTCTTGAGCTTCATCCATTAAATTTATATTCATTTTTAACACCTACTTTTTATTTATAAATAATATATATTATATATCTTATTTATTTTATATATTTTTGATTATATATTACTATGTTTTTTTCTTCAATTATATTTTATACTCATTTACGAGTATATTATTTAAGTGTATTATATCAAAAATTATAGTAACAAAGAAAATTTTTCTTTAAACACCCTAATTCCCTTTGCTACTCCTATAATTAAACCTCACAAATTATCTTTTCTATTAAATTATTTTCAATCAAAGTTCTTAAAGAAAATTTTTTATTTTCTCCTTGAATAAATTTAATTGAAACAGTATCCTTCTCTATTTTAAAAATTTCTCCTATGCCAAAATAATTATGTCTTATGACATCTCCTTCTTTTAATCCATAATCATTTATATTGCATTGGCTATCTAAATTTGTATTATTTAAAAATATAGATGGATCCTTAAATTTACCTCTTACACTCTTAGGTGCATAGAGATATAAATTATTTATAGCTCTAGTTATACCTACATAAAAAAGTCTTCTCTCCTCCTCTAAATTTTCCATACTATTTTTATGAGGTATTGTTTCATCAACTATATTGACAATGTGTACATCTTTAAATTGCATTCCCTTTACCCCATGCATTGTACTTAATATAACTGAATCTATATTTCCTCCAGAATTTATATTTTCTAAATTTTCTTCAACACTTTCTATGTGAGAAAGGAAAGTGATTATAGATTTAAATTCCATAGCTGAACTTTTAAATTCTTCTACAATATCTAATAAATCCTCTTGATTTTGCTTAAACTTAGAGGAATACTCTCGTATATACTGACTATACTCTAAATCACTCAATATAAAATCAATAGCACTATTTAAAGAAAGTTTATTTAAATAAGCTATGTCACTTTTTAGCTCCTCAAATTTCCTCATTTGAAATGGATGTACACCTTCCCCATTCATTAGTATATCAAAAACATTTTCTCTCTTTTTAGAATTCATTACTCCATAAATGGCGCTTTTTGAAACATATCTAAAGGGTTTGTTTATTATTTTATTAAAATCTTCTTTATTAAATGGATCTATTGATAGTCTTAAATACGCAATTAAATCTCTACATATAAAATGATTAAAGAAATTATACTCTTTATCTAAAAGCTTAAATGGAATCTTTTTTCTAATAAAAGCATCAATAAAACTTCTACTCTCCATATTTGTTCTATATAAAATAGCAGTATCCGAATATTTATTTCCTAACCTTTTGCTTTCTTCTATTTTTAAAGCAATTATATTTGCTTCCTCAGACTCGTTAAAGGGCTTTTTAAGCTCTATATTCCCTTGATTTTCATTAAAAGCTATTATTTCTTTTTGGTATCTCTCTTTATTATGCTTTATAACATCCTTAGATACCTCCACAATATTTTTTAAGCTTCTATAATTATATTTTAAATAAACCTTCTCGCTACCTTCAAAATTCTCCTCAAAGTTTATCATACATTTAGGAGTTGCTCCTCTAAAGGAATATATACTTTGATCCTCATCTCCAACACAAAAAACTTCATTATTTATAAGTCTTAAAAACTCTAATTGTACTTCGTCACAATCTTGAAACTCGTCAACTAATATATATTTTATTAAATTTCTATAATATCCTAATATATGAGGATTTTCTTTTAAAAGAGTTACTGCTTTTATTTGTAAATCATCAAAATCTAAAAGTCCTCTCTCATTTTTAAAAGTTTCATATGCTTCATAACATTTATTAAAAACATCCTCAGTCATTGATATTTCTAAATCCTTAGAAGAAACTTTCTTTCTAGATATATTATTTAATACCTCTTTTATTTTTTCATCACTTACCTCTTCTATATAAGAAGATAATACTTTCCTTATAATGTTATAGGAATCCTTAGACTCTATAAGTCTTATTTCCTCTTTATTTCTAAGTAATATTTTATAAAAAAGCCCATGAAAGGTTCCAAAGAATGGAATAACTCCTTCCTTATGCATTTCTTTAAATCTACTTTTCATATTTTCGGCTGCAGCCTTAGTAAAAGTTATTACTACAACATGTATCCCTTTAACCTTTTTTTCTTCTAAAAGATATTTAATTCTATTTAATATTACTGTTGTCTTTCCAGCTCCTGGTGGAGCTATAACAAGAACACTTTTACTCCTTGCTCTTACAGCTTCATTTTGATATTTATCTAAATTAGACATTATAATTCTCCTAATGTTTAATAAAATTTATTTTAATTATTGACTAAAATTACGCTAGTAAACCATAATATTTAGTAACATATATATTGTAATAATTCTAACTACTGGTTACAATAGTTATTGATAACTTATGAAAAGGAGATAATTTTTATATGGATTATAAGTTTGATGTAAAAAACCCTAGAAATCTTACAATGCTAGTTGATTTCTATGAACTTACTATGGCAAATGGATATTTTAAAAATGGCATAGAAAATAAAATTGCCTATTTTGATATGTATTTTAGAAGGGTACCTGATGGCGGTGGCTATTGTATAATGGCTGGTGTTGAGCAATTAATTGAATACCTATCAAATCTAAACTTTTCAGAAGATGATATAGCCTATTTAAGATCAAAGGAATTATTTTGTGATGAATTCTTAGAATTTTTAATAAATTTTAAATTTACTTGTGATGTTTGGGCAATTCCAGAGGGTAATCCTGTTTTCCCAAATGAACCTTTAGTTATTGTTAAAGGTCCTGTAATACAAGCACAATTTGTAGAAACTATGATACTTCTTACTATAAATCACCAAACTCTTATAGCTACTAAAGCTAATAGAATATGTAGAGCAGCTAAGGATAAGACTGTAATGGAATTCGGTTCTAGAAGAGCTCAAGGATATGATGGAGCAATTTATGGAGCAAGAGCTGCTGCTATAGGTGGTTGTGATTCTACAGCATGTACAATAGCTGATCAAATGTTTGATATACCTGCTATAGGAACTATGGCTCATAGTTGGATTCAGCTTTTCGGAGACGAATATGAAGCATTTAAAGCTTGGGCAGTAGCATATCCTGATAACTGTACATTATTAATAGATACCTATAACGTTTTAAAATCTGGTGTTCCTAACGCTATTAAAGTATTTGATGAGGTTTTAAAACCTTTAGGAAAAAGACCAAAAGGCATAAGAATAGATAGTGGTGATATAACTTATCTATCTAAAAAATGTAGACAGATGTTAGATGAAGCTGGATATCCAGATTGTAAAATAATAGTCTCAAATTCTCTAGATGAATATATAATAAGAGATGTATTAAGCCAAGGGGCTTCAATAGATGCCTTTGGAGTTGGAGAAAGACTTATAACAGCTAGATCAGAACCTGTTTTTGGTGGAGTTTATAAATTAGTTGCAGTAGAAGATGAAGAAGGTAATATAATTCCTAGAATAAAAATAAGTGAAAATGAAGAAAAAATAACAAACCCTGGATTTAAAAGAATAATAAGAATATTTGATAATAATACTCATACAGCCTTAGCTGATTTAATTCTTTTAAATGATGAACAAATAGATACTAATAAACCATTAGAAATTTTTGATCCTATTCATGTATGGAAAAGAAAAACCTTAACTAATTATTACGTTAAAGATTTACTAGTGAAAATATTTGAAAATGGAAAAGTATGTTATAAAAATCCAACAGTAATGGAAATTAGAGATTATGCTCAAAAAGAGTGTGAAAAACTTTGGCCTGAAATTTTAAGATTTGAAAATCCTCATACTTATTATGTAGATTTATCAAATGGTTTATGGAATTTAAAGCATAATTTACTTCATAGATATTCTAGCATATATAAATAGAACTTATATTTATTTTTCAAACAAAAATAAGAGACGCTTCCTTGTTGTGAAGCGTCTCTTATTAATTTACTTGACTTAAAATTAGATTTGATTTTTCATAATCTTCCTCAAGTAAAAAACTTTTGTCTAAATATAATGAAAATACACACTCTTCTCCTGTGACTTTCTCATTCATTGGACATTCCTTATAACACTTAAATTTCTCCCTCTCATTTGACCAAAATGGACAATATGCCATATTATACTCTCAATCCCCTCTTAATTAATTATAATATAGTCTTTAATCCTGAATTCTTTATAACTGTAATGTTTGTAAGCTCATTTTGGAAAGCTTTAAGTAAAGCCTTTTCTAAAACTTTTTCATGATCAAAATTAGCAACATCTTTACATACAGCAAAAACTTTGTTAGTCTCTCCCATAACATTTTTATAAGTTAATGTAACATTTGGTTTTTCATATAATACATCAACAATTTTTATCCCCCATGATAAACAAGCAAAATCTCCATCTTTTTTTAAGAAGCTTAAATCTTTTAATTTTTTAGTTTCTTGATTAGGATCTGTAACAATAATTAATTCATCTCCAACTTTATACTTTGACATAATTAACCTCCTAAGTAATTTATTTATATAGTAAAGTTTACCACTCCTTTAACTTTAAGTAAAGTATTACAAGCTTCTATTCTTTTTAAAATTATTTACATATATTACTTTTATTGTTTATTATATATTGATTTTATTGGTAAAAATTTTATATTAATAATTTTTTTCTTGAATTTCTAAAAAATTTTTTAAAAAATCTAATATTTTTATAACATATTAATATTAATTTTAATTTCTTTACTTGCAATTCTCTTTTTATACAAGTAAAATAGTTAATAGCGTTTAAAAATATTTAAATTTAATTTAATTTTTATATTATAAAAAAAAGAACAGTAAAAACTGTTCTTAAAGGAAAATGAAATGAACATGGAAAAACTTTGTTAATTAATTAACAACCTTTAAATAAATTTTATCATAAAAAGGCTATTTTTACAAGTTTTTTTTATTAATTTTTCTTAAATAATATTTATTTAAAATTAAGATTATTTAATGTTAAATAGTATTAAAGGATAATCTTTGACATATAATAATAATTATTATATAATATACTTAATTCTTATATATGATAGGGATGGTGGAAATGGACAATATAACTACTATTTTTAAAGAAAAAAAATTAAAACTAACTCCTCAAAGGATTGCTGTTTATAAATACTTAAAGGGTACGAAAGAACATCCGTCTGCTGAGACTATTTACAAGGCTTTACAGGAAGATTACCCTACAATGTCATTAGCTACAGTTTATAAAGCGTTAAAAACTCTTGTAGAAGTGGAATTAATACAAGAAATTAATGTTGGTGAAGGAAACTTTAGATATGATGGTAACTCAAATGATCACTGTCATGTTCAATGTTTAGCTTGTGGTAGAGTTGATGATCTTGAAAATTTAGATTATACTCATCTAAATGAAGAAGCCCAAAAACATTCAAGCTATAGAATACTTTCAAACAAAATGTATTTCTATGGAATATGTGAAGAATGTCAAAATAAACACGAATAAAAAAGAGTGGTAAATTACCACTCTTTTTTATATTTAAATATTAATTTTTATCAAGTCTATATTTTAACTAAATAAAATTATTTATTTAGCTAATTCATATAAAGCTTTTGCATATATTTTGCTTATTAAAATTAAGTCATCTATTTTAATGTATTCATTTGGTTTATGAATAACATCTGGTTCTCCTGGGAATATTGGTCCAAATGCTACTATATTAGGCATTTCCTTAGCATATGTACCTCCTCCAATAGACATTAGTTCTCCTTCTTTTCCTGTTTCCTCTTTATATACATTCTTTAAAGTCTTTATTAAAGGATGATCTGGAGAGAAATATAATGGTTTTTGGTGTTCAAAGTTTTCTATTTCTATTCCAGTACCTTTTATTCTTTCATTGAAAGGAGTCATCATATCATCTAAAGTCTTAGTTACAGGATATCTTAAGTTTAAAGTAAGTCTTCCAACTTCATCATTTAAATCAATTACTCCAACATTAAAACTTAATTTTCCTGATGCTTCATCTTGTAATAAGATTCCGAATTTTTCTCCATAGACATCTTCACCTATGTTATCATTTAGGAATTTAACGAAAGCTTTTATATCTTCTTGTGCTAAATTTAATTCTGCTAAAATTTTAATAGTTTGCATTATAGCATTTATACCCTTTTCTGGAGTACTACCATGAGCTGAAACACCAAATACTTTTAAATCTATTTCATCATTTTTATGTGATACTTCAAATTTTATATTATTTTCTTTAGCAAATTTTGATATTTCTTCACAAACCTTATTTACTTCTTTAACTTTTAATTTTGTTTCACAAAGACTAGCAACTACATTTGATGCTATTCCACCCTTTATACTCTCAACTAATACATCTCCATCAGTTGTTTTTTCTCCAAAAGTTTTAACAATGTCAAAAATAGTGATACCCTTTTCTCCATTTATTATAGGGAACTCTGCATCTGGAGTAAATCCTGCTACTGGAGCTTTTTCATGTTCTAAATAATATTCTATATCCTTGCTTCCAGTTTCTTCATTAGTACCAAATATTATTCTTATTTTCTTTGATATTGGTAATCCTAATTCTTTTATAGCTTTTAATCCATATAATGATGCCATTATTGGACCTTTGTCATCAGTTGTACCTCTTCCATATATTTTTCCATCATGTATTTCTGCACCATATGCTGGGTAAATCCAATCATCACCTTCTGGAACAACATCTAAGTGTCCTAAAGCTGCTACATACTCTTCTCCATCACCATATTCAGCATATCCTACATGTCCATCTAAATTAACTACTTTAAACCCTAATTTTTTTGAAATTTCTAAGGCACATTCTAAAGATTTAGAAACTCCTTCACCAAAAGGCATACCCTCTTTTGGTTCATCCTCAACACTTTTGATCTTAATAATATTTTGTACTGATTCAATTAAATCATCTTTCATTTCATCAATTTTGCTACTTATTAAATTCATTTTTGACACTTCCTCTCATCAACTTTAAGTTAACAAAATATTAATATATATTATTAATATTTTACCACATTTCAACAAAATTTTCTAATCTATTTCATTTAAATGATGAATTAAGAAGTGAATATATAACTTTAAATACTTAATACTAAAAATAGCAAGCCATTTATGTATGACTTGCTATTTTTCTTTAAGCAATTACTTCTTTTCTGCTTTTTGATGATTCAAATTTAGTGATTATTAAGTTTAAAATAACACCAACCAAAGCTGCTAAACTTAAACCTGATATACTTACAGCTTCACTTATTTTAATCCCTATAGGTTCTGATAAGAATAATCCTGATAACCCTACAAAGATTATTGATGCCATTAATATTAGGTTAGTTTTATTTAACTTAACCCCTTCATTTTTTATAGTTTTAACTCCCACTAAAGCAATCATAGAGAATAGCATTAAGCTTATTCCTCCCATTACTGATTGTGGAATTGTTCTTATAATCGCTCCAAACTTAGCTATAAAGCTTAGTATTATGGCAAAAACAGCTGTTAATCTTAAAATTGATGGATTATAATTTTTAGTTATAGCTAAAACTCCTGTATTTTCACCGTAAGTAGTATTAGCTGGTCCCCCTAATAAAGATGCAACTAAAGTTGCTAATCCATCTCCTAATACGGTTCTATTTAGTCCTGGATCTTCTATAAAGTTTTTACCTACAACTTGTCCATTAGTAGTTATATCTCCTATATGCTCCATTGATACCGCTAAAATAACTGGTAAAGTTATCATTATTGCTCCAAAATCAAATTTTGGCAATGTAAAGTTTGGTACTGCAACCATAGTACTTTGTTGAATTAAGCTTGTATCAACTTGTCCTAAAATTAAACTTAAAGTATACCCCACAGCCACTGCTGTTATTATTGCTAACTGTGAAAAAAATCCCTTTCCAAACTTACTTATTATTAATGCTAATCCTAATGTGGTACAAGCTATTAAAACTGAATTCATAGCTCCTGTCTCTCCAACTATTAAAGATTTTACTCCAGCCATTTCTAAGGCATTAGGTATAAGATTTAATCCTATAACCATTATCATTGGTCCTACTACTCTTGCAGGTAAAAATCTTTTTATTTTATCTACACCTATTTTCTTTATTCCAAAAGAAATTAATACATAAGCTAATCCTGCAAAGAATATACCTCCTTGAGCATATCTTAAATCTCCATATTTAGCTGCAATTACTTGTATTACAGGTATAAATGCAAAGGATGATCCTAAAAATACTGGAACTTTTCCTTTAGTACATAAGTGAAATATTAAAGTACCTATCCCTGCTGTGAATAAAGCTACTGATGGATCTAATCCTGTTACTAGTGGTACTAGTATTGTAGCTCCAAACATCGCAACTAGATGTTGTAATCCTAAAATTCCATTTTTAAAGTAAGAGAAAATTCCTAATGTCTTAATACTTCCTTGTTCTTTGCTTATTACTTGTTGTGCCATAATTTAAGCCTCCTTATTTTTTCTTAAGGAGAAAGCTCTGCTTCTCCTTTTTTCAGCCTCACAGGACTGATTTAAAAAGGTAAAAATAAAACTTCTTACCAGAGATTACAGGCAAGAAGTTAATTCTTTAAACTAAATAAGATTTTTATTTATAATCTAATAATTAATTCTTGAAGCCTCTCTGGACTATCTTTAAAGAATAGTTTTATTTTATTAGATTATATTTAAATTAATATTATTTTTCAATATATAATTTAGTTTTTTACATTTTATTAATATAATTAATACTTAGTTAATTTGCTCCAAATTTCAGGATGAACTTTTTTAATGTTTATAATTTTAAAAGTTTTACTATCTACAAAAGTTTGTAAAGTTTTTCCTGTAGCTACAAGTTTATTATCATTTTCTCTTTTTACTGTGTATTTTAATGAAACCTTAATGGGTGTTATTTCATCATACTCAGTTTCTATTATTAAGTTATCTCCATATCTTGCTGCATCTATATATTTACATTGAGTCTCTACTAAAGGCATCATAATTCCTTGATCTTCTATTTCCTTATATGTAATTCCAAATTGTTCTATAAAATCTTCTCTTGCAACTTCAAAATATATATAATAATTGGCATGATGCACAACCTGCATTGCATCTGTTTCAGCATATCTTACTTTAATTTTGCTTATACTTTTCATATAAAATACTCCTTATAAAAAACTTATTTCCATATTGTAATTTTATATTATTTTATTTTGATTTTCAAACCTTTTATAAATATTTATATCTAACTTAAAATCAACACTAACTTTAAATAATTCCATGTTTATATAATAAAAACTCTGCCTTAAGTTATAATCTTAAAACAGAGTCATTATCTAAAATAAAAAGTTTATTGTTATATGTCCTTTTGAATTTTTTCCTATTTCACATTCAACACCAAAAACATCTTTTATATTTTTAGGAGTTAAAACTTCTTTTGTTTCTCCTCCATAAACTACTTTTCCTTTATCAATCATATATACTTTATTACAATAAGCTGAAACTAAATTCATATCATGAAGTGCAGCTAATACCGTTATATTTAACTCTTTAACTATATTCATTATTTCTATTTGATACTTAATATCTAAATGATTTGTAGGTTCATCTAATAAAAGAATTTCTGTTTTTTGTGCTAAGGCTCTTGCTAATAATACCCTTTGTTTTTCTCCTCCTGAAAGATTCAGAAAATCTCTATCCTTATATTCAAGCATATTAACCTTTTCTAAAGCTTCTCTTACTATGTCATAATCTTCTTTATTGTCTAATTGAAAAGTCCTTTTATATGGATTTCTTCCCATAAGAACAATATCTTTAACCTTAAAACTAAAATTATATTGATTAAATTGGCTTACTACTGCTAATTCTCTTGCCATTGACTTTATACTAATGCTATCTATTTCTTTACCATTTATGTATATTGCACCACATTTTTTATCAATTAACTTATATATAGTTTTTAATATGGTTGATTTCCCACTTCCATTTGGCCCTATAAGCCCAACAAAATCACCCTTATTAACATTAAATGAAACTCCCTTTATAATTTCACTTTTATTTATAGAAACTTCTAGATTTTCTAATCTTATCATAATCCTTACTCCTTTTCTCCAGTTCCTTTTACCATAAGCCATAATAAGAAAGGGGCTCCTATTACAGAAGTAATTATTCCTATGGGAAGTTCCATATTAGCAATAGCACATCTAGCAATTACATCTGCCCATATAAGAAATATAGCTCCAACTAAAGCACTAAAAGGTAGTAAAGTTTTATGATCTGTTCCAAATATAAGTCTTACAATGTGTGGAATCATAATTCCAACAAAGCCTATAGTTCCACATACTGATACAATAACTCCAGTTATTAAAGAGGAAAGTATCATATATATTTTTCTATGCTTTTCAATATTTAACCCTAAAGTAATAGATGTTTCATCTCCTAATACCATTAAGTTTAAATTTCTATATTGAGTAAAGAAGTATATTAGTGGTATAACTGATATTACTATTGGAAGAACTATATTACTCCATTCCGCTCCAGCCAAACTTCCCATCATCCAAAAGTTAACTGTTCTTATGCCTTCGTTATCCTTTGATAAAAATATTATTAAGCTTGTAAGTGATGAACATATAGAACTTATAACCATACCAGCTAATATCATCTTAAAAGGAGTTATACGACCACCTATTTTCGCTAAAAAATAAACAAATACAGATGCCATTAAAGCTCCTAAAAATGCTCCTAATGGTGCTCCAAAGCTTGATAATACTCCTGAAAATCCTATTAGTATTGAAAATGTAGCACCTAAAGATGCTCCAGATGACAATCCTAGTATGTAAGGATCCCCTAAAGGGTTTTGTATAGTAGCTTGCATAATTACACCAACCATAGCTAAGGCCATACCTGCAAAAGCTCCTAAAAGCACTCTAGGCATTCTCACTCCCCATATTATATCAAATAAAGTACTATTTAATATTTCATCTAAATTTCCAATCTTAATTCCAAAAACCTTATATAAAAACACTCTATAAACATCATAAGGTGGAATATCAACAGCACCAAAAGATATTCCTAATATTATGGATGATATAAAAAGTAAAATTAATAAAACTGCAATGAAAACTTTTTTGTCTTTTCTCCAACTTAATTTAAACAATCTTACCTATCTCTCCCTAAAATATATTATTAAACTCTAAGAAACTATTTTTAAGCTTAGTTCCTTAGAGTTCCTATTTTACTTAATTTATTTTAATAAGTCTGGGTATAATCCCCTTGCTATTCTTTCTATTCCCTCTACAGTTCTTGCACCACCTGCATATGTTTCTGAAAGAGGAGTATATATTATTTTATTTTCTTTTATTGCAGTTACATTTTTTAAAGCTGGATTTTCTAATAATGCTTTTTCTTCTTTGTTATCTTTATTTTGATTTAAGTAATGTATAAGAACTATAGCATCTGGATTCATTTCTATTATATTCTCAACTCCAACACTACCTGATTCCTTTGCCACATTAGTACCACCAGCTTTTGAAACCATATCTGAAACTAAGGTTTTAGGTCCATAAACTCTATATTTATTTTCTCCCTCACCTTCTATTACTAAGACTTTCATAGGTTCTTTAACTGATTTTATCTTTTCAGAAATATTATTTATTCTTTCTTTCATATCATCAACATATTTAGTTGATTTTTCTTCTATATTAAATATTTTACCTATATCATTTATATCATAATAAACATCATCTAAAGTCTGCTCTTTTGAAATACCAGAGTTTCTTTGAATAAAAGTTTTAACCCCTTTTTCATTCCATGATTCTACAGAACCTAGATTTTTATCTGAAAATACACTTTTCCATCCCATTATTAAATCTGGATTTAAAGCTAAAACAGCTTCCTTGCTTGGATATGTTTCTGATAACACATTTATATTTTTATACTTATCTTCTAATCTTGGAAGTATAGGACTATCCATAAATGATGTTCCAACTAAGGAATCCTGTAGATCTAAATCAAGCATTATTTCTGTAGTAGTTTGATTTGTACTAATAACCCTCTTAGGTTTACTTTCAAAAGTTTCCTGAAATTCCTTTCCACTTTGATCATATGTACTTATTGTTATTGGGTAACCTTCCTCAGTATTTTTTGAGGCTGTATTTCCTTTTGAATTTCCAGTACATCCTGCTAAAGCTAAGGAAAATACTAACCCTATAGTAGCTAAACTTAAAATTCTTTTTCTTCTCATTTTATCCCCCTGTTATTTCAAAATATTTTTAATGTATTCTACTGTTTCATCTATATCAGAAAAACATCTACCATAATCCACCTTAGGCTTTTCAACTATTATTAATTTAATATTTGAATCTAATGCAGCCTTTGCTTTTTCTAAAGCTCCACCTCTTTCACCACTATCCTTAGTTAGAAGAGCCTTTGCCTTGTATTCATCTATAAAGGCCTTATTAAGTTCATATCCAATAGGACCCTTTATAGCAATTATATCTTCTATCTTAACTCCTAAATCTATAAGATCATTCATAACCTTTTTTGAAGGTAATACTCTATGAATAACTCTATTTTCAAGAGAAGATTCTAATATCTGCTTTACTCCATTACTTCCTGTAGTATTCAAAATAGGTCCATGAATAATAGAGTCTAATTCTTTAAGTTTCTCTAATCCACTTATTCTAATAATATTAGGATGATTTAACTCTTTTAATACACCATTTCTTTCATATCTTATGTATTCTATGTTTAAGTCCTTACATACTTTTATTGTGTTTTCACTAACATTCTTTGCATAAGGATGAGAAGCATCAACTATTCCTTTTAAATTAAATTCTTTAGCAAAATTTAAAAGTCCTTCTTCATCTAAAGGCTTTGTATTCATAAATGCAACTGGAAATTCTTTTAAAAGTTCTCCACCATATTCTGTAGCTGTAGATATAACTATTTTTTCTTCAAACCCCTTAAGCTTTTGTAAAAACTCTCTTCCTTCTGAAGTTCCTAATATAAGTGCAATCACATTCTCACCCCATTAGTTTTATTTTTTTATTTTATATCCTCTTGGAGTTACAAAATATCCATCTTTAATATAACTTTTTGAGTTTCCTATGATTACTATTGAGAACATATCAACTACTTCATCATTAAAGTCTTTTAAAGTAAATATTTCTTTACTTTCTCCTTCTCTTAAGGCATTTCTAACAACTGCTATAGGAGTTTCCTCTCCTCTAAATTCCTTAATTATATCAACACACTCTCTTAAATAGTGTGGTCTTCCCTTACTCTTTGGATTGTAAAGAGAAATTACGAAATCTCCCTCTGCTGCTAAACGAACTCTTTTCTTTATATCTTCATAAGGAGTCATTAAATCACTTAAACTTATGTTACAGTTATCATGCATTAAAGGAGCACCTAAAACTGATCCTGCTGCACTAGATGCTGTAATACCAGGTATTATTTCAACATTTTCATCTTTTCTCATCTCTAAGATAAGTCCAGCCATACCATAAATTCCTGAATCTCCAGTACTTATTAAAGCAACTTTTTTATCCTTACTAAGTTCTAAGGCCTCTCTACATCTTTCTTCTTCTCCACGCATACCAGTTTTGAAGATTTCCTTATCTTTTATTAAGTCTTTAACCATTTCTATATATTTAGTGTAACCAACTATTATATCAGATTCTTCAATAGCTTTAACTGCTCTTAAAGTCATTTCATCTAGTCCACCTGGTCCAATTCCAATTACATATAATTTTCCCATTATTATTCCTCCTTATTATGTAGCTTAAGTTGTAAAGTATTATGGTTATAAGCTTATTAAAGCTTTTACTTTTCTACTATACTTTTAAAGAATTTCTAAGGCATTTATCTTAATAGAGTTTTTTCTACCTTTATAAAGCTTACTTCCCTTTACTTTACCTTTTAAGCTCTCCAATAGTTAACGTCATTCCATTTTTCTTTAGTTTATTTACTATAATATTTCCATTCATTAAAAGAACTGCTGGCTCTGATACAGCTCTTACTCCAACAGATTTTTCTACAAAATCACTGCCTTCAAATTCATCTTGAACACTCTTAATCTCATCCTTAGAAAATGTTTCAAAAGGACAATTTAAATATTCACTTAAATCTAAAATAGCCTTTTCCTCTTTTTTTAAATCTATTGATCCTATTTTTAAGACAGCTCTCTTATCAATATTTAAATCCTTAAGTGAAGATTTCACAAAATCTATTAACTCTTGTGAAGACACTCCTTTTCTGCAACCTACTCCAAGTAATATATTTTTTCTTATTAATCTTAAAACTCCCTTAAGATTTTCCTCTTCACTTTTTTCCTTATTAGTTATCCAAAGAGTATTGTCTTTTAATAAATATGTACTTTCATAACCTAAAGGCAATTTAATTAAATTATTATCATCTAAAAAATAAACTTTTTTATTGTTTACTAACCTTGAAGCTATCTCTTTAGCCTTTTTTAAATCTTCTATAATAAGATTATTACTTTTAGCAACCATGTCTGGTGCAACTTTATTTTGATTATCTGTGGCAGTTGTTATAACTGGGGTATTATTTAAAACTTTACTTACTTCTAAAGTTAATTCATTGGCTCCACCAATGTGTCCTCCTGCTAAACTTATAGTAAACTTATTGTTTACATCAACCACAACAATCCCTGGATCCTTATCTTTTTTTACTATAAAAGGAGTTATAGCCCTAACTGCAATTCCTGTTGAACTTATAAAAATAATATTCTTACAAGTTTCAAACATTTCCTGTGTGGCTCCTTTTAAAGAAAAATCTTCACATTTACTTTTATAAATTCCTTTGAAACTAATATTATTTTCTTCAAAAAAATCCTTAAGCTTATCCCCTATAAAGTCTCCCTTTTCAGTAACACTTATTATTCCAATCATATTTATTCAATTCCTTTTCTGAACATATGAGTAAAATGCTTATCATAAAGAAGACTCTTCTCATAATTACAGTCAATGAAATCTCCAACTAATATTTGAGCACATTTATTTATACCAGCTTCCTTAACCTTTTCTGATATATTTTCTAATGTTCCTATCATTATTTCTTGATCATCCCATGTTGCTCTAGAAATTACAGCTATAGGAACATCTTCTCTTCCATATCCTCTTTTTAATTTTTCAACTACCTTATCAATCATTGATATAGAAAGGAATAATGCCATAGAAGCTCCTATTGAAGCTAACTTTTCTAAATCCTCTGTCTCTGGTACTGGTGTTCTTCCTTCAACTCTAGTTAATATAACAGTTTGAGTTACTGATGGAAGAGTAAACTCTTTCTTTATAGCTGAAGCTGCTGCTGTAAATGAACTTACTCCAGGTACAACCTCATATTGTATATTGAACTTGTCTAGTTCATCCATTTGTTCCTTAATAGCTCCATATATTGATGGATCTCCAGTGTGAAGTCTTACTATTACTTTATCTTCACCATCATTTTCTTTTATAACTTCAACTACCTCTTCTAAAGTCATTGAAGCTGAGTTATATATTTTAACTCCCTCTTTACAAACATCTAGATGTTCTTTGCTTACTAAAGATCCTGCATATATTACAACATCCGCTTTTTCTAATAAATTTCTTCCTCTAACAGTTATTAAATCAACAGCTCCTGGACCTGCACCTATAAAATATAACATTTTATCCTTTGCCTCCTAATAAAATACGATTTTTATTTATAATTTTTATCTATTTACTTGCTAGTATTAAAGACATGTAATCTCTATGATTTAAGATTTCTTCTCTAGTTCTTAGAACTTTTTCCCCTTCTCTACCTGCTCTACTAACTAGCACATAGTCAAATCCTTTTTCTTCTAAGACATCTAAAACTTCTTCTTCTTTTTTATAAACTTTCATTATTACAACGAACTTTTCATCTTTTATGTCATGTACTCTACCTGCTGGAAGAACAAGTAATGGTTCATTACCTACAACTAATGTTCTATCAACTATGCTAGCTGCAGCACAGAAAGATGTTATTCCTGGAATAGTTTTTACATGGAAACCATGATCTTCTACATAATTTAATAAATGTATGTAAGTACTATAAACATAAGGATCTCCTATAGTTAAGAAACTTACATTTTTTCCTTCTTTAAGTTTTTCTAAAATAAAGTCATAAGCCTCTTTAACTTTTAATTCTCTGTTTTTCTTTCCCATTGGAAAATGTTTAACAGCTATTTCTGTTCCTTCTTTTATATACTCCTGAGCTGCTATTAATGCTATGCTCTCTCCGCCTTCTTCTGCACTTGGTGCTACTATAACATCACTATTTTCAATAGCCTTTACTGCCTTTATTGTTAATAGTTCACTATCTCCTGGTCCTACACCTATTCCATATAATATTGCCATTAATTTTCCTCCTTAAATGCCTTAACAATAAAAATTGGATTATTGCTAATCATCATGTATGTATTTTCTCTATTTTTACTTATGTTAACTAAAGAAATTTCTGTTTTATATTCTAATTTCTTTAAAAATTCTATTGCATTATATGCATTGTTTAAAGTTATAAAGTTTAATACTAAAACTCCATGCTCTTTTAAGATTTCATCTGATATATTTATAATTTTTTCAAGGCCTCCACCAGAGCCTCCTATAAATATAGAATCAAATTTTGAGATTTTTTCTTTTTTAATCTCATTTGAAAGTGATTCCATATGTTCTATAGCATCACCCTCTAATAAGGTAACATTATTACAATTAAACTTTTTTAAGTTCTCCTTAGTTACCCTTATGGCTTCTTCATCTCTTTCTATAGAAAATACAGATCCCTCTTCTATAAATTTAGAAGCTTGAATAGTAATACTACCAGTTCCACTTCCTATATCTAAAAAATTAGAATCTTTATCTAAATCTAATTTACTAATAGTAAGGATTCTAATATCCTCTTTTGTCATAGGACATTTTCCTCTTATAAACTCTGAATCTTTTATAAACTTCATATATCCTCCAAAGGAAAATTTATCTTTCAATTATTATTACAGATAAATCTCCATAATCCTTTTCGCAAATTTCTCTTGGGTTTCCAATTGTTATATTTTCATCTTCATAAGAAAGATTTTCTCCAACATATATAGTACATTCTATAGAATTTTCTATTAACCTTTTACTTAGCTCAGAAGGAGTATTTTTTTTATCTGTTAACCAAATAGAAAGTTTGTTTTCCTTCACAACTTCTATAAAATTCTCTTCTCTTCCATGCATACTTCCAACAAAAGCATCATTCCAAGTTTTATTAACTCTGCATGTTAAATATTGAAAAGAACTTATTCCAGGAACAATAGAAACTTCTCCCTCATAATTCTTACATATATAATTTGTAATTCCATAAAAGGTTGGATCTCCTGAGGCAACTATTGAAATCCTCTTTTCCTTATTTTCATTTAGAAATTCTATTATTTCTTTTAAACCTTTTACTCTCTTAAATCTTTCATCATTTATACTATTTAAAAACTTTAAGCTAGAAATTGCTCTTTCAAAACCAACTATATAATCACTTTTTTCTAGTTCCTTGATAACTTTAGGAATTATATAGTCTTCATGGCCTGGTCCTAATCCTAATATTTTAACCAAAAGCCTTCATTCCTTTCTAATTTAAGTTTAATCAAACAAGTTTGAATTTTTAGATTCATATAGTAACTTCATTTCCTTTGATCCATAGTACATAAGAATATTAAAGCTTGCTTCACCATAAGCATATATATCTAATCTCTTTAATACCTTTTCTCCAATTCTTTCATATAACATAGGAAAATCATCTCCAAGAAGTCTTACAGCACCTTCACTTGTTTTTTGATCTAAAACTTTTTGTACTAGTTCTAAATCATATCCCATTAAGGTAAGCTCTAGAGCTATAACTTCTAATCTAACATCTGAAACTCTACTATGTGTATTGAAACATCCAAAGGCAATCTTGCTTAACTTTCCTATATGACCTACTATTGTTAAATCCTTTATTCCTTGAGCTAAGGCACACTCTATAGAAAAACCTACATAATTAGATATAACAACTATATTATCCTTTTTGTATCCTCTTTCTCTTAAGAATCTTTCTCCCATATTTCCAAATACAAATACAAGGTCTTTATTGTTTACAGATTTTTGTCTTATTTCAATTCTAATAGATTCCTTTAAGGCCTCTTCTGACATTGGATAAACTATTCCCGTAGTACCAAGTATTGATATTCCATCAACTATACCTAATCTAGGGTTAAATGTTTTCTTAGCAATCTCTCTTCCTCTTGGAACAAAAATTGTTATTCTAACTCCCTTATCCTTAGGAAGTACACTTAAGACTTCTTTTTTTATCATTTCTCTAGGTACTGGATTTATGGCAGGTTGTCCTTTTTCTACAAAAAGACCCTCTTTAGTTACTACTCCAACGCCTTCTCCTCCACATAGTTCAAAGCCTTCTTCAATTTCTTCTGCCTTTGCAAATATTTCAAGACCTGAGGTAGCATCTATGTCATCTCCACCATCTTTTACTATGGAGCAAGAAATTGAATCTTTATTAGCCTGTATATCTTGTATTTCTAAATTAAGTTTTATATTTTTAGGAGTATCTATTTCTATAACACTTATGTCTTTTTTATTAAAAAGCATATAAGTGGCGGCTTTAGCAGCAGCTGCTGCACAAGACCCTGTAGTGTATCCACATCTAAGTTTCTTTCCACCACTTTCTATATACATATCAAACATTTAGATTACCTTCTTTATTACATATCTCTTTTATAATTCATATAAAGTAATGCATTTATTATAGCTGCTGCTACTGTACTTCCACCTTTTCTTCCCTTAACTCTTATATAAGGAATTCCAAGTTCATCTAAATCTTCTTTGCTCTCACTAGCCCCTACAAAACCAACTGGAACTGCTACTATAAGCTTTGGATTAGCTTTTCCTTCCTTAATAAGTTCTCTAAGTTTAAATAAGGCAGTTGGAGCATTTCCGAAAACAAATATATCTACATTTTCCTTTGCTGCAAGTTCAACTCCTGCCATTGATCTAGTTATTTCTTTTTCTTTAGCTAATTTAAATACCTCTTCTAATCCAACATAGCATTCAACTGATGCATTTAATTCTTTTAATGCTCTTTTGTTCATTCCTGATAAAGCCATTGTTGTATCAGTATATATTTTAGCTCCATTCTTTAGAGCAGAAACTCCTGCCTCTATAGCACCTTCACTTATTTCTATTAAATCTTGATATTCAAAATCCGCAGTAGTATGTATAACTCTTTTTACTATTTGTAATTCCTCTTCTGAAAAATTATGTTCATGCATTTCAGAACCTATAATTTCAAAACTTCTTTTTTCAATTCCCATAGGGCTTTTCATGTAATCCATTATTTCATTTCCCTTCTATGTTTCTTCTTTTTAGTTTCTCCAAGTCCTTTATATGTACCATTAATAACATCATTAATTCTATCTATGTATAAATTCCCAAACTCTTCGTATTCCCCTAATCCTTTTAAGACAACATTAGCCTTTATTCCTTCACTTTCAAATCTGCTCTTCCATGAATCTTCTTCACCTGAAGCCATATCATTTTTAGCATGATCTCCAGCTACAACCATTAAAGGAATTATTGTTATTTCTTTTATATCTTTCTTCTTAGCTTTCTTTAATACATTTGAGAAATTAGGATATCCCTCTACAGTTCCTACAAAAACATCTTCATAGTCCTTATCTATTAAAACAGATTGTAAACATCCATAAACAGCATTGGATGGATGAGCACTACCATGTCCAACAAATACACATGGAGAATTCTTTTCTATTAAATCTTTCATTGTATCTACGAAATATGAATAATCATCTGGACCTGATTCAAAACCTTCATAATGGAATATTGGTCTTCCTATCTCTATCCTTTTAAAACATGATTCATATTCCTTTACCATATGCTTTATATAATCAAACTCTTCTCCTGGAATAATATGAAGTGGTTGAACAATAACTTCCTCATATCCTTCCTCGGCTAAACTCTTTAAAGCATCTTCTGGAAATAATACTTCCATGTTATGTTTTTCTTTAAGTTTTTTTACTATCATATGTGATGTAAAACTTCTAAAAATATCATATTCTTTGAAACTTTCTTGTATTGAATCTTCTATTTTTTTTATAGAATTATTTAACGCATCTAAATGACTTGTTCCAAAACTTACTACTAATATAGCTTTTTTCATATTTCACCTCTAAAATTTTAAAATAAAAAGCATCTGTGCTACAAAGAACAGATGCTTACAAATCAAAGTAATTATTCCTCAAAATTATGAACAAATAAGTACTAATCTCTTCCCTCCGAAGCTTAGTTTACGATTCTTAGGCAGGTATCCTGACTTAAGGCTTATCCTCATTTCTCCCTTCCCAATTTATATAATCAGTGGTTAATAGAAACTTGTATCCTATCACAGTAGCGGGGGCTGTAGTGGACTTTAACCACTTTCCCTTTTAATTAAAATCAAACCTAAAAATATAAAATATTATTTTTTTTAATTATAATATATAATCTTAATTATTTCAATATAGGGTAAATTTCTTATTTTCTATATTTGTAGTATAATTAAGTTGTTAATTTTTTCTTACCATATTTTAAATGTTTAAAGGTTAAATTTGTGTTACATTTGACTTTTATGTTATAATTCAGTAATATATGATGAAATGCTCTTAAGTTGTGGACAGTTTAACTAAAGGAGTGTAGTTTATGCAAAAAAGAATTTTATCAGCGTTAATTGCTATGGCAATTAGTATTTCAGCTACTCATGTAGTTTTTGCTGATACAGTAAATGATAAGAAATCTACTATACAGGAGAACAAAGTAAAATATTCACAATTAGATAATGAAGTTATTTCACTTAACTCTCAAGTGTCAAAACTTAATAATGAAATCGAAGAATTAAATGCTAAGTTAGCAGATAATAAAGCTAAAATGAAAGATACAGAAGAAAGTTTAAAAGAAACAGAAAGTAAAGTAAGTACTTTAAAAACTGAAATAGATGAAAAACAATCTGTTTTAGGTAAAAGAATGCGTGCCATGTATAAAAGCAAGGATTCTATGAATCCAATAGTTTTTTTACTTAAATCTGAAGACTTATCAGATTTAATAACAAGATTAGACGCTTTAGCAAGAGTTGCAGCTTTAGATAAAAATCTTATAAAAAGTTTAGATGAGCAAAAAGATTCTCTTAATAGTGATATTAAAAAATTAGAGAGAGATCAAGCTGAACTTAAAGAATTGAAAGCTTCAACCGAGGAATCTCTTAAAACTTTAGATAGCAAAAAACTTGAGGAACAAAAGAAAATTGATGAATTAAACAGACAAAAAGAGGCTGTTTTAGAGGTAATTAAAGAAAATGAAATGTCTTTAATATCTCATTCAGTTTCAGTTATAAATTCATCTTCATCAATTAATGAACTTGAAAGTGCAGTTAGCACATTGAATCAATTAATACCACAACTTAATATTGATTCAGTTAGAGATGCAGCTAATAATTCTGTACAAGCTGCTAAAAATAAAATTGAATCATTAAAAGCTGAAGAAGCTAAGAAAGCAGAAGAAGCTGCTAAAAATAATGCTGCTAACTCTTCAAATAATACTAGCAGTAATAATAGTTCTAGCCAACCTAGTAGCGATGGCAAATATAAGAAAACACTTTCTATGGAAGCCACTGCATATAGCGGAGGAACATTAACAGCTATGGGCCTTAAACCTGTAAGAGACCCCGGTGGAATAAGTACAATAGCAGTTGACCCTAGTGTAATTCCATTAGGATCAAAAGTGTACATCCCTGGTTATGGTTATGCTATAGCATCAGATACAGGTGGAGTTATAAAAGGAAATATTATTGATCTTTACATGAACTCTCATGATGAATGTATATCTTGGGGAAGACGTCAAGTTACATTGCACATAGTTGCTTATCCTGGTGAATGGTAAAAAAGATAAGACTTTTCGTCTTATCTTTTTCTTATTTTACTTCCAAAATTATTAAATACTTTTAAAAAAAGAAAAATAACTAAAAATGCTATTATTGCAGTAATAACTACAAATAAAAAGTTTAATAGATCTTTAAAACTTAAACCTACTCCATCTAAGAAATTTCTAACCTTAATACTAACTTTAAAAAATCCCCATAAAATTAAACTTCCAATAATACCTACTGAAGCAGCTGTTAACCCAATCTTTGACTTTTTAAATATACATACTAATCCTATAAAAGCAAAAGTTATTATTATAAAAATAAATTTCCAATCCAAAACCTCCAAATTTTGTACTCCTAAACATACTTTCCTTATTATTTTACTTAATAAAAGTTTTAATTATTCATTTACTTATTTAAGATTATAAAGTTATTAATAAATTAATTAAATGTTGAAATTTATTAATAACTTTATAATAATATTCTTGATATGATTAGCTTCTTATTATTTATAAATATACTATCTAAATTTCAAATAAACCTTTATGATAATTAATATCATAAAGGTTTGTATCAAAGTATTATAATAAAACTTACAGAAAATATGAAGGAAATGTCTAAGTAAGATTTAGACTCTTATTTTTAAGCATTCCTTAATTAAAACATAAATCTATCTACTTATTATCCCTCAAATACAGGTACATCAAATGTAAAGTTATTTTCTAAATATAAATCTTGATAACTATTCATAATATCAGCAATACTTGATGCATACCATGGAGTTGTAGCATATTGATGCCATATATTTGATACATTCGGATTATATCTCATCTTATAAAGAGTATTTTGATTATATCTTGAACTATGAACATAATTTAATGAAACAAATTCTGCAGCACCTTTTATAGCATTTTCAATACTTGTCCATCCTCTATTGTAAGCATATGTTGTTCCTAATATTAAAGCTCTATTAGGGAAAACTGATGAATTATCCTTGGCACCTATTCCAAATAAATTATATACTGTTACTGGCTTAGATAGTGGAATCATATGATATCCTACTAATTGACCATTACCATTATATATAGGTCTACTTTCATCTGCAATTTCAGTAATTGTTACACCCTTTGCAAGTTTACTTGTTCCATTACCTGTTTCGTGTAAACATTGAGCAACTAAGTATAGAGGATCTATATTAAAGGCTCTAGCAGCATTTACAAAAGCTTGTCCTTGACCTGTTAAAACCCCTTTATTATTTAAT
Organism: Clostridium sp. CTA-17; assembly: GCF_054767895.1. Classification (NCBI taxonomy): domain Bacteria; kingdom Bacillati; phylum Bacillota; class Clostridia; order Eubacteriales; family Clostridiaceae; genus Clostridium; species Clostridium sp. CTA-17. The sequence continues at coordinate 963,896 of NZ_BAAABF010000001.1, forward strand.
CTACTACTTAATCCACTTACATTTACTGATCTAAATTTATCTACTCTTAAGAATTGTAGCTTATTAGTAGCCTTAGCCGGATTTATATATTTCTCAAATTCTGAATATGAATAATTTGAAGGATTGTTTCTTTGTTGTAATTTTATATATTCGTTAAGTGATACTCCATAATTTGTTTTTGAAGCATTTCCTATATCTAATCCTGGATTAACAGTTGAGTTACCATCAAAAATATTTATATAATTTTTAGATGCATAAGCTTCTTGTCCTTTATAATTTATTTTATAGAAGCCATTTTCTTCTCCTAGTATTTCAACACTTTCTCCACTATTTAATATTCCAACAATTTGAGATGAAGTATTAGCTTCTTTTCTTACATTTAATCCTTTAGATGCAGTTACAACACCAGTTTTCTTACTATTTTCAGGGGTACTTGGTTTCTCTGGTTCTGTTACTACCTCGTCTTTAATATCCTTAATATATTCCTTAGCCACATATCCATGGGAGCCCTTGTATTCTATTTTATAAAATGCTCCTTCTTCTCCTACTATTGTTACCTTTGAATTTCCACTTAAGCTTCCTATGACTTTACTACTTGTACTTGCTCCTTCTCTTACATTTAAAGAGCTACTTACATTTACTATTCCTGTCTTTTTAGTACTTTCAGGAGTACTTGGTTTTTCTGGAGTCTGTGTACCTTGGTTACTATTATTACTTTCTGTAACATCTTTAATGTATTCCTTAGCTACATATCCATGGGAGCCTTTATACTCTATTTTATAAAATGCTCCTTCTTCTCCTACTATTGTTACCTTTGAGTTTCCACTTAAGCTTCCTATGACTTTACTACTTGTACTTGCTCTTTCTCTTACATTTAAAGAGCTACTTACATTTACTATTCCTGTCTTTTTAGTAGTTTCAGGATTACTTGGCTTTTCTGGTGTCTGAGTGCCTTGGTTACTATTATTACTTTCTGTAACATCTTTAACATATTCCTTAGCYACATATCCATGGGAGCCTTTATACTCTATTTTATAGAATGCTCCTTCTTCTCCTACTATTGTTACCTTTGAGTTTCCACTTAAGCTTCCTATGACTTTACTGCTTGTACTTGCTCTTTCTCTTACATTTAGAGAACTGCTTACATTTACTATTCCTGTCTTTTTAGTAGTTTCAGGAGTACTTGGTTTTTCTGGAGTCTGTGTACCTTGGTTACTATTATTACTTTCTGTAACATCTTTAACATATTCCTTAGCTACATATCCATGGGAGCCTTTGTATTCTATTTTATAAAATGCTCCTTCTTCTCCTACTATTGTTACCTTTGTGTTCCCACTTAAGCTTCCTATGACTTTACTGCTTGTACTTGCTCCTTCTCTTACATTTAGAGAACTACTTACATTTACTATTCCTGTCTTGTTAATAGATCTAACAGCCAATACCACTGGTTCTGCTTTAGGAGTAACGTTAACTTCTTTTTTAGATTTAGCACTGTTATTCTTTTTAACATCTTCCTGATTTACTTTAGAAGTTTCTTTTTTAACCTCTTGGTCTTTCTTATTTGTTTCATCCTTTGATATATATTTAGCATAAACATATCCATAAGAATTATTAAACTCTATTTTATAGAATCCATTACTTTCATTTATTATATTAACTTTTTCTCCACCTTTTAAGCTACCAATAATTCTACTATTGTTAGTAGCAGCTTGTCTAACATTTAAAGCTGTATTTATATTAACCTTACCTGTTCCTTCAACTGGTTCTTTTTTTACTTCTTTCTTAATTTCATTATTTTTATATGAAATTAAATTCACATATTTACTAGATACATATGCTCTTCTACCATTAAAATCAATTTTATACCAACCATCAATTGATTTATCTAAAACGCTTACCTTATCATTCTTATGTAAAGTTCCAATTACTTGACCATTTTCATTTGGACTAGTTCTCACATTTAATTGATTAGCAGAAATTAAACCAACGTTATCTTGATTCAAATTATCTCCTAGTACTCTTATGTCCTTAGCTTGTACATATCCTGTAAAATCTTTATAACCAACCTTATACCAATTATCTGATACCTTATCTATTATATTAACTCTGACACCACTAGGTATTGAAGTTATTATTTCATGAGAAGAATCTGCCCCTTTTCTTAATCCTAGGTCTTCTAATGAAATAATTTCTCCAAATGAATTTCCTTTAGATTCATTGATATTTTTAAGTTCATTTACTGGTTTTGCATGTACCTTAGTACTTGATGTACAAGCTATTGCTCCAGCTCCAATTACAGCACCTACTATAAGGCAACTTAATCTATTTCTATTCATGTTACCCTCCTTTTACAAATAATTAATATTTTATATTAATTTATAAAAGATCCATTATAAACCAATATAAATTCCAACGAAAATAATGAATTTTTTATAATTATTGCTTATTACTCATAATCTTTCCAATAATATTATACTTCCTAAATCAAGATTAGCCAACAATTATAAAACAAATCTTTTTAAAATTCCACCATTTTTGTTTACTAAATTGTAATTTTTCTATTCTTTTGTAGATTTCATTATACTAAAACATTTTCAATAAAAGTTATATTTATAATAAAAAAATACACGTTATGCAAATTTAAAATTTACATAACGTGTACTCATTTATTAAAACTTTATAATAGATTTAAATCTTCGCTAAGCGTTGATATATCTATTATTTGTTCATTCCTTCTTCTACAGCAACAGCAACTGCAACAGTAGCTCCTACCATTGGGTTGTTACCCATACCGATAAGACCCATCATTTCAACGTGAGCTGGAACTGATGATGATCCTGCGAATTGTGCATCTGAGTGCATTCTTCCCATAGTATCAGTCATACCGTATGAAGCTGGACCAGCAGCCATGTTATCTGGGTGAAGAGTTCTTCCTGTACCACCACCTGATGCTACTGAGAAGTATTTCTTACCTTGCTCAACACATTCTTTTTTGTATGTTCCAGCAACTGGGTGTTGGAATCTTGTTGGGTTAGTTGAGTTACCAGTGATTGATACGTCAACTCCCTCATGATGCATTATAGCAACACCTTCTCTAACGTCGTCTGAACCGTAGCATTTAACTTTAGCTCTTGGACCGTTTGAGTATGGAGTTTCTTTAACGATGTTTAATTTACCAGTTACATAGTCAAATTTAGTTTCAACATATGTAAATCCGTTGATTCTTGAAATTATGAATGCAGCATCTTTTCCAAGACCGTTTAATATAACTCTTAAAGGCTCTTTTCTAACTTTGTTAGCTTTTTCAGCTATTTTGATAGCCCCTTCAGCAGCAGCGAATGATTCGTGTCCTGCTAAGAATGCGAAACATTTAGTTTCATCTCTTAAAAGCATAGCTCCTAAGTTTCCGTGTCCTAATCCAACTTTTCTGTCATCAGCAACAGATCCTGGAATACAGAAAGCTTGTAATCCTTCTCCGATAGCTTCAGCAGCATCAGCAGCAGTTTTACATCCTTTCTTGATTGCTATAGCAGCACCTAAAGTATAAGCCCATCCAGCATTTTCGAATGCTATTGGTTGAGTTTCTTTAACGATTGTATAAGGATCGATTCCTAAATTTTCGCAAACTACTTTAGCATCTTCTATTGTTTCCATTCCGTACTTTTCTAATACAGGTTGTATTTGGTTAATTCTTCTTTCATAACTTTCAAATAATGCCATTTTATTATCCTCCTTCAATAATGAATATATAGATTATTCGTGTCTTGGATCTATAGTTCTAACAGCTTCGTCAAATCTTCCGTATTGACCAGTAGCTTTTTCCATTGCTTCGTTAGCATTCATTCCTTTAGCTACCATTTCCATCATTCTACCTAAGTGAACGAATCTGTATCCTATGATTTGATCATCTGCATCTAAAGCTACTTTTGTTACATATCCTTCAGCCATTTCAAGGTATCTTGGTCCTTTAGCTAAAGTTCCGTACATAGTACCTACTTGTGATCTTAATCCTTTTCCTAAGTCCTCAAGACCTGCTCCTATTGGTAGTCCACCTTCTGAGAAAGCAGTTTGGCTTCTACCATAAACTATTTGAAGGAATAATTCTCTCATTGCAGTATTTATAGCATCACAAACTAAGTCTGTGTTTAAAGCCTCTAATATAGTTTTTCCTGGTAATATTTCTGAAGCCATAGCAGCTGAGTGAGTCATACCTGAACATCCTATAGTTTCTATTAAAGCTTCTTCTATGATACCATCTTTAACGTTTAAAGTTAATTTACATGCTCCTTGTTGTGGTGCACACCAGCCAACTCCATGAGTTAAACCTGAAACATCTTTTATTTCTCTTGATTGAACCCATCTACCTTCTACAGGGATTGGTGCTGGACCGTGGTTTGGACCTTTAGCAATTACACACATTTCTTGAACTTCGCTTGAATACATCATATTCATTTCTCCTCCCTAAAAAATAACTTATAGTAAAAAAATTACTATATCTATTCCTCTTAACAACTTGGGACTTTTTTCGTCCCTATGGGATATTAAATTACCCTCACGTCTATTTTAACAAAACAATGGCGATGTAACAATATATTTCTAAAAATTTTTCTAAAAAAACTCAATATTTTTTTATTTTATTACAACATTTGAGAATAATTCTCATATTTTTTCCCAAATTATTCAAAACAAATTATATTTTTACCTATTAATCCTTTTCAATAAATATTTTAAAATCTAATAATTTACAAATTCATAAAATGTGCTTTATATCACATTTTACTAATTTAAAATTTATCTCTTTGTAAAAAATATTTCTTTCTGCAAAAAACATCTCACTAAATATATTTTCTTCAATTTTTTATACTATTTTTATTTAATAAAATAAATCTCATCTTATATTCTATGTAATTTAATAAGGTGCATCTCAAAATGAGGTGCACCTTATATTATAATTTGTATTACTATCTTGCAGTTCTTAAAGTTAAGCTTTCTTTACTTGAAACTTCCCCATTTGAATATTTAGCTGCAATCTTAAAGTTATAAATTGTGTGTCTATTTAACTTTTTAAATGTATAAGAAGTTTCATCCTTTCCTATTTCAGCTACCTTCTTACCATCCTTATAAAGAATATATCCTTCTAAGCCTTCTGTTGTTTCTGGTTCTGTCCAAGTTACAGTTACATCCCTCTTATTTATTTCTGATGATTTAAAATCTCTTACTGGATTTACAACAATTTCAGGACTAGTTCCTTCTATTATATTAACTGTTTTTTCAGTTCCTGTAATCTCATGGACTACTCCTTCTCCATCTCCAACTGCTGAATTGGTTACGCTTAAATTACTTCCTTCTGTTTTAGCTTCTGCTCTTAAAACAACTTTTGCTAAAACTTCTTTAGCTGGCAATGGTTCTCCAGTTAAAGAACTTACAAGCACTCTAACCTTTCCATCTTCTATTTTCTTAGCATTTACAAACACTCCATCATCAGAAATTGTTTCTACATATTCAAAGGCATTTTCATCATAATTTAGTGTAAAATCATAAGCAAAAGCTTCTGCATTTACTAATTCGTCTATACCCACTCCAACTTCTAAGTTTTCTCCAACTTGAACTTCCTCTAAAGCTTCAAGAGATACACTTCCTGTTACCTCAGCATTTTCTTTTAACTTTTCATGAACATTAACCTCTGCAGCAGTAGCAAATTTTCCTCTACCATTTGCTTGATCTGAAACACTATCTGTAACATCTAATCTTACATATTTAGCATCAACACTATCAAATTCTATAAATTTAATAGCTGCATTATCTTCTAAAGTTCCAGTTTTAACTTCTGTAAAGTTTTCTCCATCTAAACTAACAGATACTTTATACCCTGTTATTCTTCCATTTTTACTATCTTGTCTTGGAGCATATTTAACTTTATTTATTTCATATACATTATCTAATTCTAAAGTTAAATAATGAGGACCTCCATGAGCAGGTGCTGACCATTTACTATGCCAGAAAGTGTTCATATCACCATCTGAAGCAAAGGAAGCTGGTGCATTTTCCCCTGAAGTCTCTTCAGATGAAGCTGTTATCTTTACTGTTCTTGGATTTATTAATGTTAAATCAAAACTTAAAGCTTCTTGTATAAATGATTGAGCAACCTTTTCAGATATAACTGCAAAGCTACTTAAGGCTGTATTTAATTTATTTTGTGCAATTTCTTTAGCACTTTCATAAGCCTCTGTATCTTCATTTAATTGAGCTACAATCATATCTAATGAAGCTTTATCCCCTTGAGCTAAAGTAATAAGTTCATCAAGTTGTCTTGAGCATTCTTCTAAAGCAACTTCAGGTAAATTTGCCTTTAGATTATTACAAGCTTCTTCCATTCTTGCAAACTCTCCATATAACTCTTCTATAAGAGCACTTGCATCTTCTTTAGAAGATAACTTATTCCACAACTCATCCATTTTTGCTCTAAGCTCTGGAGCATCTTCTCTTCCTGATTTAGCCCAAGTTTTATTGTCCATTCTTGTTGAATGGTTTGCAAACACCTTCATATCTTCTGCTAAATCACCATAAAGCATATCAATTGCTCTATTCCAAGCCTTATCATAATCATAGTTATCCATATTCCAGCTATAGTCCGCAGCTGTGTGTATTGATATCTTTGAAAGCTCAGCATGTTCCATAGGGTTTACAGTAAAGAAATCTACATATTGATTTAATCCTTTATCTAATCCATGCATTGGTCCTAAGGCAAGTTTACCTTTAAAATAATCTGTTACTGGATAATTCCACCATACTGCCATATTTCTATTGTATATTCCACTTATAAGTTGTGCATCACTTAAAGGAATTTCATTTGTAACAACTCCAGGACCAGTCCACATAACTTCTATACTAGGATCAACAGTTTCTGCAAAAATTCTAGTATAGGCTCTAGGTTGTCCATTACTTACCATAGCTCCAGTATCATATTCTGTTGGAACTGTTATTAATGGTTTTACATCTCCCTTAGCCTTTACAAACTCTTCGTTAAATCTATTTAAAACTTGAGCATGTTTAGCTGCACTCTTATCTTGAATATCATCCCAATATATTGCAAAACTTCTTACACCCATGTTATATAAAGATTCTGCCTTTGTTATTAAATGCTTAAAATCTTCTTCCCCTGCTTCTCCATCAAATCTTATATCTATTCCTGGAGAAATACCGAAAACAAAATCAACCTTATTTTCAGCAGAAGCATCTATAAGTTCTTGCATTCTTTGCATTTCACTTTTTGGATATGGATCTCTCCATTTTTCTCTGTGATATGGATCATCTTTAGGAGCATAAATATATGTGTTTAATTTATTTTCACCATAAAATTTAATTTGATCTAGTCTATCTTGATGTGTCCAAGGAGTTCCATAAAAACCTTCTACAATACCTCTAGCGCTAACTGTTGGATAATCAGTTATATTTACTTCTGGTATATTAGATTCCTTAACTAATTGTTTAAATGTTTGAACTCCATAGAAAGTTCCATCTCCATCTTTACCTTCAATAGCTATTTTCCCATCATTTGAAACTAAAGCATACCCCTCTTCCTTTAAATTTTCTGCTGTAGTTCCATTTAAAGCTTGATCTAACTCAGGAATATTGTCATCAACCTCACCTATTATAAGGGTAGTTGAATTTGGATCATTTTCACTATTTATTTCTATGTTGTTTGCAGTTAAGAATTCCCTTAAAGCATTTACTGCATTCTCATCTGCTTCTTCTTCACCAACTAAATTTATAGAAGAAGTTATCTTAAATCCATCTCCTACAACCTCTAAATTTTCTGGTGTTGGATTTAAATTTGGAACTAAAATCTGGTTTTCCTCCCCAGTTTTAGGACCTACAGCTCTTACAGTAGTAGTTATTAAGCCGTTTGCAATAAACATACAAGCAAAAGCTGAAGTTAATAATCTTTTAAGCATTTTTCTTTTCATAGTCCCCTCCTACTTCAAAATATTCACATTTTAATTATAATACTATTTACAAGTTATGTAAATATTTTAAAAAATTGTAAGTATATTCACTTCTATCCATTCCATTATATTGATATTCTTAAACTCAATATTTTTTTGCTTGAAAATTCACAATTTCAATTAATTTTTATCTCCTGAAATTACAATTCTTGACCAAGGTAGTTCAGTTATTCCACTAAAAACTCCTTCTTCTGAATTACTTAATTGCTCTCTATATGTCCATGCTCCATTCCAAAGACCTACTTCTTTAATTCCTTTATTTAAAGTTGTTTGATAATATACTTGTTTTTCATAATCAAGTACGTTATTTTCTAAAGATGCAATTAATCCTCCATTATCTAAAAATGCAATAGTCTGATTGACTGGATTTTTATCTACTTTTTTTTCTCTTAAATCATAGAAGTAATCATCAGAATTTAATATTCCACGAACACTTTCTGTAGTAATATCTGAATTTTCTTTTTCATTTATGCTTACAAGATTATGATTTGGAATTTGTATTTTTACAACTTTAAATTCTCCATTTTCATTTATTTCCTCAAACTGAATTTTTACACTATTTTCAATTATTTTAAAAGTTATGGTCATATCTATATTTATACCTTCAAAATTTAACCTATATAAATAATATTCCCCTTCAAAATCATCAGAAATTTTTTCCGAAGTTACTTTAGGTTTAAATATATTGCCGTTTATTAAGAAATCATCTCTTGATTTACTTGCTCCCTTAATAAATTTATCTCCTATTTTATATTGAACTATATTAGGAAAATTTCTATCAACAGCTATTTCTAACTCATCACTTTTTAAAATTTCAGTATTTACTATTTCTCTTAATTCTCCATTAGCTTCTGAAATTATCTCATAATTTACAATATCTTTAGCATTAACCTCTAACTCATTTGTAAGTTGCCCAGTTACATCTATGATTTCTTCCTCAATAGAATTCTCTTTCTTCATAGACTTATAATGTGTCATAATTCTCCCCCTATTTCTAATAATTAAGCTCTTTTTATTAAAAACCTAATATATTTTTTCCATAAGTATAATTTTAAATTTACCCTTCACATAATATGTATACTACACTATTTTTACAAATATTACCATTTAATATTTAAAAAAGAGGTGTACCAAAACAATTTTTTAATAAAACTTATTTTAATACACGCTCTTTCTATGATTTACTATATATTTTATAATATTTTTCTATTATCTATTGTTATAATATTCTTCACACTTTTTCCAGTTTATAATATCAAAGAAATAATCTATATATTCTGGACGTCTATTTTGATATTTTAAATAATAAGCATGTTCCCAAACATCCATTGTTAATATAGGAATTAATCCTAAAGAAATAGGAGATGATTGATCCTTAGTTGACATAATTTCTAAATTTCCATCTTTATCACTAACTAACCATGCCCAACCAGAACCAAAAGTAGAGATTCCACATTGTTTAAATTTCTCTTTGAATTCTTCAAAAGAACCAAAATCTCTATCTATAGCATCTGCTATTTCAGCAACTGGTCTATTACAGCCTTTTCCTAAAATACTCCAGTAGAATTCATGATTGTAAACTCCACCACCTTGATTTACTAAGTCAGCCATAATATCCTCTGGCATATCATCTAAATTGCTTAAAATATCATATAGGCTTTTTCCATAAAGTTCAGGATGTTTTTCTAAAGCTTTGTTTAATTTATCTACATAAGCTTGTTGGTGTTTATCATGGTGAATTTTCACTGTTTCTTGATCTATTGATGGCTCTAAAGCATCATAAGGATAATCTAAAGGTTTTAATTTAAAACCTTCCCCCTTAGTTGAAGATGAACCTGTATAAGCTGGATACATTAATGGACTTTTTTTGTGTTTTAAAAAATTATTTTTCATTTTTTTACCTCCTCATATTTGAAATAATTTATTATTATTCTTCCCAATACCTATTTTTATATTTATTTTTTTAATTTAATACTTTGTAAAATCAAAGTTTTAAATATATAATAGCTAATAAAAAATATACCTAAAACAATTGTTAAAGTAATAATTAAATTTAATCCATCTTTACTTTGAATTATGTATAAACTATTTATTGTTCCATTAATAATATTACTATTCATTATAAATAAAGTTATCACGATATTTATCCACTTTATATCTTCAAAATCTAATTTTTCTAACAAAAGTGCATAAACAATATTAACAATTGCTATTATACTTATTGTTGTTATTAATGTGCTCTTTAAGACCCCTTCTTTAAATTGAAAAATTTCATCTTTAGTAAATATCCAAAATATTTCATTGATTATAAATCCTATAATTAAACTATCAACTAAATAAAATATATTCTTTATATACTTTTTATATATTAAATTTTTGCTTTTAAAGAAATTTTCTAAATTCTCTTTGTAATCTAACATGATCATACAAAAAGATAATATACCAACTATATATTTAAAGAAACTCCATTTTAATATGCTAGACATGAATAGAGAAAGAACCACTGAAAGAATCAATAGCTTATGTTCTATAAAATGTTTCTTAAAAGAAAAAAATACTTTAAGCATATTTAGCTCCTCCTATTCTGTAACTTATTTCCTTTACATCCATTCTAACACTTTTATCTAAATAATAATATATAATATTTCCCTCTTCCAAATTAAAACAATATTTTTAGGTAAGCTTAATTTAATTAAAGTCAACTTTTAATAAAGAAAGTAATTATTAGAAATTTAATATTTTTCAATTTATGAGAAACGTTTACACAAAGAAAATGAAAGATTTTTCAATTTTGACAATAAAATTTTGTCGTTTTATAATTGTATAGTCAATACTTAACAGAAATTTAATAAAGGAGATGATTAGGTGAATAATGCTAATGAAAACTCTAACATTACAAGTGATTTAGTATATAAAAACAGATGGTTTATATTAGCAGTATTAGTAATGCAACCATTCATGGCATGTTTAGATAGTAGCATAGTTAATGTAGCTCTTCCAATTCTTCAAAGAGAACTAGGGGCAACTATGGCTGGAACTGAATGGATTGTAAGTTCATATTTAATAATAATTTCTGCATCTATTTTAATCTTTGGTAGATTAGGAGATATGCATTCAAAAAGTTCAGTATTTATAAAAGGAATTTTAGTATTTGTTCTTGGATCTTTACTTTGTGGAATATCTCCATCACTTCCTATTTTAGTGTTATCTAGGGTTGTGCAAGCTGTTGGTGCTGCTATGTTAATGGCAACTAACCAAGGTATTATAACAGACGTTTTCCCTCCTAAGGAAAGAGGAAAAGCTCTAGGTATATCTGGTTCCTTTGTTGCCTTAGGTTCTATATTAGGACCTGCATTAGGTGGCTTCATAGTTACATACTTTACTTGGCACTATATTTTCTTAATAAATGTACCTATAGGTATAATATGCTACATATTCGCTAAAAAATATCTACCAATAAGAATTCCTAAGGAATCTGAGTCAATGGATAAACCTGGAGCAGTAATGTTTTTTATTGCTACAATTCTTATATTTACATCAATATTAATTAGCCAACATTTAGGCTTTACTAGCATATATGTAATCCTAGGATTAATAATTGGACTTATTATTCTTGCTTTCTTCTTAACCTTTGAAAACAAGACAAAAAATCCTATGCTTCATTTAAGTTTATTTAAAAAGCCAATATTCTCTGTAAGTTTAATATGTGCATTTATTTCCTTTGCTGCAATAAATACAATTAATGTTATTCAACCATTTTACTTAAATGATATTTTAGGATATAGTCCTGGAAAAATTTCAGTTATAATGACAGCTTATCCAATTGTATTATTTGTTGTTGCGCCTCTTAGTGGAACATTATCAGATAAAATAGGAAGTAAAATACTTACTTTAATAGGATTATTCTTAACAGGAGTTTCAATGATTCTATTATCATCATTAAATGGTAATTCAAGTGAAACAGCAATATTCCTTATGTTATCTTTATTAGGTTTTTCAAACGGATTATTCCAATCTCCAAATACAAACCTTATAATGTCCTCTGTTCCTAAGGATAAACTTGGAATAGCAGGAGGTACTAATGCCCTAATAAGAAATTTAGGTCTTGCCTTTGGAGTATCAGCTTCAACCTCTATTTTATATGCAAAAATGAGTAATTTAGCTGGTTTTAGAGTTTTAGGATCAATTCCTGGAAAACCTGATATATTTATTTCTGGAATGAGATTTGTCTATATTCTTGTTGCTATTTTATGTTTTGTTGGATTTATAATTTCTATAATTGAATATATTCAATCTAAAAAAATAAAAAAATAACTAAAAAACTCTCAATTAAGACGTAAATCTTAATTGAGAGTTTTTTTAGTTATTACTTTCTTGTATACTCATTATTCCTTGAGGATTATTTCCAACTTCTAATCTTGCTAAATTGTCAGGATTGCTAAAATAAATATTGCCTCCTACAAATACTAAAAGTGCTAAAATTATCACTAATAAAATGTTTTTACTTCTAAAACTCTTCTTCATTAATTCCACCCTCTTAATAAAAATAATAATCTAAGTTAAATATGGTAAGAATAAAGTTCCTAAACCTAAGAAGAAGAAAAATCCACATACATCAGTTACTGTTGTAACAAAAACAGCAGAAGCTAAAGCTGGGTCTACTTTTAATTTTTTTAAAACAACTGGTACTAAATATCCTGCAAAAGTAGCAGCAGTCATATTTAATATCATAGCTAATCCTATTACTATTCCAATTGCAGGTTTTCCTGACCAGAAAACAGCAACTATTGCAGTTACTAATCCAGTGGCAGCTCCTGTTAAAATACCAACTCCAATTTCCTTAAAGAAAATTCTCTTTGCATTTTTAAAAGTTAATTCTCCTAATGCTATACCTCTTACTATAATTGTTAAGGTTTGAGTTCCTCCATTTCCACCCATACCTGCAACAATAGGCATAAATGTAGCTAAAATTACAACCTTACTAATAGTTCCTTCAAAAAGTCCAACAGTAGCAGAAGCTAAGAAAGCAGTTATTAGGTTAACAAATAACCATGGCAATCTACTTTTTACAGATTCTTTTACAGTACTATCAACTTTTTCTTCTCCATCTACACCACCTAGACGATGTATATCCTCAGTTGTTTCTTCTTTTATAATTTCAATAACATCATCAATTGTTATTATACCTAAAAGCATATCTTTATAATCAACAACTGGTATTGTTAAAAGTCCATATTTATCAAATATATTTGCAACCTCTTCTTGGTCCATATCAAAAGGAACACTTATGACGTTTTTATTCACAATCTCTGAAATTTTTTCGTCAAACTTACTTATTACAAGTTCTCTTAAAGAAACTACCCCTTGTAATATTCCTAAGTCATCAACCACATATATGTAATAAGCTGATTCAGCCTTTGGAGCTTCTAGTTGAAGATACTCCAAGGTTTCTTTTACACTCATAGTATCCTTTATAGAAATAAACTCTGTGGCCATAACACCACCAGCTGTATCTGGTGCATATGTTAATAATTTTCTTAAATCCTTGGCATCTTGAACTGGCATACTTGAAAGTAATTTACTAGTTTCTTCACGATCTAGATTTGCCATCAAGTCTGTAAGTTCATCTGAAGCTATTAAATTTAAAACTTTCTTCTTCTTTTCTTCAGGTAAACTTTTTAATATATTTACCTTATCATCATCCTTCGCAAAATCTATAATATCTGCAATCATATTTTCTGGAAGTTTCTTTATAAGCTTAATATTTTCCTCATTCTCTTCTAATAAATCAACTATATCAGCTGGATGTATATCATCTAGAGAATCAAATTTGTTAGTTGGATATTTAGCTAAAATATCCTTTAACTTTTCTTTTGTTATTCTTTTATTCATATCATTTCCTCTTTTCCTTAAATAAGAGGAATGATAACTACCTATATTGTAATTTGCTCATTAAAGGTATATAAATGTACCATTCCTCTTATTTTTAATTTTAATCTTAAGTTCCTACTAGGGGGAACGCTTTCCATTCATACCACCTCCAAAGTGCAATAAAAATCTCAAAATATTATTTCTATATATTATATTAAGTATTTTTAAACAATTTGTAAATAAAAATTTTCATAGTTTTTTTATATTTTGTAATATTCCATAAAAATAGTTCATAAATATATAATAATAAAAATTATAATTTAGTAATTTTTAACCTCACTTTTTCTTATTTTACACAAGCATGTAGTACCTTCTATGAATATTCTTAAACTATATAACCTGTAATTTGTTTCTTTGTGTTGTGATTCTCCTTTTACATTTTATTCATATAACTACATGCAAATAAAAAAGCAGATTAGTTTTTTCTAATCTGCTTTTCATTTTAATCCTATATTCTAAATTTTAATCCTAACTCATGCCTAATTTAAATTAAGCAATTAAAGTTTAAATATTTATGAAAATTAAATGCTCTTATCAATGAGGTATGATTTACCAAAGGCAAAAAATTCTCTTGCATACATAGAGGGTACTAAATACCACTGAGTTTTACTTGTATATAAATCAACATTATCATATCCATTTCTTTTGGCTAAAAGATTACTTCTCATAGCATGAAAATCTGTGGTAATAACTAAAATATCTAAGTCTTTTATAGGCTTTCCACTTAAGTTTTCTATGATTTTCTTAGAATAATTTAGATTTTCATATGTACTAGTTGCTTTATTTTCAAGTACAATTTTATCCTTTGGCACCCCATTTTCCACTAGATATTTTGTCATTGCTTCAGCCTCAGTTATACTTTCCCCAGGACCTTGTCCACCTGATACTATAATCTCTCCATTGTATCCAGTTTTCTCTAAATATTCTACGGTCTTATCTAATCTGTCTTTTAATGTGGCAGTTAAATTTTCTCCTCTTATTCCAGCCCCTAAAACAACTATATAATCACAAGGCTTTAAGGATTTTTTAGGATAGAAAATTATTGCTCCCTCCACTATTATAAATATACTTATGCATATAAGGGCTAAAATCTTCATAGGCTTGTACACCTTTTTAAACCACTGTAATTTTAAAAGTTTATTTATTAAAAGAGTGTATAATATAATACCTATGCCTAATATTAAGTAAAAAAAACTAAAAGTTGTCTTTCCAGTTAAAGCATTAACTAAGATGTAATATGCTATGAATATTATTCCTATAAAAATCGAAATAAACTTAATAACTAAACTCTTCAAATTGATCTCCTTTCTCCAGTTCTTAATATAAAAATTTTATCAAAACTTTCCAATAAACTATATACAATAATATTACAAAAGCATATATTAAAAATTAATAATAAAACTTACAAACAGTATGAAGAAAAAATCTAATAATTCTTCCAATATGTCTGTAAGTCTTATTAAAAGTGGTTTTTATACATGCTCTCTTAATATATTAATTATTTTAATAATAATTAATTATAAAAGCTCATTAAAATCCTTAATTATTCTCTTTACGCCCTTTATTTCCTTGAAGGATTCTTTTTTTCCTAATCTATCAATAACAATTATTTCTTTTACTCCAGCATTACTTGCAGACTTTATCCCTGAAATAGCATCTTCAAAAACTATACACTCCTTAATATCCACCTCCAAAAGTTTTGCTGCCTTTAAATAAATATCTGGGTCTGGTTTACTCTTTGTATTTCCATCATCAAAGGCTATTTTATCAATTTCAAACCATTTTCTTAAATTAAAACTTTCAACAAAGAAATCAACATTTTCTTTTATAGAAGCCGTTGCTATTGTAAATGGAATTTCTTTTTCTTTTAAATAGTCAAAAAACTTCTCTGCTCCTGGTACTAATTTAAAGGTATCCTTGTCCTCCTTGCATAAATTCCTATAAAGTCTTTCCTTTTCTTTAGAAAGTTCATCTATTCTACTTTCTTCACAATCTTCTCCAATAATATACTCTAAAATAAGTTTGTTTGTTCTTCCATGTACCTTGGTTTTAAATTCCTCTTCATTAAGTTCTCTACCTCTTATCTCTTTTGAAAATTCTCTCCAAGCAATATCATGCTTTTCTGAATCCCAGAAAAGAGTTCCATTAAAATCAAAAATAACCCCTTTACAATCCATAACTCCTCCTAAAATACCATTTTTTATCATTATAACATCTGGTAATAGCCTTAATAAACTTTTTCTAAAAAATCACTTTTGTACTTAAAGTTATAAACCTGAAAGTTTTAAATTATACTTCTACTTAAATTTAAACTAAATTTCAATAAATATTCCAAAAAATTCATTTAAGATTCTCTTAAAATTATAAAAGAAATATGTTTAAATTTACTATTATATGAAATACTATTAGTGTTTAAACTTTTTTTATTTAAGGAGATGTATTTATGAGTAGTAGAACTGGAATAGTAAAATGGTTTAATCAAGAGAAAGGATATGGCTTTATTTCTTGTGATGAAGGTGATGATGTATTTGTACATATATCACAAGTGAAGGAAAAAGGACCTGAAAAAGATTTACATGAAGGTGAAAGTGTTTCTTTTGATATAACTGAAGGGGAAAAAGGCCCAATGGCTACTAATGTTCAAAAGCTATAAAAACTAAGGCTTAAACTATATTAAGTTAATAATAGGTTTTAAGATTTTAATAAAATATTCCGAGTAATCACTATAAATTATTAGTGCAAATTTACTCGGAATATTTTTATAGAGTTTATTTATAGTTTTTAATAAAGTTTCTTTTAAAAACTATTACTAACTTCTTATAGAAAATCCTGTGTTTTCTATGCAGTTTTTAATTTCACCTTCACTTGTATGCTCATTAAACATAACTTCTATACTTCCTCTAGCTACATCTACACATACCTTTTGAACACCCTCTAAATTTTCTAAGGCATTCTTAACTTGAGTTTTATTTGTAGAACTTCCTAATCCATCTACTAAACAATGAATTTTCTCCATACTAATTTCTCCTTTCAAAGTAATGTTCAAAAATAGTATGTGTAATCTACGCTATTAAAACCGTAGTATTATCTGGTATATTATCATATATCCATTTAGCATTATCTGGATTAAGCCTAATACATCCATGACTTAGTGCCTCACCAAGCCTACCATCCTTTATATACTTTCCAGTCTTATCATATAATATTGAGTGATAATAATAGCCATCCACTATCCTTGTAGCATACTTTACTGAATAATCTGCTCCAGAAAATCCTGCCTTTCTTCCATTAATAAAAAAAATCCCTTTTCTAGTAGGTGTAGAAGGCTTACCTACTGTGCTAATCCATTTATACATTCTTATCCACTTATTATTAGACTTCTTATAAATATAAGTATATTTAGTTTTTAAATTAGTTACTAAAAGATACTCAGTGCTACTTTCTAGATTATTTGAATTAACAAAGGAATCCATATCACTATTAAAATTTGTATAATTTAAAGATTTATATTTTTTTAAAGCATTAACATCCAAATTAAATCACCTAAGAAATATTAATACTATATTATACTCCTTAGGTGACTTTTAATTTCATATATTATTTTTTAATATTAAAGATATTACAAAGCTTAAATCTTTCATAAAACTTTAATTATTTTTCAAAGGGATAAACAATTCCCCAATCTTTTCTAACCTTATTCATAATTTTTGTAACATCATAAGTTAACTCTAGGCTATTAGATTCTTTATTTTCATTTATTCTAGATTCCATAAAGATAACTTCGTAATCTAAGGCCTTTTCCTCTTCTCCACACTCTATAACTTCTACTGTACCATCTAAGTAGTTTATAGTTGCCTTATTAGCTCTTGGGAAATTATCAATTGTTATAAACCCATTGTCACAAGAAACAATTCCTCTCTTAGGCATTTTAGATCTAAATGCTAGGGATATAGTTGCAATTTCATATTCCTTTGTCTTTAATATTATTCCTGACTGCTCATCTACACCAGTTTTAGCTTTCTTAACTGTACTTAAGATTTCATCTGGCATACTAGATAAGAAGTATCTTGCAAAGGATAAGGCATAAGTTCCAATATCTAAAAGTGCTCCTCCAGCTAAATCAAGATTAAAGAATCTGTTATTTTCATCATATTCCTTGAAGCTTCCAAAGGAAACTTGAACCATATTCACTTTTCCTAAGTCTTCCTTATTTATTTTCTTTATAACCTTTTCATATAAGGGCATATGAAATAAAGTCATTGCTTCTTCTAAAACTAAATTTTTCTCTCTTGCTATTTTTAAAGCTTCTTCTAACTCTTTTTCATTCACAGTTATAGCCTTTTCGCATAAAACATGCTTACTATTATTTAAACTTTTTATAATGTACTCATAATGATTACTGTGTGGTGTTGCTATATACACTACATCTATATCCTTGTCTTTTATAATCTCATCATAGCTTCCATAAGCTTTCTTAACATTATTTTCTCTTGCAAATTGTTCTGCTCTTTCCTTATTTCTAGAAGCTACTGCATAAACCTCTCCATTAACCCTATTTAAAGCCTGTGCAAAATCTCTAGCTATATTTCCTGGTCCTAATATTCCCCATTTAAGTTTTTTCATATTCTCAGCTCCTCTTTAATATAAAGTATATTATTTAAGCTTATTTTAAACTAATAATCCACTTAAAGCAAAAGTTATTTAAAAATTAAAAGGACCAATTTTAGGTCCTTTTAAAATCATATATTTTATTCTTAATTAAGTTTTGTATAAATAGAAAT
This sequence comes from Clostridium sp. CTA-17, assembly GCF_054767895.1. Classification (NCBI taxonomy): domain Bacteria; kingdom Bacillati; phylum Bacillota; class Clostridia; order Eubacteriales; family Clostridiaceae; genus Clostridium; species Clostridium sp. CTA-17. The sequence goes on from NZ_BAAABF010000001.1 coordinate 982,614, forward strand.
CTCACTATACACCCTATTAAAATATAACTTTTATTTAATTAAGCTTTTTAAGTTTCTTACAACTATACTTTCATCTACATTTCTGTTTCTTGAGCAAACTATAGCTGCTTGTATTACCGTTATTAGTATGGATGTATTTCTTCTGTAAGCAATATATTTATACTCCCAATTATGACTAAACTTCTCTTTAAAACGTCTTAATCCTTTAAAGGAGTAAAGCGCTTGTCCATTCTCATAGAATTGAAGGGCTAATTTTTCATTCCAAAAAGCATATTTAGATAAACCAACATTGGCTAAAGGAGCCATTCCCATATTGAATATTTCATATCCCTTTTCTTTTCCATACTCAATTAAATTTATGAACATAAAATCCATAACTCCCCTTGGAGTATTTTTACTAAATCTCATTAAATCCACTGAAAAGCTTTCATCATCATACATATACATTATATTAGCAAAGGCTTTTATTTCTCCCTCTCTATCCTTTAAAATAGCTATAGGAGCTTTATTTAAATAATCTTCATCAAAGAATCCCACTGAAAATCCTTTTTCTTTTCTTCCATCCAACCATTCATCTGATATTTCTCTTAAAGAATCTAGAAATTCCTTTGAAAAAGGTGGTTCAACCATGTGGAAAGTATAACCTTCCTTAGTAACCTTACTTCTTGAAGTTTTTAAGCTCTTCATTTTATTTCCTACAACTTTAAATTCTTTTACATCAACCTTAGCTTCTTCTCCAATTTTCATAAAATCATATCCATTAGAGTGAAGGTAACTTATCATTTCATCATTAACCTGATAAAAAACTGGTGTGTAACCATAGTTATCAGCATACTCACAAAACTTTTCTATTTCCCTAAATAGATTTTCATTATTTCCCACAGGATTTCCTAAAACAAAAAGCTTATCTCCATAGACTTCATATTGAATGAAAATGTCCTTATCTTCATTTAAATAAATATACTTGTCCTTTAAAAATACTAAATGAGTTAGGGAATCACCCTTGTATTCTTCTATTATCTTTTCTACATATTCGCTACATTGATCAAAGGTCTTAACAGGAATTTTTCTTCTTATATTAAAAAAGTAAATAGCTACATATATTACAGTTACTAAAGCAAAGGCTATAAATCCAAATTTATATGCCATCTTATAAGGCATTTTACGGACTATTCCTACATATTTAAGATGTGTTCCAAAGGTAATTAAAATAAAGAAATAAATTGAAAAAGATGCAATTAATATACCTGAATCTATTAAGGTATTTTTACAACTTACAACAAAACTATCCCTGTAGAACATTCTCTTACTTAAATATAAAAGGTAAGCTACAATAATTAAAAACACTAATTCATAAGGATTAATTCCCTTTGTTAAGGATAATATTATTCCTAATATAAATAAAACCATACTTGCTTTGTAAATACTTTTAGCCCTATATTTTAGCATAAGAGCTGCAAGCATTATTAAAAATCCTAGTACTACGCTCATTCCAATTGATAAGCCTAATACCTGTTTGCCTAAAATTTCTTTTAATAATTTTATCTTTAATAAATATTGAGGTGCTATATTTGATAAAACTATAATAGCTCCTGATATAAATACTAAAGCTACTACTATCTTATAAGCCACCTTAGATACTATCTCATAAGGCAATCCATTAAACTTTTTATTTATTTTCCCACCGAAATCATGGACAAAAAGTAATACACCTATAAGAGCTGGAACTATGTAATAACTTATTCTGTAAAGTATTATAACTAATAGAGTTTGTTCTATAGGAATACCTAATACTTCTAATCCAGTCATAAAAGTTAAGTCAAAGGTACCAATTCCCCCTGGAATCATACTAATCATTCCCACAACAGCTGCTTCAATATATATTGGTAAGAAAGTTATAACACTTATTGATGCTCCTGTTATTCTTAAAGTAGCATAAATTAAAATTATTGTTGTAATCCACTCTAAAAATGATATGAATATAATACCTAAGGTACTGAAAAACTCTAACTTATCACTTGTTTTGCTATATTTATAAGCTGAATAAATTATAAATCCTGGTGCATATAAAGCTATTATTCCTATAGCATATTTTATTATACCTAAGTTATTCCATGAAGATATTTGAATCCCCATATATGTACAGCAAACTATTGATAAGCCTGTTAAATTTAAGGCTACTATTTTACCAATTTCTTTCAATAATTTCTTTTTATCATTTACATAATCACCATAAAAATACTGTTTAAAGGCTAAGGATGTAGCTCCTCCAAATCCAAGTAAACTTGCAATTGAACTTGCTATCCAAGAATACTTATATAGTTTCCTATTCCTTAATCTTATTCCAACTTTTCTCTTTAAAATAAAATCATAGAAAGATAAAGGAATATAAGAAATTATACCTAATACTGCAATTATTAATAGGTTTAAAAAATCTAATTTATTTCTATACATAAAGAAATATTCTGAATTGAAATTTTTAAATACTGAAGTAAATTCCTTAACTATAAATAATATTACTACAGAAACGAATGCTATCTTAAAAAATAATTTTAATTTGTCACTTATCTTTATATTTAACTTCACCTTTTATCCTCCCCATGTTTAAAATCCAAATTTATTATACACTTTACCTTTCTTAATAATCCATTGATTAATATTTCATTTACATTACAAAAATGTAAGAATTATTTCCCTTGTATAATTTTACTTGTTAAATATTACTTTAATGTTTCACTTTCCTTATTTTTACCTTAAATATAAATAAAAAAGGACGTGTATCAAAATAACTTTTTATAAAACTTACAAACATATTCCGAGAATTACTAGATTTCGCTAAGAATTTATAATCATTACTCCGAAGATATTACTAAAGCTTCGAAACTTGCTTCGCTTCGAACAGTCTCAGCTTTTTAACGTAATATCTTCTCCGTAATAATTTAAATTCTA